>JBKDGH010000046.1:0-8686 GCA_046336655.1 Flavobacteriales bacterium | reverse complement strand
GTTATTAATGTTCTTAGCTCTTAGTTCTGATTTCTTGAATGATTCAATAGTCATTCCAAGGTCACGATAATATGATTTGAATTTTTCAACTGGTGTATTAGGGTATTTGTCCTTGCTGTATTTTACTGAAATGAGAATATTCTCCAGCGTTTTGGATATAGTCGGGCTTTTATAATGAAAATAAGCGTCAATTCCGTGAGAATCTTTTTCGTGCTTCTCAGGGTCAATGCTGGGTATGTCAAAATTTCTAACTGGTTTATTCCAGCCGATTAATGCAAGAAAATCCATTACAATATTCTCGCCTACATCTCCTATTCGTTTTGAAAACTCTCCCATAAAATAATTATTTAAAGCCTGTTATTTACTTAACGTGTCTGTTTTTACGCTTGTTACCTATTCTCTTTTAGTAATGCATTTTGCGCGACTAACTTCTTATGTGGCGCTAGATTGGCTTGTGTTAAACTCCCCAAACATACCCATTCCATCTCACCCTCCCACACCCATTTATCCACAACCCCATTAAATCTGCTATTGCTCCTCTAATTCCCTCATCAACGGTACTGCAAGGCCAGTTAATTGGATCAACTTAACCTACACACTTATAAATCAAATTTAAGAAAAATGTCTTTTAATCCAACTTTAAGGGATGAATTTCTCAAAGGTGACTCCGTTGAACCGATACACCCCGTGCTGAGCAGTGCCAAGCCACAGGGTGCCGTGGTTGTCCTTGTACATGGAGACAAGGTTGACCGTGTCGGAGCCATCGGTGACGGGGTAGTGGGTGATGGTTTGGCCGTCGTATTTATAGACGCCCTGGCTCCAGGTGGTCAGCCAGAGGTTGCCGGAGTTGTCTTCCACGATGTGGGAGAAATAAATGGCCGGGTCGCCGCCAAATACGCGCTCGTCTCCAATGCCTTCTGTTTTTTTGTATTCAAGCCGGACGCTGACCCTGGTCTTTTCAAAGTCGAAACGGTACCTGTGTCCGGTGTGGCATAGCCAGAAGCTGCCTTCCTTGTCTTCAAAGATGGAGCGGATGCCAAAGGTGCCGCCCGCAGGCACATAGGTCAGATCCTCTTCGTACATCCATTTTACGGTTTCCCCGTCAAAGCGACAGGCCCCGAACACGGAGGTGCCAAACCAGATTGCGCCCTTGCGGTCTTTGTATATGGTGTACACTTCATAAGGACTAAAAAACGATCCTGCTACCCGCGGATAAAGTTCATCATGCAGGTAGTGCCTCGGAAACTCAAGGTGGTATAGGGTGGTGCCGTCATAGCGGTACGCGCCGGAGGTACTTGCGCCCAATACATGAAACCACAGAACACCGGGGGCTGATTTCCACTCTGTGCTTTCCACGGGTTGCAAAGTGGTGAAGGCCTCGCCGTCAAATTTGCTGATACCTCCAAAGGTGGAGATGAAGATATTCCCCTGTCCGTCTTCCTGAATGTGTCGCGTGGTATCGTTGGCTAGTCCGTCACTGGTGGTAAAGCGGACGACCCTGTTCCCGTCATACCGGTACACCCCTTGGCCATTGCTGCTGAACCAGTAGTTGTTTTTCGTGTCCTGAAACACGTACCACAGCTCCTTGCCAAGTTCCACCTCAGCTTGCCCGATGCTCCTGTTCTCTTTACACGCCGAAAGCAATGCGAGCAGCGCGGCGAGGAGGAGGGTGTGTGTTTTCATTGGGGTGTTCGGAGTGAATAGAAATCCCACTGCATGATCTGGGTTAATAGAAATTGGTCTGTTGATCTTTTAACCATTTTGTTATAAAAGCAATCTGTCCGGTATGAAATGAGAAGTGTTCTGTAATATGTATCAACACTGAAATGCCGGTTTCCTGTTGATTCGGTATAGGTAGAATGCCCAACAATTTTTCACTGGTGACTGATTGAATGCAGAAGCGTAATTCTTCGCTTAAATTGGTCATCATAAGGATAAGATCTTCTTTACGATGTGTTTTTTCAGCAGCGAATTCCAATGGCCGGTTTCTCACAAAAGGCTTTCCGCCGATATAGTCAAGAATCCATTGATTCAAATTGCCATTTAGGTGTAATACCAAATTGCCAACACTATTTGATTGACTATTTGGGCGATACCAAATTTCGTCTTCATTTAACATAGTGAGGCATTTTATGACACGAGGGAAATTCTCATCAATCAGGTATCTTACACTGTTTTGGATGAGGGCATCCCGTAGTAGGGTTTCATTGTTATTCATAGCACACTGTGTTTTTAAATTGCAGGTTTTACAAATTGTTGTTCTGGTGTTGAATGGATTGTTTTTCTTTTCTCAAGGGCGTCCAATGTGTGCCGCTGACGGTTTGCAGGTTTGCGATGGGCGGGCTTTTCAGCACAAAAGTAAGTTCAGGGAACTGAACTTTGGGCTGCCACAAAACGGTCAGGCGGATTTTAAAATGCCCTATTACTTGCTTACAGCTTAATGTGTTGCCCACCAATCCAACAAGAGGTTCACAGCTTGGTGTGCTCTCATTACCCCAAACATTCCCAATATCGTTACCGGGGTGTCATTTCCGGATTTGGTTGATGTGTATTTCTCCGTCCTGACGTATCGTAATCTTCCATTTTTCGTCCAGGCTGCATCCGTCATCATAGCACGCCCCCTCATAAATGGTTATCGCGTTGTGGTCGATATAGAAATACCGCAGCATGGTCTGTGAGTCGCCCCCAACGTCGTCCGCGTAAATGGGTAATAGTTTTCCGTTTTTCGTGGTCGGGTCGAGCAGCAGCAAATTTCCATAACGGGCATAGGAATAGTAACACTCGTAAATCCCGATGTCCGGCAAGCGATACCTGCAACTGTCAGCGGAATGGAGCAATGCGGTGTCCAGGTTATTCGCACCTTTAAAGTGGTCTCCGATTTTGATTACCTCCAGACTTTCATAGTCTGGCGATGGTATGGGTTTAACCCGATGGATGGCTGCGAAGCACTGTGCGATGTCATCAAACCCTTTCCCGCCCGGACTTTTGAGTTGGCCATCATTTTTCGAGTCTCCTTCCCAGTATTTCGGATAGGTCAGTTTGGTCAGGTCGGCACAACCAAATGGAAAGTGTGCATGAATGCTCATCTCACTCGTGTCGGGCTGTGCAATAGCCATGTCCTTAGTTGCTGATGCCTCTGACACGTGTGAATTGTCAGCGTTGTTTTCGGAGCAAGACCAGATTGCCAACAGGGAAAAGCAGATGAGTAAACGATTTTTCATTCAGTTTGATCGACCCTTGCAATGATTTTTTCGGCCATTCTGTCGGCGTAAACACGGGAGTCTTTTGAGATGGATTCGTGAATGGATTTTAGGTCTTCCAGCGCTAATTCTGTCCAGTAAACCACTACCATTTCTTCACGATTTCTTTTACATCAGAATGCGAAACGAGCTTTTTCTTTTTTGCCTGTGCAAGTCCCTGTTCTACTTTTTCAATGAACACGAGTCGCTCGAGCAGAATGTCGAGTTCAAACTCTTTCGGAAGTTCCTTTACGGTATCAATGGCTTTATCGCGTTTCATCGCTTTTCTCTTTGGTCTAAGTTAAGCCTTTTTGGTGATCTGCGGAGTTCAGCACACTTTCGTTGAGCGAACTCAACACCGGCTACCCAATCAGGGCTCAATTCGTCCACGGCTCCTTTTCATTCGCATTCACGAATTGCTCACCGTCGAAAATGCACAGTCCCTGCCAGGTGCCAAACCAAAGCTGTCCCTTGTGATCTTCGGAGATACTGAGCACCACATTGGAGGTTAATCCGTTTTTCGTGGTGTACAAGGTGAAGGTGGTACCGTCGTATTTATATACTCCTTCATGTTCGGCCGTAAACCAGATATTCCCTGCGCGGTCTTCATGAAACCCTCCGGCTTCAATCCCTTCAATAATGCCCTCTTTGGTGAAGTGGGTGTACGTCTTGCTATCAAATTTGCTGATGCCTCCGTAAAAAGTGCCAATCCAGATATTTCCCTTCCGGTCTTCCAAAAGGCTCGACGTATTGTTGTCGGACAGTCCGTTGTTGGCGGTCAGATGAGCAAACGTTCCGTTGCGGTAGGTGAATATGCCATTTCCGTCAGTGGCAAACCACATGGTGCCATTGCGGTCTTCGATGATGTTAAAAACCAATTGATACGACATCATGGACTGTGGATTTTCAACCATCTCATCCGGCAGGTCAAAAGGCACAAGCTTTTCTCCGTCGAAACACCTGACACCTCCTGTGGCTCCAATCCAGATCAGTCCGTTGTGGTCAATGGTCAACGCCCAGATTTCTTCCTGAATACCCGGCATTGCAATCACACGAAACGCCCGGCCATCGTAGTGGAGGAGACCTTCGGAAGTTCCGAACCAGAGATCACCTGATTGATCTTCGGCAATTTCCAGCACCCTGAAATTCGGATGGATACCTTCAACCGTGAGCTTTTCAAGGGTATGCCCGTCGTAGCGTATGATACCATCTCCATTGGTTCCAAACCAGTAGTTCCCTTTTTTATCCTGATGCATGGTTCGCACAAATTCCCTTACCAATCCATTCAGGTTGGTGTGAATCTGAGGAAAGGTGGTGTGTGGAATAGCAGTTGCCGGCGGGGCGCTTACTTCTTTTTCGGGGTGATCAGAGATTGATTTCTCCTTCACTTGCCCGGCGCATGCTGACATCATCAGGCACAGGAACAACAGCAGCAAATCCCTGCTCTGGCATGGTAGCTTGTGAATCATGTGTGTCATGGTAAAGGCTCCTTCGAATGCAATGTAAGCCTATCGTCCCGTTGCCACTCAATGAAACGCCCGTCACCACAACCTCATCATGAAAAATCCGAACTCTTAGGACTGGTTGTGTGCAACACGGGCTTTATCGCATGCCGTTCGGGATATGACGAAGCCTTATCTGTTGGCAGCCGTTTTTCTTCTGTTGTTGTCAGGGGTCTTGATGTAGTCAATGAATTTTGTCTGTGGTTTACCCAAGTCTTGCCATGTTTTTTCTGCTTCAAACTTCTCTGGGTAATTGTTTAATGCGTAAACGATGTTTGCTGCGTAATTGAATTTCTTGCTAAGTCGTCCAAAAAATTTCAATAGCCCAAAGGGAAGTTTTGCAATTTTTACTTTTGTTTTTTTATAGTTGTCAGCAAGGAGTTTGGCGGCATCGTCAGCTATATATCCGTCTTGTCCTTGCACAACGTATTCATTGTTTCCATTGTCATTTTCAAATGCTTTTACTACTTGTTTACCATAGTCGGTACCAGCAATTAGAAACATAGGGTATTTTGATGTTCCTGCAAGATTGATGCTGTTACCTTGTCTGTATGCACCTTTGTCAAAACTCTCCATAAATGTAGATGGATAGAAAATTGAGTAGGTCAGTGTAGATTGTTTGATTTGCTTAACTGCTTCTTTTTTAATGTCAAAAACCCACCAGTTGATTCCATTATAAAACTGAACCAAAGAAGATAAGTAACCAACTCTTTTGATGTTTGATGCTTTGGCCGCTTCAAGGATATGTTGTAAACCGTCCCGTTCGGCTTGAAAGTCCTTTCTGCCACTTGATTGTTCAACGGATAAGTTCAAATAAACGAAATCTTGTCCGTTTAAAAACTCATTTAAAAGACGCTTGTCTTTGAGGTCGCCTTCTACAATGCGAACGGTGGAGCCGAAAATTTCTTTTGCTTTGTCAGCATTGCGAACGAATAGGCTTACTTCAAAACCTGCGTCTATAAACGCTTTGGTTACAGGTTGTCCTAACATGCCTGTTGAACCGATAACTGCTATTTTCTTCATTTTTGTAAATTTTGTTTTATCGAAAGTAGTTACATTTATCAAGCTGATGAAAAGTAAGGCACTAACATTTTAGTGAGTAGGCATGAAGAAAAAACAATTCAAATCACTCTATCCACGAACTGTGGAAGTTGAAAAAGGTCGTCCATTGAATTACTGCGGTATTCGCTGTTCAATGGAAGTGTTAGGTGGCAAATGGAAATTGTTAATAGTTGCAGAGTTATTTAAAGGTAAAAAACGCTATTCTGAATTAAAACGTTCAATACCAGAGATCAGCGAAAAGATGTTGATTAGCTCTTTACAGGAATTGGAGCATCACAATATTGTTGTCCGAACAGTAGTCGAAGCGATACCTCCACAAGTTGAATATTCGTTGTCTAAATATGGTCAGTCTGTCCGCCCAGTATTGGAAACGTTATTTGGTTGGGGTGAAGGTCATATTAAGAAACACAGCGATAAGATATTTCTTTAGAGAGTCTGTCTGTCTGTCAATGCGTGGTCATTCTAAAATGGCTGCTAACTTACCTATAGGTTAACCCTTTTATCCACCAATCCAGCAAGAGTTTGACAGATTGGTTTACTCTCATAACCCCGAAAAATACTCATTCTCACCCCATCATCCCATCACCCTCCCTTCAGCTTCCCCTTCAGTTCCTCAATCTTCTCCTCCGCAGCGGCCAGGAGCTCCCGCTGTTTGGGGAGGTTGTTGCGCAGTTGTTCGATGTATTCGTCGGTGAACTCGGGCGTGCGGGTGCTGAGGGTATAGGCGCGGAGCTCTAGGGCTGCAATGCGCTGTGCGGTGAGGTCGCGGAGCTCGCCGTCGGGCATGGCAGCGTGGTTCTCCCGGAGCAGAGGCAACATGGTATTGATCTCCTGCAATTCTTTATTGATCGCCCGCTGGGTGGTTTCGTGGCGGTAGATTTTATTGTCCATGTCACGGATCATATCCATGAGGAGTATCTTGTGCTTGAGCCACCAGCGGAGTAACTTTTGGGTGGGGTTTGTGCGTGTTCTCATGGGGCAGGGGATGTAGGGTCAGAAGATGTGTTAGGGGAGTGGCCGGTCGCCAGCCAGCTCTCGCGCAATAGAATGCCGGCGTCGAGCTCCGCAATGCGCAGACGCAGGGGACGCTGCAGGAGCGGGTGACTGCGTTGCCAGTCGGCCAGCGCCGCCGCGTGGGCAGCTTCCAGCGGTTCGATGTAACTGGGGATGCCTTCAAAGAGCACGCGTTCGCGGCCCGCAATCTGCATCGCGCGCAGGGCAGCCGTGTGGAGCGTCTCCATGCGTGTGAGCTTCGTGATGAGCTTGTCGCGCTCCGCCCGGAGTTTGAACAGCGTTTTTTCCTCGTCGAGGCGCTGGGCCTCGCGCACTGCCGCAAATTCCTCCGGTTCCGGAAACACTTCCGCAAACCCCGCCGGCAATCCGTCTGCCTCACCGGCCACCAACCGCCGCTGCAATTCCCCGAGCTTCACGAGGAGGATGTTGGGGATGTTCCTTCGGCCGGTTTCAACCTGCGCCACCGTAGCGCGACTAATCCCGGCGAGACGGGCAAGATCATGCTGCGATAATCCGAGGGATTTTCTGAGGGTGACGATGGATTGCATTTTTTTTTAGGTTGTGTAACAAATATAGTGTAACAGATAAATGTATTGTTACGTGGTTGTTGTTACATAGTGTGTTGAGCAACGGAATTGATTCGACAGCTTACAATTCGACGGTTCAACGATGGGGGAGCGCCGCGAAAAAGAGAAACTCCGTGGAACTCCATTGCCTCGATGTCTCTATGGTGAAAAAAATCGTGGCACGGAGGCCTCAGAGGTTACACGGGGGGGCACGGAGGGAATTTCATTCTCCGATGTCCAATCTCTGCAACCGCGCTCCGCTCTCACTCTCCGCACTGAATAAAAGAGCGCCCCCTAACGGGGGCAAAAAAAAATCGCACGTGCGCGCTTGTGCTAACAAAGATGGGCCCCTAACGGGGCCGGGTCAGCCCTAAGGATCGCGCTCAGTGTGAAAGATCAATCCCAGCATCTGTGGACGCGCCTTATTCATTTTCCGAAGTGATGGCTTTGAGCGTGGTGGAAAATGAGCAGCGCGGGAACAGATGCGAGGCCAAGCGGCCTGAGCGCATTAATAATAGGGTAATGGGGTGATTGGGTGATGGGGTAATGCCGCCTCTTCGCTGAGCGCTGGGACGTGGGGAGCGCCGCGAAAAAGAGAAACTCCGTGGAACTCCATTGCCTCGATGTCTCTATGGTGAAAAAAATCGTAGCACGGAGGCCCCGGAGGTTGCACGGAGGCCACGGAGGGAATTCCATTTTCCAAACCCCACCGTTGCGGCATTTGCCCAATTCCATTTTATACGTTCTAGGACGCACTGCCGTGCGTCTCTACTAGCATACTAGCATACTAGCATACTAGCATACTAACCCACTAGCATACTAAACCAGTCCTATCGCCATCGCAAGCCCAAAGACAAGCAGACTCACCGTCACAATCCGATGAATCACCCCCAATTCCACCTTTTTCATGTATTTATTCCCAAACCACGCACCCGTGAAGGCGGCGAGGGTGGCGAGGAGGAGGGATGTGGGGTCGATTTCGCTCCAGCCTGCGCGGATGGCGCCGGCGTACACTGCAATGCGCGTGAGGTCTACCAGACAGGCCAGCACCACGCGGTTGCCCATAAAGGCTTCTTTGCTCATGCCGCTCTTCATCAGAAATGCGCTGCGCAATGCTCCCTGGTGACCGCTCAGTCCGCCGAAAAAGCCGCTGATTAATCCGCCCACGGGGAACCATTTTTTGGGGATAATCAGCTTTTCGAATTTTTCCCACGACTCGAGCAGGGCAAAGGCGAGGATGAGCAATCCGATCACCCGACTCTTGGGCCCAACGGGACAGGGGTGTCCGGCCGCACTCCACGTA
>JBKDGH010000045.1:0-13787 GCA_046336655.1 Flavobacteriales bacterium | reverse complement strand
GGTCGCGGTATTCCGGTGGATATGCACAAGAAGGAAGGCGTCAGCGCCCTTCAGGTGGTGATGACCAAGATCGGTGCAGGTGGAAAATTCGACAAAGGATCGTACAAAGTTTCCGGAGGTCTTCACGGTGTGGGTGTATCTTGTGTGAATGCACTTTCCACTCACCTCCGCGCAGAGGTTCACCGCGAAGGAAAAATCTACGTGCAGGAATACAGCATCGGTAAACCGCTGTTTCAGGTGCGCGAAGAAGGAACTACCGACAAGCGCGGTACCATCGTCACCTTCAAGCCTGATACTTCGATTTTCGATGTGCACGAGTATCAGTACGAAACACTGGCCGGTCGTCTCCGCGAACTCTCATTTCTCAACAAAGGAATCCGGCTCACACTTTCGGATAAAAGAAACCTCGATGAAGCGGGCAATCCGCGCAAGGAGGAGTTCTTCTCCGAACAAGGTCTCGTGGAGTTTGTGAAATACATCGATGAAAGCCGCGTGCCGATCATTCAAAAGGTCATCCACATGGAGCGCACCGACGGAGAGATTCCGGTAGAGGTTGCAATGACGTATAACGATTCCTACAACGAGAACATTCACTCGTATGTAAATAATATCAATACCCACGAAGGCGGCACTCACCTCCAGGGTTTCCGTCGCGGACTGACTTCCACGCTGAAGAATTACGCTGAGAAGAGCGGATTGCTGGAAAAACTCAAGCTCGAGATTTCCGGTGACGACTTCCGCGAAGGCCTCACCGCAGTGGTTTCTGTGAAAGTGGCCGAGCCTCAGTTTGAGGGACAGACAAAAACCAAGCTCGGTAACAAGGAAGCGGTTGCTCCTGTGAGTCAGGTCGTGAGCGAAATGCTCGAGGCCTACCTCGAAGAGCACCCCAATGACGCCAAGCAGATCGTGAACAAGGTCATTCTCGCTGCCCAGGCTCGCGTGGCTGCCCGAAAGGCCCGTGAAATGGTCCAACGCAAAGGCGTGGGTACAGGCGGCGGACTGCCAGGTAAGCTCGCAGACTGTTCGGAAAAAGATCCTTCCAGGTCAGAGCTTTTCCTCGTAGAGGGTGACTCTGCAGGCGGTACTGCCAAACAGGGCCGCGACAGGAACTTCCAGGCGATTCTGCCACTTCGCGGGAAAATTCTGAACGTGGAGAAGGCCATGCACCATAAGATTCTCGAGAACGAAGAAATCAAGAATATCTATACAGCCCTTGGCGTATATATCGGAACAGAAGAGGACAGCAAGGCGCTAAACATCACGCGCCTGCGCTACCATAAGATTGTCATCATGTGTGATGCTGACGTGGATGGCTCGCACATCGAAACGCTCATTCTGACCTTCTTCTTCCGGCATATGAAAGAATTGATCGAACAGGGCTATATCTACATTGCCACACCGCCGCTTTACCTCGTAAAAAAAGGAAACAAAAGCGAGTATGCGTGGAACGAGGAGCAGCGTGATGCGCTCATCGCGGAGATGAAAGGGGCCGGACAAGAAAGCAGCGTGAACGTTCAGCGATACAAGGGTCTCGGTGAGATGAATGCCGAGCAGTTGTGGGAAACCACCATGAATCCTGCACAGCGCACCCTGCGCCGCGTGACCATTGAAAATGCCGCCGAGTGTGATCACATCTTCTCCATGCTTATGGGTGATGATGTGCCACCGCGCCGTGCATTCATCGAAGCCAACGCGAAGTATGCGAAAATTGACGCCTGATAACGACGGAACAACCAATAAAAAAGGCCCACAAAGGGCCTTTTTTTATGTTCTGAATCGCGATGATAGAGAGTCATTTACACATACTCCCTGTCCTTCACATTGAGGACCTGCGTGTGCTTCTTCAGCGTCCGGAGCAAAATGAACAGCCCGAGTGATGCAACGAGAAGAATCAGCCAGAACGGTGTAACCAACTCTTTCCATCCGAGCCATCCGATGTGGATGTAATTCTTCATCGCATCAACCAATGCAAACGAAAGGAAGACCGCAAAGAATCCGCTGTACTCGCGCTTCAACACGTTCTTCATGGAGAAATTCCAACCCGCACTTTGCCAGTTCTTGAGCGATGGCCAAAAGGCAGGAGTGCGCTCTGACCAGTTGAGATAAACCTGACCGAATTTATTGCGCAGAAAATACTCTTCCGCGAACATGATGCGCTCGTAATACAGCCAGAAAAGAAGGGCGCATAAGGCAGCAAACCACCAGTTGCCCACATACAGGATGATGCCCATCCACATGAAGAAATTGCCCAGGTACAGCGGATGACGCACTGCAGAATAGATGCCTTTGGTGTTCAGCACTTCGGCCACCTGACCTTCTTTGGTATTTCTTCCGGAAGTTCCTTTTGGTGTGTAACCGATAGTAATCGCGCGAATGGCTTGTCCGGCCATGGCAATGCCCAGACAGATGAGTGCCCATGTGGAATTGTATAGTGGCATATCCGTATCCGCTTCCGCCACGATGACCACTGCGGCAAATGCATACAATACAACAGGAAGAAAACTCCTCCAGCGGAACAACCAGTTGCCTGATTTGTCCATTTCTTCTATCAGTGCCATGCAGCAAAGCTAAGTCAATGTAAAGCCTTGTCCACCCGGCCAGCATCGGGTCGTTGTTGAACGTTATGGTTTTGAGTGATTTAATTCACCTTCATCGGGCGGCATGACAGGCACTTATGCTGCATGAAGAAACGCTGGTCCACCAGGCGGGCAAGATTGCCGGCGGGTTGCATTATCAAAGAACTGAGCGCGAGGGAGCTTACAATGACTCCAGAAAAGCAATCAATGCCTGCCGGTCTTCTGCGGGCAGGTTCATAAAGTCATTTCGACTCCACACCGCCTCACCGCCGTGCCACAGAATGGCTTCTTCGAGTGTGCGCGCGCGACCATCGTGTAGAAATGTACCTTCCGGATTGACAATCTTTGCCAGTCCGATTCCCCAAAGTGGTGCTGTGCGCCAGTCGTTCGCACTTGCGAGAAATTCCGGACGGCCGTCACCCAGTCCTTCGCCGAGATCATGGATGAGCAAGTCGGAGTAAGGGTAAATGGTCTGATTGGAAAGAAATGGATAAGGTGAATATCCCGTTTGCCACTGTGGGACGTGACATCCGGTGCAGTTCAATTCATTAAAAATTTGTTTGCCGCGTTTCACCTCAGGGTCTTCGAGATTGCGTGGCGCAGGCACAGCCAGACTCTTCAGGTAAAATGCAGTCACGCGAAGTTCTTCCGTGTTGAGGTCAGGCACTTCATTTGCCCCGTTGCAATTGCTCTGTCCTGCGCATGCCTCCAGCGGAAAGAGTCCCTCCGACGTAATGCCCATGTCCTGGTGAAAGGCATCCGCAGTTTGCTGAATAAGCGTGGCGGTGCCCGATTTCCAGCCGAAACGACCTACATCAAGCTGTCCGGTTTCCGGATTCCACACGCGGTTGGCAATGCCCGAAATGTAATCCCCGTCTGCATCACCCACATCTTCAACTGCGAGCAAGTCTTCATCAGGAATGGCCTCAAGTAATCCAAGTCCGATCAATGCCGAAGCATTTCTTCCGGAGCGCAGAAGATCGTTTGGCAGTGATTGATAATTGTTGTAGATGGTGTAATAAGGCTGGCGAAGGGTGACAGAAGATCCGTCGGGATAGTTCATTACTACATTTTCCCACGTGATCAGAAATCGGCCTTCCACTTCATTGCCGGCGGTAGCTTCGGTTTGAAGCTGCGTACCGAAATCGGTGACACCGAGCGGCCCTCCGGTGCTGCTTTCACCAGCCACACTGAGTCGAAGAAGAAATCCGGAGGAGTTGTCTCCCTTGTCGAATGGGGGATGAGAGCGCCCATTGAACTGATGACAGTTTTCGCAACTGCGCTGAATGAATAACGGCCCGAGTCCACCGAATATACCATCGCTTTCATCAAACGTGGCGTGGAAGATGGCATCGCCCGCGAAATGATCTGCGCTGGCTGCAGCGCTCAGGACGGGAGTAAGTACGCTATAGGCAGAGGGCCCGGATTCGAATGCGGTGTTAATTCCTCCCGCGTAATATGCAGGGTCTTTTTCGACGCGCTCGATGTCCCGGGGTTTCTGACAGGAATAGATGACCAGCCAGACCGCACTTAGCGCTGATAAAACCCGTATTGCTCTCCGGCTATTCACGAAAGCAAGATAAGCCGGAATCCAATCACTTGCGCTCTACATGACGGAGGAATTCCTGACGAATGGCCTCGTCATTGAATTGTCCGGAGTAGTGACAGGTCACTGTGCTGCTGTTTACATCCTGAATTCCTCGACTGCTCACGCACAGGTGCTCTGCATCAATCAGCACGGCAACATCTTCTGTGCCGAGTGCGTCTTTCAGGCTTTGAGCAATTTGAACCGTGAGACGCTCCTGCACTTGAGGGCGCCTGGCAAAATGCTGAACGATGCGGTTGAGTTTGGAAAGCCCTATCACTTTGCCATTGGAAATGTAGGCCACATGAGCCCTTCCAATAATTGGCACGAAATGATGCTCGCAGTTGGAGTAGAAGGTAATATTCTTTTCGACCAGCATCTCCTGATACCGGTACTTATTCTCGAACAACTTGATATCCGGGGCATTCGCCGGATTGAGGCCGCTGAAGATTTCTTTCACGTACATCTTGGCTACTCGGTCCGGAGTCCCGGAAAGACTATCGTCGCTCAGGTCAAGTCCGAGCGTGAGCATAATTTCTCGGAAATGCCCGGAAATCCGGACCATTTTCTCCTCATCACTCAGAATGAAGGCATCCTCCCTCATCGGAGTGTCCACGGAGGTCATCACGTGTTCGTCGCCCATTTCATCGATGGAAATGCGCAGGGGTGCGTTTGGCAGTGTCATAGTGCTTTTCAAAAACAAGGACTCATCGGTTATGTTCAGCCCGGATTTTGACCCCTTTAGTCATTTTCTTTTCCCGGGAAATGCGCGTTGAGTTATATTCACGTTTTTATACCATTTCTATGTGTCTATTTATAAGAAGTACAGCGTTCGTATTTAGCCTGTTATTAACCCTCCATTCGTTAGCCCAGAATATCCGCGTTACCTGCGAAACCGATGACGTGGTGCTCTCTGATCATTTGGGCAAGGAGATCTCCAATCCGTTTGCCGTGAAGGCGGGAACTTACAAGCTGGTCCGCGCAGAAAAGAAGGGACATCGTCCGCGGTGCGAAGTGATTTTGGGTTCCAGTGCACTGGCGAAGAGTGGCTATGCCATTGGCGCGCTGGTGCCTTATCCTTCATCTGAAGTGCTGAGCCATGTGATCAATCCGGGTAACATCAATTTTGAAGTGGATAAGGGGGATATCCGAATAGTACGCTTCAACAATCCGAAGCAGGAGGCGAAGTCAGGCGCCAAGCCGCTTTCAGAGTTGAACAGTTCAGATCGTTTTTTTAAAGAAAACGAGGGGATTTCAGTGGCTCTCGACAAGCTCATCAACCGCATGAATCTGGGGGCTGAGAAGGCGGAAGAGGAGGAGTTCTTTGCGAGGTATGAACGCTCATTAAAGCTCTCTGCTGTGATAGAGCGAATTGCACTGAGGGAGTATGTAGAAGGCGGATACGCAATCATGGAGCTGCGCACCAACTGGAAGGTTAGTGATTACTTCGGTGCAACCATCATGGAGCAGGCTTATAAGAGCGAAAGCAACCCGCTCAATGCGCGCCTAGGTTATACGGTCTACATGGCCTCCACGTCATCCGCTTTACTCAATTACATTGAGAATGATTTGTTTGAAGATGCTCTTGAGCAGTCCATGATGAACCTGCTTACCGATGAGGATTTTTTGAAAAAGCTTCAGGACCGTATTGCCGATCTTGAGTCAATAGGTAAAAGAGAAGTGATCTTCCTTCCTTCTGCATCGTTGGCCTCCGGGCTGAGCAATCAGAGGGCTGCGTGTGTGACTATTAAGCGCAAAGACATGCACGGCAGTGGATGCGTGATTTCACCGGATGGATACATCGTTACCAATTATCACGTGTCAGGCGACGGTGCATCGGATACCTTGACAGTAGAGATGAATGACGGTACTTCTCATATTGCAAGCGTGGTTCGAACCGATCCGGTATATGATTTAGCCTTGATTAAAATCAACTCAACCGGACTCAAAGCGCTTCGTCCTGAAAAGGCATATAAGCCCGTGGTCGGTGAAAAGGTATTCGCCATAGGCACTCCGGCTGATGCGGCGCTCGGTCAAACGGTCACCCGCGGAGTGGTTAGCGCAGTGCGCTCTGCTAACGGACGGGAGTATATCCAGACTGATGCCAATGTGAGTCCGGGTAACAGCGGAGGTGCACTGGTTACTCATGACGGGCGTCTCATTGGCATCGTCAGTTCCAAGGCTTTCGGATCAATTGTCGAAGGTGTGGGTTTTGCGGTGCCGGCAAAAGATGTATTTCAACGTTTAAATATTGACTTCAAATGAATATTGCAATAAGGACTTCCTTGTTTGTGCTGGTCATTGCCGTGACCCTTCTGTTCAGTGGCTGCGCCATGTTTTTTCCGATGCAATCCGTGAAGGCGAAATCAGCTACTGAAAATGCCACGGTGACCATTAACGGAAACTCGGTGATTGAAGGTGATAAGATCTATGTCATGCGCAAACGACCCGTCGTGGTGACTTCATACCGCTTTGGTTATCGCACAAAATCGGAATTGGTGTTTCCAAGCCAATTCAATACGGCATTGATTTTTCCCGGTGCTGTCACCGCGGCAACGCTGTCTGTTTCACAGGGGGATCCGGGAATCATCATACCTTATTTGGCGCTGTTTGGTATTGATGCCGCAGTCAATCCCAAGAAACATAAGAAGACGCTGTTAATCGGGGAGATGGACAAGCTTCCTTCGAATGCCTCGCCTCAGTTCAGATTGTGGGCTTACGGCGGACTGGATACACTGGCCGTGAAGGATCAATACGAAGTGCACTACACGAAGGCGAGGCCATTTCTTAAAAAGGCCGGTGGTGACCGTGTTCCTTCGGCGGAACGCGATGTAGTGGATACACTCACCGTTGGATACATGGTCAATAATATGCTCGGGCAAATGGGATATCAGGAAGAAGCTGCGGGCCTGTTTTCACGCTACGACAACAACCTGATGGTGGATGCTGAGATGAAGGAGTTTGTGATTCATGAAGTGAGCAGAATCTGCCATGACCGCGAGTTGCAGATGAGTTGGATTGTCCGTGACAACTTCGGGAAAAAGTTGTACGAGACCAACGTAACAGGCAAATCACAAGTATTCAGCAATACATCTGATGGTTACTCCGAAAGTTTTGAAGATGCCTTGCTCGACGCACTTCTCAGCTTACTGGGTGATCCCGGGTTTATCGAACTTCAGGAGCAGATAGCCCAATTGCATCAGCAACAGTTCGAGCGTTTTGATGAACTCGTACTTCCCGGAGGTGGGCAACGGATTTCTGCGCGTCCTGAAGATCTGATCAATTCACAGGTAACTCTGGTGAAGAAAAATTCCCATGCCAGCGGTTGCATGATTTCTCCGGAGGGACACATTCTGGCCACGTACCGGATTCTCGGTCAGCGCGATAAGATTGATGTCACATTTTCCAATGGAAAAACAAAACAGGCCACTGTCCTTCGCGCAGATCCATATACCAACGTGGTGTTGCTGAAATGCGACACCTCGGGAACGGCATTTATCCGACCGGCTAGTGCTAAGGCCGTACGAGTGGGTGATGATGTGATGGCTATCGGCTCGCCGGTCAATAAGAAGCTGTCTCAAAGTCTGAGCACCGGAGTTGTCAGCGCCGAGCGCACGGAAAACGGAGTAACCTTCCTCCAGACGGATGTGAAAATCAGTCGCGGTGCGAATGGCAGTCCGCTGATCAATCAGAAAGGCGAACTCATAGGCATAGTCAACGAAAAATATACCGGGTCCGGAATCGAAGGATTGTCATTCGCAGTATCTTCTGCGGACATCATTCAGCGCCTTAAACTCAAATACTCGAATTAATGCATCGCATATCTCTGGTTTTAATGTGTTGGGTCGTATTTGAATTGACGGCCTACACGCAGGTACGCACTACTGAGCGAATGGATGATACGAAGTCCGGAGACGCCGCACGTCGGCCTGAAGGCGGAAAGTATATGACGGTGGAACTCGCTGCTCTCGAACTGGAGGAAGGCGATCTTACCGAATCGGTGTATTCCAGCGAAATGAACAGAAGAAAGGGCAGGACCAAGCGCAATCTCAGCAATGAAAAGGAATTCAGGGAGTTCAGTGACGCTCTGGAAAGCCTGGTCTGGGATAAATTAATCGCTCTGGATTATCTCGATACCACTGAGCGCTTTATGCCGGATTACCGCAGCTCGCTGAAGCTTTCAATAGCTATTCAGGAGATCCACTTCGATTTGATCAAGCCTAAAAAGTCGTTGTACTACCGCGCAGGGTATGTAGAGATGGTAGTAGACTTTGAGTTGAAATCGCATTATGGCAAATCCCTGATTAAGGAGACGCTGACCAAAGAGCACGGTCCTTTAGCCGGTGCAGAGGGTCTTTATGATGAAATGGACATCATCATGGATGAACTGATCGAGGAGTTCATGATTTCTGAAGATGTGAAAAGCAAAGTGACCTTTAGTGGCGGATTTGATTACGTGGATGAAAACGCACTTGAGCCTGTTTTGATTGAGGTAAGCGGTGGCCCGGGCGAAATGAATGACTGGCGGGAGAGTGTGGCCACCATAATCGCCAAAGATGGTCACGGCAGTGCCTGCGTGATTTCGCCGGATGGTTACCTCGTGACCAATTTTCACGTGGTGGAGCATGAGGATGAGGTCAGGGTGAAATTCATGAACGGAGATGACACTAAGGCAAAGGTCCTACGCAGACATCCCGATTGCGACCTGGCTCTGCTCAAAGTGGACCGCACCGGCCTGAAGCACCTGACCACTTCATTTCGAGAGGCTGAATTAGGGGAAACGGTTTACGTGATTGGCACTCCGGCAGACACCTTGCTGGCTCAGTCCGTGAGCCGTGGTATCGTCAGCGGAGCACGCACCTATGACAAGGTATCGTTGATTCAGACTGACGCCAAAGTCAATGGCGGAAACAGCGGAGGTGCGCTTGTTTCGGCAGATGGCAAACTGATCGGTGTAGTCAGCGCCAAGTACGTCGGGTTCGGCATCGAGGGGATCGGTTTTGCCGTTCCGATGATTCGTATGAAGGACCTGCTGAAGGTGGATGTGAAGGCCAAACCGGCGCCTCCTGTACCTGCACCGTCGAATCCGGCGGCTTCCAAAGGCAAGAAGAAATAAGGCGCGAAGGCCTTTCCTCTCTTATTATTGCGGAAACCAATCCGAAAACCTGAACCTCTTATGGCGAATCTGTGGACAAAGAAACCCCTGAACCTGTTGCTGAGTGAATCAGAAGGGGAGAAGGGAGGCCTGAAGCGAACCCTTGGGGCGTTTAACCTTGTACTTCTTGGTATCGGCGCAATTATCGGCGCCGGACTGTTTGTGCGAACCGCCGCAGCCAGCGCGGATGCAGCGGGACCCGCAGTTACCCTTTCATTCGTGGTTGCCGCTGTAGGCTGTGCCTTCGCCGGACTGTGCTACGCGGAGTTCGCATCCATGTTCCCCATCGCAGGAAGTGCCTATACCTATGCGTATGTCACCATGGGTGAACTCGTGGCCTGGATTATCGGATGGGCGCTGATCATGGAATATGCCCTCGGTGCTGCCACCGTATCCATCGCATGGAGTGAATACCTCAATAACCTGATAGGGATGCGAATACCGTATGAATGGTGCCACTCGCCGTTTGAGCGCATCATTCAGTTTACAGGTGAAAACGCCAATGCAGCGCTGCTTGCGCTCAACGACAGCACGCTTGCGCTGAAAGACGGTGCGCTGATTATCGGCGAGGAGCTTTATGAAAAGCTTCCTTCGGCAGTACAATCCACTGCGGTGATCACCAGCGGTATCATCAACGCACCTGCATTGCTCATCCTTCTTGCCCTTACGCTTTTGCTGATCCGCGGTACTCAGGAGTCAGCGATTGTGAATGCGGTCATCGTGTTCATCAAGGTGGCAATCGTACTCGTGTTCATCGTGGTCGGCTTCCAGTTCATTGACTCTACCAATTACACACCGTATCTCATTCCTCAGGGTACTCCCGGTCATGAGGGCGTCTTCGAGTGGGGATGGGGCGGAGTGCTCGGCGGTGCGGCTATCGTATTCTTCGCGTTCATCGGATTTGATGCGGTATCCACCGCGGCTCAGGAAGCGAAAAATCCCAAGCGCGATATGCCAATCGGTATCCTCGGGTCACTCGTAATCTGCACGGTCCTGTACGTTTTGTTTGCTCACGTACTCACGGGTGTGGCTAACTGGACAGAATTCAAAACTTCCGGTAAGGAAGCGTCTGTAGCATACGCCATTCAGGCTCACATGGACGGATATGGCTGGCTTGCGACTTCAGTCACCGTCGCCATTCTCGCCGGTTTTTCTTCGGTTATCCTGGTGATGCTGATGGGACAAAGCCGCGTGTTCTTCTCCATGGCAAAAGACGGATTGTTCCCTTCGGTGTTTTCTGACCTTCATCCGAAGTACCGTACACCGTACAAGTCCAACTGGATTCTCTTTGTGTTTGTGGGATTGTTTGCCGCCTTCGTACCCGGCAGTGTGGCGGGTGACCTGACTTCATTCGGAACACTCTTCGCATTCGTACTGGTGAGTCTGGGAGTTTGGCTTCTCCGCAAAAACAATCCTGAGCTTGCACGTCCATTCAAGACTCCGCTGGTACCGCTGGTGCCGATCCTCGGTGTACTCGTTTGCGGCGGTATGATTATCTCACTCGATCAGGCTACTCTCAAAGTGGCGCTGGTTTGGATGGTCATCGGTATTCTGATTTACTTCGGTTATGGTATCCGCAAGAGCCATTTGCAGAAAAAGAACTAAGTGATTTTTACATAAAAGCGAAACAGCCCGGGGACGTTTCTCCGGGCTGTTTCATGCTTAACCTTAATTAACCTTAACTACTCTTTGAACAGAGAAGTGTTTTGGTCCTCACCAAAACAGTCCCGTTTACGGGAGTAATTCCGGAATGGTTACGTTTTTTCGGATAGCTAACAGCTTTGCCCATGTCAATGGGTTACTCATCACTCCACCACAATTCTCTCGGTACCGATCACCTGTTGATCCACAAGTAATGTGACGAGATAGATGCCTGCTGTGTACTGCGATACATCCAGCATATAGGTAGTGCTTCCGGTATCGGCAGAAAACTCGCGGATGAGCTGGCCGGATGAATCGGTGATCCGAAATCGCGTTTGACCGCGGTGTTCTACTTCTCCGGGCAGGTAGAGGTTGAGCACGGTGCTCACCGGATTGGGGCCGGCCAGAAAGGACCTACGTTCTTCTTCCAACTCTTCTACCGACACATGGCATCCGGGAATGAGGCAGCCATAACTGTCGGTCTTCACGATCCACGTATCCTGTCCGATAAGCGGTGGACCAACCTGAGGCCAGGCCACGCCTACGGCTACCAATTCGCCCGTAGTGAGTTCAGTAAAATCATTGAACCGGCATTCATTGCCCTCGATATTGACATAGATGCGCTTCCAGATTTCCTGGCCCGATGTGTCGAGTTTCATGATAAATCCCTTTTGATAATTGTCGTTTTCGATTTGTCCACCGGTGAAAAGGTGACCGTCACTGAGTTTTTTTCCAACAGTGAAGTACGAGCGAACCCCCCATTGATCACCATAGACCTTCGTCCATAGTGTATCGCCTGATTCATCGTATTTGAGCAGGTAAGGCTTACACTCATAGTATGCATCTTCATCCAGGCATCGTTCACCGAATCCGAAGTACGTACCATCGCCGTAGTGCAGTGGTTGAATTTCGCCATCATCAGCCGTGTTGGTTACAATGTCACTCCAAAGTACATTTC
This sequence comes from Flavobacteriales bacterium, assembly GCA_046336655.1. GTDB lineage: Bacteria > Bacteroidota > Bacteroidia > Flavobacteriales_D > Sanyastnellaceae > CANGTU01. The sequence continues at coordinate 1,872 of JBKDGH010000045.1, read as the reverse complement.
CATCTTCATCAAGTCGAACTAGGTGATGTTGAAACGGACAGGTGCTGCAGGATCGGGTTCCAGACCCAACGACATATCCTCCTTCAAATGCATTATCTATACTACTAAAAATGGTACTACTTGTAGGGCCCGTATATCCGGCGTAGTATTTCTTCCACAGGGTATTTCCCTCGAGATCGGTCTTTGCTACTACACCGCGAGCATAGCCGTTTTCAGCGCCACCAACGCCGACAATTAAAAAGCTGTCTTCGTCATAAATGGCAGAATAACCAATTTCGTCAAATCCAAATTCATTTTGGAAAATTCTAGTCCACAATGTATCTCCGCTTGAATCGTATCTAACCAAAAACATGTCCAGACCTTGGCTGTTCGAATATGCCGTACCTTGAATAAAACCTTCTTCGTCTGAAATTTTGTCGGTGGAATTATGCAATCCCGAAACAATACTTAGCGTATCAATTTCGAGAACTGCTTCGTTGAGAATTAATCCTTCATTCGATATTTGTGTTACGTAGGAATTATACTTTGAACCATCCCAATACGAACCAAAAATCGCGAATCGGTCGTTTGATAAAGGGTCAACACTCCATGCTATTTCAGGTGAACCCAGTTCCCCGAAATCATATCGTAAGTTAAACGCTTGAGTATATCCATTGCAGCTAAGCGCAAGACCAAATGATATCAGGAAGGGTAATCTCAATGGCGGACAATGAGTTGAACGGATTCTACTGTTAAACCACCAACACTAAGTGTACACACATACATTCCAGATTCCCAGTTTGCCGTGGGCACTTCTACAATCGATCCCTTGATGTGGGTCTGCCAAACTGTTTTTCCTTGTGCATCCATTAAACTCAACGCTGCTCCTTCCACGTCTTCCGGTAAGGATAAAGTGGCATATGCCAATCGGTTGGCAGGATTGGGGTAGATGGCCAGGTAGTCCTTCTCCCTCGAGGCGTTGGAGGCAATGATGGACCGGGGCATTCCCAGCGGATAGGCGATTTCTTCTTCAAACAATAATTCAGGGGTGATGGTTTCCAACGCAGCTCTGGCCGGGGCAGTTCCTGAATTTTCAGGATCGTCCGCAATGACTTCAAAGGATCCATGTCGCAATAACTAAGTTCGTTACTCTCGGCGTCCAGCAGATGGCTCTTTACGCTGCACCAACCTTCGGTGGGAAGATTACAGTTTCCAAGCAGAATACCCGCCCCTGCAAAGTCGGATTCCCGGCGCAACAAGTTGATCTCCATAGGGAGTTGGATATCAGTGTTGACCATCGCCAACATATCCAGTGCATCTGCCGCTTGCGTGCCATCCGCACCTTCGAGGTAGGACCGCATGTAATTGTTTATGGCCACCTGCTGTTCTGTGGTGAAGGTAGTAATTTCGCTTTCAAAGATCATTTTTTCGGTATATCCTCCTCCCTGACTTCCTCGTACCAGGTCAATGTAGAAGCCATCAACTCCGGCATCTTCCATCATCCGGATCACTTCAGGTTTGAGCGGAGAGGCGTCCACTAAGGCCTGCGCCAAATGCCACGGATTCATGGGAGGAGTGCGGTAGATGGCATGCTCCCTCCGAGCTATACTTCAATGAACAATTCTGCCTATTCCTATAGGAACTGCTTCAAATTTCGGCACCTCAAAATCTTAAATCAGATGATTGGATACGCCGGAAAGCAAAAAGCCCCGGACGTTTCCGGGGCGAAGCTTCTTGCGAGTCGGGTTACCAAGCCGTCTCAGGTTACCAATTAACCAAAAACCAAATGAAACATTCTACACGGTTTTTAACGGGAGCCATCCTCCGCAGGTTTCACTTTTTTGAAGAAAAATGAAAGAAATTTTTAACTTGCTGTAATACAGTGCTATATGG
>JBKDGH010000044.1:0-19963 GCA_046336655.1 Flavobacteriales bacterium | reverse complement strand
CCACCATCACTTTCTGAAAGCGACGTTCGAGTGCTTTGTCTTTCTCAAAGAATTTCTGGTATTCATTCAGCGTGGTCGCACCGATGGCGCGCAGCTCTCCGCGTGCCAGAGCCGGCTTGAGAATATTGGCCGCATCCATTGCGCCTTCTCCGCCACCGGCACCCACCAGTGTGTGAATCTCATCAATGAAAAGCACAATTTGTCCGCTGGATTCCTGCACTTCTTTTACTACGCTTTTCAATCGTTCTTCAAACTCTCCCTTGTATTTCGCACCAGCCACGAGTGCGCCCATGTCCAGGCTGAATATCGTTTTATTCAGCAGGTTCTCCGGCACATCACCATTGATGATGCGATGCGCAATGCCCTCGGCAATAGCCGTTTTACCCACGCCGGGCTCACCAATGAGAATAGGGTTGTTCTTTGTTCTGCGCGAAAGAATCTGCACAACTCTGCGGATTTCATCATCGCGACCGATCACGGGATCAAGCTTGCCTTCGCGGGCGAGTTTATTGAGATTCTTCGCGTATTTCTCCAGCGCATTGTAGGTTTCTTCCTGCGTGGATGACGTGGCGCGCTGTCCTTTGCGCAACTCTGCAATTGCCTTCTTGAGTTCTTTGGATGAAACTCCGTTGTCGCGGAGAAGCTGTCCTGCGGCATCCTTGCTTTCGCTGATACCAAGCAGTAAGTGTTCAACGGTCACGAATTCATCATTGAAGTCTTTCAGCCAGTTCATGGCCCTGTTGAGACTTACATTGGCCTCTGAGGAGAGATTAAACTGACCGCCGGTAACCTTTGGAAAACTGTCCAGTATTCTGACTAACGCCTTCTGGAAAATGGGAAGGTTGACATTCAGTTTTTTGAGCAGATAGGGTGCTACGTTTTCATCCACCTCAAGCACAGCCTGAAGCAAATGTGCGTTCTCTATGGCAGCATTGCTGCGCTCCAAGGCAATTTGCTGGGCCCGTTGTACAGCTTCCTGTGACTTGAGTGTGAATTTGGAGAAGTCCATGGATAAATGTGTTTTTGATGTTCCGCCTTTCTCAACTAAAAAGCCAAAGGTGGATTCAGGTAAATTTGTCTCAAATTCGTGGGTTAACGCGCCGTTTCGTCATTGAGTTGTGCGTGAATCTGACAATTCTTCCAGTATGAAAATCTACCTCATCGGATACATGGCCTCGGGTAAAACCACTCGGGGAAAGGAGCTGGCGCAAGACCTCAACCTGCCCTTGCTCGATCTCGATGAGTTGCTCGTGGCGCGCTCAGGCCGCTCCATCGGGAGTTGGTTCAGCGAAAGCGGTGAAGAGGCCTTTCGCGAAGCAGAGCATGAATTGCTCCATGAACTGGCGATATCACCCGACTCGTTTGTGTTGGCCACAGGTGGCGGCGCGCCGGTGCATTTCAATAATATGCAGGTGATGCAGCGCACAGGGATTACCGTTTATCTGAAAGTAAGTGAAGCGGAACTTGTCCGCAGACTACTGGCTGACAGGATGAACCGACCATTGCTTGCGGGGGTAGATCAAAGGGATGTTCCGGCAGTCGTACTTGCGCATTTCCACAGCCGTGAATCGCGCTATCTGGAAGCGCAGATAATTTGGGCGGAAAACGAAACTGCGTCGATGATAGGAGAGCGGATTACCTCACTCGGGTAACCCGTTCATTCGAGATAGACTGCCTCTTTGCCCTGCTTCAGTTCCACACTCACATGTTCCTTTAGGTTTGTGGAAAGCGTGAGCCCGACATAATCTGCACGAATCGGAAAGCGACGGTGAAACCGATCGACAAGTGTTGCAATGGACAATGCCAGGGGTGAGGCGTCCAGAATGAAGCGCGAGGCGTAAATCAGAGTGCGGCCGGAATTGAGCACATCATCCACCAGCACCACATTTTTATTTTTCAATTCTTTCAGCTCGCCGTGAAAGACTGTCGTGGCGGCTTCGGGCTTTTCCTTGTTCAGGGTGATTTCCCGGAGTGTGATTTGCATGTTGCGCAGTGTGCTGAGCTGTTCGGCAAGGCGCTGAGCAAGGGTGTTGCCGTCGCCGGTGATGCCCACTACCACCAGTTCTTTTTCAGTATAGTTGCGCTCATTGATCTCGTGGGCCATGCGCACGATCTTCTGCGCAATCTGCGATGCGGATAATATCTGTGTGCGTTCCTTGTCCTTGCTCATAGGTCAAAGTTATCCCATTTTCTCGAGCTCAATGAATAGTTCCCTGCCTGCACGCGGCGGAATGGAGTGGGGGCAGGGTTCCATCCGGATGATTTCGAAGTAAGGTTCAAAACGCTCGCGGTACTCGTCTTCGCTGCCACCGAACGGCGGACCTTCTTCTGTCAGTGGGAAATTGAACAATACCCCCGCAAGCCGGCCCTGCGGGACAAGCAGACGATGCATATGACGCACATAGTTATCGCGAAGCACGGGATCAAGGGCGCAGTAAAAGGTCTGCTCGAGAATCAGATCATACTCCCCGTCGTGCTGAAAGAAATCCCCGTGAATGAGCTGTGCTGCAGGAAAGTCAGGGTTGCGCGCCGCGAAGGCCTTCAGCGGAATGTCCGAAAGATCCATCACATACACCTGCCGGAAGCCTTTTTTCCAGAGGTATTCTGCCTCATAGGCGTTGCCTGCTCCGGGAATGAGTATGCGCACCGAATGATCATGCAGTGAGTCGATGAAGTGCGTGAGCGGAGTGGAAGGATATCCGATGTTCCAGCCGGTCTGGCCTTCGTTCCATCGGCTGCTCCAGAATGCTTCATCGAATCTCGGACTCATGGGTTGGTTTTTTCGTAAATAGCTACTGCTTCGAGGTGTGCTGTGTGCGGGAACTGATCCACGAAGCTGATTTTTTTAAGCGCATAACCAGCCTCAGCCAGGTGTTCAGTATCCCGGGCCTGTGTCGCAGGATTGCATGATACGTAAACAATTCTCGGGGCGTCAAGGGCAATCACTTTGCGGAGTGTTTTGGGCGCGATACCGCCTCGCGGAGGATCCAGCACAATCACTGAAATGGCATTGGTATATTCCGGATGATTGAGTAAGAATTTTCCTGCGTCCGCGGCGAAAAATTTCACATGCTGTATTCTGTTGCGCCTCGCATTCTGGCGCGCATCGGCGATGGCTGATTCCACGATATCCACTCCGGTTATCTCTTCACCGGTTAGCTTGGCGAGGAGCTGAGTAATGGTACCTGTGCCGCAGAATAAATCCAGAATGACTCCGGGTTTTCTGCCCGGGGCATTCACATAGTCCAGTACTTTCTGATAGAGAATTGCCGCGGATTCCGGATTGGTCTGAAAGAAACTCGTCATGGTCACTTCAAACTGAAGACCAAGTATTTCTTCTTCAATAAATGCCCTTCCGCTGATCAGCGTTGTAAAACCATTCAGCGGATCCACGCGGTCGCCGGTATCGCGGTTAATCGTATGAAGCACCCCGGCAAGCCGATCTCCCAGAATATCCCTGCACAGCGCCACAAATGCATGTGGACTGAATGCATCCAGTCCCTGATCACTCGTCACTAGGTTGATGAGAAGTTTATCCTTCGAGAGGCTTCTCCGCACCACGATGTGTCGGAAGAACCCATGGTGTCCGGGCGGATGCCATGCAGGAAGTCCGCTGTCAATGCACCATTGCCTGATTACAGGCATGGAGCTTTCCCATTGTGCGTCAAACAACCCCGATTCGCGGTCGAGGTTCTCCACCATCCACCAGGTACCGCGGTGCTTGAATCCGAGTGCGAAATCATTGAGCTCCTGGCGTGTTTCCAGATCATACCGGATGGCAGAAAAGCTGTACTCCATTTTATTCCGGTAATGCCAGATGCGCGGTGAACTGATGTATTCATCGAATAATGAGCCGATATCCGTCACTTTTCCGATCCTGTTGTAGAGTTGAAATGCAGAGCGCTGTTTGGCTTCCTGCTGCTTTTCAATGGGCCATGTGGCATAAGGGGCGCCGGGTATCGCCTGATAGGGAGTTTCTACTTCTTCATCAGACCTCCGGATTACCTCGAGCAAGCGACATTCGGCGTATCGTTTTGCAGCTTTGGTAACGCGCGCACGGACTCGTTGTCCGGGGATGGTATTCTCTACGAATACGGCAAAGTCTCCTTCTTCCGTGGCAATATGGCCTATACCAGTGCCACCGAATGCCAGATCAGAAATATCCAGTTCGATGTCCTGATTTTTCCGAAGTACGTAGTGCCGCGACTCATTCATAGGAGTGCAAAAGTAACCTTCCGGTGAGGGCGTGAGACGGCGGTGAGTCTAATTTCGGCGCATGATTCTTCCCAATCTCAGCGAAACGCAACTCATCCTTGCTTCCAAATCACCCCGCCGCGTGCAATTGCTTGAAGGCCTTGGTGTACCCTTTGAAATCCGGACAAGGGAAGTCGATGAAGATTTTCCGCTGAACCTGAAAGGGGCGGAAATCCCTGTGTATCTCGCACAAAAGAAAGCCGAAGCGTTCCGCAATGAAATCACGGACCGCGATCTCGTAATCACTGCGGACACTGTGGTGTGGGTGAATGATCACGTCCTGAACAAACCGGCAGATAAAGACGAAGCATTCGCCATGCTGAAAGAACTGAGTGGTCGCACGCATCAGGTCTTCACAGGCGTGTGCCTTACTTCATCCAGTCGAAGTGAAGTGTTTTTTGATGAAACGCGCGTCACGTTCTGTGAGCTGTCGGACGAGGTTATCTCGCACTATATTGATGTATGCAGGCCATACGATAAGGCCGGGGCGTATGGAGCGCAGGAAATGATCGGGTACATTGCCATTTCGCGCATTGAGGGTTCTTATTTCAATGTGATGGGACTTCCGGTTCATCTCCTCTATCAGCATCTCAGTGGATGGTGATCACACAGTGATTGTCTGCACCTGCCACTCCATACCATCGATGATGAGCTTCACCACATACGCTCCGGGAATCATACCCGTGGCGGTGAGCGAAAAGCGCTGGGTGTAATTGCCCGATTCCATGTAGCGGTTATCGTAAAAGACCTGATAAAGTTCTCCTTCCGGATCGAACACCTGCAATGACGCGCGGCCTGGTTTAATCACCTTGTACTGCATTGATCCGGACAATGTCTTTGGAGCAAAGACGAACGGTGTATTGAGTTCGTATCCGTAATCGAGGTCGTAATTTGGAACGGGTTGTCCCAGCAGACCGGCCGTAAAGCCTCTCAAGTCATCGCACTGCAAGCGGTTGTCAGAATAGATTCCTCCGATGCTGTGGTTGTCAGACACTGCCCAGATAGCGTGCTGCTGAAGATCCGGATCATATTTTTTTGCGGCGAGATAACGCGCAGTTTCGGCGAGTTTCGGGCTCTTGCAGGCTTCGGCAATCATGCGGTCGCCTTCATTGGAAAGGCCGTTGGATGCCTGGCAACAGAAACCAAAGGCTTTTGCAGTGGTGGTTTGTCCCGCCTGAACCAACACATCAGTAGGTCTGGTGACAAGTATATCCTGATCTGAATTATCCTCTGTATTGAATACCGTAGCCGGTTCAACAGTGAGCTGAAGAGGTTTTCCTGAAGTGTTTTTGATTTTCAACGTGACGCACTCTTCGGAATTTCCCCCTGTGCATTGCGCCTCCAGAGTGATCCACCGTTCACGGACGGCATCCAGAAGGGTTACCTTGACAGGAGCATTGAAAGGTCTTGCAGCAGCGAGAATGATTACTGCAAGTGCGAGTGCTGCGGGGACAATTGGTTTGCGTATGGTTTCCGGGTTTGATGCTGAAACGCAACCGGATAAAGGAATATTTTAGGAGGGAAAAGGTCAGCGATGCGCAAAAGCGACATTCTTGTTACATTTGCCGCCTCGAATTTTCGGGGACCCAACTGGAGAGGTGGGTGAGTGGCTGAAACCAACAGTTTGCTAAACTGTCGTACTGGGTAACCGGTACCGGGGGTTCGAATCCCCCCCTCTCCGCTGAAAATCCCGCATCAGGCGGGATTTTTTTATTTGCGGCGCCACATCATCCGGGTGAATACGCCGCGTCAGCAGGGTGACTTTCGTTCTTCCCGAATCAATATTTGGCGCAAGAGAGAGAATCCACTACTTTTGCGCCCTTCATTCTGAAAGGGATAACGGGGTGTAGCGTAGCCCGGCTATCGCGCCTGCTTTGGGAGCAGGAGGTCGCAGGTTCGAATCCTGCCACCCCGACAAACGATCATCGGAGGGTCTGATTTGAAAAAACGGACTACCCGTAAGAAGGAACGGAAAGGATTCAAGTTGCTTGAGTCCTTTTTTTTCAGGGGCCCGTAGCTCAGCGGATAGAGCAACTGCCTTCTAAGCAGTTGGCCGCAGGTTCGATTCCTGCCGGGCTCACCAAAAGGGATGTGAATCGTCGCATTGACGTGTGGCCAATGAATTGAGCCAGCGTCGGATTTCAGATTGCTTTACTGAATACATTGGCCGATGCACCGGTATAGTACCGGTCAAAGGCACTGCAGATATTCCGGATGAACATTCGGCCAGCCGATGTGATACGTATTCCCGGCGCACTGCGCTCAATCAATCCTTCCTCTTCAAAAATATTCAGCTGTGCAGTTATTTCTGCGCTTTCGAGTTCATTCAGAAGGGGTGTTTGCAATCGTCCCAGACATGCCAGATCCAGAATAGCCCTGCGGATTTTCAGGTCTTCATCCGACATCAGATGTCCTTTCACCACAGCGTTTCCTTCTGAAGCAATCATGGATTGATACTCTTCTGCTTTCTTTTCATTTTGCGCGTATGCGTACTTCGCATCGCTGATCGCAGAAGCACCCAATCCGATGAGCAATTCTGACCGCGACGTGGTATACCCCATGAAATTTCGGTGCAGATATCCTTCTTTCCGCGCCATTGAGAGTGCATCAGCCGGAAGGGCAAAATGATCCATTCCGATGTCCTCATATCCGGCTTCCAGAAAGAGCGACCGTCCTGCTTCGTACAGTGCTCTTTTCTCCACGTCAGAAGGCAGATCTGCATCCTCGTATCCTCGCTGTCCGGGTTTCAGCCAGGGCACATGCGCGTAGCTGTAAAAGGCAATGCGGTCCGGACGAAGTGAGATGAGTTGTTTCACCGTACTGCGCACACTTTCCAACGTCTGAAAGGGCAGTCCGTATACCAGATCGAAGCTGACTGAAGTGTAGCCGATTTCGCGGCTCATGCGCACGGCAGACTCTACTTTCTCCGCGGGTTGAATGCGATGGATGGCGCGCTGCACGCGTTCATCCAGATCCTGCACCCCATAACTCACGCGACGGAATCCGAGGTCATACAACACCTGAAGGTGTTCGCGGGTGGTATTGTTCGGGTGGCCTTCAAAGCTGAACTTGCCGTGACTGGTTTCCTTCCCCGAGCCGATGATAGGCTCCAGAATACTCCTCAGGTGTTCCGGTGAAAAGAAGGTGGGAGTGCCGCCACCGAGATGCAACTCGCGGATCACAGGCTTTCTTCCAAACAGGCGGAGGTAATGACTCCACTCTTCACGAAGAGCGCGACTGTATGGCACCTCGACCGCATGATTTTTTGTAATACGCGTATTGCATGCACAATAGGTACATACACTTTCACAGAAGGGAAGGTGGATGTACACGCTGATACCACGGCTGTCGTTGGTTTCGTCAAAGCACTTACGGACCGCATCTTCCCAACCGCCGGAATGAAAGAGTTTCGTTTTCCATGCGGGAACTGTCGGATAGCTCGTGTACCTCGGTACAGGTACATCGTATTTTTTAATAAGTGCATTGAGGTACGCGGAAGCTGTCATGCCGCCAAAAGTATCCGGCGCATTGACCGCGGGTGCTGATGCAAATCAGGCATTGAGAATGATCCATGCCAGTGCGCTGAGTAATCCGAGTGAAATCAAATCAAGATAGATACCGACTCTGAACATTTGATTTGCCTTGATCATCCCGCTGCTGTAGGCGATTGCATTCGGCGGTGTGCTCATGGGAAACATAAAGTCACAACTCGCTGCAATGGTCACCGGAATAGCGAACCATTCGGGAGATTTGCCGCAGGCGAGAGCAAGCGCAGCTACCACTGGCACAAAAATGTTGACCATCGCCAGATTGCTCATGAGCGCGGTAAGGATGAGCCCGGTGATGCACAGAATGACCACAAGCAGAAGCAGATTGCCCGTGTTTAGTGATTCGATAATTCCGGATATCTGTTGCACCAGTCCAGACTCTTTGAACGCTTTAGCAAGGCTCAGTCCGCCGCCAAACATGAGCAGAATACCCCACGGAAGCCTGGACGTATCTGACCATTCGAGTACCGGTCGCAGTTTGCCTTTTTCGGCGGGAAGAATAAACAGCGCCACAGCGGCGAGCATGGCTACTGACACATCATTCACATCCACAGGATTCAACCATGCAGAGAGCTGTTCCTGAAAGATCCACATAAACGCAGTGCATATAAACACTCCAAAAATCATTTTCTCAGTGAATGACCATTTCCCGAGTGCATTCAGTTCATTGCGGATCACCTCATTTCCCAGCGGGAACGTGCCGAGTTTATTGGGGAATGACCATTTCACGAGAATCACCCAGGTCAGCACCATAAGCACCGCCGCGAAAGGAAATCCGATCACAAACCAATCGGTGAATGTGACCTGTATGCCATGATTTTCGCGGAGAATACCCGCCATCATGGCATTGGGCGGACTGCCCACAAGTGTGGCAATGCCGCCAATGCTTGAGCCGTAGGCAATGGCCAGAAAAACCGAAGTGGCGAAATTTTTCTCTCCTTTCGAGGCGGGTTCTGTGTGTGAGGTAAGCAGCAGGTTGACGACCGAACTCCCGATCGGAAACATCATCAATGCAGTGGCCGTGTTGCTGATCCACATGCTGATGGCGAATGAGGCAAAAAGGAATCCGAACACGATGCGGTCAGCGCCGCTGCCCGTAAGTCGGATGATATTCAGCGCCAGCCTCCGGTGGAGATTCCACTTCTCAAGGGCCAGTGCAATCACAAAACCGCCAAGAAAAAGAAAGACGAATTTATCGCCATAGGGCAGGCATGTTTCTTCCAGACTGAGAATGCCGAGCGACGGGAAGAGCAGGATGGGAAGCAGGCTTGTGACGGGCATTGGAACCGTCTCGCTGATCCACCAGATGAGCATCCAGCCAACCACACCACACACCGTGGCGGCATCGTTTTCAAGCCCGAAAGGGTTGATCAGCCAGAGGACAAGAAAAAGAGCCGGTCCGGCGAAGAACGTCCACGCGTTTTTCATGCACGGCGAAGTAAAGAAGAATTGCGGGTGATGGCCTTTTCTCCCTGCTTACTTTTGCACGCATGCATGAGTCCATTCTGATCCTTGATTTCGGATCCCAGGTCACCCAGTTAATCGCGCGAAGAATCAGGGAACTGAACATTTACTGTGAAATTCACCCCTGGAATAAGGCTCCTGAAATTGGACCGGGAGTTAAAGGGGTTATCCTCTCCGGAAGCCCCTTCTCCGTGCATCAGGAGGGCGCCCCGCTGCCTTCGCTGGATAGCTGGCTCGGCAAACTCCCGGTGCTGGGTATTTGCTACGGCGCCCAGCTCATCGCTCATCAGCGCGGTGGCAAGGTGGTGCGCAGCACGCATCGCGAATATGGCCGTGCATTGCTGAATGAAGTCGATACCTCAAATCCGCTGATGTCAGGTGTTCCGCTGAATTCACAGGTGTGGATGTCGCACGGGGACACCATCCTTGATGCAGGGCCGGGCGCTGAGCTGGTTTGTTCGACCACAGATGTGCGTTGCGCGGGTTATCACATCGCAGGGCAACATACCTACGGCGTGCAGTTCCATCCCGAAGTGTATCATTCCACAGACGGCAAGCGCCTCCTCGAGAATTTTGCAGTGGGTATTTGCGGATGCAGTCAGGACTGGACACCGTCTTCCTTCATTGATGAAACGGTAGCACAACTGAAGGCCGCACTCGGCGATGACAAAGTGATCATGGGACTCAGCGGCGGCGTGGATTCCACAGTGGCAGCAGTGCTCATACACAAAGCAATTGGTGCTAATCTGCACTGCATTTTTGTGGACAACGGATTATTGCGTAAGAATGAATTCGCGGAGGTGCTTCACAGCTACCGCGACATGGGACTCAACGTGAAAGGCGTAGATGCATCAGCCGCATTTTACGGCGCACTGAAAGGCATTTCCGAGCCAGAGGCCAAGCGCAAGGCAATTGGTAAAACATTCATCGATGTATTTGATGCGGAATCGAAACTCGACCGCGAAGCAAAGTGGCTCGGACAAGGCACCATCTATCCGGATGTCATTGAGTCAGTAAGCACCACAGGTGGACCATCGGCAACCATCAAAAGCCATCACAACGTGGGCGGTTTACCTGATTACATGAAGCTTCAGGTGGTTGAGCCGCTTCGCCTGTTGTTCAAGGATGAAGTTCGCAGGGTGGGAAGGGCATTGAATATCGATCCGCTCATTCTGGGCCGTCACCCGTTCCCGGGGCCCGGACTGGGGATTCGCATACTCGGAGAAATCACACCGGAGAAAGTCAGCATCCTGCAGGAAGTGGATGCCATCTGGGTTAGCAGCCTTAAGGCACATCAATTGTATGACGAGGTGTGGCAGGCCGGAGCAATCCTCTTGCCCGTGCAAAGTGTCGGCGTAATGGGAGATGAAAGAACGTATGAACAGGCAGTGGCATTGCGGGCGGTGAACAGCACCGATGGAATGACAGCAGACTGGAGCAGGCTTCCGCACGAGTTTCTCGCGCAGGTCAGCAATGACATCATCAATAAGGTCAAAGGAATAAACAGGGTGGTATATGATATCAGCAGCAAACCACCTGCAACGATAGAATGGGAATGATCATACCAATTCATGTTTCGCTCGTGCGCCGTGTGCGGCACTTGGTGAGCCTATTTGCGCTCGCCGGGTTACTTGTGACATTAACGGGCTGCGCGTCCATCGCACAGATTTCCGCGCCCGTGGAAGTTCAAGACGGCAAGTCGTATTATATGCACACCGTAAAAAAAGGCGAAACCAGCTACGCAATCAGCAAGGCATATGGCTGTGACATCAATGATCTGTTGTCAAGCAATCCGGGGACAGATGCGGGAATCAAAGAAGGTCAGGTGCTGCGCATACCCGTGGAAAAAGCAAAGGCCAAAGTGACTGTATTTGTTCCGGATGCATCAGGCTTTATTAATCACGAAGTTCAAAAGCGCGAAACGCTTTTTGGTATTGCCCGCATGTACAATGTGGATGTGAATGACATTGCAGAAGCGAATCCGGGTGTTGACAAAGGGGTAAAAAAGGGTCAGATACTGCGTATTCCCGTGAAAGGGCAACCTCAGGTTGCACCGGAGCCGGTGCAGGGAAACAAGAAACACATTGTAGCGCAGGGCGAAACACTTTTCGGAATTTCACGACAGTACAGCGTGCCTGTGGATGCCATTACAGCAGCTAATCCCGGCGTGGAAACAGCCGGATTGAAGCCCGGGCAGGTGTTGAATATTCCTGTTCGTGCATTGCCGCTGGAGCCTGGCCCGGACGATCAGACGCCACTCAATCCCGAGAAACCGTTTGGTCCTGTAGCCATTTCAGGAGGTGTGAAAGAATCCTACAAGATTGGTTTGATTCTGCCGTTCATGACCTCACCGGTCGATACAGTGGGACTTACACCGAGGGAGCGACGGCTCCAGACAGTGGCGTTCCAGATGTTCCGCGGAGCCATGATCGCCACTGATACGCTCAAGGCTCAGGGACTCAACGCCGATGTGTATTCATACGATTTGGCAGATAGTAAGTCGGCTGCTGCGACTCTGTGTAAACTGGAGGAAATGAAGGATATGGATGTACTCATCGGACCCGCATTCCGCGATCCGCTGGCAGAAGTAGCGCGTTGGGCAGGTGAAACAGGAACCCACGTGGTATGTCCGGTACCACAGGCAAACAAGGTATTGCTCAATGCACTTAATATGTCCAAGGCATACCCCAGCGAATTGACGATGTGGGAGGGGCTTGGACGCTTTATCTCGAAAAGACATCGTTCCGATAACGTGATTCTTTGTACCACGAATGAGGTGGAAGATTTGAAACGCATACAGGCTTTTCGCGGAGCGTATTACAGAGAGCGCGGCGATTCGGTTTCTGAGTTTGAAATAAAAAACCGTTCGATTGCGGGCATTACAAAACGGCTCAAGCCTGCAGGAACGAATGTGGTAGTGGTACCCTCGGCGGACAGGTTGTTGCTGACGACCATGTTCAAAGAACTGGGCAGCAATAACACGGTGGTGTATGGCACTGAAGAGTGGGAGGAAATCAATTTGATCGAACCTGCTGCACGCAACACGTATGAAGTTCGTTTTCCCAAGGCGATTTTCATTGATTACAATGACCCTGCAGTGCAGTCCTTTGTGGAGGCTTATCGCAAGCGTTTTCGCACGGAGCCTGATGAGTACGCATTTCTCGGTTACTCGTCAATGCTTTATTACGGCAAGGGTCTGCAGCTCTTCGGAAGGCAGTTTCCCAATCACTTTGGCGAATGGAAATGCGAACAGTGCATCTCAGCCGGATTTGACTTTGCCCGGACTGGTGAGGATGCCGGATTTGAAAACCGCTATTTCGCTGTGGTGGGAACTCAGGACTTCCAATTGATTCAACTGAATAAGTAATGGTTTCTTACCGCACGGAGGTGGAAGCGCTGATGCGCAGCATCCAGGATCTGATTAGCAGCGGACTCGAGCAGGAAGACGGGGGAGCTCGGTTTCATGAAGACATCTGGGAGCATCACAGCGGGGGTGGCGGGATAAGCCGTGTGATCTCCCATGGCAATGTGTTTGAAAAAGGCGGAGTGAATTTTTCTGCCGTGGAAGGTGCATTGCCCGCATTTCTTGGTCCCCATATCACCCCCGGAGCCTCCCGGTTTTTTGCGACGGGTGTATCCATTGTGATTCACCCCGACAGTCCGCTTGTGCCGATCATTCATGCCAATGTGAGGTACTTTGAAAGTGACAAGGGCGACCGGTGGTTTGGCGGAGGCATTGACCTTACGCCGGTGTATGTAGTCGACGGGCAGGCTGCGCAATTTCACCGCACGCTGAAAGCGGCCTGTGATACGCTTGATGAAAGCGCATACCAGCGCTACAAGCAGGCTGCCGACAACTACTTCTTCATTCCACATCGCAAGGAAACGCGTGGCATCGGAGGCGTGTTCTACGATTATCTGAAGCCGGGCGAGTCCTATTCTTTCAAGCAGTTGTTTCAATTCACACAAACCATCGGCAGCGCGTTTCTTCCGGCATACCTTCCTATTGTGCAGGCACAGAAGCAACTGGCCTGGACTCCGGAAGAGAAGCAATGGCAGCTCATACGCCGCGGACGCTATGTGGAGTTCAATCTGGTGTACGATAAGGGAACCCGTTTCGGGCTGGAAACCGGCGGACGGATTGAGTCCATATTGATGAGCCTGCCTGAGCACGCCTCGTGGATCTACAATCATCAGCCGGCTCCCGGAAGCAAAGAAGAGCGCTCAATGGCGCTCTTCCGAAAAGATATGGACTGGATCAACCGCTGATCAGAGACGATTGTCCACCAGTTCCACACCGGGATATTTTGACTTATTGAATGTAAAGTCCGTATCAGGAAACTCTGTACCTGTTTTGAAGTTGCGCACTGAGTAGGTAATCTCGGAGTTCTCCCGGGTTTTCACCACGATCTTTACCACCTCCATTTTCGCTTTGTCCACATACATTAGAATGGTGTGGTAAGGCTTGTCCTTCGGATTGTTTGGATAGAGCGCGATCTCATGGGCTGTCGCACCATTTACCTGCGCATTGGCATTCTTCATTTCATGGCGGAAGTCCTTTTCCCAGATGGTGAACATTTCTGAAGGATCGAACGACGAATCCTGCACATCGGCCAGATCGTCAACAGTCACCACATTGCCTTTCTTATCATACGACCACAGCGTCTTTCCGTCAGAGATAATTACGTAGTCGGGAAGGTTCAGAAAGTATTTCTGGCCTTTGACTTTGATGGAACCGTCCTGTTTGCGGTTGATGTTGGCTTTTTGATCGACCAGATTGGAGGTGAAATCGGCTGATATGGTTTTCCAGGATTTCGCTTTCAGCGAAAGCTTATCAAGCACCTCTTTGGAGGTCTGGGCATTCGAAGAGTGAACTAAAAATATGGCTGTAACAGCCAGAATGAGTGAAAAGGGTTTCATCAGTGAGGTTGATTTCTTGCGTTATCCCAGCCCGCTTTTCAAGAACTGTTCCAAACTCACTTCGTCAGGAATAAGCACCTTACGGGCTTTGCTTCCTTCAAAAGGACCGATCACACCGGCTGCTTCCAGCTGGTCAATCAATCGCCCTGCCCTGTTGTATCCCAGTTTGAGCTTGCGCTGGAGCAGGGACGCAGAGCCTTGCTGAGAGAGCACAACAATGCGGGCTGCTTCTTCAAACAGTTCGTCGCGGTCAGCGTCGGCTAAAGTACCACCTTCAAAGCTTCCCTCCTCAGCTACTTCCGGAAGGAGGAATGCCTGCGGATAGCCTTGCTGACTTCCCACGAAGTCCGTAATGTCTTCAACTTCAGGCGTATCCACGAATCCGCACTGGATGCGAATCAGGTCATTTCCCGTGGAGTAGAGCATATCCCCGCGGCCGATGAGCTGATCTGCTCCGCCGGCGTCGAGGATGGTGCGGGAGTCAATCTTGGAAGTCACACGGAATGCGATGCGCGCCGGAAAGTTGGCTTTGATAAGCCCGGTGATGATATTCACTGAAGGGCGCTGCGTGGCGATAATGAGGTGAATGCCGATGGCACGGGCAAGCTGCGCCAAACGGGCAATGGGCGTTTCCACTTCGCGCCCTGCAGTCATGATCAGGTCGGCAAACTCGTCGACGACTAAAACGATGTAGGGAAGAAAACGGTGCCCGTTTTCGGGGTTCAGCCGGCGCTTTACAAATTTGGTATTATATTCCTTGATATTGCGGCATTGCGCGATTTTCAGCAATTCGTAGCGCTCGTCCATTTCCACACAAAGCGAGTTTAGTGTCTTCACCACTTTGCTGGTATCCGTGATGATGGGCTCCTCCTCATCGGGAAGTTTCGCGAGAAAATGGCGTTCGATCTTATTGAACAAGGTGAGCTCCACCTTCTTCGGATCCACGAGCACAAACTTGATCTGCGAAGGATGCTTTTTATACAGCAGGGAAACGAGAATGGCGTTCAGACCGACCGATTTACCCTGCCCTGTTGCACCGGCCATCAGTAGGTGCGGCATCTTCGTGAGATCAGCCACGAATATCTCATTGGAAATGGTCTTTCCGAGCACGACGGGCAATTCCATTTCGGCAAGCTGGAATTTTTCCGACGCGATGAGCGAGCGCATGGAAACCACATCCGGCTTAGAATTGGGAACCTCAATACCAATAGTTCCCCGTCCGGGTATCGGGGCAATGATACGGATCCCGAGGGCTGCGAGGCTCAGCGCGATGTCGTCCTCAAGGCTTTTGATTTTGGAGATACGCACACCGGGCGCAGGAATGATTTCATAAAGAGTCACTGTCGGGCCGATGGTGGCCTTGATCTTGGAAATTTCAATCTTGTACTGATTGAGCGTTTCCACGATTTTGTTCTTGTTGTCTTCCAGTTCCTCCTTGGTGATCTGCGGGCCCGTGCCACCATGCGGCTTCAGAAGGTCGATGGTGGGAAATTCGTACCTTGAAAGATCGAGTTTGGGGTCATACTCACCGATGTCCTGAAGTCGCTCCTCAATTTCTGACTCGCTGAGTTCCTGATCCTCAGCGGGGCCTTCAACTTCCATTCCCGGAATGTCAATGCCGGTCAATGCAGGCTGCCCGGCCATCGGGGAAAGTTCCAGTTCGGCGGTTTCTTCTTCCGCATCTTCAATGACTTCTTCTTCCTCCTCAGGAAGTGCTTCAGGCACATGTGCGACCGGTTCGGTTTCCGCTTCTTCGCGAATGAGCTGATTGCGCATGGCAGGTGCAACGCGGACAGTGGTTTCCTCTTCCGGCTCCGGCATCTTCAGGCCTTCCTCATTGCGCTCCTCCTCATCAGGTGCAATAAGTGATTTACGCGAAGCCCACAATTCGGTCAACCTTGCCCAGAGCGCATCTACCTGATGATTAAAATTGAAAATGAAGAAAGCAAGTGTGACAAACAGCAGGGCCATCAGCGTGCCGGTCCAGCCAAGCGTGAAACGGCACCACTGTGTGGCGAAAATGCCGTACCCGCCTACGAAGCGGTCATTGCAGTCGAGGACCACATGAGGTTGGGGAAGGTCTTCTACGTGATGAAAGAAGAAGCCGATCAGCAGCGGAAAATAGAGCATGCCTGCCACTGAAAGGCGAATGGTTTTGGCCATCGGCAGCAGGTTCTTCCTGAAGGCCACGCGCACCCCCCAGAGGAAGGTGATCAGGCAGAGAAAGAATGCACCCACACCCAGGTAGTTGTACATGAAGAAATGCGCGAGATGGGCTCCGATCTTGCCCATCCAGTTGGCGTAAAGCACATCGGACGATACCGAGTCGGCAGGTGCGAGAATCAGGTACTGATCGCTGCCGCCCGAAATGAGGTAGGAAAAACACGCAGCGAAGAGATACAGCGAAAAGACAGCCAGAAAGATTCCGGATATCCGGCGAACGCGTTCGTCGTTCAAGAAATTCCGCACACCGGAGAGTCTTCCCGATGCGGGTTCTTTTTTCCGCGGGGGCGCTGACTCCGGCGCGGGTTCTTCGGCTGGGGCTGATTTAAAGGTATTTTTGGCCACCTGAGAGGTCGGTTTTCGGCAGAATCAAAGGTATCCGCCTCAATCCGGTGAACGGTCTGCAACCAGCGCTATTATGAACACCTGCGGGTTAATGGGATCCCTGATCTGGCAGGGACTTGCGAAGTGAAAAAGAAGAGAAGACCGAAAAAACAGGGCAGAAGCTCCGTAAATTGGAGATTTAGTTGTACATTTGCCGTCCATTTTTCGGAATACCATGGCAAAGAAAGGCAATCGCGTACAGGTTATCCTGGAGTGCACAGAACACAAGGTTTCGGGTATGCCCGGCACCAGTCGGTACATCACCACGAAGAACCGCAAGAATACGCCCGACCGGATCGAGAAGAAGAAATACAATCCGATCCTCAAAAAAATGACCGTTCATAAAGAAATCAAATAATCCAGAAGCACCATGGCAAAGAAGGTAGTTGCAACACTGCAGACCGGTGGTGGTAAGAACCACACCAAGGTTATTAAAATGGTGAAGTCGCCTAAGAGCGGTGCTTACACCTTTAAAGAAGAAATCGTACACAACGACAAGATCGCCGAGTGGTTCGCCAAGGGGTGATCTGTGGTTGAGGCAGGAATAAAGGCTTTCCTTTGGGGAAGCCTTTTTTATTCTATCCGGCTCATACGCCGGGAAAAACCACTGAGCACATGAGCTTTTTCAAACGGCTGTTTTCATCTGAGAAAAAGGAAAACCTCAATCAGGGGCTCGAAAAAACGCGCTCCGGATTTCTTTCCCGTATTACCAAAGCCATAGCCGGCAAGAGCCGCGTGGATGAGGAAGTGCTCGACAATCTGGAAGAGGTACTCATATCTTCCGATGTCGGCGTTGAGACCACGTTGCGGATTATCAGGCGCATCGAAGAGCGCGTTTCGCGGGATAAGTACCTCGGAACGGATGAACTGAACGGAATTCTGCGTGAGGAGATCGCCGGATTGCTGGCGGCGCATGACGGCGAAGATTCAGAAGACATCTATATTCCAAAAGATAAGAAGCCTTATGTAATCATGGTAGTGGGGGTGAATGGAGTGGGCAAGACAACCACGATCGGTAAGCTGGCTTTTCAATTGAATAGGCAGGGGAAAAAGGTGGTGCTGGGAGCTGCAGATACGTTCCGCGCAGCGGCCGTGGATCAGATCAGGATTTGGGGCGAGCGGGCCAATGTACCTGTGGTTTCGCAGGGAATGGGTGCTGATCCGGCATCCGTCGCATTTGATACCCTTCAGTCGGCCGTGGCACAGGAAGCAGACGTGGTGCTGATTGATACAGCCGGCCGGTTGCATAATAAGGTCGGACTGATGAACGAGCTGAGCAAGATCAAGCGTGTGATGCAAAAGGTGGTGCCCGATGCGCCGCACGAAGTGCTGTTGGTGCTGGATGGATCAACCGGACAAAATGCCTTTGAGCAGGCGAAGCAGTTCACTGCAGCCACGGATGTGAATGCCCTCGCAATCACCAAGATTGACGGCACTGCTAAGGGAGGTGTGGTCATTGGTATTTCAGACCAGTTTCACATTCCGGTGAAATATATCGGAGTGGGTGAAAAGCCCGTAGATCTTCAGGTATTTAACCGTTTCGAATTCGTGGATTCACTCTTCGGGGGTGAGCAGAAATAATGAGCAATGAAAGCGAGAACACTGCGAAAGAACAAAGTGAATGTGGTCACGCTGGGCTGCGCGAAGAACATCTTCGACAGCGAAGTGATGATGGCTCAGTTGCGCGCTAACAAGTTTGAAGTGGAGCACGAATCCGAAAAGGAAGATGCGGAAATCGTCATCATCAACACCTGCGGATTCATTGACAACGCGAAGGAAGAATCCATTCACACGATTCTCGCATGGGCTGAAGAAAAGCAGAAGGGAAGAGTGGAAAAACTCTATGTGACCGGATGCCTGAGCGAGCGCTACAAGCCCGACCTGGAGCGCGATATTCCCGAAGTGGATGCGTTTTTCGGAACACGCGATCTGCCCAGATTGCTCAAGACCCTCAAGGCCGATTACAAGCACGAGCTTGTGGGTGAGCGACTGCTTACGACACCAGCACATTACGCCTACTTCAAAATCAGCGAAGGGTGTGATCGTCCGTGTTCGTTTTGCGCAATTCCGCTGATGCGCGGAAAGCACGTCAGCACACCCATGGAAGACCTGGAGAAGCACGCGCGCAATCTTGTGAAGAACGGCACGCGCGAGCTGATACTCATTGCGCAGGATCTCACCTACTACGGACTGGACATATATAAGGACCGCAAACTTCCCGATTTGCTCCGGAGGCTTTCGGACATCGAAGGGCTGGATTGGATTCGCCTGCAGTATGCGTTTCCCTCCGGATTTCCGCTGGAGATTCTGGATGTGATGCGCGAGCGTGAGAATATCTGCAACTACCTCGATATGCCGCTTCAGCACGCTACCACGCGAATGCTGAAGGCCATGCGGCGCGGAATCACGCGCGAGAAAACAGATGAACTCATTGACACCCTTCGCGACCGCGTGCCGGGCATAGCGCTGCGCACCACGCTCATCGCCGGTTATCCCGGAGAATCAGAGGCGGATTTTGAGGAGATGACAGAGTGGGTGAGGGAGAAGCGCTTTGACAGGCTCGGAGTGTTTACCTATTCTCACGAGGAAAATACCCATGCGTTTGCAAGCGTGGATGATGTGCCGGATGAAGTGAAAAAGGAACGTGCTGCACATATCATGGAAGTGCAGTCAGAGATTTCACTTGAGCTGAATCAGGCGAAAATCGGAAATACGTACCGCGTGCTTGTGGACAGAAAGGAAGGCGATGCATGGATTGGCCGCACCGAGTCCGACTCTCCGGAGGTGGACAACGAGGTCATCATCACTTTTTCAGAAAACTACCTCCGCATCGGAGACTTTGTAACAGTGCGCGTCACGGATGCGGATCATTACGATCTCTATGCGGATCTGATACAGTAAAACCATAGTCCCGCATGGGACTGCAAACCATTAAAACGGATGGAATTTTCGATAGGAACACGCATTTCACATCCCAATTACGGCGAGGGTGTGGTATTCGGAAAGGACGATCACAAGTACAGAATCTTTTTCAAAGAGCACGGTGAAAAGGAACTCGGCAAAGCCTACGATGGCTATTTGCTGCTCGAGGCAGCGCCGGTGAGCGCATCCATTGTGCCGCTGGAAGATGTGGTGGATGCGGTAAAAAATGTGTTCGACATGTTTTATGA
>JBKDGH010000043.1:0-13235 GCA_046336655.1 Flavobacteriales bacterium | reverse complement strand
TAGTATGCTAGTGTGTTAGTATGCTAGTATGCTAGTAGGGACGCACGGCCGTGCGTCCTAACGTGTAAATATGTAAATGACTGTGTGGGAAGGACAATTGTGGAATGGTGGAATTAAAAAACGCGGACCAAAGAATGACCGAGATAACCAACTTAATCGCGCTGATTCCGGCGGACATAGAGAGTCTGGAAGAAGTGCGTGTGAAATACCACCTGATTGAAGAGCAAGAGGGTTAAATCCAGCAGCAACGCATGATCAAGGCCGAACCGAAAACCATTCTCAGCTTTCTGTACAATCACTTCGATGTGATGCGTGATCTCTTTGAGTATCAGTCGCAGGACGGAGTGATTACCAGAGAAGTATTTGAGATGATCTGTCACAAGCACGGACAGAACATGAAAAACCGCATCCGCGAATACCGCGTGGTGCGCACCGTGGGCAGCGATTATGAAATGCGCGAGGTGTATTTCAAGCTGATGGAATTCCTGCTGTTTGAATTCAAACCCCTGTTGCCGGAAACCATCGAGAAATACAAGAGTTCCATCACCGAGCTCTATCTCAAAATCAGGAAAGGTGAGCAGACCGACCGCGACATCCTGCTTGAGCGGATTAAAAACCTGTCGCAGCAGGTGCGCGAATTCGTGGACCTCGTGGAGCGCAATGCTTACCGCCTGCTCAACGAAACGCGCGACCTCAAGTCGAACATCGACCGCATAGAGTACCGCGAAAAGGTACATAAGGCCTCGTTCTGGATAGAATACTACATTCTTCCACTCAACAAAATCCTCGATGTGAACCACTCCGAATCAGTGGCCAACCGCATCGTAGAGGTGAGCGAATACGCCAACCGCCGCCGCCTCGACTTCAACGACGAAGGTGCGCGGATTGAGTTTGAAAAGCTATATGTACAGCTCATTCAGACCAATCAGGACCTGCTGAAGCAATCGAAAATCCTTACGAACGAACTGATTCCGCTGCTGGAGCGCATACGCACCGAATCGCTGATCCTCACCGGATTCATTGAGTTTCTGCGCAATCCCTATAAAATGGATGCACCACCATTGCTCAAAGGAAGCCGCACCATGGTGTATTCCAAAGACATGCTCTTCAAGGTGCGCGAATTCTTCGAGCAATTCCAGCAGCCCGATGTGGTGTATCTGGAAGACGGTGTATCGGATTTCGACAAATGGATTTTTGACCGCGAGCACTTTAAATCCCAACTGAAGGCTCAAATGCCGGTCAACGATTTCTTCGGATGGTGCGTGAAGATGCTGCACAAGGATTTCGACCACATCGACACCGAGAAATTCTTTGCCCTCACCGGCCTGCTGTTCGACGAAGACATCAGTATTGAGTTCCCTAAAAAGAACGAGCGTGTGACCATCACCACCAATACTTCCAGAATCAGCGTACCCAAAATCAAAATAGAACCTGCGCTCAAATTCTGACCGCACAACCATCGAAACCCATGGTATATCCGAATCACCACCGCCAGATTGTAGAAGAGCTTATGGGCGGCAAATTCATTCTCGCCAGCGAAGAGCACTTCAATAGCATGAAGGAAAATGAAACCTTCTATCAGGAATTCTTCAAGGTGTCATTTGATCTGGATCTGGTGGTCAAGCCTGAATTCACCTTCCTGCTCAGCAAGGATACCCAGGAGAATTTTTCACGCGATGTGAGCATCTTCATTGCCATCCTGTGCTACGAGCTCGACCGCGACGGACGCAACTTCATGGAAGCACTCGATTTCCACGAGTTTACTTTCGAAGAAACAGACCGCTATTTCGACAACAGCTCATTCATTGACCTGATCGAAAGCAACAAGGCGCTCCGCGATCCCGACAGCCGCCGCACGCTCATCAACGGTATGGCACGCCGCAACATCGTTCAGAAGAATTTTGAAGACCGCTATGCGTTCACCGAGGCACACCGAGTATTTACTGATTTCGCGAAAGAGCTCGCGCTGAAGCGCATTCAGCATGATGCAGTAGCCAACTGATGGTGCAGGAGCACATCCTCTTTGCGCTGTTTGCCCTGATTTGTGAGATCATCGGAACCGTAGGTGGTTTCGGTTCGTCCATTCTGTTTGTTCCCCTCGCTTCGCTGGTATTGCCGCGCGGACTGGTACTCGGACTCACGAGTATCCTCCATGTATTTAGCAACCTCAGCAAGATTTTCTTTTTCTACAAGCACATCAACCGCAGGATTCTGCTTCTCTTCGGAATTCCGAGTGTGTTGTTCACCATTGTCGGAGCCTGGATCACTACTTCCATAGGAGAAGAATCTGCGCAATGGCTGCTGGGAATTTTCCTCGTGGTCTTTAGTCTGCTCTTTCTTCTCTTTCCTGCTCTCATCATCCCGGCCAACAAGATCAACGCTATCGCCGGCGGCAGTCTGGCCGGATTTGCTGCCGGATTTCTCGGCACCGGCGGAGCCATCCGCGGTATGACCATGGCTGCGTTTGACATGCCCATGGATGTGTTTGTAGGCACGAGCGCAGCCATTGACCTTGGAGTGGATTTCACCCGGATGCTGATCTATGCCGGACACGGATTCATGGAAGACGCCCTGTGGAGCTATGTCGTGATCCTTTTCATTGCATCCTGGGCAGGAACGTGGATCGGCAAACTCATTCTGGATAAAATGACGCAGGAACAGTTCAAGCGGGTGGTGCTGCTGCTCATCCTCGCTATCGGATTGACAACCCTTGCGGGCGCGGCAGGTCTGATCTGATCAGGAACTGACTTGTTTATCCTGGTACCCGAAATCCTGATCGGGAGCCAGGTCCGGCACCTGTACCGTGCGATCATTCAGCACGCGCCACACCATCCAGATGACGAGAAACGGCGAAAGGGTAAACATCGAAGCCTGCACCCAGTACGGCGCATCCAACTGACATAACACGGTGAACACGAGCAGGTAACCGGTTACCCACCCCACCAGTGGCAAGCTGCTTTTCATACCCATTCAACACTCACCACGTGTGAATGTTTTTTTTTGCGGAAATCCCTCACCCGGAAACTACCCCAACGAAGAAGATGCACACTTCGTGACCGTAATGCTTCGGACAAATGCATGAAATGCCCGGGCAAAACGCTCCGCAGATTTCACATTGCTGAAGGCATACACTTCTTTCAGTCCGGTCGTGGAGGTAAACTCAATCATTCCATATTCCACCACCGGCAACTGCACATTGTGCTTGTAACGCCTGTCGGCTGTGCCGTCCTTTTTGGCATAAAGCCACTCCTGATCCACAACCTCGGCATCTGACGGAAAACCTCTTGTCTCCGTGCGCCTCTCCCGGATGAAGGCCACTGAAAAGCATGAAAAATCAATGAGTGCAAATTCCTTCTCCCGGGAAATCAATACCAAAAAGCCGGGATAGATAAACAGATCCGCGCCATTCTTATTCTCAAAGTGAAAGGCCGGATAGTTGGTCTGAATAATGCGCAATTCATGCAGTTTGATCGCAACCGGTATGCGATTTACCCTTTGGGTTTTCGAGCCAAAAGCAGTAGCTACAGGGGTGACATCCCAGCATACCTCCGACTTCATCAGCTCATCAAATGATGTTCTCAATTCATCGTACAGCCCTTGAACCGGACCATTCAATGCCATGGTAATCTCCACCTTTTCGCTTTCCCGCTGCTTCTCCATCTCCTCCCGCTCTTCGCGGAACCCTTCCAACCGCTTTCTGAACCAGAGCACCACCAATCCAATCAGCACGATACAAGACAGTACCAAAAGGAACTTTGCGCGCTTAATCCGCGCGTCCATGCGCCGCATTTCTTCAGCCAGCTCCACCCTGTCGCGGTATGCCTCCTCTACGGAGTTGCGCAGCGATGCGAACTGTGCTGAAGTAAGGGCATCCATCGGCGCGCTTTCCGAAACCGGAATCTCCTTAGCCGGGGTGCTACTGCCACTGGACATAACGCTGCCAGTTATACCTGAATTCCGTGCATTTCCTCCTACCCGCTTCCGGTCATACAATCCTGTGCCCGGAATGCTGGTATTCAGGAATGTCCCGCCTCGTCCCACATTCACACTTGCGCCAGGAATACCAAACGTTCCGCTAACTCCTGATCCCGACAAATTGAGTGAAAACCCCGGAAATACTTTTATTCTTCTCCTGAATCTCATTGAATATTCAATTCTGTGCGAGCTAATTTAATCGCACCCCGCGTTACTCAACGCAGCAGAATATCCTTTCAGAAACTTAATCCGAACCGAAGGGAGCCAAGCATAAACGCGGACTCTCCCACTTCCTTGGTGAGTGTTTCATCTTCGAAAATGGGCCAGGGGTTGGACTTGTAAACCACCCGGGCCACACCAAACTGAGGAATTACGTAGAAACGCTTGCCCGGCAGGTCAAAGCGATATCCCGCATAGCCGGTCATCAGCCAGTCGAAACTCCTGTAATCCTTGCCTGTGCTCACATGGTTTTCCAGTACACCCAGCCCGGTGGTTTGGGAAAACTCCACATGCAATCCCTTCCACAGATACTGGCGGTATCCTGATGCGATACTGTAATCTGCAAAGCGGCCTTCTGTCTCCCGGTCCTGCGGGAAGTCCGCATTGATTCCAACATAGACATCTCCTCGCAGACCGCCTTTGTTCCAAAGAGTATAGGTAAGATGTGTGCGCGTTGCGCCGGGAAAAATGGGCCAGAGAATGTCCGTCTCGATTCCCCATTTGCGCGGTTCACTGTCTTGCGCCCGTGTGGGAATGGAAAGGATCAGAAGAAACAGAAAGAGAGCGATGTGCTTCATACGATGCAAGAGTTTTTTTGATGCTGCAAACATCCCTCAGTTCCGCTCAGGAGTCCATTGACGATCGTCAATAAACACAAACCTATTTCCTGGCCCTTATGCGGCTAAGCGACTCAGCCGTTACTCCCAGGTATGAAGCCAGCATGTACTGCGGCACCACCTGAAGCAGCTTCGAGTTGCGCCGGATGAGCTCTTCATAACGCTCAGCCGGTGTGAGGTACAAGAACGTATCCAGGCGAGTGGCAACTTTCAGGTAGAGGTTTTCTGCGACCAGACGACCCAGGCGATCGAGCTGCGGATACCTGTCGTACAAATTCCTGAGATAATCCCGCTGTATAGTCCATACGACTGCATCAGCCAATGCCTGGATATGATGTGTGGACGGCAGGCCGGTGAGAAAACTCCTGTAATTGGTCACAAAATCGTGGGAGAAAAAAAATGCCGTAATCTTCTCTTCCTCTTCGCGCTCATGGTAGAGCCGAAACACCCCTTCCTGAATGAATCCGATAAAAGAACAATCTGCTCCAGCCTCAAGCAGGAATGATTTCTTGCCTACCTCGCGACGCTGAAGACCTGCACTGAACGCTTCCCACTCCTCGTCTCCCATGACCAGCAACTGATCAAAATACTGGCGTACCTTCTCCATGGCTGCAAGTTAAGCGAACTCATGCCCGGCTCAGCCTGACCTTTAATCTGTCTTCCTGTCAGCCTATCATCTACTGGCACATGCATTGACCAAGAGGCGCATTCCCATTTCACGAAAACAATGACCACACAACAAGGCACCATCTCCGTTCAAACCGAGAACATCTTCCCGATCATCAAGAAATTCCTGTATTCTGACCATGAAATCTTCCTTCGGGAGCTGGTCAGCAACGCAGTGGACGCCTGCCAGAAAGTGAAAACACTCAACGGCCTCGGGGAACTCAACGCTCCGGCTCACAACCTCCGGGTGCAGGTGATTGCTGACAAAACGGCAAAAACACTGACGATCCGTGACAACGGAATTGGCATGACCGCCGACGAGGTGGAGAAATACATCAATCAGGTGGCCTTCTCCGGCGCAGAGGAATTCGTGAGCAAATACAAAGACGCTCAGATCATCGGTCATTTCGGTCTGGGTTTCTACTCCGCCTTCATGGTTTCCGCACGCGTGGAAATCGAAACCCTTTCCCAGCGTCCGGATGCACAGCCGGTGCACTGGACCTGCGACGGCTCGCCCAATTTTGAAATGAAATCCGGAAGCCGCACGACACCCGGCACCGACATCATCCTGCACATTGCAGAAGACTCGCTCGAGTTTCTGGAAGACAGCCGCATCGAAGGCATCCTTACCAAGTACTGCAAGTTCATGCCGGTGGAAATTCAGTTCGGCACAAAGAAGAACTGGATTGAAGATCCCTCGGGAGAAAAGGATGAAAACGACCGAGTGAAGCGCATCGAAGTGGAAGAAGATCACATCATCAATTCCACCTCACCGCTCTGGATGAAAAAACCGGCTGACCTCACCGATGAGGACTACGCCGCATTTTACCACGAGCTCTATCCGATGTCGTTTGAAGAGCCATTGTTCCACATTCACATCAATGTGGACTATCCGTTCAACCTCACCGGTATCCTCTTTTTCCCCAAACTGAAAAACCAGTTTGAGGCCCAGAAAAACAAAGTACAGCTCTACAGCAATCAGGTATTCATCACCGATGAAGTGAAGAATATCCTGCCTGAGTTCCTCACCCTGCTGCACGGCGTAGTGGACTCTCCCGATATCCCGCTCAACGTGTCACGCAGCTTCCTGCAGGAAGATGCCAACGTCAAGAAAATCGCTTCGCACATCACGAAAAAAGTAGCGGATAAACTGCAGAGCATGTTCCGCAATGACCGTCCGGACTTCGAAAAGAAATGGGACGACATTGGCATCTTCATCCACTACGGCATGCTCACGGAAGAAAAATTCCGCGAGAAGGCCGATGAATTTGCGCTGTTCAAGCTCACTGACGGAAGCTACCTGACCTTCAGCGAACTCCAGGAAAAAACCAAGGAGCTGCAGAAAGACAAGAAGGGCGACCTCATCATCCTCTACGCCGCTGACGCGCACGATCAGCACGCAGCCATTTCAGCCGCTGAAGAGCGCGGATACAAAGTAGTGGTGATGAACAACAATCCGCTCACGCCGCACGTCGTATCGCAGGTGGAACAGAAGCATCCGCAGATCCGCTTCAAGCGCGTGGATGCCGATGTGCCCGAGAAGCTCATTGAAAAAGACATTGAGCTCACCAGCGCACTCAGCGATGAGCAGAAGGAACAGCTCAAGCCAATTCTGGAACAGGTAGTGGATACCAAAACCTACCAGATCAGCTTTGAGAATATGAGTCCGAACGATCCGCCATTCGTGATTACACAGAATGAATTCATGCGCCGCATGAAAGAGCAAAGCGCCATGGGTGGCGGAGGATTCTACGGCAGTCTGCCCGACAGCTACACCCTCGCGGCCAATACCAACCATCCGCTGATGGAGAAAGTGCTCACCGACGGCGATCAGGCGCTGGCCAAACAGGCCATTGACCTCGCGCTGCTGGCCAAGGGACTGCTGCGCGGAGAGTCGCTGACTTCCTTTATCAAACGCTCCTACGAGCGCCTCGCCTGATATGGGATAATCCCGGATTTTAACCACCTTTACACACACAATCACTACCTCAATACACCCAATGAAAAAACTCACACTGGCTATCGTCATCCTTGCGCTCGTGATCGGCGGAGGCTTTCTCATGTTCTACCTCTACGGCACACGCATCTACGATGGCGCAGTGAGCCGTCAGGAAACCGTGGATCAGGCATGGGGTAATGTGCAGGCAGCCTACCAACGCCGCGCGGACCTCATTCCTAACCTCGTGGCCACAGTGAAAGGCGCTGCGGAAAACGAAAAAGAAATCCTCACGGAAGTGACCAAGGCCCGCGCGGGCATTCAGGATGCGAAAACGCCGGCAGAGCTGGAGCAGTTCGGAGGCACCATCAACCGCGCCATCAACGTGGTGTTTGAACGCTATCCCGAAGTGCGCGCAACCCAAAACTTCGGCGTGCTTCAGGCGCAGCTCGAAGGCACAGAAAACCGCATCAACACCGAGCGCACGCGCTACAACGAAGCCGTGAAAGACTTCAACGGATATATCCGCGGCTTCTGGCGCAGCAAAGCGCTCGGACTGGTGAGCAATGCCGACGACAATTTCACCAGGCGCGACATGTTCGAAGCCAAGGAAGGTGCGCAGGATGCACCGCAGGTGGACTTTTCAGATAAAAGCGAATAATCCCGCCGTTGGAACTCGACGATATTCTCAGCGACGAAGCGCTGCGCCGCATCGAAGATGCCATCCGCACTGCAGAGCTCGGTACTTCCGGTGAAATCCGCGTGCACGTGGATGAAACCTGTGTGGAAGATCCCCTCGACCATGCAGCCTATCTCTTTTCGGAGCTCGGTATGCACCGCACGGCACTGCGCAACGGCGTGCTGATCTACCTCTCCTGGATGGACCGCAAACTGGCCATCATCGGCGATGCGGGAATCAATGCCTTGACCGGAGAACAGTTTTGGCACATCACACGCGATGCGATGATTGAACAACTGCGCCACAACGATCTCGTGGGTGCATTGTGTACCGGCGCATCCATGGCGGGCGAACAACTGCGCGCCCATTTTCCGGTGAGTGCCGGCGATGTGAATGAGCTCAGCAATACCGTCTCACGCGGCTCGTCGCGCAAATCTTCCCGTCCATGAAACACTGGCTGCTCGGAGTGATGTGCAGCATTGCAGGCGTTCATGCATTGCACGCGCAGGTCAGCGATTGCTTTCCGAAAAAAGACGAGAAGCGCCTCGTGTATGACGAAGCCGACATGCTTCAGCCCGCGCAGGAAACTGCGTTGAATGAAAAGCTCTCGGCCTTTGCACGCGAAACTTCCAACCAGATTGTCGTGGTAATCACCTCCGAACTCTGCGGCTACGAGCCTGCGGTGTACGGTACAGAGATCATTGAATTCTGGGGCATCGGACAGGCGAAAGAAGACAACGGTGTGGCGCTGATCATCAAGCCCAAAACACCGCAGGAGCGCGGACAGTATTTCATCGCCATCGGTCGCGGGCTTGAGCATGTGATTCCCGATGCGAGCGCACACGTGATCGGAGAAAACGAACTCATTCCCTACCTCAGGCAGGGAGATTATGCCACGGCCATTGATTCCACCACATCCGTGATCATGGATCTGGCCCGTGCGGAATACAACATACAGGACTACACCAATAAGCATCAGCCAAAAGGCAAGAAACCGGCAGGATGGGGACCGTTCTTTTTCATCCTCATGATCCTGTTTTTATTCTTCGGATTAAAAGCCCTTCAGGTGCGACGCTATGCCCGCCGAAACAACCTCACCTGGCTTGCAGCGTGGATGCTGCTGAACGCCACTGAACGTCAGCATCGCGGATACTTCGATGATTTCCGCGGAGGACGCGGTGGATTCGGAGGCTGGGGAGGCGGTGGATTTGGTGGCGGCGGTGGCTTCGGAGGATTTGGCGGAGGAAGCAGCGGCGGTGGCGGCGCCGGCGGAAGCTGGTAAGATTCAGTGATTCAAAAAAAATCAGATGTCATACGGTAAATGGATAGGTGGTGCGCTCGGTTGGGCCGTTGGCGGACCGCTCGGAGGAGTGCTTGGCTTCGCCTTTGGCGCCATCGTGGATGATGGAGCGAAAGGCGCTTTACGCACAAAAGGCCAAGACCAGTATCAGAAGCATTACGACCCGCGCGCCGACCGGCAGTTCGCCGGTCAGCGTCACCATACGCGTCCGGGCGACTTCGCCTCTGCCCTGCTCGTGTTGTCCGCGGCGGTAATGAAAGCCGACGGCAAATACATGAAGAGCGAGCTGAGCTTCATCCGCGCGTTTTATGCGCGCCAGTTTGGTGAAGCCGCGGCTGCAGAGCAAGTGGGAGTGCTCAAGGAATTGCTGAACAAAGACATTCCCGTGCGCGAGGTATGCGGACAAATCCGCTACTACATGGAGCATCCGATGCGTCTGCAATTGCTGCATTATCTCTTCGGTTTAGCGCAGTCCGATGGACAAGTGGACGCCAAGGAAGCTACGATGATTCGGCAGATAGCCCTGGACCTTGGCATCAGCGAAAAAGATTACGAGAGCATCCAGGCCATGTTTTACAAAGACGTGGCGCATGCGTATGTCGTGCTCGAGATTGAACCCACCGCCACCGATGACGAAGTGAAAAAAGCCTATCGTCGCATGGCCGTGAAATATCACCCCGACAAAGTCCGCGACCTCGGCGAAACCCACCAGAAAGCCGCGCAGGAGAAATTCATCAAAGTTCAGGAAGCGTACGAGGCCATTAAGAAAGAGCGGGGAATCTGACCGGAAAATCCATCGCACGCGAACCCGGATCGGGCCGTCGGATTTCTATTCCAATACTTACCGCCTTTGAATATCCGGACTTGCTCGTTTCGGTTGCTATCGTAAAGTGAGCGCGCTTCCGCGCCCGAAACATGCGCGAGCGCTCGTCTTCTTTGTCGTTTTGAATCTCATGCAAAAAACCGATTGCATGATGCGGGTATATATCAGTTCTGCCCTTATTTTTGCGCCTCACGAAGATGAATTTCAATTAAAAAACCATTTTGTTCTAATCCCACACCCATGAAAACACTCCTTACTCTTTCCGCAATCCTGTCCTGTCTGTGTATGCAGGCTCAACACACCGGCTGGCACAGCATAGGCGGAAATGAAAGACGCAATGGCTACGCTGACGTATATGGCCCCGTAACGGATAGCGTACTATGGGAAGTGACCTCTTCAGGTGGCTTAGGAACGCCCCTGTATATCGAGAATAACTATCTCGTAGTCATGCGATTTCAAAGCCTCACCTACGCCCCTGTGGAATGCTATAACCTCACCACAGGGGATCTCCTTTGGACAATGGATGTAACGGGCAACACAGGCCGGTCTGTCCCTGTTGGCCTCCGCGATGGCCGATTGTACGTGATGGCCTATACGGACAGTATGGATGATGCCCTTTTCGCCCTTGACGTCACGGACGGCTCCACCCTGTGGGAATCCAATGTCACGGCGGGAGCCTACATCACCGAGTCCGGGTCTTTCGATGCTGAGGGCAATTTCTACATCTTCGGATTCTTCAAAACCTATAAAATCAATCCTGCCACGGGTGAGATGATCTGGGAAACCGACACCACACCGATGGCCTCAGGCAGCGGCGAGATGGCACTGAATCTGGACAACAATACGGGCTATGTGCTTGAGCAAAATTTTGGAATGTCCTACGTTTGGGCCATTGACCTTGAAACCGGAGAGCGCTTGTACAGTGAGTTGGTGCCCGAGCTCACGCCCGGTGGTAATGTGGCCCAGTCACCACTTATGGTAGGCCTTGACGGAGTTGTGTACGTGCATCTCACAGAGGACAATATAGCTGCTGTTTCCGATAGCGGCTCCGAGCTCACCCTGCTCTGGCAGACAGCTATTACCGGTAATTCATCATTCAGCACTATGTGTATGGGCGCTGATGGATCCATTTATGCACCGTCGGATGGAAAGATCATCCGGCTGAATCCCTCAAACGGACAGGTCTTAAACACATCCCTTCCCCTGACGACCACAGGATTCTTCTCCCCAAGGATTTCTGCCACCGCCAATGATATGATTTATGCCACATCAGGAGTAAATGGACTTTATGCATTCGACTTATCCCTGAATCTGATCTGGTCGGACGACCTTATCAACACCAACACCTCAGGAGTAGCGATCGCACCCGACGGGCTGGCAGCGGCCTGCGGCGGTAATGTCATCCGCGTATATGTCCCGACCACCTCGATGGACGTCCGGGAACCTAAGGTGGCTGCGGTGCGAGTGTACCCCAACCCCACAACCTCCTTTGCCATTGTGGAAGCCCGTTCAGCCAGCCTGGGTAAATCGTACCGGCTTACTGATGCCCTCGGAAGGGAAATTTCCGGCGGTAAACTCTCATCACGCACGGTGCTCGACTTTGAAGCGCTGTCGAATGGCGTGTACTACCTCCGGATCGAGGGATTGCAGGAAGTTACACCCATCCTCAGGCAGTAAAGAGAGCCGGAAGATCGTTTCCGTTTCCGGATAGCGGCAGCAATCAGAGAAGGCCAATCTTATCTTGATCACATGCGAGCAAAACAAGACCGTGGAGGAATTCGTTGTCAAACAAAGCAGATTCAAGCCTGACATTGCGGGTTCCACTGCATGATCCGGGATTGAAGAAGTAAAATTCACTTAAATAAATTCACATGGGCAGAACTGAGTTTATTAAAGCAATGACAACTTTAGGTATTATTGCAGTATTACCAAGGGATGTTTTACATGCACAATCCTTGAATAACAAAACCACAATTAGCAAAAATATGCGAAGAACAGATTCGACTATTCAGCAAATTATTTCCTATGGAATGCACGCGCCAAGCAGTCACAATACTCAACCATGGAAGGTTAAAATTGAAGGAAATAATTTCAAGGTATTCGGTGATTTTGAACGAAGATTAAGATTTGCTGACCCAAATAACAGAGAGTTTTTACTTTCAATATCATCATTCATTGAAACAATTGATCTGGCGGCAATGGCTAGTGGTAATCAATTGCAAATAGAACCATTTCTAGACTCGATTTCAGCCGACAAAGAGTTGTTTAGTATTGAGGTGAAAGGTAGTAATCTGAGTTCTGCCGATGCCACATTATCCCTGATTGAAAATCGTTTTACGGACCGAAAGAACTATGATATCGCAGAAATAACAGACAAACATATCTCGAAGCTTCAAGACCTGGACAAAGAAAATGTGCATTACTTCTCCTCGAAATCTCCCAAGGGTAAAGGAATATCAGAACTTCAAATCGATGCGTTCACAAAACAAAGCCATGACAAAAGCAAGCAATTGGAACTCAGCGATTGGTTGAGGTTCGACAAAGATCAAAAGGAAGTATTAGGTGATGGTCTTTTTCCTGAAATGCTTGGATTAAATGGCTTGCCCAAATTTGTCTGGTATAATTTCTTTAACAAAAATTCAGCTGTTGGCAGCTCTTTTATTAATCAAGGAATAAAAAGTGCAGTAGAACAAATAAAGCACACGAGCGGGTTTTTGGTAATAACTTCAGACAGCAGTGAAAGTATTTCTATTTATAAATCCGGAAGACTTTATCAAAAGACCCTGTTAAAATGTACTGAATTAAGTATAAGAAATCATACCATTTCTCAAATCCTGGAAGAAGAGCCAATGAAGGATCAAATTGGTGATTATTTAGAGCTAAAAAAGCCCATACAATTTATTATTCGGCTTGGGTACAGTAATCAAAATGGTTATGGCAAACATATAAGACGTTCAAGTAACTCAATAATTACGTAAGGAGTTAAACGTAGACCAAGGCAGCCCATAACAATGTATTTG
>JBKDGH010000042.1:0-26714 GCA_046336655.1 Flavobacteriales bacterium | reverse complement strand
CACATTGGCACACTTACATATTTGCACATTCAAATACGCACGGCCGGGCGCCTCTACTAGCACATAAGCATACAAGCAAACTAGCACGCTAGCATACTAAAAACTACCTCCTCCTCTTCATCGTCCGCTTCTTGCTGAACTTCTTGTTGGAGGATTTATTGATCCAGTAGTCGGCCTTGACCATGGCGTAGAGATAACCGTCATTGTCGCGCTCATCACCGCGCGGCTGGCCGGGTGCGGTCACATAACCCGGCAATTAGCCGTTCTGCAGGCCGGGCAAAGGTTCAGGTTCAATGCACTGGCACTGCACTCAGGCTTTCGGATTGAAATGGAAAACACCTGAGGAATAAACAGAGCAACTCAACCCGCCCTGAATATGACCATGCAGTGATGCAGGATGATACCAGCCGACACGGCCACATTGAGCGAATGCTTGGTGCCGCCCTGCACAATTTCCACCACCTCATCGCACTCCGCGAGCGCTTCATCGGATACGCCGCTCACCTCATTACCCAGCACGATGGCGAGCGGAACCTGTGGGTGGAAGGAGGTCACTGGTGTGCTCCCGTGCGCCTGCTCGAGCGCAACGGTGCGGCGGCCAGCATTGCGCAGAGCGCGCAGACATTCCGCAGTGCTTTCCTGAGCCGACCACTTCACACTTTCAGTGGCTCCGAGGGCTGTTTTCAGCACTTCGCGGTGGGGCGGACAGGGTGTAATACCGCAGCAGATAATTTCCTCCACACAAAATGCATCTGCACTCCGGAAAATGCTGCCCACGTTGAGCCCGCTGCGGATCTGATCCAATACCACGATAACCGGAATTTTCGGCGCTTCGCGAAACGCCTCTACACTGAGGCGCTGCAATT
Organism: Flavobacteriales bacterium; assembly: GCA_046336655.1. GTDB lineage: Bacteria > Bacteroidota > Bacteroidia > Flavobacteriales_D > Sanyastnellaceae > CANGTU01. The sequence goes on along the minus strand of JBKDGH010000042.1, from coordinate 25,848 downwards.
CATCCATCGACCGCTTGCTGCTCACGGGGCAAAGATAGACCGCCTCACAGGCAATCAGCGCGCTTCCCGCCTGCAGCGCTCGCTGCAATAGCGCACTTCATCCCAAACGCGCTCCCATTTCTTCCGCCAGGTAAACGGGCGCTGACAATGCACGCAGATTTTTTCAGGGAGATTGGATTTTTTGACGCCTCGCATGCAGGAAGAACACCTCAGTAAAAATGAGGTTCAGCCTTCGAGAAAATCCTCCGGCTTCTCGCCTTCCACCGCATCAACCGGCCAGTCAGCGGTCTTCCACAACTCCTGCATCGCACCTTCCTTGAGCGCGTAATCACATTGCCAGAGTTTGCGAAATCCGTTCATGTCCAGCACATGCTTGACCATCAGCGCAGAAAGCGGCATGAGCTCCGCGCGGATGGCGGGAATCGCGGCGTGCTTCAGGCGCTCATTCAGACTGGAATCCACAAGCCAGTTCACTATTGCCGGAAAGGCGCTCAGCGGAATTTCATTGCACACATCCGGCTTGCGGGAAATATCCACGTCTTCGGCAGCGTGACGGAATAAATCGAGCAACGTGTCAAAGGAACCTGAAGAGCCGATGAGCGTTTTGCACGGATACTGCTTCAGTGCCTCGCGGAGCGCACCGAGCTCATTTTCCAGAATCGCCATAAAGCGCGACTGATCCTCGCGCGTGAGACGGTCCTGAGGCTGAATCATGTCAAACAACCGGCTCACTCCGAGTTGGTAGCTGTGTTTCCAGGCAATGCCGTCTTTATTTCCAATGATGAATTCCGTGCTTCCGCCGCCGATGTCCATCACCAGTACATGCTCTTGCGTCATGGGAAAAGCAAGCGAGGCACCCGCAAAAATGAGTTCTGCCTCCCGGTTGCCATCGATGAGGTCAATCTGAATACCCGCAACCTGATCGGCCTTGTGGATGAAGTCCGCACCATTGGCCGCATCGCGCAGCGCAGAGGTGGCAAACGCATAGACTTTCTGCACTCCGAAGTTATCAATGGCATGGCGGTAGGTCAGCAAGGCATCCAATCCGCGGATGAACCGTGTTTCCAGAATGCGTCCACTTTCATAGCCACCAGAGCCAAGCTTGACGGGAAGCTTGTTGCGGAAAATGGCGGTCCAGCCCTCTCGTGTTGCCTCAGCAATGAGCAAGTTGAACGTATTCGATCCGCAATCCACAATAGCTGTTCTCATCACATGGTCCTCCGGCACAATGATACGTCAGGAGATTCTTACGCCTTGTACCACATCCATTTCCACAACTCGCGGTACGTGGGCTTTTTGCCATACATGAGAATTCCCACGCGGTAAATGCGCCCTGCAAGCCATACGAAAAAGACAAAGGTGACCGCAAGGGTGACCATGGAAAGTACAATCATCCACGGACTTGTTCCAATGATCGCTTTTACCATCATGGTAACCGGACTAGTAAGTGGAAACACAGAGAAGAACGAACCGACTGTGCTCGACGGATTGCCCATCATGGTCGCCGATACGATGTATGCAAAAACAAGCGGCAGTGTAATCGGCAGCATGAATTGCTGGGTATCCGTTTCGGCGTCCACAGCCGCGCCAATAGCGGCAAAGAGCGACCCGTAAATCATGTAACCTCCGATGAAATAAAAGATGAACAGACCGATCATCAGGGGCCAGTTGATTCTGAAAAACCAGCTGATGGCCTCATTCTCCATGAGCTGCTTCATGAGGTCAGCCTGATTCATCGCCCCGGTCTGGATAAGCTGTGAGTTTTCCACCACCGCAGCACCGCTGGCAATTTCTCCTGCAAAGAAGGCGGTGCCGATCATGGCCACCACACCCGAGAGCACTACCCAAATCAGAAACTGGGTGAGACCGACCAGACCAATGCCGATCACCTTTCCCATCATAAGTTGGAATGGCTTCACCGAAGACACAATGACTTCCACAATGCGGTTGGTCTTTTCCTCTATCACTCCGCGCATCACCTGCACGCCGTAGAGGAAAATGAAGAGATAAATGAGAATGGCAAAACCGAATCCGATGACGGCCTTTTCGCGGGTCTTGTCTTCTTCACCGAGTCGTTCGATATTGATTTCCTGAAAACTCACTTTCACACGCACACGCTTGTACGTTTCATAGTCCATTTTCAGGCTGTCAGTTACCCTGAAGCGCTCCAGCGATTCCTGCAAACCCGACTGAATACGGGCCTGAATCATCTCGGGCGGATATTTTTTAAAGAACAGATTGCAACGTCCGTCATTGATGGTCATCTCATCCACTTCAATCATCACATTATAAAATCCTTCCTTGAACGCTTCAGGCGTTTGCATGTCGCGGGTAAACACAAACCGCAGTCTGGATTCATCCTTGAACTGATCCGGATAACGCGGAACGATCTTTCCGGTAGGCGCGTCAATCGTGCTAATCACACCGTTGGGATCCACCACGAGCACGTCATATTCGGTAGTATCACTCAGTGTCACGGCAATGGCACCGAACATCAGTCCGGCGAAAAGCAGCGGACCCAAAATCGTCATTACGATGAATGACTTCTTGCGCACACGGCTGGAGTACTCGCGCTTGATAATCAGGAGTATCTTGTTCATTGGTGTCCGGCGTTATAGGTTCGTACAGCTTCGATAAAAATCTCCTCCATTCCGGGGATGAGTTCTCGCACCGAAATAATACTCACGTGAGGGATAAGTGTATTGAGCAGTTCATTCAGCGTGTGATTGCGCAGGAGGCGAATGTGCGCCACCATGTGATCGCCGCGCTGGAAGCTCTTTACAAGTTCGAAATTCACCCAGAGGCTGATGCCGATATCCATCGCAGTTCCTTCGTATTCCACTTCAAAAATGTGGGTGCGGAAGCGCTTGCGCACCTCCCCTACTTTTCCTTCGAGAATCACCTGAGAGCGGTTGATCAGGGCAATGTTGTCGCACAGCTCTTCCACGCTGCCCATATCGTGGGTTGACAGAATGATTGTGGTGCCTTCGCTTTTCATCCGAAGCATTTCATTGCGGATGAGTTCGGCGTTGATCGGATCAAATCCGCTGAACGGCTCGTCGAGAATCAGCAGCTTCGGCTCGTGCAGCACAGTGGTCACGAACTGGATTTTCTGGGCCATTCCCTTGGAAAGATCTTCCACCTTTTTATCCCACCACGCCAAGATGTCGAAGCGCTCAAACCAGATGTGCAGACGGCGCTTTGCTTCGGCCTTGGTCAGGCCTTTGAGCTGTGCGAGATACAGGCATTGCTCCCCGACCTTCATCTTTTTATACAGACCACGCTCCTCCGGGAGATAGCCGATTTCATCGGTGTGCTCCGGGGCAAGCGGCTGTCCGTTGAGCAGCACCTCGCCGCTGTCCGGACCGGTAATCTGATTGATGATGCGGATAAGGCTGGTTTTTCCGGCGCCGTTGGGTCCGAGCAATCCGAAGATGGTGCCCTTTTCCACGGCGATGGATACGTCATTCAGGGCCTTGTGGCCGCTGTATGCCTTGTGAATGTGACGTACTTCAAGTGTATGCATATACTGCGTTGTGAATCGCAAAGCTAACCGATGTGGGAAAAGACTCTGCGACATCCCAATAACCGGCGGAATATTGTGGTCTGCGGCGGTGTATGAGGACGAGCGGTCATCAGAATTCTACCTTATAGCTCAGCACCGGAAGTAATGGAAGCTGATAGGCCGTTTCTACCGCTCCTGAGTTGGGGTCGAAATAAGAACCGAACAAGTTCTTACGGTTGGTGGCATTCTGAAGATCCAATGCAAGTGTTCGTGTTGACCTGAACTTATTGGTTCGTACACTGAACCGCACATCTGCACGGAGGTAATCCGGATTCTGGATTTCAAATGCCCTGCTATCGTCACGAACCGTCCAGCCTTCCTCCCGACTGCGCTCCACATCAACAGGCGTTTCGCGCATACCGCCTGTCCAGATCATCCTGACATTGGCTCCGAATGTGCGATCAACTGAGGACTTGCGCAGTTTCCATTCTTTCCCAGCGGTGAATGTCATTGCGTGATTGGCATTAAACCGCGTGTTTCTCCACACCCCATCGCCTGCGTGGTATTTGCTTTCATACAGCGATGCCGACAACAGGAAATACATGCCTTTCCATGTAAATTGCTCAACGGTCAACTCCACGCCATAGTTCCGCCCGCGGCCCGTGCTTGTCATTTTTTCTACAATGTAATTTTCTACATTGTTCAGACTAGACAATGTGCTATTGGGATCAGCTCCCACCGCCACATTAAATAATTCCTGGTAATAAAATTCGGCTTTTAAATAGAGATAGCGTGTGAGTGACCATTCATATCCGGTGACGAAATGGTGCGCCTTATTGAACCCAAGTGAGCGATTGGGATACTGCTCTTCATCGGAACTGACTGCACGTGCGTTGTATATACCCACAGGCTGCATCTGACTATGAAGACCATATGCAAGTGATACCGTATGGCGCGGATGCAACTGATAGCGCATGCCTGCACGAGGCTCCACTGATACTTCCTGATTGAGGGTGAGCATGAGCACATGAAGCCCGGTATTTAGGGTGAGCTTATCCGTCAATCGGTAGCGGAGCTGGACAAATGGTTGAACGGTGTGCGCGCGACCATCCGCTTGCAATACCGGTAGGAGCGGATCCGAATCCTCCTCACGCTCAAGTTGCTCCAGACTAAACCGGTGTTCGTTCAGATAGAGACCGGCGCGGAGCGTCTGCCGCGCACCCAGCTTTTGTTGCTGGACAACAGAAAGTGTGATTTTCGATGTATTGAATGATTCCTCATAATCCCTTCGCGGGGTGAGATCGTCGGTTATCCAGTCGGCCTTGTAACCGTACGTGTTTCCGGACAATACCGCCGATGAGGTTAAAAAGCCATTTTCGCCTGTGCGAATCGTGTGGCGAAAACCCATCGCTCCGGTGTGGGAATGAAACCGGTCATCAATTCGGTGCCACGGCAGCTCCCACTGAGTAGAATCGCGCTTTGCACGAATTCGCTGGGTGCTTAATCCACCAAATCCGAAAACCTGAAATGTTCCTGCGTGTGAAGTAGGAAGCACAATGTTGTAAGAAAGATCCTGAAAATTGGTTTCAGCATCTCCGATGGGAACACCAATTCGTCCGAGCAAAGAAAGCGTGGAATAGCGATAATTAATGAGGTAGGATCCACCCCCGGGCCGGCCGACCGGGCCTTCGGCTGCAGCATCAATACCGAGCACACCGGCCTGAAAAGTGTATTCCCTTCTCTCGTTATTACCCTTGCGCAAGCGCAGATCAAAAACTCCTCCCAGAGCGTTGCCATACTCCGCGGCAAAAGCACCCGTCATAAAATCAGAATCCGCGAGAGTCTGAGCACTTAAAATACTGATCCCACCCCCTGCTGCAGCCGCACTTGCGAAGTGATTCGGATTGGGAATATCGACCCCTTCCATGCGCCAGAGCAAGCCGTATGGACTATTTCCCCGAATACTGATCTGATTGCTTCCATCATTACCGGACACCACGCCCGCAAACGAGAGCGCCATGCGTCCGGGATCATTCACCGCCGCCGCAAACTTCTGCGTCTCCTCTACACTGAATGTGCGTGAACTCACAGAGGTCATCTGATTGATCGCTTCGCGCTTGTCGCGCTCCTCCACGATTTCAACCTGCTGCAGGCTCGAAATATCTTCTTCCATCTGAATATCCAGAATTAATTCCTTGCCTGAACTCACTGCGAGTTCCACGCGCACTTCCTCCTTGTAACCGGTATACCGCGCCACAATACTGTGTCTTCCAACCGGCACATTCCCGATTCTGAAATTCCCCTCCTCATCGGTAGCCGCACCGAGTGTTGGGTTGGTGGTAATCACTGCCACCAGCACTCCTGGAAGAGGCATTCCGGAAGATTTGTCGGTGACTTTCCCGCGGATGGTTTGCACCGGAACCTGAGCCTGTGCAGCTGACATGAAGATCAACAAGCCAATGAGGCAGCCCAGTGTCCTGGCAAAAAAATGCAACTGAATATTCATAGATAAAAGGTTTTAATCCTGTGATATCCGGGTTCCGGTTCACCTCTGGTCAGGCAGTAAAAAAGAATTCAATGAATCGCGGACTAAGGTCCTGGGATTATCTGCCCGAAGCATCCTGACTGACATCGCACAAAGAGGTGAACACCGCGACACAATGAAGTCCTGTATCACACGATCACGTGACCAAAGACTTCACGAATACCATTGATGAAAATTAAAACAGGCGAATACCTGCCTTCCATCCGACCCAGCCGGAGAGGCGAAGGGTAGACCAGCTGTCTTCGGTAATCAGACGATCCGGCACGCCAAGGAATTCGCGGAGGTCATTGCGGTTGGTATGATCGAAATAACCGTGCACGACCGGGCCTCCAAAAATCGACAGGTGTTTCGTAATCCGGAGGTCAGCCAATACAGCAAACCGGTTATCAAGGCTCAACTGATCTGCAAATTTTCCAGTACTGAGATGATGCGATGACAAGTCCACATTCAGCCAGAGCCGCTCTGCAAGCCGGGGTGAAGTGCCTATTCCAAAACCATATTGCCATGGACGATCTCCCTGAGCAGATTGAGTCCCGATGCCCGCGCTGAGAAAAGTATAGAATGACCGAACGCCCGTTCGCCAGGACAAGTCGATCATGTTTAAATCATTTGCAGACAGCTCCAGCGGATGATAACCCTTCGCCACAAAGGAGAGAAATCCCACGGGTACTCCGGAGATGGTATCACAATAATTGAACATACCAATCTGAATGCCGTCCACCCTGCGGGCAAAATTCAACAGGCCTGAAACCTGTACTCCCTTAAAATCACCACTCACGACATTCAGTGCGCCCGCTACCTGCACACCATCTGAATTGCGCAGGGCGACATTGGAAAATCCCGCAATCTGCAATCCGCTCATCGATTCGGTAACCAGATTCGAAAACCCGCTCACCTGCACACCTTCAGCCCTTCCTGCCGAAATGTGCGCAAAGCCGTTAATACTCACTCCTTCGAATTCCCCAATGCTTAAAGATGTCAGGCCAGCCACACTCACACCATCCCCGCCGGCCCGCAGAAAATTCACTGCTCCCGATGCCATCACCCCCTCGGATCTGCGAAGGTTGATATTGGATAGTCCGGCGACCTGAACTCCCTTCATTTCCCGGCCGACAAGATTCAACGCACCTGCAATCTGCACACCGTCGATATCTTCCCTGACAATGTTGAACACACCGCCCAGCTCAAATGCGGATACTCCACGCGACACGCCTCCGATGATGTTGAAGGAGATCCGGTTGATGACCGAACCGCTCAATCTTCTATTGGTCCCCAGATAAGGTAGAAATGACACCTGCACATTGCGGTAAATGGTATCCTGTACATTCCACCGCTCAGGCCTTCGCGCAAAAAATGACGCAGCAAATTCATTTACCCACACACGCGCGCTGTCTTTCCGGTCGAGCCATTTGCGATGAAAGGTGGTGTCATGGTCCAGCTGCACCGCATCCACCAATGCCGCAGACTGATGCAGCGCAACGGCCGTGTCGCGGTAATCCTGCCTCCTTATCTCCAGCTCTGATGGAGGATTAAGAGGATCAATCTTCAATTCATAATAACCAAACTCGTTGGTATTGGCGGAATACAACGTCGCCGGATCATAGACAGTGGCATTGCCCACTCCCCGACCGGTATTGTCCTCGATATAGCCCTTAAGCACATTTCCAGACTTTGATTTTGCAGGCACTTCAGTGAGAATGAGAAAATGACCCTTCTCCCCGACTTGCACAGCCGGTCCGCATACCTGCATGACCACCTCGCGCACGGGACGGTTCACTGCATTCACGGTGACCCGTTTCTGGCTTTCAATGATTTTGGATTTGTAGGAAAAAGAGCAGTTTGCCTTTTGCTCAATGACCTTGAGCGCCTCAGAAAGCACAAGCTGATCACACTGAACCGTGATACGTCGCTCGAGAATGGGCGATGATTGAGCAATCACCGTGTGAGAGGGAAGAAGAAGCATGCTGGCCATTGCCAGCAAAAGACATGTGCGCTTCAGGAATTGATTTGAATAATGTGATTTCATATCTCTTCGGACAGCTCAGCGACCGGTTACCCCTATTCCAATCGAAAATTATTCGCACGAGGTACCAGTGAGTACCTGCATGTCGTTTTCTTCCACTACATCGAGGCCAAGAGTTTCACCGATGATTCCCGCGATTAACGGAATATCCGCCTCTCTCACAGTGAGCGAAATCCTGCAATCCCTGAGCAGCGGATCAGACAGCGCAAGTCGCGTCCCGAAGCGCTCATTCAATCTCCTCACCACGCGATGCAAAGGAGCATCGGTAAATCGTATCTCTTCACCCTGCCAGCTCTCTGCATCACCCTCTGACGCCCGGTAAATGCGTCTGTCAGATAAGCGGGCCCAGATGCGCTCTCCGGAATTCACGTGCATTACCTCACCTTCCCCAAAGCGGATTTCCACCAGACCATCAAACACTTCAACGCCCACACTGTCAGGCCGGTCGGCCATTACCGAAAACCGTGTACCGATATCGCGGATCATCAGTTCCCCCACCTTCACAGTGAGCTGTCCGTGCGCCTCATCCCGAATATCAAAGTAGCCGTTTCCGGACAACGTAACTTCGGTTCCCAAGCCTCTTACCTTGCACAGCGCGATGGATGCCTTGTCAAGTGTCATGATGATGCCGCCGGAAAGGGTATCCGTGCGCACCGCGTCCGACGCAGCGATTTCGAAGGATTCTGTGCCGTTGCGCTGACTGATCCACCATACACTGGCCAACAGCAGTGCCAGCGATGCCGCAATGGCTGCGATGCGTCCCCATGGGATGAACCGCACCTCCCTGCCTCCGGAACGACCGGATTGAAGCTGTGCCTTCACTGCAGCCCATGCTCTCTCGACATCCGGGGTGACCGCTGAACTGCTGCTCAGGGAATGAATCCACACCTTTTCCTGCTGACGGAAATAGTCGCGATGGCCGGGATCTTCCTCAATCCACTGCCTCAACTGCATCTGTACATCGCCGTCCGCCTCGCCCGCGAGTACCGCGGCAATCCATTGGTCGATATGAGGAGGTACGGTGGTCATAGTCCATGAGCGATTAACAAAAGCACCGGCAGAAAATCGCTGAGTTCACTGCGCATGATACGGAGCGCCTTGCCCATGTGGTTTTCCACTGTTTTCACAGAAATATTCAGCGAATCGGCAATCTCCGCGTATTTCATTCCTTCAAACCTGCTGAGTTCAAACACCTTCCGGCACTGGTCCGGCATCGATGCCACTGCTCTGGCAATGGCCTTCTCCAATTCACCAGTTCCACTTTCCATTTCGGTTGAAATGACACTTTGTGCAATCTGACCTCGTGAATATTCCGCCTTTACTTTCCGGTGCTTGATCTCATTGAAACAGGCGTAACGAACGGCGCGGTAGAAATACGCCTTCACGGAAAGCTCAATAGCGATCTCCGTGCGCTTTTCCCACACACGAATAAACACGCGTTGCACACAATCTTCCGCCGCATCCGCATCACCCAGCAGTGAGTCCGCAAACCGAACCAGCGGTGTATACCATTCCTTGAATATCATTTCATACGCTCGTTGCTCACCTTGCTTCAATGAAAGGCGCAGGAGTTCGTCGGTATATTCCGGAGTGCCGGGGGTCACGGAACGAAATTACATGGTCTGCCCTTCACGAAGGCTGACAACTGAGCAATGGATTACCCCTATCGGGTGGTGAAATACCCTGCAAACCACAGCACCGGACATTGCCCCCGCCCCGGCAAATCAGCGTATCTTCGCGCGCTCAAAGCACTACAGATATGCAGAATATTGCCGTGGTCGGAACCGGATATGTAGGCCTCGTCACAGGGACCTGCTTCGCAGAAACCGGCAACCATGTGGTATGTGTCGACATCAATGCCGACAAGGTGGAGCGGATGAAGCGGGGAGAGATTCCCATCTACGAGCCTCATCTCGATGTGCTCTTCGAACGGAATATCCGTGAAGGGCGCCTGCACTTCACTACCGACCTGAAGGAAGCAGTGGACAAGGCGGAGCTCATCTTTCTGGCACTTCCCACGCCTCCGGGTGAAGACGGCAGTGCCGACCTCAGCTATGTGCTCGGCGTTGCCAAAGAACTCGGCAAAATCATCACCGGCTACAAGGTAATTGTGGACAAGAGCACCGTGCCTGTGGGTACTGCTGAAAAAGTGCACGCCGCGGTTGCTGAACACAGCAAGGTGCCATTCGATATCGTGAGCAATCCCGAATTCCTCCGCGAAGGTTTTGCGGTGGATGACTTTCTCAAGCCCGATCGTGTGGTCGTAGGTACTTCCAGCGAAAAGGCGCGAAAAATCATGGAGGAACTATACAAGCCATTTACCCGCCAGGGCAATCCGATCATCTTCATGGATGAGCGCAGTGCTGAGCTGACCAAATACGCCGCCAATGCATTCCTCGCCACCAAGATTTCATTCATGAATGAAATTGCCAACTTCTGCGACAAAGTCGGCGCGGACGTGGACATGGTGCGTCTTGGCATTGGGTCTGACTCACGCATTGGCAAACGATTCCTGTTTCCGGGCATCGGCTACGGCGGATCGTGCTTCCCGAAAGACGTGCAGGCGCTGGCCAAATCAGGGGTGGATGCCGGGTATGAATTTCGCATCCTGAAAAGCGTCATGAAGGTGAACGACCGGCAGAAGACCATTCTGCTCGGCCCTGTTCTCGATCATTTCGATCAGTCGCTTACGAATAAAAAAGTAGCCATCTGGGGGCTTGCATTCAAGCCCGACACCGACGATATCCGCGAGGCGCCGGCGTTGTACATGATCGAACACATGCTCGAAGCCGGCGCGCACATCAGTGCCTACGACCCTGAAGCATCTGAAAACGTCAGGATGCAGAAAGGCTATCCGATTGAATATGCCACTGACCAGTACGAAGCACTTCGCGATGCGGATGCACTGCTGATCTGCACAGAGTGGAGCGTGTTCCGCAATCCGGATTTCGATCGCATGGCAGGACTGATGAAGTCAAAAACCATCTTCGACGGCCGCAACTTGTACGAAACTCAGAAGATGAAAGAGCTCGGATGGTTCTACAAGAGCATCGGACGAGAAACGGTGAATTCCAACGAACAAGTAAAAGCATGAAGCGCGTTCTGATTACCGGCGCAGCCGGCTTCCTCGGCTCGCACCTCTGCGACCGCTTCATCCGCGAAGGGTATCACGTGATCGGGATGGATAATCTCATCACCGGCGATCTTAAAAACATTGAGCACCTCTTTCCAAATGAACACTTCGAGTTTCATCACCACGATGTCACCAAGTTCATTCATGTGCCCGGTATGCTGGATTACATCCTGCACTTCGCTTCTCCTGCTTCGCCGATCGACTATCTGAAGATTCCTATTCAGACACTCAAAGTAGGTTCGCTCGGCACACACAATTGCCTCGGACTTGCACGCGAAAAGAAAGCGCGTATCCTCGTGGCAAGCACCAGTGAGGTGTACGGCGACCCTACCGTACACCCGCAGACGGAAGCCTATTGGGGCAATGTCAATCCCGTTGGTCCACGCGGTGTATATGACGAGGCCAAGCGCTTCCAGGAAGCACTAACCATGGCATACCACACCTTCCACGGACTGGAAACCCGCATCGTGCGGATCTTCAATACCTACGGTCCGCGCATGCGACTGAACGATGGCCGAGTGTTGCCGGCATTCATCGGACAGGCACTTCGCGGTGAAGACCTCACCGTGTTCGGAGACGGATCACAAACCCGCAGTTTCTGTTATGTGGATGATCTGGTGGAAGGAATCTACCGGTTGCTGCTGAGCGACTATGCAGGCCCTGTGAACATCGGTAACCCCGATGAAATCACCATTCTCGATTTCGCGGAAGAGATCATCAAACTCACGGGCACGAATCAGAAAATTGTATTCGAGCCATTACCCGTTGACGATCCCAAGCAGCGCCGTCCGGATATCACACTGGCTCAGCAACTCCTTGGATGGGAGCCGAAGGTGCATCGCGCCGATGGACTGAAAATCACCTACGACTATTTCCGCTCACTTACTGCGGACGAGCTGAATAAAGTTGAGCACAAGAATTTTGAAAAATACATCCGCTGATCAGGCCGTGACAGAATATAGCGCACATCCATCCGCAGTCATTGATGAAGGCTGCACAATAGGAAAAGGCAGCAAGATCTGGCATTTCTCGCACCTCATGACAGGAAGTGTGGTTGGTGATGACTGCAACATCGGACAGAATGTGGTGATTAGTCCGGGCGTAGTACTCGGCAACAATGTGAAGGTGCAAAACAACGTGAGCATCTACACCGGTGTCACGTGCGAAGACGATGTATTTCTCGGGCCTTCCTGCGTATTTACCAATGTGATTAATCCGCGCAGCGCAGTGCCGCGGAAAAACCAGTACGCCCGCACAGTAGTGCGCCGCGGTGCATCCATTGGAGCGAATGCAACGATTGTGTGCGGACATGAAATCGGCGAATATGCCTTTGTCGGCGCCGGAGCAGTAGTCACCCGCGAAGTGCCAGCATTTGCACTGGTGATGGGCAATCCCGCGCGGCAAACCGGCTGGATGAGCCGCTACGGACATAAACTCCAATTCGATACCCACGGCCACGCAAGCTGTCCAGAAAGCGGAGAGCGCTACGAGCTATTCAACGGCCGCGTGCAATTACTCACCGATCAACCCTCCTGAATTTCCTCCTCATGAAAATATACGATCACCTCCTGGAGAAAAAAGAGTCGCTTTGTGTAGTGGGACTCGGTTATGTTGGACTTCCCATCGCGCTGGAATTTGCCCGCAAAATCCATGTGGTGGGCTTTGACATCAACGCGCAGCGCGTAGAGATGATGAAGCACCACCAAGACCCCAGCCAGGAGATTCCCTCGTCGGCATTTGACGGTTGTGACATTGATTTCACCGCGAATGCGGACGACCTGAAGAAAGCCAAGTTCTTCGTGATCTCTGTGCCAACACCTATCAACAACATGAACCTTCCTGATCTGGGTCCGGTGCTGGCAGCATCGCGCACGGTGGGAAATGCCCTGAAAAAAGGAGATTATGTAGTCTATGAAAGCACTGTTTATCCCGGTTGTACGGAAGATGATTGTGTTCCCATTCTCGAGGAAATGTCCGGACTTAAAATGGGCGTGGACTTCAAGGTGGGTTATTCTCCGGAGCGCATAAATCCGGGCGACAAGACGCACAACATCCGCACGATCATGAAAGTGGTGAGCGGCTGCGATGACGTGTCGCTGGATGAAATCGCGAAGGTGTACGAACTCGTGGTGGACGCCGGCACACACAAGGCCAAATCCATCAAGGTAGCCGAAGCGTCAAAAGTGATTGAGAATACCCAGCGCGATGTGAACATCGCACTCATCAACGAAATATCACTCATTTTGAATAAAATGGGCATCAACACCTACGACGTGATTGCATGCGCCAGCACGAAATGGAATTTCCTTCCTTTTACCCCCGGACTTGTAGGCGGACATTGCATCGGGGTGGATCCATATTACCTCGTATACAAAGCAAAAAAACTCGGCTACTACTCCAAAGTAATCAGCTCTGCACGATATGTGAATGACTCGATGGGATTCTACGTAGGCAAGCAAACCGTGAAGAAAATCCTCGAAGCCGGAAAGAACGCACTCGAAAGCCGCGTGCTGGTGATGGGCGCCACATTCAAGGAAAACGTAAGTGATATCCGCAACTCGAAGGTAGTGGATGTCATCCGCGAGCTGGAGTCGTTCAGCGTACAGGTAGATATCATGGACCCGCACGCCGATCATGAAGAGCTCATGCACGAATACGGCTTCGGGTTGATTCAGGAACCCAAAGAAGGGGCATACGATGCGATCATCGTAGCTGTTTCGCACAGCGAATTCCTTACCTATTCCGAGAGTGATTTTGCGAAATACCTGCGCGACCGCAAAGGCGTGTTGATGGATATTAAAGGACTGTTCAAAGGCAAGATCAAGGACCTAACCTACTGGAGTCTCTAACTTGTATTACCCTGTTTATGCTTCGTAGTTATTGTTTGTTGGTCATCATCCTGACCGCGTGCGTCAGTGTGTCATCTGCTCAGGACACCACACAGGTTTTGCCGGAAGTAGTCATTTCAGAAAAACGGCTGATCGCTCCTGCTGCCTCGCGCAATGTGCAGGTCATTGACAAAAAAGAACTGGCAGCCATGCCCGTGCAATCCGTGCAGGAAGCACTCATGTACATCAGCGGCGTGGACGTGCGTCAGCGTGGTCCGTGGGGCGCACAGGCAGATATCATCATCGCGGGAAGTACCTTTGAACAGGTGCTCATACTGGTGAATGGCATTCCTATGCGCGATCCGCAGACGGGCCACCACAACGCCAACCTGCCCGTAGACCTCGCAATGGTGGAGCGCATTGAAGTGCTCAAGGGAAGTGCAGGGCGTATTTACGGAGCCAATGCCCTTGCCGGTGCTATCAACATCGTAACCCGCGATCCGGGTGAACAGCAATTGCTGGTACAGGCATTCGGCGGGTCGGACATCGGCAGTGAACGCGACCGGTCCACGCCGTATGCCCTTGGTGGCGGGCGCTTTTCCGTTGGTAAAAAATCCACCCACAGCGGGCATCAGATTGATTACTCCTTTTTCCGCACGGATGGATACCGCTACAACTCCGCCAACACCCAGCATCGCCTGAATTACCTCGGCCGTGTTAAAGCCGGCCGGGGCACGCTCGATATGATGGCGGGTGCATCGTCCAATCAGTTCGGTGCCCGTGGATACTACGCTTATCCTTTTGACACCGATGCCTGGGAACAGGTGCGCACAGGTTTCATGGGCATGCGCTATCACACCCGGCTCGGCGAATGGAATATCCGCCCGCTGGCGTATTACCGCTATAACCACGACGATTATATTTTCATACGCAACCGCCCGGAAGTATACCGCAATAACCACTTCACCACTGCGGCCGGCGCTGAGCTGCATGCATCCCGCACCAATCAATTCGGTGAAATGGGATTTGGCTATGAAAGCCGCGCAGAAATCATCCGCAGCAATAACCTCGGACATCACGAACGCTTCTTTCATGCATTGTATGGCGAACAGCGAATCAGCTTCGACAACGGCATACTGATCACTGCCGGAGCAAATGTGCAGGTCGCCTCGGGATTCGGAGTGCGCGTGTACCCCGGAGTTGAGTTCAGCCTGCCTGCTTCCAAATCGCTCACAGTATTCGGACATGCAGGAGCAGGAAGCCGCTTACCGACTTATACCGACCTCTATTATACCGACCGCGCGAATGTGGGCAATCCCGACCTCAGGGCAGAAACCGCGTGGACCGGCGAAACTGGGTTGCGCTGGCGCAGAGGATCATTCAGTGCACACCTCACCGGCTTCTCGCGCTTCACGGATTCATTCATTGACTTTGTCAGAGCCAATGATACCCTGCAATGGCGTCCGGAAAACTTCAACAGTGTTCGCGTTTACGGCGGTGAAGGCTTCGTGCGCTACAGCAATAACGCGCAGGCCGCATTTGCACTCACCTCCGCATCTGTGCGCTACACCTACCTCGCCGGAGATATGTCACGCGGGGAATTGCTCAATAAATACACCCTCGAGCACCTCACCCATCAGCTCATTGCACAGGTGGAATGGCGCACCGGAAAGACACTTCAACACAGCGCAGTGTGCAGGTATCTGGAGCGCTTCAGCGGACAGCAATATGCAGTCCTGGATTATAGAGTGCGCGTTACCAAAAAGCAATTTTCATCGTTTGCGGATGTAGCCAATATCCTCGACCGCGCCTACGTCGAAAGCGGCTTTGTGCCTATGCCCGGACGCTGGTTCCGACTCGGGGTGGAATGGCGCATCTGACCCGAACTATCTTTGTATACATGAATCGAGTCATACTGATAACCGGCGGAGCGGGATTTATCGGATCGCATCTGGTGCGACTCCTTGTTCAGCGCTATCCGGATGACCGCATCATCAACCTCGACAGCCTGACTTACGCAGGTAATCTTGCCAACCTCTCGGACATTGAGCATGCGGCAAACTACGTATTTGTAAAGGCTGATATCTGTGATGCTGCTGCTATTACCGAAATCTTCAGCACACATGGAATCACTCACGTGATTCACCTCGCTGCGGAAAGTCATGTGGACCGCAGCATCCTCGATCCGATCGGTTTCGTGCGCACCAATGTGCTCGGCACTGCTACCCTTCTCAATGCGGCGAAAGACGCGTGGAAGGGACAGATGGAAGGCAAGCTCTTCTATCACGTCTCTACCGATGAAGTATTCGGAAGTCTGGGTGCGCAGGGTTCGTTTTCGGAAACCACTCCCTATGATCCGCACAGTCCGTACAGCGCGAGCAAGGCATCAAGCGATCACTTCGTGCGTGCGTATCATGACACCTACGGACTTCCCGTGCTCATCAGCAACTGCAGCAACAACTACGGCACCCACCAGTTTCCGGAAAAACTGATTCCGCTGATCATCCGCAACATCCGCGATAAGAAGCCGCTGCCCGTATATGGTAAAGGCGAAAACGTGCGCGACTGGCTGTGGGTGAATGACCACGTGCGTGCCATTGACACCTTACTTAATCAGGGGAAAATCGGACAGACCTACTGCATTGGCGGCAACAACGAGTGGAAGAACATTGACCTCGTGCGCCTGCTGTGCAGCATTATGGACGGTGAGCTCAACCAGCCCGAAGGCACCGCCGCATCGCTTATCACCTTTGTGACGGATCGTCCGGGCCACGATATGCGCTACGCAATTGACGCCACCAAAATCATGGCGGAAACCGACTGGAAACCCACACAGGATTTCCGCATGGCGCTCACTGATACTGTGCGCTGGTACCTCGCCAATCCGCAATGGATTGAGGCGGTTACATCCGGCGAATACCAGCATTACTACGAACGCCAATACGCCGGCCGGTAATCATGTCGTTCTTCAAACGCATGCTCGGCAAGACAGAGCGCGCATTACCCGAAGCTGACCTTTCGCTGGTGGGCGTTGATATGCACAGCCATTTCATTCCGGGTATTGATGACGGCGCGCAGAATATGGACGAGACCATGTTTCTCCTCCGCGCGATGAAAGACTTCGGATACCGCAAGGTGATTACTACGCCGCACATCTATACCGACCTCTATCCGAATACGGCAGAAAGAATTCTCAGCGGACTCGCCAAAGTGCGTGAGCAGATTGCCGCAGACGGACTGGACATTGAAATTGAAGCCGCAGCAGAGTACTACCTCGATGAGCACTTCGAAGAACTGATCGAAAAAAAAGAACTGCTCACCTTCGGAAATAATTATGTGCTGTTCGAGCTCGGCTTTATGCAAGAGCCTCCTACCCTGCCCCGCGCGGTGTTCAATATGCACCTGCAGGGATACAAGCCGGTACTCGCACATCCGGAGCGCTATGAATACTGGAACGGAAGATTATCGAAGTATGAAGAACTGCTCGACCGCGATGTACTCATTCAGCTCAACGTGAATTGCCTCACCGGACACTACGGACAACAGGTAAAAGAAACCTCTGAGAAACTAGTGGATGCGGGTATGGTGCATTTCATCGGATCCGACTGCCATCATCCCGGACACCTCAATATGCTCGCCGCGGTGCGCAACAATCCGCGTGTACACAAACTCATTGAATCAGGAAAGCTGCTCAATATGCAGCTCTGAGGACATTACTGTCCGACTTCCGCAAGCTGAACCTTCAGCCCTTCGAGCTCGTCGCTGATTTTGATCTGACAGCCCAATCTGCTGTTCGACTTCACAAAAAACGCCTGGTCGAGCATGGCCTCTTCATCATCCGAGCGCTCGCCGAGATCGTGATCAGAAAGAATATACATGTGGCATGTCGCGCACATCGCCATGCCACCGCAAGTGCCTTCCACGGGAAGCTCGTAACTCTTACAGAGCTCCATCATGTTCATGTTCATATCCGTCGGCGCCTCGAGCGCATGCTCCGCACCCTGACGGTCAACTACGGTGATGTGGATTAAATTCTCCATTCTCTATTCTCCATTCTCTATTCTCCATTCTCTATTCTCCATTCTCTATTCTCCAGTCTCTATTCTCCAGTCTCTATTCTCCAGTCTCTATTCTCCATTCTCTATTCTCCATTCTCCAGTCTCTAAAAACCCTGTACCCCATTCACAGTCGTATACTTCAGGACATAGTTCTTATCCGGATAAATCCGCTTGAACGCGCTCTGCACCATCAGTGTCGCTTCGTGGAAGCCGCACAGGATGAGCTTGAGTTTGCCGGGATAGGTGTTGATGTCACCGATGGCATAAATGCCCGGCACGTTGGTGCTGTAGTCAAACGTATTCACCTCGATGCTGTTCTTATCGATGTTCAGTCCCCACTCCGCGAGCGGTCCGAGTTTCGGTGAAAGCCCAAAGAGCGGAAGCCAGTGGTCTGTGTGGAGTTCTGTCTCGCCATCGTTCTGCTGAATCTTCACAGCGTTCAGCACGCCGTTGCCGCTCACTCCCACTACTTCTGCTTCGGTGAGCAGACGAATCTTTCCGCTGCCCGACATGTCGATCACTTTCTGAACACTGTCAGGATGCCCGCGGAAACTCTTGCTGCGGTGGATGAGTGTAACCTCTTCCGCCACGCCATTGGCGAGGAAGATGGACCAGTCGAGGGCAGAGTCACCACCACCGCTGATCACTACTTTTTTACCCTTATAAAAATTGGGATCGCGCACGATGTACTCGATGCCCTTGTCTTCAAAATCAGTGAGGTTGCCAATCGGCGGTTTGCGCGGCTCAAAGCAGCCGAGTCCGCCGGCAATTGCTACGACAGGAGCAATGTGCTTCGTGCCCCTTGACGTGGTCACGATAAACTTGCCGTCTTCCGTTTTTTCCACGCTTTCAGCGCGCTCACCCAGCGTAAAGCCCGGCTTGAACGGCTCAGCCTGCTTCATGAGCTGGTCGATGAGTTCGCCGGCCAACACCTCCGGGTAGCCGGGAATGTCGTAGATGGGCTTCTTGGGGTAAATTTCCGTCAACTGTCCGCCGGCCTGGGGAAGAGCATCGATCAGGTGACACCTGAGCTTCAGCAATCCGGCCTCGAAAACGGTAAACAGTCCGCAAGGACCGGCACCGATGATGAGGATATCCGCTTCGATCATTTCGTAATTCGAGAATTGCGCGCAAAAGTAGCTTATTCCGGACACCTGACAGCGCAACCCCGATCACCCACAATAACCGCACTGCAAACCGAATGTTCACCCTGTTTGCCTGTGCAGAGGGAGGAAGAAAGTCAGGATTGTCCTAAATTGCCACCAAACAGCCTTTCAGAATGAAAACAATTTTACTCAGCGCACTTCTTCTTTTCCCGGCCGCCCTCATCGCACAATGCGACGGCATTCGGTTCCGCGAATTCGTATTTACCGATTTCGAGAAAACAGCCAATCTCACCTACGGCAACAACATCACCCATGAGGGCAATGCACTGGATCTCCTCCTCGATGTGTACGAGCCCGCTGGTGACAGCGAAACCGCCCGACCTCTGGTGATTTTCGCCCACGGCGGATTTTTCATCAGTGGCAGCAAAGACGGTGAAGATGTGGTGCCATTGTGTGAAGACCTCGCGCGGATGGGTTACGTTTCGGCCAGCATCAACTATCGCCTGGGATTTCCGTTTACCAACCTCGAGGCGCGCGCTACAGAAGCCGCCCTGCGCGGAGTGCACGACATGAAAGCAGCAATCCGCTGGTTCAGAAAATCAGTGGCTGAATCAGGCAATCCATACGGCATTGATCCGGATCAGATCTATGTCGGCGGCGTCAGCGCAGGCGGATTCATCGCATTGCACCTCGCTTACCTCGACGATGATGCCGAGGTACCTGATTACATTGACTTCGACAATCCGGGCCTTGCCGGCGGACTGGAAGGAGAATCGGGCAATGACGAATACCCGAGCAACATCAATGCAATCATCAACATCGCAGGAGCCATCGGAGAAAAATCATGGATCACTGCAGGCGATGAACCGGCGTTGCTCCTCCACGGCGATGTGGACACCACGGTTCCCTATGCCACAGATATGCAGTACGTCCTCGGCATATTGCCCATTACCGAAGTGGATGGCAGCTTCTCCATTGCCCAGCAGATGGAAGAGGTAGGTGTGACCCATTGCTTCGAAACGCATGAAGGATTCAACCACGTGCCGCATGTCAGCAATGCCGCGGTATACGACACCACACTCTCCATCATCTCCAACTTCCTGAGCCATTTCATTTGTGATGTGGAACTCGACTGCGAGTACCGCGAGCTTTCAGTGGATGTGAATGAATCCATCCTCGCCGAATCCTTCGAGGTATTTCCCAATCCCGCAGTGGACCGCTTCCGTGTGCGCTACAATGCACCCGGTATGGCACTCCTCAGCCTCTATGACCTCACCGGACGCCGTGTGATGCAGTCGAACGTTCGTTCGGGTGAAGAAGTACAGACCGATGCATTACCCGATGGCGCGTATCTGGTGGAATGCACCATCGGCGACCGCCGTGCCACACAGCGCGTTATCGTAACCCGGTAGAGACGCGATTCATCGCGTCTCTCCGGCAATGTGAATAATATTGTGGTATACGCGATTTATCGCGTCTCCGGCAATGTGAATAATATTGTGGTAGGATAGAGACGCGATGAATCGCGTCTCTACAGGGCGCGGACTCCTTTGATTTGGGGAACCGCCGCGCGGATGGCCTGTTCCACACCGGCTTTCATGGTCATGGTGCTCATGGTACACGTGGTGCATGCGCCGTGCAATTCCACAAGGGCTTCCATGTCTTCGGTGACTTCCACGAGGGTGATGCCGCCGCCATCGGCCTCCAGGTAGGGGCGGATGGTGTGCAGCGACTGATTGACCCGTTCGAAAATATCTTCTCTGCTCATGCCTGCGTGGTAGTGCTGGTGGCCTGCTCCGGCTTTTTGCGGAAGGGGAGCATGCGCATTTCGCGTTCAAAGTTAGCTACGATCTCTTCGATAAATGCGGTGGCCGGAGTTTCCTCCTGCATGGCTGCCGGACGACCCGCATCGCCTGCTTCGCGGATGCCCTGGATGAGCGGGAGGTGTCCGAGGAACGGCACCTTCAGATCCTCCGCGAGGTTCTTTGCGCCGTCGCGGCCAAAGAGGTAGTACCGCGCATCGGGCAATTCTTTCGGTGTGAACCACGCCATATTTTCCACGAGGCCGATGATGGGCACGTTGATGGCGGGAAGCTGAAACATCGCCACGCCCTTTTTCGCATCGGCGAGGGCGACTTCCTGCGGCGTGCTGACAATGACAGCACCACTGAGCGGCACCGATTGCACAATGCTCAGGTGCACATCACCCGTTCCCGGAGGCAGGTCGAGGATCATATAATCCAGGGGGCCCCAGTAGGCGTCGTTGATCATCTGATTCAAGGCCTTGGTGGCCATTGGTCCGCGCCACACCACCGCCTGATTCACTTCGGTGAAAAAACCGATGCTGAGCACCTTCACCCCGTATTGCAGGATGGGTTCGAGGAGCTGCCTGCCGTCCACGTCCACCAGATTGGGCTTGTCGTGCACGAGGTCAAACATCACCGGTGCCGACGGCCCGTAGATGTCCGCATCGAGCAGTCCGACCGAATACCCCTTGCGGGCCAGGCCCACGGCGAGGTTCGACGCCACCGTGCTCTTCCCCACTCCGCCTTTGCCGCTGGCCACAGCGATGATGTGCTTCACGCCGGGCAGCACCTTGCGCAGGTCGCCCTGACGCTCATCGCCGCTGATGGGCAGCACCTCAGTAGACACCGTAAACTCCTTGCCGAGCACGCGGTGGATAGCAAACTCACACGCCTCCTTCATCCGCACCCTGCTGTGCATAGCGGGATTGCTCACCTTTACGGTAATGGCAATATGCTGGCCCTTCACCTCGTCAATCGTCACGAGGTTGAGGGATACAATATCCTTTTTCAGGTCTGGCTCCACCACATTGCTGAGGGCGTCCAGCACCGCTTGTTTCGAAACACTCATTTTCTTTCTAAACCACATTGGGGGGGCGAAGTTCGGGAAGAAGTGGATTAGTATGCTAGCTAGTATGCTGGTGTGCTAGAATGCTAGTATGCTAGCTAGTATGCTAGTGTGATAGTATGCTAGTATGCTAGTGGGGGCTTGGCGGGCAGAGAGCAGCTTAAATGGTCCTGTTGAGTTTTTTTTTTGACGCCAGGCGTGCAATGCCACTTATTCCGCGGATGGTTTGCCTGTATCTACGTTCGGAATCGTTTCGTCCGCCCTGTCCCATGAATTTAGTGTGATTCTCAGAATTTTGTGCGCCGTTGTCTGTCGTTTTGGAATTCCATAACGTGTCGTAAAGGAATCAAATACTGCTATATTTGTAACCTATAATACACATTACATGAAAACAGCGCCTGCCATTTTACCTAAGAATCTGAAGATTCTGAAACAACTGGGCGAGCACATTCATCTCGCCCGATTGCGCAGAAGGCTCAGTGCGGAGCAGATTGCAGAGCGCGCAGGGATCAGCCGGAAGACGGTCTACCACATCGAACAGGGCAGTGCGACTGTGGCCATGGGAAGCTACCTGCAGGTGCTGTTTGTGTTGGGACTGGAAAAAGATTTGTCGCTGGTGGCCGCTGAGGATCCGCTCGGACGAAAGCTCCAGGATGCCGGAATACTCATCGGAAAACGCGCTCCCAGAAAAGCCGAAAAGACATGAAAAGCCATGAAACCAACATATGGGTCTATGCCCATTGGGAGTCTTTCGAGGAACCGCATCTGTTGGGAATTCTCACTTCCCAAAGGGTGAGGGGAAAGGAGGTGTTTTCATTTGAGTATGATGAGGCATGGCTTAGCGTGAGCCATCAGTCGTTGTTTCTCGATCCGGAACTTGGATTATACAAGGGAAAGCAGTACCAGCCGGGGGAAAAGGCCAATTTCGGGATCTTCCTCGATTCAGCTCCCGATCGCTGGGGGCGTTTGCTGATGCGCCGCAGGGAGGCCTGGGAGGCTCGCAGGGAGGCTCGGATGGAAAGAACGCTGTTCGAAAGTGACTACATGCTTGGAGTGTTCGATGGCCACCGTCTCGGCGGATTGCGATTCAGGCTAAACCCTGCCGGGGAGTTCATGAATGATCAGAAGAAGATGGCTACACCGCCCTGGACGTCACTTCGCGAATTGGAACACGCCAGTCTGCAGCTGGAAAGGGAGGATGCGGTGAATGATCCGGAGTACGCGAGGTGGCTGAGTCTGTTGATTGATCCAGGTTCGTCACTGGGGGGAGCAAGACCCAAAGCAAGTGTGATGGATGAACGCGGACAGCTGTGGATCGCAAAATTTCCAAGTGCGGGAGATGAAAAGAATGCCGGTGCGTGGGAGATGGTGCTGCATCAGTTGGCAAAGGGATGTGGCATAATGGTTCCCGAGGCAAAGCTTCAACAATTTTCGGGGAAGCACCATACATTTCTTTCAAAGCGATTTGACAGAACGAACAACCAACGGCGCATCCATTTTGCCTCGGCCATGACATTACTCGGATATCAGGATGGAACGGATCATCTGGACGGTCTGGGTTATCTGGATCTGGCCGGGTTTATTGTTCAGCACAGTCCGGCCGCCAGGGAGGATCTTGAGCAGCTTTGGCGAAGAATGGTGTTCAATATTCTTGTTTCAAATACCGATGATCATTTGCGCAATCATGGATTTATACTATCGACAAATGGCTGGCGTTTATCCCCGGCATTTGACATGAACCCCAATGAAACGGGAAACGGATTAACCTTGAATGTTTCTGAGAGCAGCAATGAGCAGCATGTGGAACTGGCCCTGGAAACTGCTGATCTTTATCGGTTAAAAAGTGAAAGAGCCGAAGGGATACTTCGCGAATTGCAGCAGGAGATTTCGAAATGGCAATCCATTGCCCGGAAGATCGGATTAAGCAGCACTGAGATTGAGCAGGTAAAGCGGGCTTTCAGGTGAACACCATTCCACCGGAAATGCCTGGATCGGCTGATTAACGCTCTCTCAAGGCTCTAAGATGTACTCAGCAGAATTAACGACCTCAAGACCTCCGAGCTCAACAATCTACTCCCACACCGCTGGTCCAAAGCCTGCCCCCAGACGCATTAGCTAAATTTACCTCACGAAGAAGGACGTGCTTGAGCGGGGGGAATACCAAGAAACGACATCAGCGACTTTTCAATCTGTTCTGGCCGCCTGACTGCCTGCTGAAAGGCAAGCCGTTTTGAGTAAATTCGCACTGTTATCAACTTCAAAAACTCACTTAGCATGAAGTCCTTTCCGGTTATCATGGCCATAAGCCTCATTCCCACTGTCTTTTTCGCTCAGAAGGAAGCCAACGTATGGCATTTCGGAACTGAATATTCCCTTGACTTCTCCTCCGGGGAACCGGTGGAGCAGGCAGGCAGCCTGATCAATGCCTATGAAGGTTCATCCAGCTACTGCGACCCCGCAGGTAACCTGTTGTTTTATTCCAATGGTGGCGGATTCGAAACACTGAGCTTAGGCGGCAGCATATGGAATGCAGCCAATGAATCCATGTACGAGATGAATGGCGTAGAGGGCGGTGGCTACAGTGCCATGCAGAGCTCCGTGGTCCTTGAAGCGCCCGGTGAACCGGGGGTCTATTACCTCTTTACTATGGATGACTACGAGTTTTATTTAGATGCCTCCGAAACCATCATGGCCGAACAACCCGAAGGACGCGGATTGAGTTATTTTAAAATAGACATGGCACTCAATGACGGCCTCGGGGAGGTAATTGAAGCCGACCAGCGCGTGCACACGCCTTCGGGCGAAGGACTTTGTGCCATACGCCATGCCAATGGCGAAGATTACTGGCTGATCATCAACCAGGACTCAACCGGTGTCGGGGTCTACAGCGTCACCGCCGACGGAGTTGCCTGGTCATCCACTTATGCCATCGACGAAGGCACAATTTACCTCATAAAGGCCTCTCCTGACGGCTCGCATTTTTTCGTGAGTGGACGCTCTTTTCCTTATCAGTCTTATCTGTTTTCCTTCGATCCGGCCACCGGTGTGATCTCCGGGGCGGAATCGCTGGGAGAACTCGGCGGCGTTTTCTATTTTGAGTTTTCTCCTAACAGCCGTTACCTCTATGTCGCACCCGGTCCACTGAACCGCGAGGTTTTTCGTTATGACCTCGAAAGCAGCGATATTCCGGGAAGCTTAACCTCGCTGTTTGACTTGACCGACCTGCCCGGACTCAGCTACATCGCTCAAATGCAACTCGGACCCGACGGAAATCTCTACATGCTCTTTGTGATGGATCAAGAGGGCCTCAGCGGAGTCAACACCCTCAACCGGATTACCTGTCCGAATACCGAGGAGCCCGGCATTGAACTCGAGGTGTTTACTATCGTTCAACCCGAAGGACTCAGCAATTTTATCGGGCTGCCGAATTTTCCGGCCTGGATTTTTCAAAGCGACGATGCCACCTATGTCTCTCTGGGTCCAGACACACTCTGCTACGAGGGTGAGCCCATCGTGCTTGATGCCCTCAATCCCGGCGCTTTTTTCCAGTGGTCAACAGGCGAAATTGCCCAGAGCATTACGGTTACGGCACCCGGTACCTATTCGGTCACGGTCAACGGAGCATGCGGCTCCGGAGATGACCAGGTGGTGGTGGAGCTATGTAACCCCAACGGAGTGAACAATGGCCCGGGTACAGATGTTCTGATCAATGCACAACCTAACCCAGTGTCTGATAAAATTCAGCTATCTATTCCTCCCGACTGGGTCGGTGCCCCCTA
>JBKDGH010000041.1:0-4680 GCA_046336655.1 Flavobacteriales bacterium | reverse complement strand
CGTATTCAAACCCACCGGTCCACCCGCTTCTTACTCCGCAAACATTGCAGTAAGTGGTGGTGGTGCACCTTCCGAAAACGCAGCCGTGACGGGTAATTCGCTGCCGCAGGTGTTTCAGAGTTTTGATACGTTTAACCGAACAGATAATACCACTGTGGGCATTCCTTCGAGTGGAGGGGCACAGTCCTGGGCAGAAACCG
Source organism: Flavobacteriales bacterium (assembly GCA_046336655.1). GTDB lineage: Bacteria > Bacteroidota > Bacteroidia > Flavobacteriales_D > Sanyastnellaceae > CANGTU01. The sequence goes on along the minus strand of JBKDGH010000041.1, from coordinate 4,480 downwards.
AAGCGGCTGCGGCAAGAGCATCTGTGGAAGCCAATGAATTGCGTTTGAGCAGTTCGAGCACCCCGCTGGTGGGTGGCAACAACTCCAATGGCCGTGAATTCGTGACGTATGATATGACCGGCAAATACAGTACGGTCTTTTCCGCTTCCGGAGGCAATCTGGAGTGGTATTTCAATATGCAGAGCGACCGGTCAAGTCCATCGGGATTCGGCGCGAATACCTACGGCACAGCGGTGATTCTCGGATCTGCTGATGAGGATTTGTTTACCGCCGGATCCGGAGCCAATGGATATGCGGTGATCATTGGTAATACACTCTCACCTGATCCGGTCAAGCTGGTGCGATTTGCGGATGGGTTCAATGCAAACTCCAATCTCACTGACGTAGCGGTCACCGCAGAAACCGGAGAGACCGGCCACTACAGCGTGCACGTGGTGTTTAATCCCTGCACCAACCAGTGGACGATTGAAGTACGCAATGATGGTACTTCATTTGCCGATCCAACCACAGGAACGTATTCTGTTACTGCCAGCGCGACAGACGCTGCGTATGTGAATTCGGACCTTCGCTACTTCGGATGCTACTGGCAGCATGGATCGCCTTCCAGCGGATCGAATAACGCCTATTTCGATAACATCTACATCCCCAATGCCTCTGCGGTATCCACCACCTATACCTGGAACGGCAGCATCTCCACCGACTATCAGGTGGCAGGCAACTGGACACCTTCGCGCGATTGCCCGCGGGTGAATGATATTCTCGTGTGGAATGCGGCAACCAGTCCGGCGACCAGCAACGTCACCAACGTGCCTACCCAGACCATTGCGCAACTGCTCATCAGCGGAAACCGAACAGTTATTCTGTCGGATGTGGCCGGTGATGCATTGGCAAGCACGCTCACCCTGCAGGGTGGAACCGGTGTGGATCTGTCGGTCGAGGCCGGCTCGTCGCTCATTCTCGATGTAGCCTCTTCAAACAATGGCGCAGATGCAGTAATACTCTCCCTGAATACCGGATCGACTGCCTCCATTTCCGGAAACTTTACGTTCAGAAACAGCAACACCGGCACATTGGGTCGTCCTCATGCAATCCTCGCAGCAGATGCCAATGCGATCACCGTGACCAATGGCGCGGTGGTGACGGCGCAGGATCTGAGTGGTGCTCCGTTTGGAGGAAGCGGCACGGCTAACGTGGTGATTTTCCAGAGCGGATCGCGCTACGTATCCATTGATGGTGCAAATCCTTTTCAACTCGCGCAACCGGCTTCAAAGGTGGTGTTCCAGACGGGAAGCACGTACAGCCATGAGCAGACAGGGGCACCGTCCATATTTGGTCGGGTGTATTCCAATTTCGAGTTCAACCTTGCGGGCACATGCTCGCAGATCACGGGCTCCGCAAGTGGCGTCTGGACTGCAGATAACGTGACTATTCTTCAGGGAACATTCAATATAGATGGTTCGCTCAATTCGCAGCCGACTAGTTCGGTGATCAGAGGGAATCTTTCCGTAGCTGCAGGAGCGACGTTTAACTATAGCCCTGTGACGGCTTCTTCGTGTGTTCTTCAGGGAACTGCCCAGCAGATTATTTCCGGAACAGGTACGTTGACTCTTGGCTCCAACCTCGCTATTGATGTAGATAACAGTTTTGCAACCGCGCCTCAGGTGCGCATGGACCGGAATCTTACTATCAATGGCCCGCTGATCCTGACCGAAGGAACGTTCGGTTTGAATGGCAATCAACTGGATTTCGCCGGACCAACTATTTCCCGGAATGGAACGACTCAGACAGGATTGATTGACGGTTCGCCATCCCTTTCTGAATTGCGTTTGATTCAAAGCGGCGCATTGACAATACCTGCAGGTGTGTTTTCATCCACTGTGTATGAGTTAACCCTGGATGGAGCGGATGTCACTATTGATGGCCACGTGCAGGTAAGCCATGTGTTCAACCTGACCAACACAGGTAATCTGATCACAGGTTCCAGCACGCTTACATTGGGGACATCAGGAGTACAGACGGGCTTGTTAAACTGGTCAGCACCGCGTCGGATCATCGGAAAATTCCGCCGGTGGATTCCGGCCTCTCAGGGTGCGTATTATTTCCCGATGGGGACAACCACCACCCAAAACGATATCATGGCGTTTGTTTATAATCCGGTTCCGGGAACACTCACCGCCTCATTCGAGAATACCGATCCCGGTGCTGCTGGGTTGCCATTATTGGATGGGACGGTTTCCGTGAACAACCAGCTGAGCTATGGGTACTGGGGCTTGAGAGCGGCCAACGGATTCAGTTGCTCCGCATACGATCTGGAGCTCAACGGAAACGGATTCACAGGGATCAACGCACTCACGCGCATCGTGAAACGTCCGGATGGCGGCGGTAACTGGACGGTTGACGGAACACATCAGTCACCGATCTCTTTTGTAGCCCGCCGCGCTGGTCTTGTTGGATTATCGGAGTTCGGCCTGGCTTCAGCAGCGCCTTGTCCGACGAGCATCACCGGCGCTTCACCAGGCACACAAACGATTTGCCCAGGCGGTTCGCTTTCTGATCTCACCGTGGTAATCAATGGCGGCCAGGCTCCATTTAGCTACCAGTGGTACGTCAATACCGTGAACAACACGACTACCGGAACTTCGCTTGGCACTGCCAATGGTGCGGATACGGACACGTATTCACCACAGGAAATTGTTGGTGAGCGCTTTTATTATTGCGTCATCACGCAGGATAATTCGGCATGTGGAAATTTTATTTCAACGATTGCGAGTGTGACCGTGAGCCCACGTCCTACCGCATCACTGAGCGGGAATTCAGGAATTTGCTCTGGTGGAAATACGAACATTACCATCAACGTAACCGGTACCGGCACAATCAGCGGTACACTGAATCCCGGTGCAATTCCGTTCAGCGGCACGGCTCCGACGATCACGGTAAACGTGTCGCCGACATCTAATACTACCTACACAGTAGCATCTCTGAGTGATTCCAACTGCACCGCTGAGCCTGGTGATCTCACCGGTTCTTGCGTGGTGCGTGTGATCAACCTGATTACGACTTCGTGTGAGAATACAGAAACGGTGACACTCAACGGCAGCAATGATGGCATCAGCACAGTGTGCGCAGGCGCCGGACTGGAAGAAGTGATCTACAGTTTCACTGCAACGAGCACAGGTGTGCACACTCTGGATGTACTCTCCACAGACAGTGAATCCGTGACTTATCAGTTGGTCAATGCAACTTTAAACGGGTATTCGTGCTCTTCTATTCCCGCAGAATTGAGTTCAACATGTGTGTTGACTACGTCTGTCGCGGGTGCTGTAAGTCTTGGCGTATTGACTGCCGGTAGTACCTACTGGATTGTGGCTGAAGACTCCCCGTCCAATACTGCGATTCATACCTTCCGGATTGACTGTCCGTTTGATTGTGCAGCGATTACGACCGTTGCTTGTGAAACACCTGTCACCACGTCAACGGGTGGCGAAGATGATTTGTTTTCAGGTGTTTGTCCCATCGCTGGCTTCGTAGAGCAAGTGTTCTTGTTTACACCGACAGTTACCGGTATTCACAACCTGATTGCCGAATCCACTGGAGGCAATGCACTGATTTATTCGGTGATTGACTTCGGCACAAGTACGTACGATTGCAACCTCTCGGTGAATTCTGCGAACCCTGCGCCCATCTTTGGCAACACTGGATTGGGCTGTTACTTCCAGAATGTGCCTGGCACCATTGCGGGTCTTTCATTGGTAGCTGGAAACAACTACTACATTGTGGTAGAGCATAACCCTGGACTTCCAGCTACGCATACCTTCCGGATTGATTGTCCATGCCCTGCAAGCGTAACCATCTCAGCGAGTCCTTCGGGTCCGATCTGCACGGGAACTTCCGTTACCTTCACCCCCACACCGGTGAATGGAGGTACTCCATCGTATCAGTGGTTCATTAATGCATCTCCGGCAGGAACGGGCACCACACTTGTGACGTCAGCATTGAATAACGGCGATCAGGTATCGGTGGAAATGAATAGTTCTTTGAGCTGCGCTGCCCCTGATCCTTCCACGAGCAATGTGATTGCGATGTCGGTGAATGCGCGTCCAACCGCATCGCTTTCCGGAACGACCACCATCTGTGCGGGCGCTTCTCAGGCTCTGACGATCCCGGTAACCGGATCAGGCACAATCTCCGGAACGTTGAGCCCGGGCGCCATTCCGTTCAGCGGAACAGCCCCGACGATAACGGTGAATGTATCGCCGTTAGCCAATACGGTGTACACGTTAGCCTCCCTGAGCGATGCTAACTGCACTGCGCTTGCAGGTGGTCTTACAGGCTCTGCCACTGTCAACGTGAACCCACGTCCTACCGCATCACTGAGCGGGAATTCAGGAATTTGCTCTGGTGGAAATACGAACATTACCATCAACGTAACCGGTACCGGCACAATCAGCGGTACACTGAATCCCGGTGCAATTCCGTTCAG
>JBKDGH010000040.1:0-3618 GCA_046336655.1 Flavobacteriales bacterium | reverse complement strand
GAATACATGTGCTTCGGGCAAGGTCCCATGATTGGATCAGGCCTCGCTACTATTCCAAAACAAACGCATAATATACATTATGTAAAGCACTACTGGATTGAAAAAGCCGGCATTCACCGGCTTTTCCTATTCTTCTGATTACTTGAGCAATGCCTTCATCCGCTCGTAGTCTTCCACCCTTTCGGTCTTGTAGTAGGCATCCTTGAGCGCTGCAATAATTTCGCGGTCGGACTTCACGCTATAGGCACGCTCCAGGATTTCAACTGATTTCGTGAATCGGTTTTTAACCCGTGAAATGCACTCATTGTACTTCTCCTTTTCACGCGGAGGAATTTCAACGCAGGTCTTTTCAGTCTCAAGCCCTTCGTTGAAATACATCGCGCCCATGTTAAACAGCGCATCGTAGTAATCGGGTTTCAGTTCAAGGGACTTGTTGTACGCATTTTCCTCCTCGGTCTTTTTACCCAGTTTGCCATAGGTCACTCCCAATACAAACCAGACCGTTTCATTTTTGGGATCGGTTTCTGTCAGTGCAGTCAGAATTTGCTCAGCCTTTTCATAGTTGCCGTCATTGAGGTAGATGCCAACTTCGGTGCGCAGCAGATCACCATCCTTTGGATACTTGGCGCGCGCTTCGGCCAGCACCCTGGATGCAGCCTCCTTGTCACTGTTCTTCAGGTGAATCTCCGCGATGTACACGTACACTGCCGGAACATTGTAATTCATTGAGGCGCATCGCTGATAGCCTGAGATAGCCTGTGCTGTTTGCCCGCAACGGTCGTAGCAATAAGCCGTGTTAAATACGAATGCAGAATCCAGAATGTTGTAGGCATCGCTGATCTGAAGTGCCAGCTCAAAACTCTTCGCTGCGGTGCAGAAATCTCCCGCGCTGTAGGCTTTGTCACCTTTCTCATTGGCCAGACGCTGCCCATTCCCCATCGAAGTCTGAACCTCATTGGCATAGTCGCCGTACTTATCCAGTTCCTTGGATTTCATATAAGACTGAATAGCAATGGAGAGAGCATCCGGGTACTTGGCTGCGAGGGCCGCGTCCTGAGCAATGTTCAGGTAGATGTTACCACGGTATCTCCAGTACTTTTCCTTTGAAGTGGCTTTAGCATCGCCTGCTGCCTTTTCGATGTAGGTCATCGCCTCTTCGAACTTGCCCTGGTTGTTCAGGTTGTAGGCTGTGGTCACATCCGGCTGGGCAAAAGCCGATCCGGCAAGGCCGAAAATCAAAGTCAAGATGAGCAGTTTATTCATCACAGGTTGTTTTGAATGATCAAAGATATTTGGTTGACGCGGTTCAGTGTTCAAGGACTTTGCCAAAAAAATCTGATTTACTCCTCTCCTGCCGGCTCTGCGCCAGCCTCCTCATTATCCGGAGTGTCGTTATCCGATGGCAGGTTTTCACTGAGCGACTGATCGGTGGCGATGTGTTCTTCATTTTCCTCCTCTTCATCGCGCAAAACACCGCACACGGCGGCAATTTCATCATTTCCGCGAAGGTTGATCAGGCGCACTCCCTGCGTCGCACGTCCCATCACGCGAAGCTCTTCCACCCGAAGGCGAATCGTAATGCCGGAGCGGTTGATGATCATGAAGTCATAGTCATTGTCCACAGCGAGTATGGCAATCAGCGGACCTGTTTTGTCGGTTACGTTGATCGTCTTCACCCCTTTCGCTCCCCTGTTTGTAATGCGGTATTCCTCTAATTCAGAGCGCTTGCCGTAGCCTTTCTCGCTGACTACCAGGATGTCGCGGTCGGGACTCTCCACGCAAACCATTCCGATAACCTCGTCCTGATCGCTGCCAAGGGTAACTGCCTTCACCCCCTGGGCTGTGCGTCCCACAGCGCGCACGGTCTGCTCATTGAAGCGGATGGCTTTGCCTTCCTTGGTTCCCATGATCACTTCATTGCTGCCGTTGGTGAGTTTGGCGGCCAAAAGCTCGTCGCCCTCTACTATGGTAATGGCGTTAATTCCGTTTGCGCGGGGTCTGCTGTAAGCCTCGAGAGATGTCTTCTTAATAAGTCCCTGTTTGGTGCAGAGAATTACGTAGTTGCGATTGACATACTCCTCATTCATGAGGTCCTTGGTAGGTATGTACGCGAGCACTTTATCATCCTGCTCAATCTGGATCAGGTTCTGAATTGCACGCCCCTTCGTGGCTTTTGCTCCTTCCGGGATTTCAAACACGCGCATCCAGAAGCAACGGCCTTTCTGAGTAAATACGAGCAGCCAGTCGTGGTTGGTTGCCGTGAAGATGTGCTCCACAAAGTCCTCCTGACGGGCTGAGGTGCCTTTGGAACCCACTCCTCCGCGGGCCTGTGAGCGATACTCTGCAAGCACCGTGCGCTTGATGTAGCCGGCGTGCGTAATGGTAATCACCACATGGTCATCCGGAATCATATCCTCAATGCTGAGGTCTGCAGAGGAATACTCGATCACCGAGCGGCGGGCGTCCCCGTATTTGTCGCGAAGCATCGTGAGCTCATCCTTGATAATGCCCATACGCAGTGCTTCAGACGAGAGAATTTCCTTCAGACGTTTGATCAGCTCCATGAGCTCATCGTATTCTGCCCTGATCTTATCGCGCTCCAGTCCGGTGAGCCGCTGCAGACGCATGTCGAGAATCGCGCGCGACTGCACATCACTGAGTCCGAAACGGGTAACGAGTCCCTCCCGGGCTTCATCGGGTGTCTGTGATGCACGGATCAACGCTATGACTTCATCCAGGTGGTCGAGCGCAATCAGCAATCCCTCGAGAATATGAGCCCGCTCCTCGGCTTTCTTGAGCTCGAACTTCGTCCGGCGAACGACCACTTCATGCCGGTGCTCCACGTAGTTTTCAATGATCGTGCGGAGGTTCAGAACTTCAGGACGACCTTTGACAAGAGCGATGTTATTTACTGAAAAAGAGGTTTGTAACGCTGTATGCTTAAACAGATTGTTAAGCACAACATTGGAAATTGCATCGCGCTTGAGTTCATAGACTACACGCACTCCGGTGCGGTCTGACTCATCGCGGATTTCAGAAATGCCTTCAATTTTTCCTTCCTGCGTAAGATCCCAGGTCCGCTTCACCATATCGGCCTTATTCACCTGATAAGGTACCTGATCCACAATGATGCATTCGCGGTTATCCACTTCTTCGATACGCGCTCTTCCGCGGATTACGATACGGCCACGACCGGTTTCATAGGCCGACTTGACCCCGTCGATACCGTGAATCACGCCACCGGTAGGAAAATCCGGGGCCTTGATGTGTTGCATCAGTTCATCGGTGGTGATGTCGCGGTTGTCTATGAATGCCATGATTCCGTTGCACACCTCTGTGAGGTTGTGCGGTGGCATATTGGTCGCCATGCCCACTGCAATACCACTTACACCGTTCAGCAGAAGGTTCGGAACCTTCGCAGGGAGCACTTTTGGCTCTTCTAGCGAGTCGTCAAAATTAGGCTGAAAATCAACGGTTTCCTTATCAAGATCTTCCAGTAATTCTTCAGCTAGTTTGCGCAGTCGGGCCTCGGTGTAACGCATAGCCGCAGGATTGTCTCCATCCATGCTTCCGAAGTTCCCCTGACCGTCCACCAGCGGGTAGCGCAACGACCAGTCC
>JBKDGH010000039.1:0-36897 GCA_046336655.1 Flavobacteriales bacterium | reverse complement strand
CGTCTTCAATACCCGCGAGCCAATGCTTGGCTGTATCTGCAGACTCTATGGATGAGCTCACCAGATCTGTATAGTGACGTACAAACACCCCTTCCTCCAGTAATTGATATTGCCCCCAGTCGATCGAAAGCCCCCAGTCGAGGAGGACATCCTCACTGGCTACTGCAAACGACTTGTAGGTGTCATAGATCTCATCGGTGGTGAGGTTGTGAAGCTGCCACATCATGGAATCCGGTGTGTCCTCACCGAATTCAGTGGTAAGCAGGCGTAGCTCGAAGTCAGCCGCAGGCACACGCAGCGGGTCAACTACCTTGATATCCACCGGACCGCGGTTTGGAGCGTAGGTCAGTTCCGGAACAAAGTTGTTCTCGAGAATGTCCCTTTCGCTTTCCGCTGTGATGATAAGATCGTTCAGGCCATTGCCCTTTCCTTCGATACGGGTGAGGAATACACCCGTGCCATAAGAGGCATTGGCAGTGGTTCCACCGGCCTCAGGAGTCACATCGTGAGGAATTGCGGGGATAACCGGGATACCGCCGATAGCTCCTTTACGTGAGGCTAGGAAGGCTTCGTCTTGTCCGCGCTCAAGTGCGACGTCATAGGGCTGGTAGTTGTTGTATCCGTATGCCAACACCATGAAGTAATACGTCTTGTGATTCACCAAACGGTTATCACCCTGAGCAAATGCATCAGTAGTTACCCGGAATGAGCGCTTGATTCCTTCGTTAGCTGCGGCCACCATCAACTCAGGTACGATCATCTCCGTATCTGGGTCGCGGCTGTAGTTAATGATGTTGGTAATCTCATTGCGCACGTCGCATTGAGCAATCAGACGCGCCTTTCCGATATCATTCAGGTCAGCAGGGTTAACTTCGGCATTCGCGAGCTGATACACCAGGTAGCCTTCAAACTTGTAGGAACGATCTTCTTCGGTGAGTTGGGTTCCGTCAGAAAGCTCCTCTGGAATGCTCGGGTCGAAACCACCTTGATCCGGACCGTAGTTTTCCTGGAAGTTGGTTGAGATCGGATTGTCATTGCTGAGCATCAGAATGATCTCTTTGTCCATTTCACGGACAGCCACATCCGGGGCATCCGGACCAGATACAAGTTCGAAGCAGTTATCGAACAGCGCCTGCGCCTTGTCATCAAATTCCTTGAGCAGGTTCACTGATTCCGTTGGAGTGCCGCCAGTAGCGCGCGCCCAAACTACACCCACTGTGATGTTGTTGTAGTCACCGGGCTTCAGAGTGAAGGGGCCAGCAGCCTGAATGAAACGGCGGTCGTTCGGTACGTTACCTGCGGTGACTTCATTCCAGGCGGGAACGGCCACACCGCGGGTACCCCATGCAACAGGGTCAGTTTCACCGGGGAACATGTAATCCGCTTCTACGTTCTGAAGAACGCCGGGCCCGCTTACACCGTTTCCACCATATCTCATGCGTGCACCGTTTTTCCAGATTCCGCGCATGAAGTTGTAGTAGTGAATCGCCACAGTCGGGTCACCGTTGATCGGGTTACCCGGGTTGTTGTTGTAGTACACGAAGCGGCGCATTCCGAAGCGCTCATTGTCCACTACGCCGTCACCGTATCCGATACCGAGGCCCCTATACGGAATGCCCAAACTATCATCCGCATTGATGATGTCCGTAGTCAGTGGGTTGTCTGTGTCATCTTCATCCTGATAAGGTCCTTCGAAGAAGTCCACACCCACGGCAGGCGGGTTTGATCCGTAACCGGGAGATGAAGATGTCGGCTCGTCGAATGAGTCACCGTTGTAGCAGTAACCCAATCCGCGCTGCACGTCACAACCCACGTAGTCGTCAACGGAAGTTCCGAGGTCAGCATCCACCCATGAACCGAAGTAGGTATTGGTCAATGTCTGTGAACCCTGATTGATCAGTACGTAGTTGTAAAAGGTCATGTTGTTCACCTCGTCATTCGAAGTGAATGCAAAGGCCTGTGCGCGTACTTCCATCCCGATAGGCTGCCCCTGTGATTCAGTGTGGGCGTTTCCTTTGTCATTAAAGATCCAGTAGTAGGTCTGGTCACCAAAAAGCGGCACAGGGTCTTCACGGCGACGCTCAAAGCAGTTGATTTCGCGGAGGAAGTCATACCAGGGATAGTCGCCATTTTGCGGATTGTAGAACAGGTCGCCGTCGTAATCGTAGAACGGAGCGAGGTAGAGATCCTGACCTGCAGCGGTGTTACCCAATGCCGGATAGTCGAAGAAGTATCCGGGAATAGCATAGTTCTCGATGCAGTCGTCTTCACCGGCTTCTTCGCAATCGAAGAACTGACGCTGACGCTGGCTGTCCTGACGCAGGCTGATAAAGAAACGGTCGAACTGGGTACACACTTGTGGTGTCACGGAAGCTGTTCCGTCATTGGTCAGCGGACCCGGCCAGAAATCATTGCCATCAGCACGAAACGTCACGGCTGCAAGCTTGAGCTGCTGGTCAGGTGAGATACCACCCATCCACAATGCACCGGCATAGATGGAAGAAACATTACCTTCTTTCGGAACCACATAGGCGGCGCGGCTGTTGGCGCGGTCCTGCCACATGGATCCTCCGGTCTCAATCAAGGCCTTGACGTTGTTCCATTCCAGGTTGCGCAGTCCGGTAGCCGGTGCGCAGGAAGCAGAACGGGTTTCATCCAGAAGCTCATTGTCCTGGTCGCCGTTGTGCGTTCCTCCATTGCCGGATCCGGAGGTCACGTACTTGTACGCGAACGCATCCTGAAAGGTGAGAAGTGCGAGAACGAGTGCGGTTACTTTTCCAATTGGTCTTATCATCATCTCGTATGTTGAGTCAAAAAACGTTCTTTATTCTATCTTTCATCAGAAGTCGAGGCGCACACCCAGACGGATCTGACGCGGTGCGCCGAAGTTGAATGGGTTGTCTACGAACATGCTGTAGTAGTTGCGGAATGCTTCCGGTGAGTTTTGTGAATTAATGAATGACTGATACTGAGCTGCCGCGAGGTATCCGTCATCATCTGCTACACCTGTGAAGCGATATACCCCATTAATATTCTGAGTATTCAGCAGGTTAATTACCCAGAGGTACACGTTCAGGTTGGCTGCTTTCTTCTTGTTTTCGTCCTTGCCGAACGCCAATGAGAAGTTGCGGTCAATATTCATGTCCACAGTGAACTGCCAGGGCAGGCGTGCTCCATTGATGGATCCTTCAGTAGAAGGGGAAATTTCACCCGTGATCGGGGTCGGGAATATCTGAGGAGTATAAGGTGTTCCAGAACCAAGGTTCGCGATGAAGTTTACACCGGTACTTTCGAAGATCGGCTTACCAAACCACACCGGACCGTTGTAGTCAGCCCCTTCGCCATAGCGGTAATCCACGGTGGTAACGATGCGGTGGCGCTGGTCGTAGTTAACCGGAGCCACGTTGCGCAGGTTAGGCAGACCTGCGTTGATAAGCGCGATTTGTGACTGAGTGGATGAGCCCGTACCGTCCGCAAACTGGAGGGTGTAAGAAGCCTTCATCCACAAGTTGCCTGTGCGGCGGAGGTCATACGTCAGGGTCAATCCTTTTACAGTACCGAAGTCGAGGTTGTCAAATGCGCGGTAAGTGCTTGGGTAAGCGCCTACGAAACTGCGCACCTGAATCATGTTGCGCAGCTCGCGGTAGAATGCTTCGACTTTCAGCGAAGACGAGCGGCTGAGAACCTGCTGGAATCCGAGCGCGTAGTCTACAGTGCGCTCCGGCTTCAGGTTCGGATTGTTCAACAGCACGTTGCGGTTCTCCATGTACAGGTAATCCGCGGGGTTGAAACGGTTGGAGTCGAACGGACGCTGGGTCAGTACGTCGTAGTGAGCGAAGAACAACGCCTCGTCGCTGATCGGGAATGAGAATGCGATACGTGGCATGATGTTCACCGCAGGATCGTACTCGCGGAATGCACCGCTTGAAAGTGGCGCATTCGGATCAACCTTGAGGTAGGGATTCACACGACCTCCTGCGGCTACAGAAGTGAAGGGGTCTGTGACTACTTGTCCTTCTGCATTGTACCAGGTGTTGCCATCGCGGTATCCTGTAATTGCAGTCGGGTTGGTTACGTCATCCACGTACACCACGAAGTCATCGCCAATGTTGCCCGGGCGGCTGGCATCGAACTGTGAGAAATTGGTTTCACCAGCGGTAAAGGCCTCGCTGATCACAAACGGATCCTTCGGCACGTATTGGTTGGCATCGAAACGGTCGATACGTACACCCACATTGAAGATCAGGTCATCAAAGGCAAACTTATCCATCAGGTAACCTGAAATGTAATTTGGCTGGAAGGCGCCGATCGGACGGGTGAAGTAGGTGTTGTTGCCGAGTGTCTTGGTTTCCGTGAAGAAGTCTTCGATAGTCGGTCGGCCGCGCACGCGGTTTCCTTTGTGGTCGTATCCGAAGTAGGTCACGAGGTTATTACCCTGGTTGAGAAGGTCATCCGCACCAAACATATCCACTGTGAGGAAGTCAGGCTCGAGGCCATCAGTATTGATGAACTCAGTGCCGTTCGGATCAAGTCCGAGTGCCTCGCGGAGGTTGTAGTCGAACTCGAACTGACCACCTCCCACAAGGTTGCCATAGTTTACATAGGTAAATGAACCCACGTTAAAGGCGCTCGGATTGTTTTCATCGAGTTCCTGATTGTGGAAGTTCGCGAACTGCCGGGCGAGCTGCCACATTCCAACCGGAGCAAGGAAATAACCCGCATCACTTCGCTGTTCGAATTCGAAACCAGCCTGAAGGGCGTGGTCTCCGGCATCCGCAGAGAACATCCCGCTAAAGCGGAACTGGCTGGTGTTGGTTTCGCTAAAGTTGTTGTTCTGCGAACCGATGTATCTCCACAGCGCATAAGTATTGCCGGGCTGCTGGCCGTTGATGATCCCGTTTCCTCCCTGGATGTTTTCGAGGGAGGAGTATGGGTCATTACCTATCTGCTCAATTTCAGTGGTGCTTTCATTGAGAATGGCATCGAATACGGGATCATCCGTGAGAATCACATCAGTGCCATTCAATACTTCATTGACGTATCCGTTAGTCTCGAAGAGGTCGAAGTACTGATTGGTAATAGCTGCGAGGTCGGGATTGTAGGTAGAAGGACGGAAGTTGATGTTGACGTTCTGCCATCCGTTCTGTTCATAGAATGTGGCTGAAGGAGAAGGGGTATAAGTAGGCAGACGAAGGATATCGAAGTATCCCACGTGACCGTAGCGGAAGAATGAACGGCCGTGAGTGTCATCCTCGCGGCGGTCAAACGTGCTTGAGTAGTCCACCATGGCTGAGAAGAACATGTTCCGCAGGTTGTTGGAAGCGGATTCTTCACCCTCCGCATTGCGGAAACGCTGGCTGAACTTGGCATAGGCTCTCCAATCGAATTCAGTGGCGCGCTGGTTGTTTTCGAAGTTCATCAGCATGTTGCCGTAGTCGAAATCCCGGCCGCGGCTGAATGCGGCAGTACCGCCGAAGGTGAGGGTGGTATTTTGAGAAAGGTTGAAGTCAATCTTCGCCACGAGGTTTGCCTGACGGTTGCGCACATTCATGCGCGTGGGCACGGTTTCAAAACTCTCGCTGGTGAGAAAGTCTGCATTATACAACGCACCGTTCACCTCACCATTCTCTTGTACGTTTTGACGCAAAGGATTAGCGAGCAATGCATCGCGTGCATCCTGCTTCATGCGGTATACACCACCGTAAGCCGGATTGCCATCGAGAATGTCCGTAAAGTTACCTGACAGGAAGAATCCGAGCAGCGGACGGCCTTTGTTGCCGTTTTCGTCTTTCTGGAAGATAATCGGACCGGAAAGCGAACCTTCCACGAGGTTGTAGGCGTAGCGGTCCAGACCAACACCGCGATCACCACTGGTAAAGCCTGAAGTGATTAATTCCACACCTCCGGTGTATTCAGAAGAGGCGCTGCGCAGCGCGATGTTAATTACACCACCCGTTGCATCCCCGATGTTGGCTGGAATACCACCGGTAAGCACGCTTACTTCCTCGAGGGCTGATTTTGGCAGTGAGGTTGAACCGCGCACTTTGATACCATCAATGTACACCCATGTAGAGTTGGTACGCGCACCACGAATAGAAATTCCGCCGCCTGTGCCGGCAGTATTAACACCCGCAACAGTTTGCGCCAAACCAAGTGCATCACGACTGGGCATCTTCTCGATTTCCTCGCGGGTTACTGTTCCGCCGGAAGCCCCGCCATCCTTGTCAATCAGGGGTACCTTGTAATCCACAATTTCAATGGTGGTGAGCTCCACACCCGCGCTCAACTGAGCGTTTACGAAGGCGATCTTACCCGTTGAAATGGGTACCTTGGAAATGGTCTGCGTCTGATAACCCACAAACGAGAACTGGATGTCATACGTTCCGGGCTCGATGGGCTTGATGGTGTATTCTCCATCAATGTCAGTGGTACCGCCTGTCACCAGGTTACCATTCAGGAAGACGATGACGTTCACAAACGGCAGCGCTTCTTTGGTGTCTTTGTCAGTGACCTTGCCCTTTAGCGTGCCCGATGACGTCTGAGCGGCGACCGGGCTAACGACTATCAGGAAGAGTGCGACAAGCAGGTAAATATTTCTCTGCATACTAAATACTGGTTAAGGATGTTGAACAAGGCTTCTCACTAAGCGGCCGCTAAAATAAAAACTCTCAGTCTTTTTAACTACCCTTAACATACCTCTGAACGATTTTCCTGATTTCGCCTGCCAGTTGTGACGTTCTGACGAGCTAATCCGCTCATTCTCACAGAGGATTTTCTTGTTCATGACCAAATTTACGGGCTGCGAAGTCCTCAGGCTTCAAAGAATTGGTCGTTTTAGCCCGATTCTTATACATCCCCAGGCGAAATCAAACGGGATAATTTCCTGAACAGGTTAAAAGACAGTGAAATAGATACTCAGAAATGACGCTTTCTGAACACGCGCTTATACCAGGGTACCTCCTTTCCCCAGGAGTGCTTCTGCGCACGCTTGAGGTTCTTCTTCATCCGTTTCCGGGTGTTTTTGTCTTGTAAATCAGAATGGTAGTCGCGCTTCTGGACATATGCGGCCTCTTTTTCCGCACGATTGGCCTTTTCCCGGGTAACGGCATTTTCCGGGGTCTGGACATCGCCTCCTTTTTGTCTTGGGGGGCGTTTTTGAGCATCGGCTGATTGGGTGACGGCCAGGAAAGCAATTACTGCCACAAGTCGGATCATATTCGCGAAACGCATCACGGATAGAAATCGTATGCAAACTTGGTAATGCGGATATCTCCGCTCTGAAGGTCATGATCGATGAGCGCTTCGAGCAGCATGTTTTCCAAATACAGCACCTCCACTTCACGCGTCAGCTCATCGGCAAGGTAGTACTCCACTTTCTGCAAGTTGCCGAACGGATCATAATAGAAGATCTCTGATTTCCTGGGGCTATCCAGATTGTCAGTTTGCACGATCTCATCAATCCAGCCTTTGTCGTTATACGAATAGTTTCTTGTCACCGTGCGCCCGCTCATCACCAACTCCTCCACCTCTTTTACGATATAACCCAGAGGATCACGGGTGATGGTGCGTTCGCTGTAAAACAGGCCGTAATTGTTGAAGGCACGTTTGCGCAGTGCGTTATCCCCTGACGGGAAATACTCGTACGACTCGGAATTCACAATGATCATTTTTCCCGGTTCCATTTTTCCCGGTGCACTGCTCAGATTTTCTGCCTTACCGAAATCTATGCGCTTAATCCTGCCTTGTTCATCGTAATTAAGCGATTGGGTCAGTATACCCCGGGAACTCGATTCCCTCCGGAATTCCACTTCTCCAAGGTCATTGCGCTTGTATTCCACCCGCAGGCTGTCCACAAGGTGTAATACTGAATTCACTTTATCCAAGGCCTTGAGCAATCCAACTTCATTGAAGTGGAACACGAGCATGTCCGGCAACTGCTCGATGGCGCGGTTCTTTCGCTTGATCGATACCTGTCCGCTGATGGTTTTGATCTTGTTCTGCCAGAGGAACTCCTGATTGAAGTACATCTCTTCACTGAAGGCATTGCCAAGGCGGTTGTCAATCAGTTGAGCCTGCACGGATGGGTATTCCGCTGCAATGCACAGGATGAAAAGAAATAGAATGCGCACCTTCATTTGAGCTGTTCGAGAGCTTCAGCAATGCTTGCCATCGGGGCAAGACACGTGTTACCGGTGCAAACATACACGGGGGTGTCGGGCCTGATACGGCCCCGGATCAAAGGCAATGAACGTTCGGTTGTGGATGCCGCAAACAGCGCGTTGGGATAATATCCCCGGTTCCATTCTTGCTGGCGCTGGTCAGCCTCAGGACCGCAGGTAACTACTTCGTAGAATGACAAGGTGTGCCAGAGGTGCACGCGGAGCCAGTTGGACCATGATGCGCCGTAATCAATATGTGGCATGACGGATTGGAGCATCTTCCGGCTTCGGACGATGTAGTGCGGTTTCTCAAGATGCTTTCCGAGGAGGAATAACACGCTGCTGATGGTGGAATTGGCCGAAGGCATTACGTTGTCTGCAATCTCGTGCGGCCGTGCAAACAGCTGCTCTCCTTCATCGGAGGTGAACCAGAACAACCCTGTTGCATCATCACTGAAATGATCCATCGCATGCAGCATCAGATGATTTGTCTCTTCCAGCCAGTATGATTCCCCTGTGCACTCATACACGCTGAGCCAGGCGTCCATGATGTGGGCGTAGTCATCTAAAAACGCGGCCCCGCCCGCAGCTCCCTCATGATACAGGCGGAACAGCCCCCCGTGTTGTTGAATGGCGTTGCGGTACGCGTTGGCCGCACGGGTGGCAATCCGCTTATAATCGTCGTTGCCTGTGGCCTTCCACGCATCGCATGCTCCTTTTATCATCAGGGCATTCCACGACGTGATGATTTTATGGTCGAGCCCGGGGCGCACCCGCTTCTGTCGCTGCTTCAGCAGGGCCTGCTCTATGTGCCTGCGTTTTTGCCTCCAGCTTTCCTCGGTCATTCCCTCATCTTCCGCGAAGCGTGCATCATCTGTCCGCCGCAGAAGGATGTTCTGCCCATGCTCCCATTCCCCTTCTTTTCCGATGCGGTAATAGCGCGAGGCAATGCCGTAATCTTCGTTCAGTACTTCCTGCACCTCTTGAGCGGTCCAGATGTAATACTTGCCTTCCACGCCTTCGCTGTCTGCATCCAGCGCGGAAAAGAACAGCCCTTCGGGGGAAGTCAGCTCGCGGGTGATGAAGTTCATGGACTGGGTGATCACATCCTTCCACTCGCTTCTTCCGGTGGCCTGAAATGCTTTGCTGTAAACACTGATGAGCTGTGCATTGTCATACAGCATTTTCTCGAAATGAGGGACTTTCCATTCTTCGTCCACGCTGTATCGCGCGAAGCCTCCTCCGATCTGGTCGTAAATACCACCGCGGTGCATTTCATCGAGCGTGAGTTGCACAAAGTCCATTGCGGACTTGTCATGAAATGCAGTGGCATAGTGCAGCAGAAAGTCACTGTTTACCGGCATCGGAAACTTTGGGGCTTTGCGCGCACCGCCGCGCCCGGTATCCCAGTACTGCTTCCAGTGATTCACGATACGATGAATCCATTCAGGATCTGTTTCCTGTTCTTCGGATGAGGCAATGAATGCCGACTGTCGCACGCCTTCCACAAGTTTCTCCGCATATTCTTCAAGCTTGCCGTATTCGCGCTCCTGCAGTTCGGTCAACTTTTCCAACACGCTGAGCCATCGCTCTAGCGGAAAGTAAGTGCCTCCGAAAACGGGCCGGCCGTCGGGCAGACAAAACACATTCAGAGGCCAGCCGCCCTTTCCGGTCATCAGCTGCAGTGCAGTCATGTATATCTGGTCCACATCCGGACGTTCTTCGCGGTCTACCTTGACGGAAACAAAATGAGCGTTCATTTCATGTGCCGCCTCTTGCCGCTCGAATACTTCGCGCTCCATGACATGGCACCAGTGACAGGCACTGTAGCCGATGCTCACTAAAACCAGTTTGTTTTCTGACCGTGCTTTTTCCCAGGCCTCATCTCCCCACGGATACCAATTGACCGGATTATGTGCATGTTGCAGAAGATAGGGAGAGCTGCATGCAGCGAGGCGGTTGGTGGTCATGACTTATTGTTCGAAATAACTCTCGGCAAATTCTTTCCCCAGACGGTCTTTGTAGCAATACACATATTCCACTCCCATTTGTTCAAGCTCCGTGCGCTGGTCGTCATAATGGACTAAAGCACCGATTTTAAATTTCCGGTGAGGCATGCGCATTATTTCACGAATTGCATTGAGGTTGGCTTCATAGTCACTCATAGCAAGAAACACCACTTCAAGCTCATCTGCCGATGCATTGTCCCAGAGCAATGGGTCAGTTGCATCGGCCGACTGTACCCGCTCTCCGGAATCGGCCAGCGCTTTAACGCGGTCGGTGTTAAAGTCTAATCCCAGCACAGCCGTTCCATGAGTTCTGCTCAGATGCCGGAAGGCCGGAAGTCCGAGTGTGCCGAGTCCGATAACCACATATCGTGTGTCGCGGAAATCAACAAGCCTTGAGTCCACCACTAAATCCTCCCGGTTCAGCCGGAGAAGGGCAGATTTAAACCGGTTGAAGATGGCGTGGGCGTGTCGGTTCAGAGGTGCGCTAATCAAAAATGATCCAGACATCATCAGGGCAATTGCCACCAGCCATTCAGTTGGCATGAGACCGGATTTCACAGCCACCACCCCAACAATCAAACCGAATTCACTATAGTTTGACATACTGAGGGCGGTGAGAAAAGCGGTCCGCGCCCGAATGTTCATTCGGCGGAAGATGACCAGAAACAGGGCTGATTTAAACGGAATGAGCAACAGGAATGCCAGTGCAATCAACACTGCGTTAAGGGTTATTTGTCCCGACAAACCAATGCTCATGAAAAAAGCCACAAGGAAAAAGTCCTTGAAGCTCATCATGCGGTCATAGAGCTCGTCGGACCTCGGGTGAGGCACAAGCAACATGCCCGCGACAAGCGCTCCGAGGTCAGGCTTTAATCCAACTGCCGCAAATGTGAGCGCTCCACCAATAAACGTCGCAAAAAATCCGAAAATGGTGAGCAACTCTCCGTGTCCTGCTTTATTCAGAAGCTGGTTCAGGATAATGCGCACAACGAACAGAATCGCGGGAAGAAGCAGCACCGTCCAGCCCGGTATACTGGAAGCGGAAACGGAGAGAAACAACACAGCGAAAATGTCTTGTATCACAAGAATTCCGATGGCGATCTTTCCGTGCTGGGAGTTGAGCTCTCCGCGTTCCTCAAGGACTTTCACTACGAATACGGTACTCGAAAAACTCAGCGCGAATCCGATCATCAACGAACTCACCAATGTCATCTGACCGAATACGTGTGCAGCGAAGTAAGACAATGCGAACAGCACAGCACTGAACGTGAGTACACTGAGAAGCATATGCCATGAAGCAGTCACCCAGATCTCCGGACGGATCAAAGTGTTCACTTTGATCTTGAGTCCGATTGTGAACAGCAACAGGATAACTCCAAGATCTGAAAGGGTATTGATGACCTCACTGATGTGTCCGCTGGTGAGCCCGGTAATACCGAGCAGAAAACCGGTAAAAAGAAATCCGATGAGCGGAGGCAGATTTACCCGACGCGATGCAATTCCACTCAGAAATGCAAGCGCAAGCCAAAGGGCATCTGTATGCCAGGGCTCTAAAAGAGTTTGATGGTGCCAGAATGCCATGATGTTGGCTGCAAGTTACACCTGTTGGAGCCCTCACTAGCGCCAATGTCACCCACAAATCAATGTTGCGAGCCTCAAGTTTAGGTCGGTATAGCCACGTTCAAGTCGGGCGTCATTACCTTCGCAGCATACTCTTGCAACATGCGTGATACCACCGTTTTTTCGCTTATTTCACAGGAACACGAGCGCCAGCTTCACGGCGTCGAACTCATTGCTTCTGAGAATTTTGTAAGTGCTCAGGTCATGGAAGCCATGGGCTCTGTGCTCACCAATAAATACGCAGAAGGCCTTCCGCGAAAGCGCTATTACGGCGGCTGTGAGGTGGTGGATCAGGTGGAACAACTGGCTATTGACCGGTTGAAACAACTGTTTGGCGCCGAATGGGCCAACGTGCAGCCACACAGCGGGGCCAACGCCAACAGCGCTGTCATGCTTGCTTGTCTGAAGCCGGGTGACACTATTCTCGGTCTGGATTTGTCCATGGGCGGACACCTCACGCATGGTTCTCCGGTCAACTACTCAGGCAAGTTGTATCGCGCCACATTCTACGGAGTTCATAAGGAAACCGGAAGGGTGGATATGAATGCGGTGCGGGAGACTGCACTGCGTGAAAAACCGAAGATGATCATCTGCGGTGCCTCGGCATACAGCAGAGACTGGGATTATGCCGCATTCAGATCCATTGCAGATGAAGTGGGCGCGGTATTGCTCGCGGATATTTCGCACCCGGCAGGCCTGATCGCCAAAGGATTGCTGAACGACCCGTTGGTGCATTGTCACATAGTGACTTCAACTACGCACAAAACACTTCGCGGTCCGCGCGGCGGAATCATCATGGTGGGAAAGGACATCGAAAATCCATGGGGAATAAAAACACCCAAGGGAGAAGTCAGAATGCTTTCTTCATTGCTCGACAGCGCAGTGTTTCCGGGCATGCAGGGTGGTCCGCTTGAACACGTGATTGCGGCCAAGGCAGTGGCTTTCGGTGAGGCGCTCGATGATTCGTTCAAAGTCTACGGTGCACAGGTGATAGCCAATGCCTCAGCCATGGCTGGAGCGCTGGTGTCCCGCGGTTATCAAATCGTGAGCGACGGCACGGACAATCACTGCATGCTCATCGATTTGCGCAACAAGGGCATTTCGGGCAAAGAAGCGGACCATGCGCTTGGTCTGGCACACATCACGGTGAACAAGAACATGGTTCCGTATGACGACAAATCGCCGATGATCACCTCGGGTATTCGGGTGGGTACTCCCGCAGTAACTACGCGCGGACTGAAAGAAACAGATATGGAGCAACTGGTGGACTGGATGGACTACGTCCTTATGAACCGCACAGATGAAACCAGGATCCGGGAAGTGAAAAAGTCTATCTCTGCGTTCATGACGCAGTTCCCGCTCTTTGATTCGCAGAGCATCGGACAGTCGGCTTGAGTGTGACTCAGGGTATTTCGGGAAGATCACTGCGCGTTGGACGCTGCAAACCCCTCCACTTGAATCCTTCCAGTTCCAGCGGGGTATCAGTGTTCATCTGAATCGGAGTAAAGACGGAGTCCGGCTCACGAATCAGGTTGATACGCTTGATCTGATTGTCCCGGAGGTGAATATCCAGATCGCTGCACTCGCCGGTGTTGTGACCAATCAGTCTGGATACACCTTCTTCTTCTTCTTCTGCGGGAAAATAAATGAGCTGACCATTTCCTTCAACTTTCACCCTGTAGATGGCATTCTCGCGGAACAGGCCGGTAAGATCGCGTCCCTTGATCTGATTGTACCTGCGCTGGCCCGTGTAGGTGCTGTCATATTTAATTGCTTCAGAAATGATGAACGCGTTGCCATTCACCAGCATCCTGTCGATGTGTCCTTTCCATGTCCTGATGCCGATGGTGTCTCCGGTGACCTGATTGGCTTCGTTCCAAAGCACTGGTGATGAATACAGGACGAGCAGTGAATCCGTCTCCGAATAGGTCAGTGAATCAGCCAGCCCCTGCAGATCGGCGCGGAAAATTTTTACTCCGTGAAAGGCGCGGATAAATTGCTTTTCGGCACTGTCAGGCACCGCGAGTAAGGTGTCCGCTGACATAAACAGCGAATCTCCCTCGGCTGCCTGAATGAGCAAGGCTTCGCGGGTGACCAGACTTGTTTTTGATTGCTCGGTGTGCTTGCCGTACTGTCCCGTGATCAGCACATTGGAGGTGGTATCGCGGATGGTCACATTGCGGAATACTTCGCCGAATCCGAGTTTGCCATTGTAGTATATGCTGTCCCCTGTGAGTACCGTTTTATCACTCGTAATGCGCGCATGTTCATTGAACTGTGAAATGTCGTTGCGCGTATCGTACCATCCGTTTTCACAGTAAATCTTCGTGTCATCTGAAGTGATGGTGGTGGGGCCAAAGAAGAATGCAGTTTCTGTCGCTTCCCGGTATTGAAGCGTATCACAGCGCACGGTGTAATCCGGATTAGTGAGCACCACGTTGTCGCGAAAGAAAAAGGCTTTCTCCGTCGCGGAGTAGGTGCCCTTTCTGCTGGTGAGTACGTTTTTGTTTTTTGTGGAAACGATTTTTCCACCAGTGGTATAGCGTCCGGTCTCTGCTTTCAGGTCATATACTAATTGATCGGAAGTAAGTGTCATATCGCCATCGTTCATGACCACTTTTTCCTTAAAACGAACCTGCTGATTTTTCTTGGTAAAAAACATCTTGCCACCCGTGAGCGAATAGCCTCCGGGGTGATTCACCCGGATGGATCCGAATGCGTCGAAGTCCTGGCTGGCGTAGAGGTGCGCACTGTCGCAAAGAAAAGTGGTGCCTTCGTGAAGCAATTCCACATTGCCAATCAACCGTTGCGCATCTACGATTGATTTGTCGAATAAGATGGCATCTGCATGGATGAGCTTGACCTGCTTTTTTGGGGTGTCCTGACTGACCCCCGGCTTCGTGAGAATCAGGGTAAAAAGAATCAGACCACAGAGCAGCGTGCGTTGCATGGTACGACAGAACTCAAAAAGCGTGCATTTCGTGCATCACACCAGCAGACCGCGTTCGATGGTCTGGGTGCGGTCCGGCCCCACTGACACACAGCGAATAGGCGTTTCCAGCTGGCTTTCGATGAAATGGATGTATTCATTCAGCGCTTCCGGTATTTCCTGATCTTCGCGAAGGCCTGTCAGGTCGCAGTTCCAGCCACTCATGTCGCTGTACACCGGTGTCACTTTCAGTGCATCGAGGTCGTAAGGCATATGCTCCATCCGTCCTTCTGAGGTGTCGTACGCCGTGCATGCACGGATGGTCGGGAAAATGCTCAGCACGTCGGCCTTCATCATAAACAGATCCGTGACACCATTGATCATACAGGCATATTTCAGTGCCGGCAAATCAATCCATCCGCAGCGGCGCGCGCGTCCAGTGGTTGATCCGAACTCATTGCCCACTTTGCGCATTTCTTCTCCGGTGCTGTCGCTGAGCTCGGTGGGAAAAGGTCCGCTGCCTACGCGGGTGCAATAGGCCTTGAAAATCCCGAACACACGCCCGATTTTATTCGGCGCAATGCCAAGTCCGGTGCAGGCTCCGGCAGCAATGGTGCTGCTGGAAGTCACGAAAGGGTAGGATCCGAAATCAATGTCGAGCAGTGAGCCCTGCGCACCTTCTGCAAGTACTTTTTTGCCTTCTTTCAGCGCCTGATTGATGAAGTGCTCGCTGTCCACAATGGTCAGTCCGCGCAGCCATTCAATGCCTTTCATCCACTCTTCCTCATGCTCATCCAGATTGTATTCGAAGTCATACATGGAAAGCAATCGCTTGTGTTTTTGCACAAGGGCATCGTATTTCGACCGGAATTCGGGCGTGAGGATATCGCCGATGCGCAGGCCGTTGCGGCCGGTTTTGTCCATGTAGGCCGGACCAATGCCCTTCAGGGTTGATCCAATTTTGGATTTTCCCTTTTCCGCTTCGGATGCGGCATCCAGCAGGCGGTGCGTCGGCAGTATGAGGTGTGCCTTGCGCGAGATGTAGAGCCTGGATTTTACATCCACACCCTTGTCGGATAGCTTGCTGATTTCCTGCGCAAATACTTTCGGGTCGATGACCACACCGTTACCCACCAGATTGATCACATGCGGATGGAAAATGCCACTGGGGATGGTATGCAGCACATGCTTGGTACCGTTGAACTCGAGTGTGTGTCCGGCATTCGGGCCGCCCTGAAAACGGGCCACCACATCATACTTTGGGGTAAGTACATCTACGATTTTGCCTTTGCCTTCATCTCCCCATTGAAGTCCGAGGAGGATATCGACTTTATTAGTCGCCATGGTCGCGTATTAAAGCGCAAAAGTAAGGCAACAGCCCATGTTACCCGCGGCTATCTGCCGGATCACCTCGCAAACCGCTCCTGTACTAAATTTGCAGCATGTCAGCGGCGGAATTGCAGGAAAAGGTTAGATCGGTCTTCACGGCATATCTGGAGGGGAACAAGCACCGCAAAACCCCGGAGCGCTATGCCATTCTCCATGAAATTTATGCCTTTCCGGGCCACTTTGATGTGGAAACCCTTTTCACGCGCATGAAAGAAAAGAAATACTCCGTGAGTCGGGCCACACTGTATAACACCATCGAACTGTTGCTCGAATGCAAGCTCGTGCGCAAGAATCAGTTCGGACAGAATTCAGCCCACTTCGAAAAGGCTTTTCAGAATCAGCAGCACGACCACATTATTCTCACTGACTCAGGAGAAGTCATCGAGTTCTGTGATCCGCGGATTCAGAACATCAAAGCTACCCTCGAAGAGATTTTCGGAATCGAAATTCTTCATCATTCCCTGAATTTTTACGGAAAGAAAAAGGGTCATTGAGTCTTGTTTGTGAATCAGTCAAACTCGCTGAGGATGCGGTCAACAGTGAGTACTCCTTCTACTGACTTCAGGCTTTCGATCAATGTGTTCAAGTGATTGGTGTCATGCACGAGCACACGCACCTGACCGTCGAATATGCCGTCATTTGCCTCGAACGAAATGGCTTTCATATTTACGTGCATGTCAGTCGAAATGATGTTCGTGATCTTCTGTACCAATCCAACGTCGTCTATTCCTGAAAACTTCAGCTTCACTTCAAACTGGACGAGTTCCTTGCTGCTCCAGCGCGCCTTAATGACCCGGTAGGCGTATTTGCTCATCAGCTCCTGGGCATTCGGGCAGTTGGTCCGGTGAATTTTTATGCCTTCATTCACCGTGATAAATCCAAACACTTCATCACCGGGAATCGGATTGCAACAGCTGGCGATCGTATAGTCCACCTTTTGCTTCTCATCACCGATGAGCAGCGCTTCGCCCTTACCCGGTGCGGCGGTGACTAACTTCGTCTCCGTTGCCTTTTCGTCCTGAGCCTTGCGTTCAAACCGGAGCTTTCCTCCTTCGATCTGAAAACCCTTGAGCTTTTTCAGGTCGATGGTTCCTTTCGCAATTCTGTAGTAAAGTTCAAGCGTCGTTTCAGTCTCGTAATGGCGCACCATCTCATCCAGATTGATGCTCAGCCAATCGGCCTTGAGCGCCGCAAACCTCCGCCTGAGCATTTCCTTGCCCTCTTCTGCAATTTGCTTGACTTCTTCCCGAAGTGCATTCTTGATTTTCTGTCGCGCGCTTGGCGTAATGGCAATGTTCAGCCAGTCTTCCTTTGGACGCTGTTTCTTGGAGGTGAGAATTTCGACCTGATCGCCGCTTCGGAGCTTGTGGCTGAGTGGCACTAGTTTGTAGTTCACTTTCGCGCCGATGCAGTGATAACCCACACGGGAGTGAATGTGAAAGGCAAAGTCCAGCGCGGTGGCGCCAATGGGTAAGGTCTTGAGGTCGCCGTTCGGAGTAAAGACGTAAATTTCTTCAGAAAACAGCGACAATTTGAAATTGTCTATGAACTCAATAGCGCTTTCACTGGGGCTTTCGAGAACCTCACGGATTTGTCCCAGCCACGCGTCCAGCTTGGATTCCGGGGATTCCGGTGCGTCTTTATATCTCCAGTGTGCAGCATACCCGCGTTCGGCCATATCGTCCATCCGTTCTGAGCGGATCTGCACTTCCACCCATTTTCCGGAAGGTGACATTACCGTGGTGTGCAGGGATTCATAACCTGATGATTTCGGTATGCTGATCCAGTCGCGCAGTCGCTCAGGACTTGGCTGGTAATAGTCCGTAACCACGGAATACACGCGCCAGCAATCGGCCTTTTCCGCGTCGGGCGGACTGTCCAGAATAATCCGAATGGCAAATACGTCGTAAATCTCTTCAAAGGCAACGCCTTTATTATGGATCTTGTTCCAAATGGAATAGACCGACTTCGTGCGGCTTTTTATGGTGTATCTGAACCCCTGCTGATCCAGCGACCGGCGAATGGGCAGTGTAAACTGATTGATGAAACGCGTGCGCACCGCCTGGGTCTTTTGCAAGCGCGTGACTATGTCTTCGTATTCTTCAGGCTCCTTGTACTTGAGCGCGAGATCTTCCAATTCTGTTTTAATATGGTACAACCCCAGGCGGTGAGCCAGCGGGGAGTACATGAACATCGTCTCATTCGCAATTTTCAATTGCTTATCGCGCGACATGTGATCGAGCGTGCGCATATTGTGCAGCCTGTCGGCGAGCTTGATGAGAATCACCCGCACATCGTCACTCAGCGTGAGCAGCATCTTGCGGAAATTCTCTGCCTGTTGACTGGTGGTTTGCTGATCAAACACACCGGAGATCTTGGTGAGCCCGTCAATGATTACGCGCTCTTTTTTGCCAAAGAGGTTTTCAATATCATCGAGTGTGATGTAGGTATCCTCTACGGTGTCATGCAGCAATGCGCAGACAATGCTCAATGTGTCAAGTCCGAGTTCTTCCGCAGCAATCTTAGCCACGGCAAGCGGATGGTAGATGTACGGCTCACCGCTCTTCCTGCGCATGTCTTTGTGCGCATCGAGCGTGACTTCAAAGGCCTTGCGTATTCTCAGGCGGTCGGCCCTTCCTTTTGAGCGCTGACATACGCGAAGAAGAGCCCTGTATCTTCTCAGGATTTCCCGTTTTTCTTCTTCTAAATCAATTTCTGTCTTACGCATCCAGCGCACTAAGGTAAACGGATTCACCGATACACTCCTTTCGCGTGCGTAACTTCGCTGCCCGATGAAGTCTTTTGCGCTGGCAAGTGTGTGTGGCTGCTGTGCCCTTTTGGCATCGGCGCAAATTCCATCAGAAGGATTTAACAGGGAATTGCTTTCAGCCCGGGAGTATGAACTCAACAACTGGAAGATCAGCGAGCACCAGACGCTGCAGCCGGCGGCCCGCGGACTCGAACCGGGTTATTATGCGCTCACCGATACTTCATATTCGGCGAGGGCCTATCGCAGGGAAATCAATTTCGTTCCGGTCGTGGACCTTTCGGCGGGTGGACAGCCCTCACCGGAAGTCCGCGGCATCGGATGGGGCGTGCTCGGTGTAAGGGCAGAGTGGAATTACGAAAACCGCTGGACCGCCTCGCTTGGGGCTGCAGTTGCCGGTGGCGCGCTGCCCGGATATGTCAATGATATGGCCGACAGTATCCGCGTAATCCCCGGCTGGGGATATGTCCGAAGGGATGGAGATATCCGCTACACTCCTGTCTATACCGGTCATATCGGATATAAGGCGGGGAAGTACTTTCATCTGGAAGCCGGAAACGGCGTGCATTTCTGGGGCGACGGGCGGCGGTCGCTGATCCTGAGTGATGTGGCCTCTCCCTTTCCTTATTTTAAAGTAGATACCCGCATATGGCGCATCCGCTACACCAACATCTGGGCAAGGATGGAGGATATTCATGGGGAGCGCTCTTTTCGCGACAGACGGGGAAAGTATGTGGCCATGCACGGCCTGAGCTGGAATCTCAGCAGGGATGTGAATATCACCTTTTTTGAAATGGTCGTGTGGCAGGATCGCGACTCACTCTCCCGCCGCACTATTGATTTCCATTATCTCAATCCGGTCCTGTTTTACCGTCCTGTGGAATACGCGCAAGGGTCCGCGGATAATGTGATTATGGGACTCAGTTTTCGGGTGAAGGCAAAGCGAAATCTGCAGGTGTACGGACAACTTGTGCTCGATGAGTTTCTTTCCACCGAAATCCGCGCGCGCCGCGGTTGGTGGGCCAACAAATTTGGCGGGCAGGCAGGAGTGAAGTGGTTCAACGCGTTTACACCCGGACTCCACATTCAGGCGGAGGTGAATGCGGTGAGGCCTTTTACCTACACCCATGGAAGTCCGGTGCAGGCCTGGGGCCATCTCAATCAACCGCTGGCTCATCCGATGGGGGCGAACTTTTTTGAGTTTCTGCTCGCGCTCCGGTACCAGAGGGGCAAATGGAATTTCAGTGAAATCGCCACATGGGCCAACTACGGCAGGGATATCCCCGGACTTAATCAGGGAGGCAATATTTTTCAGTCGTACCGCAATCCCTCAGAGCGGTTCTACAACAGCCTCAATCAGGGAATCAGGCATATCTTTCACTACCAGCAGTTTCAGGTGAGCCGTCCGCTTGGCGGCGGGCGCTTCGAAGGGTTTGCATCGTATACCACACGCTATGAAGAGGGCGGGGGAACTATTCGCCTCGATCACTTGTTTTTAGTGGGAATACGCACGAGCGGGTTCCTGAGAAACCAACTTGATTTTTAACAGTGAGAGGTCCTTCCTACTTTTGCACTCCCTTCCGGAATTGAAAGATTCAACAGCCATACCGACATCATCCGCGGCATCAACACTGGTCCGGGATATCGCTGTGCTTTTTAAGTTGCGTCTGACATTGCTCGTAGTCATCAGCTCGGTGCTTGGCTATTACATGGGCACTTCATCCACTCATTGGCCTGCACTTATCGCATTATGCGCCGGAGGAGTGCTTCTCACGGGAGGCAGCAACGGAGTCAATCAAGTGCTTGAGCGCAACTATGACCGGCTTATGCACCGCACGAAGAACAGGCCCGTGGCCTCGGGCAGAATGCTTCCGCTCGAAGGTCTGGCGATCTCATTGATTGCAGCGGCGGCAGGTATTTCCATACTCTGGATCATGATTGGCACAGCGGCGGGAGTGCTTGGTCTTGCCGCATTTCTCTCTTACGCATTTGTGTACACACCGATGAAGCGGGTGTCCGGATTGGCCGTGTTCATCGGCGCATTCCCCGGTGCTATTCCACCGCTGCTGGGCTACATTGCCGGCACGCACGATTACGGGCTGGAGGCAGGCCTGCTGTTTGCCGTGCAATTCATGTGGCAGTTTCCGCATTTCTGGGCAATCGCCTGGGTGGCTCACGAAGACTACGAAAGAGGCGGTTACCGCTTACTTCCTTTTTCAGATGGACGATCCGTGAGAAGTGCGTTTCAAATCTTCATGTATTCGCTGTTTCTCATCCCGGTGAGCCTGTTGCCTTGGGCATTGCCCGCCGAACAGCCGATGATCGGATCATGGGGTGCGGGTGCGGCAGCATGCTGCGGTTTGGTAATGGCATGGTATGCCTGGAAACTTTACAGCTCCTGCGATGTTAAAGATGCCAGAAAAGTGATGTTCGCCTCATTTTTCTACCTGCCTGTTGTGCAGTTGGCATACGTGTTAGACAAACTCGCTTAATTCAACATGTCAGACCCCGGAAAAGTAGAAGCTGCGGCGATTGAGAATCGCAGTAACGTGGATGTTTTCGCAGATTACACCCCCGATGTCAAAATAAGGACCAAGAAGATGCTGATGTGGTTCATCATCTTCGCGGTGGTAATGCTGTTCGCCGGTATCACCAGCGCCCTCATTGTGTTGTGGGGTAAATTGTATTGGCTCCATGTGAACCCGCCTTCCGCGCTTTGGGTGAGCAATGCGCTGGTTATTCTTTCGGGCGTCACCATGATTCTGGGCGTTCGGTTTATCAAAAAGAACCAGAAACGGCAGGCCCTATTCAGCACCATGCTCACTTTTGTGCTGGGAATCGCCTTTGTCATGACACAGCACAGCGGCTGGAAGGAATTGAGCCGTCAAGGCCTGGGTTCCACCACCACGCTGAATCAGGAAGGACTGGAAGCGACCCGCTGGAATCCTCTCGGGAAAGTGCAGGGCGAATACGGAAAGGATTATTACATCACCCTTCAGGGAGAAATGCTGGAAATGGTCAACGGGGAGTACTACCTCGCATCCGATGTGTCCCGAAGCAAACCAAAGACGGCCGATGTAATGTCAACCTTCAATGCAGCGGGGGCACTTCTGGCCGTGCTGATCTACGTGCACATCATTCACCTCGCTTTCGGACTTATCTATCTTCTGGTCAATATCTGGAGGATATACAGTAACCGCATCACGGCGAACAACTGGATCAGTCTGCACACCGGCGGAATGTACTGGCACTTCATGGGTATCCTCTGGTTGTATTTGTTCTTCTTCATGTTTTACATCTACTGAGGATTCACTGAATCAGTGAGTTGGCTGCACCGATTCCCGTTCAGAGGACCGAGCCGGCTATTTAGACCATGTCTGAATAGCGCGATTTCGCCGGAAATGGCCGTTTATGTGAAGAATTATTCGCGTAAACAGGTTTCATTTTTGGCCTTTCCGTGCTAAACTTGCGGCCAAATTTTGCGACCAGCTATGTCAGGACACGCTCAACCAATTGGCAAAGAAGAACTCTGGGGTGGTGGACAGTCTCCGTTCAGCATCAGCTATGGGAAAATGATGATGTGGTATTTTCTGGTGTCAGATGCTCTGACATTCGGAGGGTTGCTCACCGCTTACGGCGTGATTCGTCACGGAAGCGCGGATCCCTGGCCGGTAGGCGAGCAGGTGTTTGAAGCCCTGCCCGGACTGTCCGGCTCATACCCACTGATGTATGTGGCGTTGATGACTTTCATTCTCATCATCTCTTCCGTGACTATGGTGCTGGCAGTAGAAGCTGGCCACCGCATGGATAAGAAGGGTGTGGTGAAGTGGCTCGGTTTAACGATTCTCGGAGGATTTTTCTTTCTCGGCTCACAGGCCTGGGAGTGGTCTCACTTCATTCACGGTTCAGGTGGCGGCTTCCAGCTCTCCACTCCTGTAACGGTAAATGCAGTTGGTGATGATGGCTCCAGCACGACCGTGACCCTCCCTGCCGGTTCATGGGTGCACATGGAAAGCGAGTTCGGGCATGCCTACGAGCACGCTCTGGAGCATGAGAAAGAGCACATGTGGACGGCCTCCACGGGTGGTCACGATGCACATGCGGGGCACGGTCACGAGGCTCACGGAGAAGACCACATGGTGGCTTCTTCTGAAATGGTTCCGGAGGCACTCGTCATCAACAAATACACGCTGGTTCGTCAGGATGGCGAAGACCTTCGCAAGATGAAGGCGAGCGGGGAAGATGCCCGCAAACTGTGGGAGGCAATGGAGCCTAACACGGCAGTATTCGGAGCTAACCTTCACAAGAATGAATATGCCGTTCAGCAGCAATATGCGAATTTCTTCTTCTTTGTGACCGGTTTCCACGGTTTCCACGTGTTCTCAGGTGTAGTCATCAATATCATCGTATGGCTGATGGCTATTGCCGGTAATTTCGAGCGCAGAGGTCACTATGAGATGATTGAGAAAATCGGTCTGTACTGGCACTTCGTTGACCTTGTATGGGTATTCGTATTTACCTTCTTCTATCTTGTCTAAACCACCATCAGTAATTCCGAAATCAATCATGGAACGCGACGATCTTATTGTAAACGACAACTACTCCATCAATGCCCGCCACAGCGAGGAGGAGGGAAAAAAGATCAGGAAGAAACTGTATTTGGTGACCCTGCTTCTCACCGTTATTACCATCGTAGAGGTGTTCATGGGTGTCTTCTTCAAAAGGAACGGTACCTTTGCGTGGGAAACCATCAAACTCGGATTTATTGTCCTCACCCTTGTGAAGGCAGCTTATATTGTGCTGGTGTTCATGCACCTTGGCGATGAGAAAAGAAATCTTAAATACGTGATCCTTTTGCCGTATGCGTTGTTTATCATGTATCTCATTTTCATCGGACTTTACGAAGGAGTGAGTGTACAAGAGTTAAACAATGCGTTCCGCTAACAGGATAATGTCATTTTCAACAAACTGGAAAAAGTATATCGGCCTGGCTGGTATACTTTTTTTATTTCCGCTGGCCTGGTTCGTGCTTTTCGTGGGGTATGGAAAACACCATTTCAATACGCTTCCATACTTTGATGCCGGGCATACTGAGGGGGCAGACACCTCGGACTATCATTTACCTGCATTTTCGTTTACCAATCACGAAGGCGAAGCCTACACGCTGGATTCGCTCCGGGGAAAGGTGTGGATAGCTGCATTCTACAGCATGTCAGACCCCAATCTTGCGAAGATTACTGAGCGTCTTCTCAACATTAACTGGAGGTACCGGGGGGAGTATGATATTGCCATTGTGGTGTTCTCAACATCGCCTGAGGGAGATTCATCCGCAGTCACCAAACCATACATTGAAGTGAACACGCGCTACAATGAAACCCCCGGAAAGTGGCAGTTCCTCACCGGTCCTGATTCACTGATGCAGGACTATATCCGCGACGGGTTTTTTGTGAAGGACCTGCGGACTGAGGCACGTTTTCGACTGGTTGACCCGAATGGACAGATACGCGGACTTTACGGTAATACTGAATACCATATTCAGGATGCCATCGAGGACATTGCGCTGCTGAAAAAAGAAATTGATCAACGCATATTCGATGAGACACATCGGCACGATCATTAATCCTCTGGTGCTTTTTGCGCTCGCAATGCTATCGTGCAATGAGAGGCCGGAAAAGCAATCCATCACCAGCCCTTCATCGGATCCCCTTCCGTTTTTCGGTGAGCACGATGTGGAAATGAAGGCCGGGGCACAGGGTGAAATGATACCTGATACTATCTACTACCGGTTGCCTTATTTCTCTTTCACCAATCAGGACGGTAAGACAGTCTCGCATAAGGATTATGAGGGAAAAGTGTTTGTTGCGGATTTCTTTTTCACTCATTGTGAAAGCATTTGTCCGATTATGAGCACCCAAATGGTGCGCCTTCAGGAGAAGCTTAAAAAGGAAGGCCTCTCGGACAAAGTATGGCTCCTTTCTCATACCGTCGATCCCATGCACGATCAGCCGGATACGCTCAAGGCCTATGCCCGGTCAATCGGCGCTGACCTTTCCACCTGGAACTTTGTGACCGGCGAATCACAAGACATCTACTGGCAGGCGGAAACAGGGTATATGCTCAGTGCATTTCCTTCGGATACCGCTCAAGGAGGTTTTTTCCATACGGACCGCTTCACGCTGCTCGACCGCTCCATGCGGATTCGCGGTTATTACGACGGCACCTCAACCAAAAGTGTAGACCAGTTGTTTGAAGACATTAAACGCCTAGTAGCTGATGAGTACCCCGCAAACCCCTGACGCAATTTCTGAACGCACCGCACGGATCTTCATTTGGACCGCATCTCTTGCTATCCCTGTGGTGGTCACCATTCTCTATTTCATGCCTAAGGTAGAGGCAGGGAGCATGCGCGCACTGCTGAACGGATTGCCATTGTTCAACGCGATCTGCAACGGAACCACGGCTGTCATTCTGATAGCTGCCTTTATGGCTATCCGGAAGAAGAACGTGTTGCTGCACAGGCGACTGATGACCGGCGCGCTGGCGCTTTCTTTGGCGTTTCTCGTTTCCTACATCGCCTATCACGCCACGAGTGAAAGCACAATTTTCCCGAAGGACAATCCGCTCCGGGCCCTGTATGTATTCATCTTGTTGAGCCACATTCTGCTCTCAGCCATCGTGGTACCTCTGGTTCTGATCTCATACACCCGGGCGCTGGCCAGGAGATTTGACAAGCACCGCAGGATCGCTCGGTGGACACTGCCGATTTGGGTTTATGTGGCTGTCACCGGAGTGATTGTTTACCTGATGATCAGTCCTTACTATCCGTTTTGAGCACTGAAATGCCGGCCTTCAATCGTCAATGAAACGTTAACTTTGCACCCATGGTAACCCGCAAACTTCTCTTCCTCTTTTCAGCAGGTATGCTTTTTACCGACTTTCTCTACGGGCAGTGCGCCATGTGCCGCGCCACCGCGGAAAGTGCTTCCGAGCACGTGGATAAAGGAATAGGCGAGGGGCTTAATGCCGGGATCATCTACCTCATGGGCATTCCATATGTGCTCCTTGCAGCCGGTGTGTGTGTCTTTTTCCGCAAAAAGCTGGCTTCTCTCTTTCGGGGGTGATGCTGACAATCTGATTTTTGGCCTTATCTTTGAAATTCAGGGAGCCAGAAATACCATCCTGTAATGACTGCCACCATGAAATTTATTGTGCTTGCCTGCGTCGCAGTGATGTCATGTGCCATTGCTCCTCTGCACGCCCAGTTTGTGTCCGAAAGGGCAGTTGATTCTACCGGGAATGCCGAAATCGAAGAGCAGAAGATGCTGCTTTCGGTGTTGGATGCTGCCACAAAATCCAGTATCACTGCAGATGTGATCATTAAAGGGCTTAATCCCCGCAAGCCAGTCGTTCTTGCGGGTATTTCAGATACCACACTGCTGTTCAGAAACTATCGCCTTTACACTGTTTCCGTAGTTAAAGAGGGTTACATGTATTACGCCCGCAAGTTCTGGCCCGATGAATCAGCGGAGCACACAGAACGCATTGAACTTCGTCCGCTGAAGGTCGGCCTCAAGACCGGTGTAGAAGATGTGACTTTTCTTGGTGACCAGACTGATATCTACCACAAGTCACTCCCTGCACTGCAGGAATTGGTGGATTTCCTCAAAGTCAATGAGCAGGTTAAAATCATGATTATTGGTCATGCCAATGGTCCGGATTCAGAGAAAAGGCCCGCATCGTTTTACAAGAAAGGATCGGAGAAGCGCGCCGAGGCTGTGCGGGATTATCTGATTCAGCGCGGTATCGAGCCCGAGCGTTTGGCTACTAAGGGTGCCGGAAACACCCAAATGATCTATCCGGATCCTCAGACCGAGTGGGAAACTCAGGCCAACCGAAGGATTGAGATCGAAGTGATAGGGCTGTGATCCTTCCTTCTGTCACGTTTTTCAGCCTTTTACACTATTCATCACGTATCCATCACAGCACCCCCTAAGTTTGTGGTGTGATGAACCTTCGACTCATTCTTTTTCTCGCGCTCCTGATCCCGGGCTATGTCCATGCTCAGGGCTGGAGTCTGGACAGTTGTATCCGCTATGCGGTAGCTCACAATCCCGGACTTCAGATCAGTTTGCTCAATGCGGAACTCGCGGACGTGAACCGCACTGAGGCCATCGCGGGGCTTCTGCCCAGCATCAATGCACAGGCTACTCACGGCTACAACTGGGGGCAACGCATCGACCCTTTCACGAACCAGTTTGCCACTGAGCGTGTGCGAAGCAACAGCCTTGGCATTTCCACTTCGGTAAACCTCTTCTCCGGATTTCAGCAAATGAATTCCGTAAAACAGGCCGGCGTGGATCAGGAAACCAGCAAATGGAATTTTGAAAAGGCCAAGAATGACCTTGCACTGAATGTCGCATCGGGCTACCTCAGCGTGCTGCTCAATCAGGAACTGCTCAATGTGGCGAAATCCAATGTGGATAATTCACTCACTCAGGTCAGGCGCATGGAACGTATGGTCGCTGCCGGCCAATTGCCTGAAGGCAATCTCGATCAGATGCTCGCGCAGCTTGCAAGCGACCGGTCAGAGGAGGTGGCTGCCCAGAATAATTACAACTTGTCAGTGCTCAATCTCACGCAGCTCATGCAGTTGGAAAGCGGTCTTCGTCCTGCCTTTTCGCTAGCCATGCCTTCGCCCGCTCAGATGGAGGTGAACCCCGTGGTGCAGGAGGTGGGTGTGGTCGTGCAAGCTGCGCTGTCAAATTTTCCTGAAATCAAGGCTGCAGAGACTCAGTTACTCAGTGCACAGATTTCCGAACAGATTGCACGGGGCGGAAGGTACCCGAGGCTGACGGCCAGCTATAGCTACGGCTCGGGATACTCAGGTGCGGCCCGGGTCCTCACCGGTTCGCCCGACTTGCTTACAGTGCCCATCGGTACGGTCATCGGGTCGAATGACATCGTGCTTTCATTCCCTCAGGAAATTTATACCTCAGACGACTTTAGTGTAAAGGGGTTCAATGAGCAGTTGCGCGACAACATCAACCAGTCCCTTTTCTTCAGTCTCACCTTGCCTGTTTTCAATGGTTTCAGCACGGAGTCGAATGTGAAGCGCGCAGCCATTTCCCGCGAGAATGCGGAGTTGGCAAAGCAACAAACAAGCAATCAGCTCACACAACAGGTGGAGCGTGCCCATGCCGATGCCATTGCCGCTCTGGCTTCCTGGCAGGCGAGCACTGCAAGCCGCGAGGCAAGCGAACGGTCATTCGCCTGGATGCAGACACGCTTCGAGGCGGGCATGGCTAATCAGGCGGACTTTGCTAATGCCCGGGCCAATCTCGACATATCCCGTGCCAATGAGGCGCTCGGTAAATACGATTACATCTTCAAGGTGAAGGTGATTGAGTTTTACCTGGGGAAAAACATTAGTCTGAAATAATGAAGAAGAACAGAAGAAAGCGCTACGTCATTATCGCGATAGTCGTGATTTTCATCGCCTTGTCCTTGATATTTACCGGAGGCTCCGGCGATTTGCTTGTGACGGTTGAGCCCGTAGAGCGAAGAAGTATTGTGGAAACCGTTTCCGCCAGCGGTAAAATTCAGCCCGCTGCTGAAGTGAAAATCCAGTCGGAGGTTTCCGGACAAATCATCGAGCTTCCTGTAAATGAAGGTGATTTTGTGGAGCGCGGAACAGTGCTCGTGCGCATCAATCCGGATTTGTACAATTCGGCACTGAGCAGGGCCGAGGCGGCACTGAACAGTGCACGAAGCAATCTGGCCAGTTCGAAAGCCCGTCTGGCGCAGGCCGAGGCACAGTTCAATGCCCAGCAGCTGAACTACGACCGCATGAAGAAGTTGTTTGAGGATAAAGCCATTTCAGCAAGCGAAATGGACAATGCGACCAGTACATGGGAAACTGCACGCGCAGAGGCAGTGGCTGCGCGGGAGAATATTAAGGCTGCGGAATTTTCAATTGAGAGTGCGCAGGCCACCCGCAATGAGGCCGGCGATAACCTTCGCCGCACTACGATTACCGCTCCGATGAGCGGCACCGTTACCGCACTGACCAAGGAAGTAGGTGAGACGGTACTGGGAAATAATATGATGTCAGGCGATGTGATCATGAAGATTTCCGCGCTTGAACTGATGGAGGTGAATGTGGAGGTGAATGAGAGTGACATTGTCCGGATTCACCTTGGAGATACCACGGCTGTGGAAATTGACGCTTATCAGGATGAGGTATTTTATGGCCTGGTTACTGAAATCGGAAATACCGCCCTTAACGCAGGCGCCGCTGGTGCGATCAGTATGGATCAGGTGACGAATTTTTCCGTAAAGGTGCAGATGCTCCGCGAATCGTATGCGCATCACTGCCAAGGCCAGCCGGTGTATTATTCGCCGTTTCGTCCGGGCATGAGCGCCACTGTGGAAATCCGCACGGCACGGGCTGATCAGGTCATTGCCGTGCCGATCAAAGCCATCGCATCGCGCGAGGATACTGCTGCTGTCAGCGTGGGTGAGGGGCGTGGAAAATGGAAGAATAAGGATGAGCAGACGCCTCCGGCTGCAACTTCTGCAAATCCCGCTGCCGAGCCGTTTACCGTCGTTTTTGTGTACTCACCGTCTGAGTCAATTGTGCGGCTTCAGGTAGTAAAAACAGGTTTGCAGGATGACCGCTTCATCGAAATCAAGGAAGGTCTCAAAGGCGACGAGCAGGTGGTAACCGGCCCTTACACGGAGCTCTCCCGTACCATGGTTACAGGGGATAAGGTGATTACCGGAGAGGGAGAAAAGAAGGCCGACTAACGATGCCGCTGATTCTTTGTATTGAGACTTCAGGCCGAAATTGTTCGGTGGCGGTAACAGACACCAGGTCCGTATTAGCATGCCGTGAGTCCTCGTCCGATCACTACACGCATGCTGAAAATCTGCACGTGTATATTGAGGCCGTGTTAAAGGATGCGGGAATCACTCCGTCTCAACTCGATGCTGTCGGGGTGAGCAAAGGTCCCGGATCTTATACGGGATTGCGCATTGGGGTCTCTTCGGCAAAAGGCCTTTGCATGGCGCTTGGGGTGCCGCTGATTGCTTATCCGGTTACTGAAGTAATCGCTGGTCAGTTGCTCCATGCTTTGCCCGATGCCCGTTTCGCAGTACCCATGATTGATGCGCGGAGGATGGAGGTGTATACTGCATGTTATGATCGCAGTCTGGCGGTGAAGGAAGAGGTCCATGCACGGGTATTAGACGAAGAATTCTTTGTGAGGCATGGAGGCGGTGTGGTATTCGGCGGTGACGGGGCAATGAAAGCCGTTCACTGGAAACAGGAGAATCAGGAATTCGTTGCGCTGGAGCCTTCTGCATCCTTTGCAGTATCTGCTGCTGAAAAGGCGTGGACCGGTCAGCGCTTCGAAGACTTGGCCTATTTTGAACCTTTTTACCTGAAAGAATTTATTGCCGGTAAGAAGTCAGACGCAATTACACAGGGTAATTCGTAGTTTTGAGGAGCATGAGGCGGTTTCTTCGATACTTGTTCGTAGTGCTCATTATTTGCGGACTCACCAATTGCCGTGATCGCCGGCAGTCCATTCTGCCACTGGTCAGCTTCAGCATTTTTCTGAATGTCAATGAGCCTTCGCTCTTTGATCTGTCAGTGCCGTCCGGATGGGTGTATTACAATGGAAATACCGTCGATCTGATTATCTACCGCAACTCTGCGGATGAATTTACCTGTCTGGATGGCCGCAGCACCTACAACGTGGAAGATGAATGCATGGTGCGCGTGATGGACGATAATGTGGTGATCGAAGATCCGTGTTCGGGCTCTCAATGGCTCATTATGGATGGTAGTGTGCTCAACGGCCCTGCGACCGCTCCGCTGGTGAGCTACGACTATACGTTTGACTCAGCTACGGGTGAGTTGCACATTTTCAACTGAACTTGCGTAACCTTCTCGCCTCCCGATTCGTATAGCCTCCAATGAGAAGCTATTTGTGTGTCATTCTGATTTCAATCCTCGCGGTGAGCTGCGCTGACCAGACTCCTGCGCTTGAGACCAATGCAAATGAGGGAGGTCCCAATGACTCGCTTTTTCACGTGGCGGAGGGTCCGTTCAATTTTGCCATTTTTCTTCCCAGGGATATGATGATCGTCAACGATTCGGAAATCCGCTTAATTCCGGCGAATGGCGAGTTATGGATCAGTATCGGTCCTTCATTCAGGCTCTCGGCCATTGAGCAGGAGTCCGATCTTAAGGCGCTGCTTGAAAGCACCATGCACGAAGGTATTTTCACGAACAAGATTGTGGCTGAAGATGAGCGAACCATTGTGTATCAACAATTTCTTCCCGGGGGTGAGGAGTGGTTCTATCAGGTCATCGGAACGGCCACACTGGGAGAGGCGTCCTACACTTTTCGAAGTGATCCCATGGGCGAATACACGCTAGAAGACGCTCAGAGGATGGCTACTGCCATTCGAAGCGTATTCACATTTGGTGTGTGAGTATTCCTTCCGGCCGGGGGCACAAACGTCTCTTTATCTTCTTAAATTGCCGGTTGAAAATCCCGGTACACATGAAAAGGCTGTGGCTCTTGTTGGCTTCTTTCATAATCGCTACCCTGGCTTCTGCGGAAGTAATCGTCCTCTCCGGTGTCTATCAGGGAAAGGATATCTACGTTAAGAATCCGGTTACATCCAGCGGAGTGGGTTTTTGCGTGTTTGAGGTGCTGGTGAACGGTCAGATCACCTCGGATGAAGTGAATGCGCCGTCTTTTGCAATTGATCTTGGAGCGTACGGCCTGAAAATCGGTTCGACGGTGGATATCACGCTGCGGCTGAAAGAGGATTGTCAGGTGAAAATCCTGAATCCGGAAGCCATCTACCCGACATCCACCTTTGAGGTCATTGATATCACCCTTCT
Organism: Flavobacteriales bacterium; assembly: GCA_046336655.1. Classification (GTDB taxonomy): domain Bacteria; phylum Bacteroidota; class Bacteroidia; order Flavobacteriales_D; family Sanyastnellaceae; genus CANGTU01. The sequence continues at coordinate 5,105 of JBKDGH010000039.1, read as the reverse complement.
TGCCAGCGGTGAACTGACGTGGCGCACCAACCAGGAATCTGCTGGCATTCCTTATGCCATTGAGCAATACCGCTGGAACAAATGGGCCAAGGTGGGTGAAGTCAAGGGAATTGGAGGAGCAGGAGAACATGCATACACCTTCAAGGTCTATCTGCACAGTGGCCAGAACAAATTCCGGCTATCGCAGCTCGATTACCGGGGTAGTCGCTACAGTCAGGAAGTGACAGTGGTTTCCGACAAGCCTCCGGTGTCACTGGTTTCAACGAAGTTCAACAAGACCATTGAGCTGACCGGCGAAACAGAGTATGAAATGTTCAGCGCGTTCGGATTGATGTTCAAGTCCGGTCGTGGTGCAACAATTGACACCTCCAGGCTCAGCAAGGGGACCTATTACCTCAACTTCGATAACCAGACTGGTGTGACGATCACCAAGAAGTGAAATGCTCAGAAAGATTGAACACATCGGTATTGCAGTACGCGATATCGATGCCGCAGAGAAGATTTTTTCAGACATACTGGGGACGAAATCTTACAAGCGTGAAGTGGTGGAAAGCGAGCATGTGCTCACCTCTTTCTTTCAGATGGGGAAGAGTAAAATCGAATTGCTGCAGGCTACTCATCCCGACAGCGCCATTGCCCGTTACCTTGAAAAGGGGAAAGAAGGGATTCATCACATCGCGTTTGAGGTGGAAGATATTTACGCTGAAATCGAACGCCTCAAAGGTCTTGGCTATACCATGATTCACGATGTGCCCAAAGAAGGCGCAGACAATAAGCTGATTGCATTCTTACACCCGAAAGGATCAAACGGCGTGCTGGTGGAATTGTGTATGGAAAAGTCCTGACGCTTTTTAATCTCAGCGTTTTCTCCTCCCCTTGTATTTCACATCAGGGCCGAACAGACCGCCGTTTTCATTCTTACCCGGATTTTCCTTGTCTACATCAGTCGAGCGCTTACCGGGTTGATTCTCGCAGGAGCGCGATTTGGTTTTATCCAGAAACATTACCTGAATGGTGAAGATCACCGGACGGTATCTCGTGGAAAAATAAGGAAGCGTGGATTTGCCGTCGTAGAACGGGAAGATATTCAGAATGGGAGTTTCCGCGGCGATCAGAAAGTACAATCCGGGATCAGCCTTCCAGCCAAAGCCAGGTTTGTAGTGCAATTGCCCTTGAAAAGCCTCCGGAAATACATGCGGCATGCCTGTGGAAAGACCTTCATAATTGCGCCGAGTGAGGAGCCGGTATTCCGCATTCAGGCCAAGACTGTTGTGAATCCAGATCGTATTGCTGAGCTGTATGATGTTGGACACGTTGAAGAACAGTCCGGCGAATGATTCGCTGAAGCGCCCGCGGTTGTCTGTTTCGGTTAGCCCTGAGGGTGATTTCACGCGTCCCGTGAACTCTTCAACACCCCGCAGCATTTTGAAGTGTGCGCCGTAATCGAGGTGATTGATGAAGTAATATCCGTCCACAAACTTGTGGCGACCTGCGCCGAGATATAGCCCTGGTCTTCCGGCAGCATTAAATCTTCCCGTATACAGGGTGTCGTTTTCCTGCTCGGTATTGCTGATGCGGGTGTCCTGACGCTCGGCCCCGGACGGTGCCATCCACGTCATTCCTGGTGCAAAAAACCATCCTCGCTTCTGGAAAGCGCTTTCATAGTACAGGTCGCGCAATTGCTTTTCCCGTTGCGCGTGCAACTGCGTTACTGGCAATACCAGAGCGATAGATGTCACAAGTGCGATGATTGGGCTGAACTGCATGACGGAATGACTAACGAATGGTGTACGTCAAATATTGGGATTGGTTCACATTCGTGCGACGAGTGAGAGCAGTAGGTTTTCAACGTCCTCACTTTCCCAGCGGTTTTCTATGTCTTCCATCTGCATCACGCGCTGCATGATGGCTTCCTGCCGGTCGCCATTGCGCAGTGCCTGATCGTACGGAATGTGTGTAAAGGTGACTTGGGAGTATAGCGGAATCCATTTGTCAGGGTGCTTCGCGGCAAAACGCGCTTCGATTTTTTTTTGCAACAAAAACTTCGGGTCCGCTGTGCGGTCACGCATTTCGATGTAGTTCCTGAGCGCGAGCTCAAGTACGGCATCACCGGCGGGTTTGCGAAGGCGTGTGAATTCACTGAATAGCTTTCCCCAGTCTTCACCGTGCTGATCCATCAGCTGATTCATCACGGTGCAATCCTCAAATCCGCAGTTCATGCCTTGTCCGTAGAAGGGAACAATCGCATGCGCCGCATCACCCATCAGACAGATGGTATCCTTCACATGCCACGGGTAACACTTCACCATTACGAGACTGCTTGTCGGATTGGCGAAAAAGTCATCGGTGAGTTCGGGCATCAGCTCCAGGACATCCGGGAACCATTTTTTGAAAAATGCCCGCACCGCTTCAGGTGTAGTGAGGTGTTCGAATGATTCCTTTCCTTCAAATGCCATGAAAAGAGTGCAAGTGAAACTACCGTCCACATTGGGGAGCGCAATCATCATGAACTCTTCCCTTGGCCAGATGTGAAGCACATCTTTTCTCATCCGGTGAATGCCGTCAGGCATCGGTGGAATCTCGAGCTCCTTATAACCGTGAGTGAGATAACTCTGCGCGTAATCAAAGCGGTCCATGCGCTGCATCCGGTTGCGCACTGCGCTGAAAGCGCCGTCCGTCCCGAATATCCGGTCAAACGTGTGGGTGACTTTCTCGCCTGTTTCTTCATTGACGAAGGTGAGCGATTTTTCATCCGGACTCATTCCTTCACACCGGTGTGAAAAGTAGAGCGTCACATTGTCGCGCTCACCGGCGATGTTAACCATGGTCTGATTCAGCAGACCCCGCGAAACGCTGTAAATCGCCTGCCCGTCTTTCCCGTAGGGCTGATACGTCAGCGAGCCATCCATACCATGCATGAGTCTGCCTGTCATAGGCAGTGCTACTTCACGCACCTGCGGGCCGATGCCTGCGCCTTCAAGCCCCTTCCATCCACGTTCACTCAATGCGAGATTGATGGACTTTCCCTGAATGATTTTCATCTTCCGGATATCGGGCCTGCGGTCAAACACATGCACGTCATATCCTCTTCGCGACAGATACACGGACCATAAGCTGCCTACGAGGCCACCGCCAACAATTGCTATTTTTTCAGAAACCATGTGAGAATCAATTGAGTTTGGCCAATGCCTGCTGAAGGTCTGCGATGAGGTCTTCCTCATCTTCAACTCCGACACTGAGACGTAACAGCGAGTCCACAATGCCTGTTCGCTCGCGCTCTGCTTTTGGTATGGAGGCGTGGGTCATGGATGCCGGGTGACCAATCAGCGATTCCACACCGCCGAGGGATTCAGCAAGCGAAAAGACAGCCATCGAGCGAGCAAGCAAAGACGCATCTTCAAATGAATTGCCTTTCAGTGTGAACGAGATCATTCCACCGAAATCGCGCATCTGTTTTTTCGCTGCCGCGTGATTGGGGTGATCCGGAAATCCGGGCCAGTACACTTTATCCACTCGCGGATGAGCCTTAAGGAATTCCGCCACAGCTCTGCCATTGCTGCAGTGCGCCTGCATTCTCAGGTGGAGTGTTTTTAATCCGCGCAGCACGAGGAATGAGTCCTGCGGACCGGGAGTTGCGCCGCAACTGTTTGCGATGAACGCGAGCTGCTCGTATAGTGTGTCGTTGTTCACGCACAACGCTCCCATGATGACATCACTGTGTCCGCCGAGGTACTTGGTGGCGCTGTGCATCACGATGTCCGCACCCATGTCCAGCGGATTTTGCAGATAGGGTGAGGCAAATGTGTTATCCACTACACAAATAAGCGATTGCGCTTTTGCGAGAGCGATGTACTTCTCCAGATCGATAATCTTCATCATCGGATTCGTCGGAGTTTCCAGCCACAGCATTTTGGTCTTGCTGTTTAACGCCGCCTTTACGGCCTCATCATCGTGCATATCCACGAAGTGGAACGCTATGCCGAAGTGAGCGAACACCTTGGTGAACATGCGGTACGTCCCGCCATAGAGGTCGTCTGTCGCAATCACCTCATCGCCCGGGCGAAGCAGTTTGATGATGGCATCTGCTGCACCCATTCCGCTTGAAAAGCACAATCCATACTTCGCATTTTCCAGCGCTGCCAGGCATTTTTCCAGTGCCACACGGGTGGGGTTTTTTCCTCTGGCATAGGCGTAGCCCTTATGCACTCCCGGGGCTTCCTGCACGTAGGTGGAAGTCTGGTATATCGGGGTCATGATTGCGCCAGTGGTGGGATCAGGTTCCTGTCCGGCGTGAATGGCTTTAGTGCCGAATTTCATAGGCTTGGTTTTACTCGCAAAGATGGGTCATAAGCCGGTGATTGGCGCATCTTCATTCTGCCCGCTGACGGGAATCAGTTGCCTGCGGTGCGGCGCAGAAAACGGGGAAGAATGATCGCTCCTACAAAGAGGTAAGGGAAGTAGGTCATTAGCCGCCAGATGATCGCCACAATGGCAAGCATTCCGACCGGCATGAGGTAATCAAAGAATTTGGCGAGCGCGAGTTCTGCGATACCGCTTCCGCCGGGTGTAGGGGAAATGAGCATGATTACCCACATCACGAGCTGGCGTCCCATCACTTCGAGGTGATTGAACAAATCGCTGCGGTAGAAATTCGGAGCGAAGATCAGCAGGATGAAATTGAGTGTAAGGAAGCGTGCTGACCAACTTACCACTGTGGCTGAAAAGGCGCGGACCCAGTACATGAATGATTTGCCCTTTAGCTCGCGGCTTGTGGTGACTATTTCATCACCAACGCGTGTCGCCTTTCTGCGGAATCGTTTGAGTACTTTGATCGAAGTGATTCCCTGCAGCGTTTTTTTAAACAGGCCGGGGAAGAGAAATATTCCAAACGCAATGAGAAGAGTGAGGAACACGATGAAGAAATAGCCGATCCAAAACAATACCTTGACTGAATTAGTGCCGAATGTTTCACCTGCCCAGGTATCCGGGAACAACGAACTCGTACCGATGACAACTAAAACGACTGGCACCAGTATGATGTAAAACAACTCATCGAGCATAGCTGTTACAAACGTGATAGCTGTGCTCTTGCCCATATTGATTCC
>JBKDGH010000038.1:0-10179 GCA_046336655.1 Flavobacteriales bacterium | reverse complement strand
TCCCACAATCGCATAATCCAGTGTGTAGGTGTCTGCCAGTTTTACGAGCCACTTGCAGGCTGCTGCGCGGGAAGTAAATGTCTTGAGCGGTGCACTGGTCTTCGACACTTTGCTGATTGAAAGGCGTTTCAGTCCGCGCTGATCTTCGTAGAGATACACACCGGTGCGGCTCGGAGGACGTTTCTGCGCGCGGTTGTGCCTGGGCCAGTGCCGGCGGATTTCCGCATCTTCCAGCAACAGCGCAATAAGTTCATCACCTGTCAGTGTGAAATCAATGTGGTGAATCTCCTTTAGAAACTGCTGGTGCCGTTCGCTTTCTGTGGCCGGAGAGAAATGGGTCCGCACGCGCTTCTTCAGGTTCTTTGCCTTGCCGATGTAAATCGGTTTGCGTTGCTGGTCGAGCAAAAAGTAGACACCGGGTTTTTCCGGCAACCGGTTGTACTCGCGTTCATCGAGGTGGTTGGGTAAAAAACTCTCCTTTGAACCACGTCCGATCAGCTTATTCAGCTCGTCCTCCGGAAGCACACGCAGAATGCGCTCGAATACCTGCACCGTAGCGAGCGTATCACCCATCGCGCGGTGCGCGGCTTCGTTGCGGATTCCCAAATCGCGGCACAGGTTTTCCAGTCCGTAGCTGCGGAATCCCGGGAACGCTTTTCTCGAAAGCCTTACCGTGCACAAGCGTTTCGGATTCCAGGAGAAGCCGCAGGCCTGCAGCTCCGCGTGAATAAAGGAGTAGTCGAAGTTCACGTTGTGCGCCACGAATACAGCATCGCGCAATAGCTCATAGACCTCTTCGGCAATCTCCTCAAAATCCGGCGCATCTTCCAGCATATCATCGGTGATGCCGGTGAGCTGGGTGATGAAGCGCGGTAGCGGCATGCCGGGATTGACCAGCGACTGAAACTCGCGGACGATTTCCTTGCCGTCATGGAGAATAATGGCAATCTCCGTGATGCTGTTCGCTGAAGCGAAGCTGCCGGTGGTTTCTATGTCGGTGATGGCAAAAAGCACGTGTTTACCTGCGGAGTGCGTAAATTTCGGAAGTTAATCCTATCCACACCGCGTATGATGTGTATTGACTTCAGAAAAAAGATCACCGCCGGATTGTTCATTCTTCTGGCGCTCGCTCCGTCGCAGTGGATGGCTCAGCAGGCCCTGTCACCCGCAGGCCAGAGCTGGACCAGCCTGATAAATGATCCGGAAGAGGAGGAAGAGGAGGAGGAAGAGGATCCGTTCCGGGGCTTTTCAATTGGACTGAACATCGGTGCCTATTTCGCTTCTAAGAAGACCGGTAACTTTTATAATGGAACCTGTCCGGTAACGCTGGAGGAAAATCCGAACGGAGTCCAGTGCTATTCCATTGCGGAGCGTATTGCATTACTCACGCCTTTTGAACGCAACGAGCTGCTCCAGCAGTTTGACAATGCCGTGAGTGTAGAAGTACCGTTCGACAGCTATCCGCAGAATATGCGTTACAATCCCGCATTCATGGTGGGGATGCAGATCAAGTACAATTTCAACCGCGACAATTCGATTGTCTTCAATGTGAATTCGATGCGTCTGAGGGCAGTGGATGTGTTTACGCTGCGGTTTATCGGCACACCCATTCAGCAAAATGCCCAGCAGGATATCCGCACGTTCCAGATCACCGGCTCGGAGCAGCGCTTCAACTTCAGTCTGGGCTACCGCATGGGCGCGGAGATCAATCCGATGACCAACTGGTACCTGCAACCGGGAGTGAGCATGCTCGGCACGCAGTTCGAGAAGAACGAAATCTTTATCGGCGACCGCACGTATGAGTTATTCATCGGCGCGCAGAATCCTCAACAGATTCTCCCGTATCAGCCGCGCACTGACATCGGTTTCGGGGGTTATCTCTCCACCGGATTTGAATTCTTCATCAAAGAGAAATACAGCTTCGACATCAGTTTCGGGTTCTCCCGCGATAAAGTCATTCTGCTTACCTGGGAAGAGAATGTCCTGAATACCTGGATTCAGGCGTCGTTTACGCTGTGATGACGAATTAATTCAGACGACCCCATCGCGCAGAGCTTTCGATACGGCTTCTGCCACCGAGTGCACCTGCATCTTTTCGTAGATCTTCCGGATGTGTGCATTTACTGTGAACACCGAGATTCCACATTCAGCAGCGATCATCTTATAGCTCAGTCCATTCACGAGGTGAGAAAGGATTTCTTTTTCACGCTGACTAAGTGTTGTGATGGCCGTATTTGGTTTTTCTGTTTTTGACTGAAACATCCTGAGCACGTATCGCGCCACACTCGGAGTCATAGGTGCACCGCCTTCCATCACGTCGAGAATGCCTTCAATGAGTTTCTCCGGACTGGTTTTTTTCAGGATATAGCCATCGGCACCTGCCTTGATGGCCGAGGTGATTCGCTCTTCATCTTCGAACACAGTCTGCATTATTATTCGCAGGCCCGGGTGCTGTTTCCTTATTTCACGAACTGCTTCAATGCCATTCATGCCGGGCATATCAATGTCCATGAGAACCACATCCGGTGACGTCCCTGGCACATCGTCGTTCAGTCGGGTGCAATTTTCAAACGTTCCGGCGCACATAAGCCGCGGATGCAGGTTAATGAGCATTTCCAGGCTTTCGCGACGATCCTTGTTGTCGTCGAATACGATGACGCGAATGGACTTCATTTCAGTTCGAGTGTAATCCGGGTGCCTTGCCCGGGTGAGGATTCAATGCGGAGTGTGCCGCCGAGCATGGCGGTGCGTGTATTCATGTTCACGAGCCCGTTACCGCCCTTGACCTGCTCGGGCCGAAATCCGACGCCGTTGTCGGAGATCTCCAGCCGCATCACATCGCCCTGGCGTTCGAGCCGCACATCGAGTGATGTGGCGTTGGCATATACTTCTGAAACCCATACGGAGATTGTACAGGTGTCCACGGCCTTCGATGACTATATCTACGTCTCCAAGGTAGATTACGACGTTCGCGAGTATCCGGTTTATCAGGGCGGACAGCTCAAAACGCACATGGTGTCGGTGCGTCCGACTTCCATTGAACATTACTGGCGTGCGGGTAAGAATCCGGATATGCAGTTGTACCTGCCCTTGCATGAGAACGGCAATATTTTGTCCTATCCCAATCCCGACCTGGCCGATCAGGTACTCGCAGGACTGGGGGCTGGATTCATTGGTACCGACAATTACGGAGTGGGTGCCGGTCAGAATTACACCTGGACAGTGGGCTATTCGGATATGTCGGAGAATAGTTCCAACCTCACACGCGACATGAGTCTGAATGCATCACTCAATGCCTCCGCATACGGAGCAGAGGTCGGGATTACCGGATCCTACAGCACCGGATCCGTATCCACGCACACCAGCTCGCTGCAGCAGAGCATCACCTGCACCGTAGATCATCAGTCTTTTACGGCGTCAGCGGCAGATGCTCCGTATTCCATGCGTCCTTACATGTCGTGGGGTGCCGATGGGTCGCTGCTGGTGGATTACCTCGTGGAGCCACAGGAGCCTTCCTTCGGTACACAGAACTATTGGTCGCAGAACTACTCCATTCAGGATCCGGCGTGGAATCTTCCGTGGCGACTGGAAGTGGCGCGCGAGTTTGTGGATCCGGAGGATTTCGATGAATCCAAATCACGCGTGAGCAAGTCATTCTGGATGACCGATTACCACGATGGACATCAGGTGATTTATCCGCATCCCGGCGATACCGTGGTGGTACACGCCCGCGTGTTCAACTACAGCCTCGAAGACACGGAAGGCGCTGTCCCGGTTTCTTTCTTCATCGGTCATCCGCTGAACGACGGACTGATGCTCACCGATCTCGATGGCAACACCATCGTGTACACCGACAGTTATATTCCCGCTCAGTGGTACAAGGAAGTCAGCTTTGCGGTGGTGCTTCCATCGGCGGATGTGGCTCCGGATGCGCGACTCTACGGGGTGATTGATCCACAGCAGCAGTGGACCGAAGTGCACGAGATCAACAACTACGGATGGGTGGCACTCGGACCGCATTTTCCGCTGATCGAAAATGAAGTGGTGTCTGTAGAGGAAATGAATGTGACCGCACGGGATGTCTTCCGTCTGTGGCCCAACCCCGCGAATGATCAGTTCACGGTGCAGGCCTCCGGAAACGGAAGAATGGACATCGTGATCACTGACTTGAGCGGCAGACAGGTATCCCGTTCTTCAATGCTGGCCGGTGCGATGCATGCAATTGATCTGAATGACATCGCTGCAGGTGTCTACATCGTCACACTTTCACAGGGTGCGCGGAGCTGGTCGCAGCGTCTGGTAGTCGAATAAAGAGTAACAACTAAAAACGGAAATGCCCCGGATAGCGATGTCCGGGGTTTTTTCTTTCCGGTTTGACGATACCGGGTAGGGCATTGGGCTTTGAAACCTTCGTGAACCTTCGTGCAGCTTCGTGCCTTCGTGGTAAATTAAAATCGTAGCACGGAGGTCGCGGAGGTTGCACGGAGGAAAGGGAGGGAATTCCATTCTCTAGTCCCATCTTTCATTAATGGAAATAAATTCTCCATTGTAAATAGGTTACAACCCCACTCTATACGTTTGGCGTCCAACACGCTCAACAATGGATACTGTACTTATTCAATTACTCCGCTATCTGTGGAGTGAATCGCATCGCCATTACCCCGCATTTAGGAAAGCATCGTCTCACGGCCTCAAAACTGACGTATCACACGGCGTTCAGCAAAGAGCGTTTGGCATGGACCATTCGCCGTGGTTTTCGCCACCTCGCTTCTGAAGCGAAAGAAGAGCAGCAGCATATCCGCTAAACATATATCAGTTCACCTGAGCTGAAACCGCTTTTATTCCCGTCAATATACACTTAGAAACATGCCACGTTGAAGGAAAGCCTCGCGAAAGCGGGGCTTTCTTGCTGCTCGGGGATACTAGATGCTAGATACTAGATAACCTGTCCTGGGCGGTTGGCTTTTAGCTGGGCGATGGAGTGATTCAACAATTGACAATTCAACAATTCCACAATGCCGCCGGGAGCAGGGCGGTGGTGTTTAGGAGAAAAAAAACTCCATGAACCTCTATTCGCTCAATGCCTCTATGGTGAAAAAATGCAATCGTAGCACGGAGGTCTCGGAGGTTACACGGAGGCCACGGAGGGGGCTTCCATAGCCAGGACCACCTACCGGACCAGGTTATATAAGATCCATTCGGGAACTAATCACAATCTGTGTATCCTGAACTTATCTTCTGTCCGGAGAATTTCCTTTTCAGGTAACAAAATAGTTACCTATATTCGCATAAGGATTCTGTAGTATTTTGAGTCATGAAGTGATCTAAGTCTTTAGTTTTCCCTTTGCATAGCTGGTCGGATGGTTATCTGACTTTGTTGCAAAGGGCCTCATGACTTCAAAGGAATTACTCAGAATACTAATGCGGGAGGGTTGGTTCGTGAAGAATCAAAAGGGAAGTCATATTCAGTTGATTCACCCGGAGATCAAAGGAAAGATTACTATACCGCATCACAAGGGAGATATTCCAAAAGGAACGCTCCGTGCGATATTGAAACAAGCATACGGAAAAGGCAGGAAACAATGACCGAACGAAAACCACAACAGGTAGCACACCTGAAAGGAATCATCCGCAAGAATGGAAAGTCCACATCGCGGATCACCATGACCATTGAAAAAGTGGAAGGTCAGTATTGGGGACGTGTGAAGGTGAAGCATAATCTCTATGTGGACAAGGCAACGGGTATTGCCACTCTGGAGCGAAAGGTGAAGGCCTTGCTGCTCAAAGAGGAGTCACTCAATGACGTGGTGTTTAACTATGTCTATGACCTCACCGTGTTCTTCGAGGAATTTTCGTTTCTCAATCAGTCCAAAATCGCCGAACGCTCGGGAATTCATCCCGCACTCATCAGGCAGTATTCCTCCGGACACAAATTCCCTTCTGCCGATCAAGTGAAGAAAATCGAAACAGCAGTGCGGCTTCTGGGAGTAGAGCTGAGTAAGGTGAAATTGGGGGCTTCTGAATCAGGATACTAGATTCTAGATGCTAGATAACCTTGCCGGGGCGGTGGTCATTTTGTTGGGCGTTGTGTTGATTCCACAATTGACAATGCAACACTTCAACAATGTTGCTGTGAGCTTAGCGGTGGTGTTTAGGAGAAAAAAAACTCCATGAACCTCCATTCACTCAATGCCTCTATGGTGAAAGAGAAGTAACCGGAGCACGGAGGTCGCAGAGGTTGCACGGAGGTTACGGAGGGATCTTCAGTTGATCAATCCACTGTTTGCAGTTCCATATCGAAAACCATCCCGACCCCCCAGTCATAACAATTCACTCCAATTTCGAATTGGGGTGGGCTGTTTAATGTCATGGTGGCCCTGAGAAAAACGAAAGTTCCCGGTGCGAGGACTTGGTTTGATGTCAACTCGAGGTTGATTTCTTCGTACGCAGGTCCCGGCAAGGCCGCATTTATTGTCACGGATGAGGATAAGGGTTGTCCGTCCTGATTGATCAGTTGAAAGGTGATGTCTTCAGGAAGGCAACCTTCCAGATCCCCTGAAAAAGTCATTAGACCGTATATGTGTGCGGAGATTAGTTGGGTTGGTCGGTATGCCCTGTAAATGGAATACGGAGCCTTTTCGATCAATGAAGACTGGGGAGAAAAAGCGCCATATCCGCCGTTCAGTGTGATTACATGAATGGAGTTTAAAGGCGAGAAAAAGTAGAATTCGGGAGAGAATTGAGTACTACCTCCAACAGTAAATATCCCCTGTGAACCATCTGAACCACCAGGAGGGCCAGTAAGGTCGGAAGTGGTGAATGTGGTGCCATCGGTAAATTGAAAAGTGAACGTGCCATTGTTGTTGTCTGTCACACCAGAAATTCCGACTCCAGGTTCTCCATTTTCACCCGGCGGGCCTTGCGGGCCGGCGGGGCCGGGTTCACCCTGCGGACCCATCGGGCCTTCAGGTCCTTGCTGTCCGCCGTTCGCACTTTGCTGGGCATACAGCGCAAATGGAACACTCATAAGTTGCGTGCTGCCGATAAGCACATAGTCAGTGCCTCCTTCCGCATCCAGTTCAGTGCGAAGAAAGAATACGCCACCCGACCAGTCTATGGCAGCGAAGCTCCCCAGCACGGGCTGTCCCCCACCAACGATCACCGTTACCAGTCCGAACTCATTGGTTTGTACACTGTGGTCTTCGGAATATATCGCTGAGCCATCAGGGGTTTGCGGGACAAGACTCAATCGAAGTCCAACCATTTGACTTGCTATTTCCTCACCGGCAAAGTCGCGCACCACCGCCTGATACGTAAATCCCTGGGGCACCTGACCCTGAATGAATAGCGGGAACAGGAGAGTAAAGAGAGTAATAATGCGTGTCATATTCAGTTGGTTTTGGCCAGTGTATATCGAATGGATCGTTCGGAGTTATCAATGATTTCGAGGATGTACATTCCCCCCGGTAGATCAGGAAGATCGAATTCCCGATTATTGGAGAACGACGTGAGATTCATCCACATCAGTTGTCCTTGCATATTGAATAGCCGAGTTGATTGCACGGTATGACCCTTGACTGGTGCAATAGTAATTGCTTCACGAAACGGGTTTGGGTAGACCATGGAAACGTTGGGGTAGTTCGCGTCCATAACCGACACAATCACGTCGCCTCCTTGCTGATAGCCTTGTGTGAGCGTATATCCATTGCCGGTGATTGTTTCCACCGCAAGCAGTCCAACGGATAAGCTCATTTTCACACCGCCCGCATTGAACTCGCCACCGCTCACGTGCACGCTTTCAGGACTGATTGTCTGTGATTTTGCAGAAATACCGCAAATCATCCCAAGACAAAGCATAAAGGCAATTTTCCCGTTCGTAGTCATCGTAAAGGTTCAGTGAGTCAAATGTAAAAGGAAGCTGGCGGATTGTGAGAATTCAATCAAAAGACAGGATAACCTTACCGGGACGGTGGTCATTTAGTCGGGCGTTGTGTTGATTCCACAATTGACAATTCGACGATGCCGCCGGGAGCCGGGGAGTGGTATTTCATTAGAAAAAAACTCCATGAACCTCCATTCACTCAATGCCTCTATGGTGAAAAAATGCAATCGTAGCACGGAGGTCCCGGAGGTTGCACGGAGATCACGGAGGAATTTCCATTCTCTATTCTCTATTCTCTATTCTCTATTCTCTATTCTCCATTCTCCATTCTCTAATCCCCACTCTCCAGCACCTCCACCTCCCGTTTCCACCCAATCGCCTCCAGCAGTACCTCATAATAATCCCGCTGAAAGATCTTGCTCGACAGCCAGCAGTGAAACGCGATGGCCTGGATGTCTTCCTCCTCATTGCGGCGGTTGAGCTGCGCGATTTTGACATCCTGACGAAACGCATCGGTGGTGACGCACTGCGGATCGAGAAGCATGCGTTCTACGAAGCCGAGGTACACTTCCACGCGGGCGTATTCTTCCTCGCGGAAAAAGTCTTTGTAGTACGGACGAATGCGCTGGAGGTGAGTGAGTGCTTCATCCACCAGCCCGCGGTCGTAGAACGAGATGAGCTCAAACATCTCCAGCTTGAACCTCCACTCCGTGCCCATCATCCGCGTGAGCTGTGCCTTGTCGTAGGGAAATGTATTCAGCACCTTCACTGCGCGCTTGTATTCCCGCGCGTTGTATAAATACGCCGCCAGACTGAGCTGCATGTTGAGGAGTTCAGTGTCCTCATCGTATTTGCCGCGCTGGTTGAGGCATTTTTCGATCATCGGAATGGCCTCTGTCACGTTGCCTGCGCCATTGAGGATGGAGGCATGCAGCGCAATGAGTTTGTACGTGATTTTCGGTGGAAGGATGGTGAGTTTTTCGCGGAGCTTTTGTGCGGTAGTGAGTGTTTCCAGCGCTGCTTCAAACCGCGCATTGCGGTATTGGGCATGGGCGATCATGTAGAGAAACCCGAGCTCATATTCGCTGTCGCCGGGAAGAAAACAGTTCTTGCCTTTCAATCTGCCGTACACATTCGATACCAGTCGCTCAAACTCTTTATACGCTTTATTGCTCGTGGCCACATTGCGTATGAGTGAAAACAGGCGGTGCATGTAGGCAGGGTCGTTTGCCTGTTCAACGGCCGGACGAACCTTCTCATACGTTTCCTTGATGATCAGTTCCTTGTTGAGGATTTGTCCGCGCAGACGGGCCTGTGCATGCTTACGCGCCACTTCGGCAAAGGTGAAATTCAGGTTGACCATCGCATCGTGCCTCGCGCGGTTTTTCTGCCATTTCTGATGAATGTCCTGCGCGTTCAGTTCCATTTCCATCACGTGCTGCATCTGCCAGGTATATACTGTTTCAAGCAGTTCATACTGCCGCGCGCCGATGGCTTCTTCCTCCGCACGGTTCAGAAATTCAGCGGCAATTTTATAGGCGCCCTTGCGGATCATAAACCGCGCAACAGCCAGATGGGGGAGGGCTTCGTGGGTGAGTTCCGAATCATCTTCATTGCGGGAGAGGATGTACTGGACAAAATTGGAAGTAAGGCGGGACTGGCAACTTTTGTACGCCGATCGTTTGTCCGTGCCGTACAGCGCCAGCATACGGTCTGCGGCCAGCGCCTTGGGATTTTGGGCAATGTGTTCGAGCAATTGCATCTGCACCGCCTGATTGCGTTTACGGCTCAGAAAATCCTTGAAATCGGCGACTTCATAGGCATTCAGGGTATTCACCATCTGTTCAATGAGGGCCATACGCAGCAATGAATTATAGGATAAAACGACAATTCAATTAAGGTTACTCAAGTATACGAAAAAAAAGAACCCCGCCGAAGCGGGGCCTTTCTTGTTGTTTTCATAGTGCGGTGGTAAACCGCTGTTAAAGGGATGATATGTCTTGCGGAATTACGCAGCAGCGTTCCCGGCTGCAATGATCTCCGCTTTGCGGGCTTCTACGGCGGCGATGAATTCCGCGTAGGCCGCAATTTTGAATTCGAGTCGTCCGAGCGAGAACTGACGTTCCACAAACGGAATGTTCCCGAAGGTGAGCTGGCGGCGCACCAGACGCAGGCGGTCGGTTTCCAGACGATTCAGCTCGATGCCGAGGTTGGCCTGTTCCACCGGGCTCGTGCTTGCGGCGATGGCAGCCTGCTTTTCGGCAATCTGCACATCGAGCTGCGCAATCCGCGAAGGA
>JBKDGH010000037.1:0-9938 GCA_046336655.1 Flavobacteriales bacterium | reverse complement strand
GCCGCTGATGAGTTATGCTGACCACAATATCTGGTGGACCAACACACCCGCTCCCGGCAGTTCTGAAGATTGCAGCTTCTATGAAAGTTTCATGGAATCACAATGGCATCACCTCGTGGCCATTTACGACGCTAACGGATTACAACTCTGGCTGGATGGCGCTCCAAGCCTTTATGGCACCCAGTATTTGATGTGTGGTATGCCAATCATCTCCGACGCCCAGGGCGATTTCTTCATCGGAAAGGATTACGACGGGCTGCTCGATGATGTGGCTGTGTACGACCGCGTGCTCACGCCCGCGGAGATTGAAGAGCTCCGCCTGATCGCACCGTGTTGCCAATGATCAGCATTCAGGCGGATTGAAAATCCTTCGTCGGGATAAGGCACTCTTCCGGATATTCGCAGTATGCTCACTCCTCCACAGGCTGCGGAAATTATTATCTCTCATCGTCCGGACTTCGGCAACACGTCCCTTCTGCTTCACGAAGCAGTGGGGAAAATACTCGCGGAACGATTGCTGGCTGACCGCGATTTGCCGCCGTGTGATACCGTGCGCATGGATGGCATTGCCATTCGCTATGCAGATATTCAATCGGGCATCACGCGCTTTCATGCCTCGGGCATTCAGCGCGCAGGTGTGGCAGCACGCTCACTTGATCATCAGGGACTGTGCATTGAGGTGATGACCGGCGCTATTCTGCCTAAAGGCACCGACACGGTGATTCCGTACGAGCAAGCTGCTGTGGTGCGGGATGGCAGTCTGGAGTTTTTCGAAGTGAATCCTGAAGTCGTGAAATCAGGTCAGCACATCCAACGCACAGGTGCCGATCACCGTAAAGGCGATTCCCTGGCTTCACCGGGCAGTGCCGTAACACCTGCCGTGGTTGGGATTGCTGCATCGGTCGGCAAAAGCACGGTACGGGTGAATGACTTGCCTCGCGTGGCCATCGTGTCTACCGGAGATGAGATCGTGGACATTGACGAAGAGCCCGAACCGTATCAATTGCGGAGGTCCAATGTGTACGCACTCGACGGTTATCTGCAACTCTGCGGCTTGGGCACGAATCTCTTTCACCTTAAGGATGACGCAGAGATTCTCAAAGACCGGCTGAGCCATATACTGAACGATCATTCGGTGGTGATTCTTTCCGGCGGCGTCTCGAAGGGGAAATACGACCTCGTGCCCGACGTGCTGGCTCAGCTTGGAATCACCTGTCACTTTCACCGCGTTGAACAAAAGCCCGGAAAGCCCATGTGGTTTGGAAGCAGTGCAGAGACGGTGGTGTTTGCGCTGCCGGGCAATCCGGTGTCTGCATTGGCCTGTGCGGCGCGGTACATCGGACCATTTTTACGCGGAAATGAGTTCGCCCGTAAGATCACCCTCACCGGGCCGGTCAGCTCCCACGAAAAGCTGGCGCTGCTTGTTCCCGTGGCCCTTACCTCCCACTACCATGCGGAAGTAATTGCCTTCAATGGCTCGGGCGATTTTGCCTCCCTTTCAAGGGCAGATGGCTTTATCGAAGTGCCTGCGGGATCGGTGGAAGAGGAATTCAGTTATTATCCCATCACAGGACTGCATTGATCAGGGTCTGCGCGGACCACCTTCCGGTCTGCGGTCATCACGGCGCTCCTGCATGCGTTCGAGTAGTTCTTTTCTGAATTCATGCTCCAGCTGAATCATGCGTGCGGTTTTCTCCGGACCCAGCACAGGGATTACCCGAAGAATGAACTGGCTGTCCTGATCCACTTCCTGATGGCGGAGCGCGGTAATGCGTGAATTCAATTCCGTCAGATTCTTCTCCGTCACACCCGTATTTTCCAGCGATCGCTGCGCCTGGCGGATGGACTTGCGCAACTCCCTGCGCTGTTTGTCATGTTCATTGTAAAGTGGCCAGAATTTTTCCGCCTCCGCCACGGTCATGTCGAGCTTTTCCGTGAAATACACGCGCTTCAACCGCTGAATGCGCTCTTCGCGTTTTTCTTCGTCTTCTCCTAGGCCGGGTTGTGCAAAAGCCAGCAGCGCAGAGCACATCCAGAAAATGGCCAGCATACCAATTCGCTTCATGTCGTTCATCGTTTTCACTTTTTTCATTACCAGTTTATTTCACCTTCATCGAGCAGGTATTCCATGATCTCCTCTTCCGAAAGTTCTTCCCAGGTGGGAGCATCCGTTTCGTCAACAGGTTTAATGTCTTGTGTGTTTTTATCTTTAATTTCATTACTTACATCAGCCGGTTGAGCAGGTTTCACCGCGAGCGAATCCAACGTAATCAGCCAGTGCTCGCCTTCAGGCAGTGTAGAAACCGCATCGAGGAGGATTTCCTCATACTCCAGTTCCGTTGCGAAATACGGCAGGTCATCCATCGTCACCGGTTCCTTTTCCAGCATGGCGAGAAAGGCCGATTCATCGGGAGCAGCAGATTGCGTGTAAAAGAAGACGCCCAGAATCACAGCCGCAGCAGCGCCGGCGGAGAGCCAGATGACCCTGCGGAAAGGAATCACCTTGCCCCGCGAAGCAGTCACCTCGGCCATCACCTCCTCCTCCATTTCCGCGAAATAGCCCGGAGGCACTTGCAGGTCATTATCCGTGCGTAAAGCCTCCAGACGGATGGCCCGCATGATTTCCTCTTCCTGATTTTTGAAAAACTCCTCTTCGCTTGCTTTCATCTCATGGGGTGGTATTGGCATTTCCCGTAATGTGTTCCTCAATCTTCTGCACCGCATGGTGGTAGCTCGCCTTGAGGGCACCCACGGAGGTGCCGGTGATTTCCGCTATTTCCTCATACTTCTTTTCTTCGTAGTACTTCATGATGAACACCGCCTTTTGCTTGGCTGGCAGCGAGGCCACAGCCACCTGCAGCCGCTGCCGGATCTCATCTCCCTGATAGAGTTCATCCTGCTGAAGAGCGTGTCCGAGCTTTGCCCCCACCTGATCCAGCGCCACTTTGGCCACCCGTTTTTTCTTATCTAAAAAACTGATCGCCTCGTGATACGCAATCGTGTGCAGCCAGGTGCTGAGCTTCGACTCGCCGCGAAAGCCATCAAGCCCCTTCCACGCCTTGATAAACGTCGTTTGGGTGATGTCATCCGCGTCGTCATGATCGAGCACCATTCGGCGTATGTAGTAGTAGATCGGTTTCTGGAATTGCCTGACAATCATGCGAAATCCCGTCTCCCGGGTCTCCGCACGACGATATTGTTCCAGCAATTCCTGATCGGTCATTGCCACTAAGATAGGTTTATGGCCCCAGGGTTTAATCGATGGTGAGATAACTGAGAATGGAAAAAGGCGAAAAGAGAATAGAGAATTGAGTATTAAAAGTGGAAAACGGATATACCACCTCAGTCTTCGAGGGTGCTCACTGAACTGTGTCAACTTTAGTCACCTACATTTGACTGACTATGAAAACACAAGGAAGAAAAAAGTGAAGCCTTTCAACGAATGCTCCGAAAAGCCACCAAAACCAAAGGTGCCTTTGTAAGTGACAATGCACTGCTCAAGATCGTGTATCTCACAACTCTGAAAGCCATTCAAAAGTGGTCCAAGCCCATTCACAACTGGCCTTTGGTATACGGACAACTGGCATTCATCTTCGAAAGCAGAATACCAAACTAACAGCTATTCACAATAATGAACACGTTATCTACTCCCCCTGGACCCCTAAATTCAAAACAACGACAACAACTAATAAGTAATTAAATTTGACTGTTGACACAGTTCACTGAACACTCCCTATATGGGTTTAGAACTATATAATAGCAGGAACTTGAAGCCGAAATTTTCCGCTAACTACAATGTAACCTTAGCCTTTTCCATTCAATTTCCTCTATCACCAAGTCGAACAAAGCACTACTGAGCGATTCCACTATTGGATTTCCCAAGTCTCATAAAGTATTTTTCAAAGTACTGGTAAACAAAATAACTTGTAACAAATGTTACGATGACAGAAAGAACCAGTCGTAATGATTCTGGAAAATGGAAAGTGTGATCTCTAAATTGTCCGACCATGTAGTATATAATTGGGTGAAGCAAATACACCGAGTAACTTACTTCGCCTAATTGAGTCAAAGGCCTGTGTATAACTTTCGGGAATTGCACATTCAACTTGTAAAAGCTTAAACAAAAAATGAAACAGCAAACTGTGAAAACAACCCTGTTTAAACCTATCTTCACATTAATTTGCTCCCCTGAAACCGGATAAAATATAAACAAAAAAAATCGCAAAAATCAACAAAGAAATAGTTACTGAATTTCCAAAGTGTCTATCGCGAAAAAACAAGCCCAATAAAAAACCGCTCAAAACAAAAAAACTTGATTGAGAGGATTGATGTAATTTCTCCATTGATCACTAACTGATGAATGCGGCAACTTATGAAAAGCGAAGTACAAATATAAACTCAATAGAACCAAAGAAAGTAAAATCATTAATAATCTATGTCTTTTTGTGAAAAGTACAAAAAACGGGAAGAATACATAAAACACCAATTCGTTACCAATTGACCAAACGCCCGCTGAGAAATAAGTATCCCATTTTACGAAGCCGAAAAGCCCAGACAGATTTAGAAAAAGATTAAAAAGATCAGGCATCTTTCCAGATAAAGATAGCTGTCAACGTAACAAGCCAAAGCAAAGGAAATATTCTAAAGAATCGTTTCTTGAAAAAAGTCAACAAATCTGCTGTTGTTGGTTTCATTTTGTCATAATAAACATAGTACAGTGTTAGTCCACTTAAAATGTAAAAAATAGAAACTCCATAAACACCAAATCTACCGAGAAATGTGTCTGATGAAAATTTACCCAAAGTCCACGATAAATAATGATAAACCATTATACCCAATGCCGCCATTCCTCGTAAATAGTCTAAGTTAAATAGTCTGTTCTGGGCTGGATGTATTGTTTTGTTTATTTCCATCATCAAACAATTGAGTTTTTACTATTTGTGCTCTGAGCCTTGCAGATTACAAAAAAAGTACATAAAAACGACCACCTGGTGCCTGCTCAATCCATCTGATCGGCCGATTTGCCTCCATGAGGCGTCATATATCCTATTGCCATCCATTCTGCTCCTGACAGCGCCGGAACCATCATACATTACATCCCCATCCACAAACCCGATAATTCTCCACCCACTATCATAAACTCTGTTCACATCCATTCGTCCGAGTATTGAACCATGACCATCATATATCACTTCACCGTCCACCTTTCCGATCTGTTTTCCAAAAGCATCATATATGACATTGCCATCAAACCGGCCGATTTCAACTCCTGATCCATTGTCTATGCTCTGTGCATCAACTGCTCTAAAAGAGAGTAACGCAGTTGCCAGGATCACGACATCCTTCATCTTTAAAGGTCTGAACACGATGCATGAATGGAGAAAAACGAACCTTTCGCGCAATCGGTTTAGTGTAGTGCTTTTCATTCAGTTATTTCTTGCGATATAAAATCCATAACTATAATATTCTTTATATTTCAAATACAAGTCAATTTCAGCCAGGGCATCCTGAACTACCTTTCTTGCAAGATCTGATTGGTTATTGTGCTTCAGGAAATCATCAAACTTTAATTGCACAGGCTTGTAATAATTCTCAATCCAACTATCCTGACCCAAATAAAAGTACTCCACAGGCGTATAACCATTGTCTTCCAATTGCTTGATTTGCCGAGACGCTGTATCTACTTCCGGGTATTCGGCTTGCCAAAATTCTTCAATCTCTTTTGGCTTCTGTGGAGTTATCCAGGTAATTTCGCTTACAGTCAGGTAGCCACCGACTTTTAAATATTGCTTCCATTTTTTCAGTCCATTTTCAAATCCCATGTTATAGATCGCACCTTCCGACCAGATCACATCAATCTCACCTAAATCAAAAGGCAGATCGTCCATTGATTATTCAAGCGTTAGGATTTTTTCTTTCAGTCCTGATTTTTGAGCTCTTATATTCAACTCATTTAAAAACTCCGGAAAAAGGTCAACTGCAATTATTTGTCCGTGTATGTTTTTAGCAAGTATCATCGTCTGTGCGCCTGATCCACAACCAATATAAGACACTTTTAAGGGTTGGTCTTTCGGTAAATTCAGGAAGCTAAGAGCTGTCAGTGTGTCATTTTCGCTTCCCTGTGCCTGTCTTTCCGGTTTTTTTATTCAGTTACAAATCTGTTATTTGCTCATTCTCTTAATAATTAAAGTCGCTAAAAATGTTTCCAAAACACTAAGAGGAATGGCAAAAACCAAAATCCCGAAGGGCAAAACACTCATATTTCCAGTGACAATCCACATGAGTACAAAGCCCATAAACCAAGCGATAGCAGTCGTTTGCGTCAATGAAAATTTCTTTGAAATAGCGTAAATACCAATGGCAAAAGACAGCGACCATAAGCCCCAAACGGCTCCGTTAATCGATTCGGAAGGAAAGACCAGACCCAAACTTTCGTAATGGTCAGTCCAGTATTTTTTTAGCAAAAACTGATTGCGCACAAACTCGGATATACTAATCCAGGCTGTCGCTATGAAAATCGGTAATGCTTTGTTATTCAGACTTTTCATATCAATGCTCATTCTGTGGTCATAGGTTTCACACAACGTTTACGGACTCTCCTCTCCCGCAATAAGTTTCCGTTGTACTCGCAAATATAGCCGCATTGGGCACCCTGACCACCAGATCCCCTGACAGTAGAGCGAGACACAGAGCGAGAGCGGGTATCAACGATCTGTTTGCTGACTATCAAGCGTTACCATTCTCCAATTTCCATTCTCCATTCTCTAAAACCGAGCTTAGCAAATACAGACCTAACTTTGCCAGAGGAAAGTCCGCGCCGCTTCATCGCTTCCGCAAGTAAGAGGAAAGTCCGGGCTGCACAGGGCGCCGCACCCCGTGAAAAGCGGGGGTTCCGGAAGGGCGACTGACCGGAAACAGACAGTGCTGCAGAAATTGATACCGCCTGTGGCAACACAGGTAAGGGTGAAAAGGTGGGGTAAGAGCCCACCAGCATGACGGGCAACCGCCATGGCTCTGGTAAACCTTGTGGGCAGTAAGACCATGTAGACCGGGAATCTCCGTCGCAAGACGGGGTGGAGGGCGGCCCGTCCGGCCCCGGAGGGTAGGTCGCAGAGATAAATGATGAAGTACCGCGCCGGCGTAAGCTTGCGCGGGATACAGAACCCGGCTTACAGGCGCAGACTTTCCTTCATTTTAACCCCGATGCGCGCGCATTTGGAGCGGCTCCCCCGCCCGAGTAGCTTTGCGCCTCCAATGGCTGACCATCCCCTGACTTATGAAGAGTAAAACCACTACCCGGCTCATCGGACTGGTGGGTATTCTGATTTCTGTGGCGTGCATCGCCCTGCTCGGAAGGAGTATTGACTTCAGCAAGACATGGGAGGTAATCCGCCAGGTGAATCCGCTCATGGTGGTGGCTATGATGGCCATTTACCTCCTGACCTTCCCGCTGCGCAGCATGCGTTGGCGCATTATGATGAAGTCGTTCAACGTGCCGCACGACGGCGTGTTTATCCAGTCGCTATTCATCGGTTTTGCAGGCAATAACCTGTTGCCTGCGCGCGGAGGCGAACTGCTGCGCATGGAGGCATTCAGCCGGAAAACTGGCATCAGCCGAACTACTTCCCTCTCATCCATCCTGATCGAAAAAGTGATGGATGTGGTCATCCTCTTGTCCATCCTCGTAGGGGCGTTCATCGCCATGCGCGAAACCAGCGAAGTGATCACAAAGACCATGTACATCATGGTGCCCGCCACGCTGGCGGTCTTGCTGGTCATCGTCGTGGTGGCCATCTGGGGCGCGCGCATAGCGGCATGGTTCAGCACTAAGCCGAATAAGCTGTTTCAGACCGCAGGCAGATTGCTCGCCAACGTACACAGCTCGCTGAATTTTGCGCGCTCCGGCGGCAGCCTGCTGCGCATCTTTCTGCTCAGCGCCCTGATCTGGTCCATTGAAGTCAGTCTGTATGCCGTAGGACTGCGCGCAATCGGCGTAGAATATGCCCTGCTGATGGTGAGCATGACTGCACTGGTGCTGGTGAACTTCAGCATTCTGGTGCCTTCATCGCCGGGCTATATCGGAGTATTCCACGCCGCGCTGGTGCTTGCCCTTGCCATCTTCAAAATCCCGAGTGAAAGCGCGCTGGCAGCGGCTGTGCTTATTCATGCCAGCCAGATCTTGCCGGTGACCGTGCTCGGACTAGTAGTTGGTGCCAGGTATATCGTGAGCACGAAGAACACCTGAGGCATTCATCCCTTGCTACTCGGATGGCGCAACAGGAGCAGGCTGCGGATCAGGCTGGTTGAATTTCTTGCTCCATATCCTGCGCATCACCAAAATCAGGAGAAGCAGCAGAAGAAGCGTGCCCGCAATGCCTACGAATGCTGCAGCGGCCTCATTGCCGCTACAAGACAAGTTACAGGCAAAAGAAAGCACAACGGCCCAGGCCAACAGGAATACCGCGACGGTTAGCAGCGAGAGCAGGAATTTCACAAACCCCTTTTCATCCGCATTGTATTCTTCCGGCTCCTGGTATTGCGCGGCATCACCGGCATAGACATGATCCGGCAGAAGCACCGAGACAATTGCCCCGGATACCGGATTCACCGGCTCCTCGCGCTGCGGGATAGTGGTGGCAGAACCGAACAGCAGCATCACACCCGACGCGGTGAGCACGAGGTCATGCCACTTGCGACGGATAAAGCCACCGCCGAACAGGCCCTTCATGGATCGGATCGGATAAAAAACCAACGCGAGAAAAAACGCGAGCGCACTGCCCGTGATCCAGCTTTGCGACACCGAATACCCATCGAGTCCGGCCTGATGTCCGGTGTAAAACGACCCGAAGCCAAGCCCGAGGTGCGCGGCAGTAAGGATGGACCACGACACCTCTTTGTGGTCGCGGGCCCATTCTGCCACGCGTCTGAACCGCGCAGGACGAGCACTGACCAAACCACCGAGCGCAAGCGCCCCGCCCAGCATGACAGGCATAAATGGAAATGGCTCGGACTTCTTTTCGGGAGATGGCTTCACTTTTTCCGGAGCGACTACAGAAGCCGCCGTGACGTCTTTCTGCGCGATGGGATTCTTTTCCAACCGCTCCACCTTTACATCAGCCTTTTCTTCTCCTGACGCACGGACAACCGGCTCAGATTTAGCGACAATAGGTTCATGGATCCGTTCAGGCGTTGCCGCAGGCTGAGCTTCAGTCTGTCGGTCAACGGCTGGTTCAGTCACCACGAGGTCATCGGTGGCGGCCACATCCCGTTTGATTTTCTCTGTCGCCCCTTTGAGCGCGATGTGCCAACCCGGACGATACCTGCGTTTTTCCACGATCAGTTCGCGCGAGCAGCCAATAATAACGGCTGAAATCAGCACCACTTGCAACGAGCGAAAGACAATCCGGCGCATAGGCAACTTGGTTAAGGTTCTCGCAATGATAAGAAAACGGTGGGAATGGCGGGGGGAATTCGAAATTTTCGAAAAGAGTTTTTAGTGTGCTATCATGCTAGTAGGGACGCACGGCAGTGCGTCCAGTGATATGCAAGTGTGCTAGTAGAGACGCACGGCCTTGCGTCTTTGTGCAAGCGCAGTCGCTGCCCTAAAAGGTTGACGACCAAGGTTGATATTCCGGGTTAAGGTTGTCATAACCCCGTGTCACATTTTTTCTGGCGAAAAAAAATGTCACACGCCGCAACCAGCCTGTCATAAACAGCCTTTCGAAATGTAACAAATTCCGTAAAACGCATTATTTGTTACGTTTTGGATGTAGGCCGAAATGGCTCACTACCAGAACGGGACATTTGACACCGACCACGGAAGACACACTGCTAACCGTTCAACTTCCAGAAGGGAGTCGTCTACTCTCCATTCTCCATTCTCCAACCTCCATTCTCCATTCTCCTACCCCCACCGCCCCCGCAAGGTTATCTAGCAT
>JBKDGH010000036.1:0-43688 GCA_046336655.1 Flavobacteriales bacterium | reverse complement strand
CGGATTGCAGGCGCAAGTGGATCGCTCGAAGGCTCCCGCACCCGGTCCGGCTCCGGCCATTCAGATCGGGAAATACGAAACCAGCACACTGGATAACGGCCTGCGCGTAATTGTAGTCGAAAACCACAAGCTCCCGCAGGTGTCGTGGAGTATTCGTCTTGACAAAGATCCGATTCTGGAAGGTGCGAAAGCGGGCTATGTGGGCATGGCCGGAGACCTTATGGGTTCGGGTACAGAGACATTGACAAAATCACAGATTGACGAGAAAGCGGACTTCATAGGTGCTTCGTTGTCTACTGACAGCGAAGGCATTTTCGCTTCCTCACTGACCAAGCACACGGACAAGCTGCTTACTCTCGTGAGTGATGTGCTGCTTCACCCTTCTTTCCCGGAAGCCGAAATCGAAAAATACCGCAAGCAGGCAATCTCCGGACTGGCCGCTGAAAAAACCGATCCCAACTCCATTTCTGACCGCATCAGCAGCCAGGTGAAATACGGCAAGAAGCATCCCTATGGAGAATCAGGCACTGAGGAGACATTGAAAAACATTACTCGCGATGACCTGGTGCAGTATTACCAGACCTATTTCAGGCCGAACATAGCTTATCTCATTGTGGTAGGTGATATCACACCGGACAAGGCTTTTGCTCTTGCCAGGCAATATTTCGGTGAATGGAAAAGAGGTGATGTTCCCGCACATCAATACCTCAATCCGGATGCTGCCAAAGGCAATGTAGTGGCCTTCGTGCCCGTGCCCGGTGCAGTACAGAGTGTGATTGATGTGACCTATCCGGTGAATCTTCAGCCCGGCACGCTCGATGCCATTCAGGCCAGCGTGCTCAATAACATTCTCGGAGGTAGCGGATTCCAGAGTCGTCTGATGCAGAATCTCCGCGAAGACAAAGCCTTTACCTATGGCTGTTATTCATCCATTTCACCGGATGAGGTAATTGGCTCCTTCAGCGCCGGATGCAGCGTCCGCAATGAAGTGACCGATTCATCCGTGACAGAAATCCTTTTCGAAATGCAGCGTCTTGTGAATGATGTCGTGGACAATGAATCGCTACAGGTGATTAAAAACATCATGACGGGAAGTTTTGCGCGTTCACTCGAGCGTCCGCAGACCGTGGCCAACTTCGCTTATAATATCGAGAAGTACAAACTGCCAAAAGACTACTACGAAACCTATCTTCAAAAACTCAACGCAATTACTCCTGAAGATGTAAAGGCTATTGCACAGCGTCTTCTCCGTCCTGCGAATGCGTACATCACAGTGGTGGGTAACCGAGAGACTGCGGCTCAACTGACAAAGTTCGCCGCTTCAGGAAAAGTGGACATGTATCAACCCGACGGCAGCCCGCTGGTGGAGCTCAAAGCGGCCCCTGCAGGCGTAACTGCGGCAAGTGTACTTGCAGCCCACGTAAAAGCAATTGGTGGAGAAAAAGCCATCAAGAAAGTGAAGTCGTATGAGTTGAAAGGAAAAATGGACATGGGCATGATGGCAATTGAAATGAACAAAAAGGTATTGTGCGGTAAGCCGGGCAAATCGTTGATGATCATGAATACCATGGGCATGGAGGTAGTCAAACAAGTATATGATGGGACATCGATGTCAATGTACCAGATGGGTCAACAGGCCCAGGTTGAAGAAAGCGATACATTTCGCTCCAAACTTGATACGGATCTTGCTGCAGAACTGAACTATGCCTCATACGGTGTACAGAGCATACTTAAAGGCATTGAGCCATTGCAAGGCAAGGAATACTACGTGGTGGAACACACCATGCCGGGAGGACTGAAGAGCACGGATTACTTCGATACAGCCACAGGCCTTCGTTACAAAACCATCGAAGTTTCTGAAAGGGGTGGAGTGGTATCCCTCAGTGAAATCGTATACAAGGAATACCTGACCACCAAAGCAAAAGTGATGTTCCCGAAAGTAGCCACAATACTCGCAGACGGTCAAAGCATCGATATGGTGACCAATGAAGTGGTGATCAATGCGAAGATTGATGCTTCAGCCTTCCAGGCAAAATGATGGGTTTCAGAGCACTGCTTCTGGTTGTGGTTCTTGCTGGCGCCACGCAGGCTTTTGCACAGGACAGCACTTTGGTGCACCGTAGGGGAGCTCAACATGTGGGGCTTTGCGGCGGACTGAACTGGTCAAATATCCGCATGCAGTCGTCGCCCTTTCTTCTGGAAGGAGGCGGCACTGGGGATGTCACTGTGCGCAATGTGGCCGGAGTTTCCGGAGGGATTTTCGTCGCCTTTCCGAAGGCCGGACTGCGCACGGGAGTTGAGCTGACCCTCATGCCATCAGAACTCGTTTATAGGAGAGGAACTCCCAACGATACAGAAAGTGAAATACACCCCCTGACGGCGGAAATACCATTGAGTTGGCTCACCCCGGTGCTGCTGAATTCCTCCCGGCTGAAGCCGAAGCTGATGGCAGGCACCCGTCTCGTGATTCCAATCACCCCGTTCAGCAGCGAAAGCCCCGAATTACTGCCGGTATATGTCAATGTGGAAGGCGGGATTCACCTGAAAGTAGGCACCAAGAGCACCACTGGTGGAGTTGAGTTTTTCTACTCTCTGGGTGTAATCAATCTTATCAGAGAAGGTTCTGAGGATTACCGGACGCATGCTGTGCAATCTCTTTACCGGGATTTTGCAGGGTTGCGGTTTTACTTCAATTAACCGGTGCTGTTGAAAACACTTCGCCGGTGCAAAGAAATGGTCCGCTTCTGCGGCGACCTTCGTATTTATTATGACGGTGCACTCGGAAACATCGGAAAAAGTCATTCGGCTGCATGACGCCGAAATACGACAGCGGGATAAGGTGGTGCTAAGCCATGTGAACCTCGAAGTATTCAGCGGTGAATTCATTTACCTGATCGGTCGCACCGGCAGCGGAAAAAGCAGTTTGCTAAAAGCGCTTTATGGTGAACTTCCTGTGACCGGTGGCGAAGGCATGTGCTGCGGTTATGACCTCCGCAACCTTCGCCGCCGCTACATTCCACCGCTTCGAAGAAAATTGGGAATTGTTTTTCAGGACTTCGAATTGCTCACTGACCGAAATGTGAATGACAATCTCCGGTTCGTATTGGAATCCACCGGCTGGAACGAACGCAAGGCGATGAACAGCAGGATTGAGAGCGTACTTGAGCTGGTGCAACTCGAGGGCTGCGGACAAAAAAAACCGTATGAAATGAGCGGCGGGGAGCAGCAGCGAGTGGCTATCGCCCGTGCACTGCTCAATACACCTCATCTGATTCTCGCGGATGAGCCTACCGGTAACCTCGACCCGCAGACCAGTCTGGAAATTCTGAACTTGCTTCTTGCCATTTCGAAGGCAGGAACTGCGGTGCTTATGGCTTCACACGACTATGCCACCATGCAGAAGTTCTATAGCCGGGTGCTGCTTTGCGAGAACGGAGCGATCCGTGAAACCACCGAAGACCTTTCGCGATTCACTGCGCTTACCTGATGAGCGGACCGGTTGTCAGCATCATCATCCCATCGTTTCGCTCCGCGGCAACCATTTCCGGAGCGCTGAAAAGTGCTGCCCAGCAAACCATTTCTCATGAAATACTACTGATCGATGGCTCCGGTGACCAGGACACGCGCAATGCTGTCGCTGCTGCCGGAGTCATCCCTGACGCCTGGATTTCAGAACCGGACTCAGGTGTTTACGATGCGATTAACAAAGGTATCGCTCGCTCCCGCGGAGAATGGATCTATGTGCTCGGTGCAGATGATGAACTCGCCGCGCCGGATGTTTTTGAACGTGTGCTTGCCTGCAGGGAGCAGAATACTCGTCTGCTCCTGGGCAATGTCAGTAACATTGAAAGGGTGCATGCCGGCGTTCCGGAAGTCCACAAATCACGCCTCACCTCGCGCATTTTCCTATACAATACCGTGCATCAGCAGGGTGCGCTGTACCACCGGAGTCTGTTTGACCGCGCCGCGTTCAACACCTCTTATAAGATTCTCGGCGATTACGATTTTCACCTCGCGCTTTTCGCCGAGCGCGTTCCGTGGAAATACACTGATGTATCCGTTTCGCGCTGTCGGGCAGGCGGACTCTCCAAGCAGTTCGTAAAGAGTTTATACCTGGAAGAGCTGGCCATCAAACGCGCCAGAAAAACACCTCTGCGGGCACTCACATGGCTCAAATACATTTATAAGAAAATTACCAGTCTGCTTTAGAATGATCATTCGGTTCAGGGACTGTATATCTGACGAAGTACTTCAGACTCCTTCTGCCAATTCAGCTCACGTGCTGCCTCTTTCGCATTGGCCTTCCATTTCTTCAGATCCGGTGAGGCGAGTGCAGAAGTGATGGCTGCGGCAATACCATGCGGTGTGATATCGCGAAGCAGCATACCCACCTGATACCCTTCCACAATCCTGCGAATCTCTGGAAGATCACTTGCGATGACAGGCACTCCTGCGTGCAGGTAATCAAATAATTTGTTCGGCAATGAATAGGTATAGTTCAAATGGACAGGCTTGTCGAGACTTAATCCGATGTCTGCATTTGCGGTATAGTGCCTCAGCTCCTCATAGGGCAGGCGTGGCAACCGGGTAATGCGGTCGCCAAGATTCAACTCAGCAATCAATGCATCAATTAACGGCATATCCCGGCCACTGCCCACAATCAGAAGATGCACACCGGGCAAATACTGCATTGCTTCAACCAGTTCTCTTCCTCCCCTGTCGGGATCGATGAATGCCCCTTGCAGTATCAGCAGCGGCTTTTCTTCGGGCAACTGCAGTTCCCTTCGCGATTTGACATATGACATTGGCTTGTACTCCGGCACATTGCGGACCACCTTCACCGGCGCATGATATTGTTTGCGGTAAATCGATGCAATGGATTCATTCACGGTATACACGTGAGACAGTCCGGGGAAAATGAACCGCTCGATAGCCTGCCATACGCCCTTCTGAAATGGCCGGCCAGTAAGGCCTTCCGCCTCGGTAAAATATTCATGACTGTCATACACCAGCTTCTTTCCGCGAATGCGTGAAACCAGAAACGCAGCGGGCAATGTATCGAGGTCATTGGCGAGAATGACATCTGT
Organism: Flavobacteriales bacterium; assembly: GCA_046336655.1. Lineage (GTDB taxonomy): Bacteria > Bacteroidota > Bacteroidia > Flavobacteriales_D > Sanyastnellaceae > CANGTU01. The sequence continues at coordinate 38,601 of JBKDGH010000036.1, read as the reverse complement.
TTTTCGAAACAGCAGAAAGAAAAACAATCGAATAGAGAGCAGCGCATAAAACACTGCACCCTTATTCACCATCAACCGGAAGCGAATGATCTCATAAGGACGAGTGAACTCTCTGCTGCCCGGAAGGCGACGGCCAACCAGCGTGACTTTGTAACCGCCTGCGTGCAGCCAGGAACAAACTTTGGCTACTCGCTGATCATATTCCAGATCATTGGATACAAGCACCACAATGTCTGCCATCACTACATGGTTTTCATCGACTCGCGGATATCAGCGAGTACCTTCTTGGTATAAAGCGGAAAATCCGCATTCTGCATCCAGCTGAAATAGCCCGAATCTTTCTGCAGGACTTCTGTCACCAGATAGCCCTTATACTTTCCGAAATTGAACACCACAGCCCCCTGATCATTGTAGATCAAATGACCGGCAAGGTCAGCCTTCTTCCGGCGCTCACTGAGCGCATGTATATGCTTCATGTCATTCCGGACGGGCACATAGGTATTCCCTTTGCCATCGTCAACTTCTAATCCTTCATAACGGTCTATCATTGCTTCAAGGACTTCCCAAGTGGCAATTGCATCGGGCAATGCCTCGTGCGCGCCATCCAGACTCTTATTGCAATAAAATTTATAGGCGGCCTTGAGTGTGCGCGGCTCCATCAGGTGAAAAATAACCTGTGCATCGATGAGGTTGCGGCCCTCCAGACTGAAATCAATACCTGCCCGCAGAAACTCTTCAGCGAGAAGGGGAATATCAAACCGGTTGGAGTTGAATCCACCTAAATCGCAATCAAAAAGGAACTTGAACAATTTCTGTGCAACATCCGCAAACGTGGGAGCGCCTTGCACCATTTCGTTCGAAATACCATGTACCATGGTAGCCTCCGCCGCAATCGGGATGGTAGGATTGATAAGAAAACGATGCTCTGGCCCGGGCTGTGCAGGCCATTTATGCACTTGTCCGTCAGGCATAATCTTTACAATCGCGATTTCTACGATCCTGTCCTTACCGATGTCAGTGCCCGTGGTTTCAAGGTCAAAGATGGCGAGCGGACGCTCGAGGTGAAGTTTCATAAGGAATTATTTCAGCAGGCAAGATAGACCCAAGTGAGGTGTTCCGGCAATGATTGCGATGCAAGCGGAGGCCGGATTTTCAACTGCGAAATATTCTGCAGCCGATTGCGTTCACCTCACACAGAGTAGCAGGACCGGGCGTCGCGAAGCAGCGCCCGGCCAAGGGTAGCAAAAGAGAAACCCCGGACGGGAGTGTCCGGGGTTTCTTCTATCACCGAGGTGAATATTCCGGAAAAGGATTATCCTTCTACTTTAATCTTGATATACTGGAACTGCTCGTAGATTGCCTTGTTTTCTTTGGCGTCATTCTCGTACTTCTTGCCCTGTACCAATTTCACCGGTGTGCCGAAGGTAAAGTGAGTGCCTTCTTTGAACCCATATTTGGTAAGTTCACCTCTGACCTGATCAGCAGCCGTCTGATTCCTCCAGGCGGTAAGCTCTTCGTTATTCTTGAACTTGGATGAAGGCACATACGAAGCACTCGACTCGACAATGATCACCACCTTGCCTTTCTGATCGATGATCTTCTTTACGTTGCGCATAAAGTCCTGAAACTTCACTTCCTTCGCGCCAAAATCCTTGCTGTCATAAACGAAATAGCGCGAGAACTCTGCATATCCTATTTCTTCAAGGAATTGTGTCTTGATCGGATTGTCAGGGTCATATCCCAACTCCTTCTTCTCTTCCGTATTCTCTTCCTTCTTCTCTTCCGTGTTCTCTTCCTTCTTCTCTTCTTTGGGCGTTTCAACTGGCGCAGGAACCGGCTCCGCAACAGGTTCTGCTTCCCCGGGCTGCTCTGAAGTGGTGTTGAGTTGAAGGAGGTATACTTCGCGATCAAGTTCTATGAAGTAGTTTTCACAAGGCACGATGACGTCATCCTGCTTAATTACATCCCGTCCCTGGTAGTAGTCGATGTGATAATTTGTACACGGACTGAGCACTGCAAGGTATCCTCCGTCACGCATGCGCGGACGATACTCCGATTTCTCTCCTGTTTTCATATTGGTCACTACCACTTTCAGGTCTGCAGGAAGTTCCACACCATCTTCCCCAATGATGAAGCCCTTCAACACGGCGAGCTGGCTTTCTTGCTGCTGCGGTAAATCGATCAGGTAGATATCCTTCAGGCCATAACCCCCATCCTTTTGTGATGAATAATATGCCCTGCGGCCATCTGCCATAGGCTGAAAAAACACGTCGTCATCCACAGTATTCAGCGGATAGCTCAGGTTTTCAGGGGCCATCCACTCTCCATCTCCGCCGAGTTTGGAAGAGAAGAGATCGAATCCGCCCATGCCCTTGTGCCCCTTCGATGCGAAGTATAGAATGCGACCGTCAGGCGCGAGAAAGGGAGAATCCTCGTCATACCTGGTGTTGATGGTAGGCCCTGCATTGAGTGAGCGGCTCCACTCGCCGTTCGGCAGTTTCACACACTTGTAAATATCGCGTCCACCGAGGCCGCCCGGACGATCACTCACGAAGTAAAGCGTGTTGCCATCGGCGGCGATAGTGGCGTGTGTTTCCCAGTATTCCGTGTTGATGTCAGAACCAAGCTTGGCCGGATCACTCCAGGTTTCACCGATGAGTTTGGAAAAGAGTATGCGTCCATCGCCAAGGCTGTCACGGTATATGAACAGCATTTGTCCATCGGGGGAAACGCTGATTGTGGCATCATGCTCATCTGAGTTCAGGTTCAGCAATTCAGGTGTGGTCCATTGGTTTTCAGTATCCTTGAAAGACACGTACACGTCTTCTTTGAACTCATTGGTCGCGATATCCAGAATCTGAGAGTTTGTAGAGTCCGGACGCAGACGGCGACTGGTGAAGAACATAGAACTTTCATCAATAGTAAGTACCGGACCGAAGTCATTGGACGGACCGTTAATGACTGGTCCCACGTTGGTGATCACATATTCTTTCGGATTGGCAACCTGAATTTTGGCTTCCTCGCACATGGCTATCTGACGATCCGCCTTTTCATACAGTTGGTGCTTCTTGTTCAGCATCTTCTTCAGCTTCTCGAAACTGGAAATGGCCTCATCCAGCCTATAATTCAGGTGCTGGGCAATTCCGAGATAGTACAATGCGTCTACCGGAGCGCGACGCTCCATCGGATCGAACGGATCATAGTTTTTTGAGGTCTTCTTCGCAGTTGCCGCCTCGAGATAAGCCAGCGCATCAACCTTGGCACTGGCCGTCTGAAGAAGGCAATAGCCCATTTTATAGTTCACATTGGCATTGTTCGGATCTGACTCCAGAAGGGCGGTCCATTCGGAGATAGCCTGCGACCAGAATTTCTCCTCCATTAGGCGGTTGGCCTCAATAAATTTTGCGCCGAAGTCTGACCTGCCAATCGGAGAAACAGTAAGCGAAGTGAGCAAAACCATCGCAGCAATACTGAATCCGAACAGAGAAATACGTTTCATCAGTGATAGTGATTTTTGGTCAATTGATCTTCGAAGTTAATCAGATTTCGCGGTTGGGATCCCATGCCTCAAGATAATCGGCCAAACGGCGCACAAAACTTCCGCCGAGTGCACCGTCTACCACACGGTGATCGTAGCTGTGTGAAAGGAACATCATGTGGCGAATAGCGATCGCATCACCAGCCGGAGTTTCAATTACCGCAGGTTTCTTCCGGATGGCACCCACAGCCATAATTGCAACCTGCGGCTGATTGATAATGGGTGTGCCCAGAACATTCCCAAAGGTTCCTACGTTGGTGAGCGTATAGGTGCCGCCCTGAATTTCATCGGGGCTGAGTTTATTGTTCCTTGCACGATCTGCGAGATCATTCACCCGCTTGGCCAGACCAGAGAGGTTCAGCTGATCGGCGTTTTTAATTACCGGAACAATGAGGTTGCCGCTCGGAAGCGCCGCCGCCATTCCGATATTAATATCACCCCGCCTGATGATTTTATCTTCATCCACCGAGATATTGATCATCGGGAAATCCTTGATGGCCTTAACCAAAGCTTCGATGAAGATCGGGGTAAACGTGAGTTTCGTCTTTTCCTTCGCTTCAAACTGCTTTTTGATTTTCTCGCGCCACATCACAATGTTAGTCACATCCGCCTCCACGTAACTTGTCACGTGCGGAGACACCTGCTTGCTCATCACCATGTTGGCGGCAATCAGCTTCCGCATGCGATCCATCTCAATGATCTCATCGTTGGCGCCAATGCTTATCGCCGGACGCGCCATTACTTTCGGTCCCGGGGCAGCGGCAGGAGCGGCGGCCTGAGCTACCGGTGCCGCAGTTGTGGGAGCAGCAACAGGCGCAATAGCCGGTGCAGGCGCGGTGCCATTTGACTTTCTCGTAGTGAGGTAATCCAACACATCCTGCTTGGTGACCCGTCCGCCTTGTCCGCTGCCCGAAATGCGCTCCAGCTCCGTCATGCTGACACCTTCTGCAGAAGCTATGCTACGCACCAGAGGGGAATAGAACCGGCCTGAAGGCCCTTCGCGGAGCACTTCGGCAGCCAACGGTTCAGCAACGGCCGCCGCAGCCACATGAACAGCAGCAGGAACTGACGCAGCCACACTGACCGCGGCAGGAGCAGCGGCAGGAGCGGGAACACCGGCTGAAACTGGTGCGCCGGTAGCGATTATTGCGATGGGCTGACCCACCTGAACGACATCGCCCTCCTTGACGAGGCATTTCAGCAGCACACCATCTTCAGGTGACGGTACTTCACTGTCCACCTTATCCGTGGCGATTTCAATTACCGGCTCATCGGCTTTCACCGCATCGCCTTCATTTTTTACCCACTTGATAATGGTGGCTTCTGCCACACTTTCTCCCATTTTGGGAAGGAGGAGTTCTATCTGTGCCATTCAATTACGCGAAAGTGGCGCAAATGTAGGCATTCAGAACGAAAAAGAGTACCTGTAAATGGCTGCGTTATACACGATCCGCTGACACCTGTCGCGAGTCTCCGGTGAGAGCCAGGCAGGTCATCCAGAATGCTAAAAAGACAATACCCGACTGTACCTCCAACATGGACTCCGCTAGGCAGTGAAACAACACCAGGGAGGCAATTACGATAAAGGCCGGATTCCTCAGCCTGAAGGCTTGCCGCAAAAACCCGAGCAGCGCAGCCAGGAGAACGAACAGTCCCGACCACCCAAATTCCAGACCGGTCTGCAGGTATTGACTGTGTGCATTAAGGTTTCGCTTCAGTGCGTAATTCTCACCCCGTGATTCATACTGCCCGTTGAGTGCCTCCTGGACATTGCCCGTGCCGAGTCCGAGCGGATTTTCGCGCATCAACTCCCAACCGCTTGACCAGGCCACCATACGCAGGGCTGAACTCGCTTTAGCGGGAACCGGTACCACTGCGTCAACCGGCGTAGCCGGAGCAACCTGACTCAGGCGTTTTTGGGTGACCGGAATGCCCCATGCCGCAATCAGCAAAAGAGCAACCACGGCTCCCGAAGTAAGCCAGGCCAGGGACCTGCCCGAACCATTTCGGACGTGATTCAACGCAAAAAACAGACTAATCAGCACGGCCGACAGGAGGCCAGCCTTGGAGGCCAGCATCGCAATGAAAACAACCACTGCTGCAATGGCCAGACGGTGCAGCATTGCCCTTCCGGCAAACCACTCCCCGCGCTGATGGCACTGCATCAGGTGAAACAATGCCACTCCCTGATACATGGCCATGTAGGTAGGGTGAAAAATCACACTCAGGTCTTCATACGCCAGATAACCGCAATCTCCTGTCCGGATGGTGCGGTACACACCAAATGAGATTGCCGCTACAAGAAAAAGGAGACAACCTGCAGTGAAGACCCAGAGAAGCCGGTTCAGCTGTGCTTTGTCCAGCGGAGGCATACAAACTGCGAGTAATGGAAACAGCAGAAAAGACAATTTGTACTCCAGTTCACGTGCTGCCACCACTTCATTTCTGGTGAATAAAAAACCGATCGCAACGAACACATACAATGCAATGAGTCCGGAGAGCGGGCCGCGCAAACGACTCCAATGAGCGTGCGCGGGACTCGACCGCCCGCGCAACAGCTGAAAGAGCACGAATACCAGTGCAAGCACAATAGCAGGAGGTACCAGTTTCCGGTGGAGCGGAATCACCAGAGCGATGAGCGCAAGGAGATTATATCCCCAGGCTTCTGTGGCTATGTAACGCCTCCAGATCATTTCTCCAGATCAGCCTGAATCCGGCGCAGTTGCGGAAGGTGATGATGAATATGCGCCGCGAGAAACTCGAGGGTATGAAACAGGTTTAACGGACCGGCAGCAGGTTGACGGAATACAAGTCGCGGAAAAAACTCCTCTTCCAGCGAAAACACAAACTGCTCCATGTCATCGCGAAGCTGATCCCACGATGCAATAAGGGTGGTAACCGATGCGCTGCCGGCAGGCTCGGGCAATACCGACGGAGCTTTGTACCGCTCCGCAGACTGAAGCCGCTTCACAAGTTCTTCTCCTGCCTGAACATGTTCCGGCCCGGCAAGGTCAAGGCTTTCCCATCCTGAAGACGTTTTCTTTTTGAGATAACCCAGCGTGCCTGTTTCACTGGACATGATGTGCTCCATGACCTGCAGCGCACTCCAGCCTCCGTCAGAAGGTGCCTTGCTCACGCGGTCTTCACCGAGTTTTTCAAGTACTTCCAGAAAGGCAGCGCGTGCCTCTGTCAGCGCATTCCAGCGCTCAATCAATCCGTCTTCGTTCATGGTATATATAGCATTTCAGTATGTGGAATATCGTCTTCAAGGTACTCCTCTCCCACCGGAGAAAAGCCAAATGAACTGTAAAACCGGAGCAAGTAACTCTGCGCTGAAATACGCACCGTCACTTTGCCGTACAACCGCTCCACTTGAGCCATTCCGCGCCGCATCAGCTCCAATCCTGTTCCCGTGCCCCTTACAAGTGAGTGTGTGGCCACACGGCCAATCGACACTTCGCGGTAACTCACCCCGGGAGCCGGGATACGAAGACAAGCCATGCACAGCCCGTCATGATTCAATGCAAAGACATGATGGCTTTTCTCGTCCTTGCCGTCCGCGTCCAGATAAATACACGTTTGCTCGACAATGAAAACCTCCTCGCGCAGCCTGAGTATGGCGTACAACTCAGCCGGTGAAAGCTGATCAAAAGCGCGCTCAACCCATTGTAACTGCATCCGGCGAAGGTAATAAACAGCGCTACCTTCGCGGCCGAATGAATTACCTCTCCGTCGAAGGCCTGGCCAAATCCTACGGCATCAACGAACTGTTCCGCAATCTTTCCTTTGGTATTGAAAAAGGCCAGAAAGTAGCACTCGTAGCCCGCAATGGTGCGGGCAAGTCATCCCTTATGCGCATTCTGACCGGACACGATACACCCGATGAAGGACTTGTGGTATACAACAAAGAAGTGCGGTTGGGCTACCTCGCTCAAGACAATGATCTGAACCCTTCAAAATCGATTCTCGACAATCTCTTCGCGTCAGATAATGCAATGACCGCTGCCATCCGCAACTATGAGGCAGCGGTAACCAGCGGTGCTGGTCTCGACAAGGCACACGATGAGATGGATCGCCACGGTGCATGGTCATATGAAGCCAAGGCAAGGCAGATTCTCGGGAGTCTGGACATCCACGACCTCGACAGAATCACCGGACAACTTTCAGGAGGACAGCAGCGGCGCATTGCGCTGGCCCGCGTGCTGATCGAAGAACCTGATCTGTTGCTTCTCGACGAGCCAACCAACCATCTCGATCTGGACATGATCGAATGGCTCGAAGAATACCTTGGCCGGTCGCAGATGACCATCTTTATGATTACCCACGACCGCTATTTTCTTGAGAACATAACCGACGAAATTCTCGAGCTTGAAAATGGAACGGTGTATCGCTACAAAGGCAACTTCTCGTATTACCTGGAGAAAAAAGCCGAGCGTGAAGCCCTCGAAGCGAGCACTCGCGAAAAGGAGATGAACCTGTTCAAGCGCGAACTGGAATGGGCGCGAAAAATGCCGCGGGCACGCACCACCAAGAGCAAGAGCAGACTTGACAGTTTTGCCGAACTCAAAGACCGCGTTTCGAAAAAACGCAACGATGATGAACTCACACTCGAGATCAACATCCAGCGCATGGGTAGCAAGATTGTGGAATTCCACAAGGTAAAAAAGGCATTCGGAAATCACCCCATTCTCTGCGGTTTCGACTATGTATTCAAAACGGGTGAAAAAGTGGGACTGGTGGGGCGCAACGGCTCGGGTAAAACGACCTTTCTGAATCTGCTCACAAATAAAGAAAAACCCGATAGCGGAAAAGTGATCGTCGGAGATACCGTGGCGTTCGGCTATTTCTCCCAGAACACAGTGCCGCTTAAAGAAGGACTTCGTCTGCTGGAAGCAGTGCGCGAGGTGGCCGATTTCATTCCGCTGACAAAAGGTAAAACCATCACCGCATCACAAATGCTCGAGCGCTTCCTGTTTCCGAAGCATATGCATTTCAACTATGTCGAGCGCCTTAGCGGGGGTGAAAAAAAACGCCTGCAACTGCTGCTCATCCTGATGAAGAACCCCAATTTCCTCATCCTGGACGAACCCACGAATGACCTCGACGTATTCACGCTGGCTGCGCTGGAGGAATACCTCCTGCAATACCCCGGTTGTCTGTTGATTGTGAGTCACGATCGCTACTTCCTCGACAAGCTGGTGGATCATCTCTTTGTGCTGGACAATGGAGAGGTCAAAGACATCCTCGGCAGTTACATTGATTTCCGCGAGCTTTTAAAATCCGAAAAAACGGTTACCGGGGAAAAGTCCAGGACGGAGCGCATCAAGACTCCTGAGGCCAAGCTTAAACTCACCTTCAAAGAGAAATTTGAGCTCGAATCACTCGAGAAAGAAATTCCATTGCTCGAAGAGAAAAAGCGCGTGCTCGAACAACAACTCCATGCCACCGCTGCTGACCATGAAGCACTACTTCTCACCAGCGAGGAACTCAGCAAAGTCGTGGAAGAACTCGACACCAAGAGTTTCCGCTGGCTCGAGCTCAGCGAAAAAACAGCCGGTTAGTTACTGCTGCAGCGCGGCATTCACCGCAGCAGAAGCATTCAGATTGCCGTATCCGCGCGACGATGTCTTTGTGGGGTAATACTGCGATGTAGTGAGCAGGCAGTTGTATACCTGTGTGCGCGACATCGACGGATTGACTGACCACACGATGGCAGCAATGCCTGCTGCAGTGGCAGTGGCCACGGAACTTCCACCAATGTAAGCAGGTGATGTGCCTGATGCGGCAAGCGAAAGTGAATTACGCGAACTGCTGGCTCCGCGCTCCATCGGAATGGTGAATATGACCTGACTGCCATCGTGGCAACTTGAGCATGTGCTTCCGTTTTCCTTCACGCCGGTCACAGCAATGCACTGTGAGTAGGCGGCAGGATAAACCACCCCCCACCATGCCGTCCAGCTGAAGGATGTGCCAGCCGCTGCAAACAGCATCTTACCCATATTGTGTGCATACACACAACCATCCTGAAGCACGCTGCTGCTGAATGGTGTTCCCACACTCATGCTCACGATGCGCACCGCAGAATTGTTACCCAGCTGAATAAGCGCATTCTTTACCCCAGTGCGCTCGGATGATTTATCGAGCACCACATCCTCACAACCTCGGATGAAGTGAAGTCCTGAGCGATACGCAACGCCTGTGGTCGCGTTTACGTCATTGCGCGGACCAACTGCAGTGCCGCTCATAGAAGTGCCGTGGGTGCATGAAGAAAATGCGCTGTTGCCCCATGTGAATCCTGTGCTAACCGAACGACCAACGTTAGAATCTCCGGAATTGAACCCTGAGCTGAGGAGCGACTGCGAAGAACTGATTCCCGCATCAATTACCCCAATCGTAATTCCCTGTCCCTGCGCTGTATTCCATGCTGCCGGAATACCTACCAGCGGATAATTCCACGGAACGCGGCAGTTGGGCGTGGTGGTGGTCCAGTCAGCGGTATTTAACGTAGTCGTCGACGCACTGCATCCGGAAGTCGAACGCTCCTCGTCCGCAAACGGCCAGTAATCCAGCGGCTCGATGTAGCGCACGTTCTTCAGATTGTAGAGCGCGGTCAGTACTTCCTTATCGGTCATGCGCACGGTGAGGATAGGAAGCACGGGATCGTCTTCAATCACGATTTCCTCCCAGGAAATCACAGCAGATCTGTTTTTATTCAATCCGTCTACGATGAACGCAATGAGGTTGTCGTGCACCTCTTTCCACGCACCGGTGGTCAGATCGATTTTGTGCATCACCGGATTGATGTCTTCGAGATCTGCCGGCTTGTAGCCAATAGCGACAGTCTGGTCTCCGTAATGGGTAGCGCTCCATTGCATTTTCCAGTCGGCCATTTCCCAGGTAAATGTGCCTTCGCGTTCCAGTGTATTCAGCACAAACTGGCGGACTTCTTCCTGATCATATGGACTCCCTTCGGGAACACTCACCGGATTGGCCTTCTGAACGAGCTCTCCGCTGAGTCCGTTGCCTTCCATGTGTTCATGCTTACACGAATTTCCCATGGTGAATGACAGCACCAGGGCCAGCCAGAAACTCTTCTTCATAGTCAATTAAGGTTTAGACGAATGTATGGAATTCCCTCCTCCGGCAATGCCAGAGTTACTCAATTGATTTCCACAGCAATGGAATTACAACTTATCGAAGTCGATCACCACGCGCTCACTGCGCGGTTCAGCCTGGCAGGTGAGAATGAAACCTGCCTCTACTTCGCCCGGCTCAAGGGCATAATTCACTTTCATATGCACTTCTCCTTCGTCAAGATGGGCGCGGCACGTGCAGCACATTCCTCCTTTGCATGAAAACGGGATATCCAGGCCATGCGCTTTGGCACCATCAAGCACAGGTGTGCCGTCAAGTGGCATGGAGAAATCCGTTTGCTGACCATCGTAAATGATGCTCACGCTGCAGGTAGCGCCTGCCGGCCGCGGGCGTTCTTCCACCTGCGGACGGGCGTGCTCCGGCGTGGCACCGGGTGTGGCAAAAAGCTCGAAGTGGACCTGCGACTCAGTCTTGCCATGGGACAGCGCGTAATCTTTCACCGCACGAATCATTGGCTCCGGTCCGCAGACGTAAACTTCATCAATATCTTCAAGCGGTACGAACGACGAACAGAAGCCGGCCATCTTTTCCGCATCTATTCTTCCGTGAAAAAGCGGAATTTCATTGGGCTCTCCGCTCAGCACATGAAACACCCTGAAGCGACCGAGGAAGCGGTCTTTCATGTCCTCGAGCTGATCCCGGAATATGATTCCACTGAAAAAGCGATTGCCGTATATCAGGGTGACTTCACTCTGTGGTTCACCTATCAGAATGGAGCGCGCAATGCTCATAACGGGAGTGATTCCGCTTCCCGCCGCTACAAGCAAAAAACGCCTTCTGGCAGACTTATCAGGAACAGCGGCAAAATGACCCATGGGTGTCATTACCTGCAACTCCATGCCTGGCTTGAGCGACGAGCATGCCCAGGTCGAAAATGCACCCTGCTCCACTTTCTTGATCGCCACACGGAGCTCTCCATCATTCAGGCCACTGCAAATGGAATACGACCTGCGAATGTCTTCGCCGTTGATATCCGTGCGCAGAGTGAGATACTGCCCCGGCGTGAACCGGTAGTTGTCTGCCAGTTCAGCAGGCACATCGAAAGCTACAGAAACACAGTCAGGTGTTTCAGGGCGCACATCCTTCACACGAAGGGAATGAAATTTTGGTCGCATGACGGGCAAAAATAGGGTGATCGGAATGCGTTGACGCATCACCTGTGAAGGATAGAATGAACTGATTCACATCAGGGAATGTTTATGTGGAACACTGTTTTTACTAATCTTGCTGTCAGATTATGGGACAAACCACCATGGAAAATCAGGAAATGCTGGACAAATTCCAGTCTTATGTAGATGCCGAAAACAAGGTAGAAGCCAAAGACTGGATGCCTGAGGGCTATCGGAAAACGCTTATCCGTCAGATTGCACAGCACGCGCACAGCGAAGTGGTAGGCATGTTGCCTGAAGGAAACTGGATCAGCCGTGCCCCGTCGCTGCGCCGCAAGGCCATTTTGCTCGCCAAGGTGCAGGATGAAGCCGGACACGGTCTTTACCTCTATTCGGCGGTTGAAACCATGGGTGTTAGCCGTCAGCAGCTCATTGACGAATTGCATACCGGAAAGGCCAAGTACTCCTCTATTTTCAACTACCCGACCACTTCATGGGCTGATATAGGTGCCATTGGCTGGCTGGTCGACGGTGCGGCCATCGTGAATCAGGTATCGCTTCAGCGCACGAGCTACGGCCCTTACAGTCGCGCCATGATCCGCATTTGCAAAGAAGAATCCTTCCATCAGCGTCAGGGCTATGAAATTATGATTGCCCTTGCGAAAGGAACTCCTGCCCAGAAGCGAATGGCACAGGATGCACTGAACCGCTGGTGGTGGCCTTCATTGATGATGTTTGGTCCATCAGACGCTAACTCCGAGCACAGCGCACAGAACATGCGCTGGAAGATCAAGCGCCACAGCAATGACGAGCTTCGTCAGAAGTTTGTGGACATGACCGTGCCTCAGGCAGAATACCTCGGCCTCACTCTTCCGGATCCACACCTGAAGTGGAACGAAGAGCGCGGGCATTACGACTTCGGTGAAATCAACTGGGAAGAATTCAATCAAGTGGTTCGCGGCAATGGTCCTTGCAACAAGCAACGCGTGGAAGCGCGTGTAAAGGCTCATGAAGAAGGCGCATGGGTGCGCGAAGCCGCCTCTGCTTATGCTGAAAAACAGCGCGCCAAATCAGCAGCCGAAGCGGCCGCCTGATTAGCGATCTGAACACCCCTTGTGATGCTGAACGGCCCGCCGGAATTACTGGCCGGCCGTTTTTCTTTTGCGAAGAATTGCAAGTATCCCGAGCCTGATCAACAATGCAAAAGGCCACGCATGCCAGAAAAAGTCAAACCAGTCCATGGGCTTCATACCTACCGCTCCACCGGCAATCCAGCGAATTTTACCTACGATGTGTGGCTCCGGAAAGAACGGCGCAAAGCCGAGCATAAGACTGAGGAGCACCACAATGCGCCAGTCATTGATGAATGTCTTCACTTTTTGAAAGGATAGATAAGCTGCTTCCAGAATGTTTTCGGAAAGCGCTCAAGATTGTCGAACCCAAGCGGAATGTCGCGGCCGTCTTTCGGCATGTACACACTTCCGAAGAGGTAATCCCAGATGCTCAGACTGATTCCGAAATTCACACCGTAACTGCCTTCGGGAATTTCTTTGGCGTGATGCCAGATGTGCATCGCCGGACTGTTCAGCACATACTTCAGAGGTCCCCAGGTAATGCGCAGGTTGCTGTGATTGAGGTGACCGATCGCAAGTGCAATGATGTGCACCACGAAGAAGTCCTGCAGTCCGAATCCGATCATCGCAAGCGGAATGTACTGAAAGGTCTTGTAGACGATCGTTTCCATCCAGTGATACCTAAGATGAGCCGCAAAACCCATCTGCTCCACACTGTGATGGACCTTGTGAAATTCCCACAGCCACGGCACGCGGTGCAGCATCCGGTGCACATTCCACGAAATGAAATCAACGACCAGAAACATGAGCAGCAACTGTGCCCAGGAAGGCCATGACTGCACATTCAGGGCCACTGTATTTTCCACACCCACTGAGGCGAGGAGCGAATTGAAAGCCTCCACTGCCACATTGGAAATGGCATTGTAGCCGACCAGCGAGAAAAGGAAAAAATTGAAGAACATGTAAAAGCCATCCATCCAAAAATCCTGACGGATGGCCTTTTGATTCTTTCTCCACGGAAAGGCAAGCTCAAGCAACCAGGCTGAAAGTGAAATGCCCACCAGCCACCAGAAGTAGTTATGCCACGACGGATAGGCTACCTCATTGATGAAGTAATTCCAGTATCCGGTATAACCGTCGGTGATTGTCTTCCACACGTCCATATTCTGCAGTGCTGGTTCTGATTAATTCATATTCTGGCGGAGCAGATTCACCAGCTCATCAGCCATCTTCACTCCGCTGGCACGCCACTTCATTTCGCCCTTGCGGTATATCATCAGCGTGGGCACACCGCGGATGCCAAGCGCCGAAGCAATCTGCGGATTCTGGTCTACATCAATCTTCAGAATTCTTGCCTCCTCACCCATTTCACGGGCTACTTCATCAAGAATGGGCAACTGATACTGGCACGGGCCGCACCAGGTCGCAAAAAAATCAATCAACACGGGCTTCTCGCCGTTGATGATATCTGCAAATTTTTCTTTCATGGTTTTGCCGGGCAATACCCACCCGGGGGGACATTATTTGACTACAGGTAATCCTGCTTTTTTCCAGGCCTCAATTCCGCCGAGCAGATTGTGGACCTCTTTGAAACCCATCTGAGTCAGGGCTTTCTTTGCTGAGGATGATCGTCCGCCGACCGCACAATACACATACACTGGCGCGTTCTTATCCAACTTTCCCGCCTGCCCTCTGAATGAAGGACTGTTCCAGTCAATGTTGACGGAACCTCCGATCTTTCCCTGAGCCACTTCACCGGCGGTGCGTACATCCAGGATGATGGCTTTGGGTTCCTTCATCTGTTTACTGAATTCCACGGCCGTGTAATCGGTATTATCAGATAAAGCAGACACAGCTGGTTTGTTACCGGATGAAGGTTGCTGCGCGAATGCGGTTGACCATGTTCCAACCAGAACAACCATGCACGCAATTGCCAAAAATGATTTCATAGCTGACTCGTTTATTTCAGGTTTCTCAATGTGGTCCACGGCCCGGCGTTGTATACCTGTCCGAAGCCTTTTCCGTTCAGTATCCGCACCGCTGATGCGCTGCGGTTGCCGCTTCTGCAACACACAATGATCACATCTTTTTTATTCAATGTGGATGCTTTTGAAGCAATCTGGTCCAGCGGAATGTTCACGCTTCCCTTGGCATGTCCGGATGCGAATTCCGCCTTTGAGCGCACGTCAATCATCTTCGCGCCGTTCTTCACAAGCTCTGCAAAATCGACGGGCTCGGCCCCACTAAATAATTTCTTCAGAAATCCCAGCATGGTTCAGGCGTTTTGTTTGTTGGCGAAATAGTTCACATCAAGCCAGGAACCGCCGTTGTAGACACTCTCCAGTCCCTGATTGCGGAGAAAATACTCTGCCTGCCCGCTGCGATTACCAGATGCACAGCACATGATGAGCGGGCGGCTCAGCGCCTTGATTTCCTCTACGCGGTAAGGGACTTCCTGAAGGGGGATATTGATTGAACCATTGACATGACCGCCGGCATATTCTGCAGGTGTGCGGACGTCAATGAGGGTCGCATTGGCGTCGGTAATTAGTTTTTCGAGATCCATGGGTTGTATATTTTGAGTACAAATTTCCGCACCGCACATCTCGCCCGCAGTAACTCAGGTCACACTCGGGGAACACTCAACTCCGGATTAACTCAATTTTATTTCTTCCCAGCTTCACCATTCCGCGGCGCTCCATCTGCTTGAGCACTCTCGAAACCACTTCCCGGGATGAATTGAGTTCGTTGGCAAGTTCCTGATGGGTAGTCTGAACAAGGAATGCCCCCTGGGTCCGGGATTTGTCCTTCAGAGCATTGAGCAACCGGTCGTCGAGTTTCTGAAACGCAATACCATCAATGGTCTGAAGCAATTCTTCATACCTGCGCTGATAAGTCAGCATCACAAAACTCTTGAACGACTTGAAGGTGCTCGTCCATTCGTCCATATAACGGACCGGGATGGCCACAAGCAATGTATCCTCTTCGGCCTCTGCCCGCACATTGCTCTTTGCATCGCCCATGCAGCAGGTCAGCGACATGGCGCAGGTTTCCCCGGGCTGGATGTAATACAGCAAAAGCTCATTTCCTTCGGAATCCTCGCGCATGACCTTGAGGGCGCCTTCGAGTACGAGCGGCATGAATTTGATGTACTGTCCGATGTCCATCATGCGCTCGCCGGCTTTGATTTCCATAACGCTGCCATGACGGAGAATCGCCTCGCGGGCTTCCGGTTCGTAGATATCCGGAAAGCGCGCACGAATCAACTGATCATTTACCTCTGTCATTTGCTTTTCCATGTTACAAGTTTAGTGAACTTCCGGCAGGGTGTCGAAACAGTACTTTCTCCCCCTTCGAATGACTACGGTCAGGTGTTAAAGGCATTGAACTTTCTACCTTAGCGGACGTTATTAGAATCTGATATGAGCAAATCCGAGTGGCCCCTTTGGGAAATCTTCATCCGTAGTAAAAGCGGACTGGCGCACAAACACGTAGGCAGCCTGCATGCCGCCGACGCCAAAATGGCGATTGAAAATGCGCGCGATGTGTACACCCGCCGCATGGAAGGCGTCAGCATCTGGGTAGTTCCCAGCGCTTCCATCACCGCGTCCTCTCCGGATGAAAAGGAAATCCTGTTCGATCCTTCTAATGACAAGGTGTACAGGCACCCGACCTTCTACGACATCCCGGATGAAATCGGGCACATGTAATCACACTGAACGAATCCGTCATCTACATTATGTCTCTGAATTATATCCTTCAACTCGCGGATAACTCACTCATCCTGGGTCAGCGTCTCTCTGAGTGGTGCGGACACGGGCCTGTACTGGAAGAAGACATTGCACTCACCAACACTGCACTGGACTACATCGGTCAGGCCACCAACCTGTACAAGCGCGCTGCAGAGCTCGAGGGACAAGGCCGCGACGAAGACCAGATGGCCTTTCTGCGCGATGCATGGGACTTCAGAAACACACTTGCCGTAGAGCTGCCGAACGGCGATTACGCATTCACGGTTACCCGCCAGTTTCTGTTTTCTGCGTGGTATTATCTGTATCTCCAGCAGTTGAAGAATTCATCCGATGAGTTTCTGCGCGGCTTCGCCGAAAAAACGCTGAAAGAAGTGCGCTATCACCTTCAACACAGCCTCGACTGGGTGAAGCGACTGGGTGACGGAACAGAAGAAAGCCATCGCAGAATGACTGCAGCAATACAGCAAATCTGGGAATACACCGGAGAATGGTTCATTCCTTCCCAGGCAGAGAAAGAAGCCATTGGTCAGGGCATTGCCCCCGACCCTTCAGCCTTGCGTGCGGAATGGCGCTCGATGGTCGAATCTGTTTTTTCAGAAGCCACGCTCGAAACTCCTGCCGACGGCTTCATGCACACGGGAGGTAAAGAAGGACGGCATACCGAGTACCTCGGCTATATGCTCGCCGATATGCAGTTCCTGCAAAGGGCTTATCCCGGCGCAAAGTGGTGAAACCATGAACCTCACACAAGAAATCTGGGACATCCTTGCTGAAGTTCCTGATCCGGAAATTCCGGTGATCAATGTCGTGGAGATGGGCATCGTTCGCGGCGTGGAAGTGCTCGGGGATAAAGTCGTGGTGACCATTACCCCCACTTACTCGGGTTGCCCGGCCATGAAAGCCATCGAAGATGACATCACGGAAGTTCTTCGGGAAAAGAAAATTGCGTCCTACGAAGTGAAAACGGTACTTTCGCCTCCCTGGACCACCGACTGGATGACCGATGAGGCACGCGAAAAACTCCGTGAAACAGGCATTGCCCCGCCGGAAAAAGACAGCGCGGACAAAGGACTTTTACTCGGAAAAGTGCGCACCATCAAATGTCCCCGCTGTGGCTCTGAACATACACACATGATCTCCCAGTTCGGTTCCACCGCGTGCAAAGCGCTGTACAAATGCGACGATTGCCTGGAGCCATTTGACTACTTCAAGTGCATCTGAGCGGGTACACTCACTATTCATAGTACCCCGTTCGGAACTCCGCACAACGCTGCCTGATCGGGCGCAGGATTCTCTTTCCTTCGTGAAAAATCACGTACCATGTCGCAATGGTTATTTCTCGCTATTCTCATCATTTACTTCGGTGCACTCCTTGTCATCTCGTGGTTCACGAGCCGCAAGGCAGACAATCAGAGCTTTTTCCGCGCCAATAAATCCGCGCCCTGGTACCTGGTAGCCTTCGGTATGATCGGCACATCGCTTTCCGGAGTGACGTTCGTTTCAGTACCCGGAACGGTCGGCTCAGCAGGCTTCACGTATTTTCAGGTAGTCACCGGTTACTTCATCGGTTACTTCATCGTCGCCGGGCTATTGCTTCCGCTTTACTACCGGCTCAACCTGACCTCCATTTACTCCTATCTCCATGATCGCTTTGGCATCGCATCATATAAAACGGGTGCGCTGCTCTTCATCGTTTCGCGCACACTGGGTGCCACGCTTCGTCTTTATCTGGTGATCAATGTGCTGCAGCTGTTTATTCTGGATGACATGAATATCCCGCTGAATAACATGAATATCCCGTTCGGCATCACATCCATCATCATTCTCCTGATGATTCTCGCCTATACCTACAGAGGCGGGGTAAAAACCATCGTGTGGACCGACACCCTGCAAACGGTGTTTATGCTGCTCGCGCTGGTGGTGTGCGTGGTGATCATCCTGAACCGGCTGGACATCAGTCCGGCCGCCGCCTTTCAGCAAATGTCAGATGCCGGCTACACGAATCTGTTTGTGACCGACTGGCAGCATCCCAAATTCTGGCTGAAGCAAATTCTCGGCGGAGTGTTCATCACCATTTCAATGACCGGACTGGATCAGGAAATGATGCAGAAAAACATCAGCGTGCGCACGCTCGGTGATTCGCAGAAAAACATGATCTCATTCAGCGTTGTACTGGTGTTGGTGAATTTCCTTTTCCTCGCTCTGGGCGGATTATTGTACCTCTACGCAACTACTCTCAACCTATCGGTAACAGGTGATGACCTTTTCCCGACGATTGCCATGGATTACCTGCCGGGAACGGTGTCCATCATCTTTCTGATCGGGCTCATCAGCGCACTGTTTCCATCTGCAGACGGCGCCATCACGGCACTTACTGCATCATTCAGCATTGATATTCTCGGCATCCAGCGCAATCCGAATCTCACCGAAGCACAGCGCATGGCAAAACGGAAACAGGTGCATCTGGTGTTCGCTGCGGTGTTTCTGATTTGTGTTTTTGTATTCAAATGGATCAATGACAAATCCATCATCGACATCCTTCTCGCCATTGCAGGATACACCTACGGTCCGCTGCTCGGATTGTTTGCCTATGGCATGTTCACGAAGCGCAAACCGGACGATAAGCTGGTGCCCTTAGTGTGTCTGGCGGCCCCTTTCCTCTCATGGTTGCTGGATCATTTTTCCGAAACCCTGTTTGGTGGTTATCGCTTTGGATTCGAACTGCTCATTCTGAACGGAGCGCTGACCTGCATCGGACTGGCACTCCTGCCGGCAAAGAACACCTCTCACGCCTGAGGCCTTACCCTTTCGCTAACTTTGTGCAGTGCAGTCATCCCGTTTCATAGAAGAAGCAGTTGATCAGGTGGCAAGCTTGCCAGGCATCGGTCGCAAAACTGCTTTGCGCCTGGTACTTGATCTCCTCCGCCGGAAGCCGGAAGAGGTGGAGCGCTTTGCACATTCCCTGACCAACCTGCGTGAGCATGTCAAGTATTGCCGGACTTGCCACAACCTGAGTGATGACGAAACATGCTCCATCTGCAAAGAGCCGCGCCGCGATGCCTCGGTGGTATGCGTGGTGCGCGATATCCGCGATGTGATGGCCATCGAATCCACCGGACAATACTCCGGCAGGTATCACGTATTGGGAGGAATCATCTCTCCCATGGAAGGTATAGGTCCGTCTGATCTGCGCATTGATAGCCTGCTGGAGCGACTCACGTCGGGCGAGGTGCAGGAGGTCATTCTGGCACTCAACGCAACCATGGAGGGAGAAACCACGGCCTTCTATCTTTTCCGGAAAATTGAACCACTTGGATTGCGGGTTACCAGCATTGCGCGAGGCGTAGCCGTGGGCGGCGAACTTGAATATACCGATGAGGTCACACTCGGCAGAAGCATCCTGTTGCGCACACCCTACGAAGCTGTACTCAAACGATGAAGCTCACTGTTGTCATCGTCAATTACAACGTCAAGTACTTCCTTGAGCAGTGCCTGATCAGCGTGCAGAAGGCATGCGAAGGAATCACGGCGGAGGTATTTGTCGTGGACAATAACTCGGTGGATGGCTCGGTGGCCATGGTAGCTGAAAAATTCCCATGGGTTAAACTGATCGCGAATACTGAAAACACCGGATTCTCCAAAGCGAATAATCAGGCCATGCGCCTTGCCAAGGGAGAATATGTGCTCCTGCTCAATCCGGATACTGTTGTGCAGGAAGACACCTTCCACAAGGTGGTGCAGTTCATGGACGAGCATCCCGATGCAGGTGGGTTGGGTGTGCGAATGGTCGACGGAAAAGGACATTTTCTTCCGGAGTCCAAGCGCGGACTGCCCACTCCGGCGGTCGCTTTTTACAAGATATTCGGACTCTCTGCGCTGTTTCCCAAATCTCCTCGCTTCGGGCGCTATCATCTGGGAAATCTCTCTGCGGATGAAACCCATGAAATCGAAATTCTCTCCGGGGCATTCATGCTCATGCGAAAGAAAACACTCGACCAGGTGGGACTGCTCGATGAGGCCTTCTTCATGTACGGAGAAGATATTGACCTGAGCTGGCGCATCATTCAGGGAGGATGGAAAAACTACTATTACCCCGATACCCGAATCATTCACTATAAAGGAGAGAGCACAAAAAAAGGAAGTCTGAACTACGTCTACGTGTTCTACAATGCGATGGTCATTTTTGCTACCAAGCATTTTTCTGAGCGCCATGCGAAGTGGTTTTCCTTTTTTATCCAGCTCGCGATCTGGCTGCGCGCAGGTGTAGCTGTATTGTCGCGGTTTGTGAAGGCCATCTTTCTTCCCGCGCTCGACGCAATTGTCACCTTCTCTCTCTTCTGGCTGCTTCGCACCTGGTACTCTGATTACACCTCGATCCCTTATGACAACCGGCTGGTGCTGGCAATCTTTCTACCTGCGCTTGCACTCTGGCTGCTTGGCACCTTTCTCGGTGGCGGATACGACAAGCCTCTCAAGCCCATGCGTGCAGTTCGTCCGCTCGTGATCAGTTCGCTTGTTGTATTGACAGTCTATTCACTCCTGCCCGAACAGATGCGCTTTTCAAGAGCCCTGATGCTCGGCGGAATTGCACTTACACTGTTTGCCTTTGTGCTCAACCGTATAGCTGTCAATTTACTCAGCACAGGCAAAACCGGATTGCGCCCGAAAGCACTGGGACACATTGCAATCGTAGGGCTGGACGATGAAATAAAACGGGTAAAAACGATTCTTGATCAGGTGAGCAATCATACCGGAGCATGGATCAGGGTAGCTCCCGGGCACGAAACCCCAAACGGGTTTCCGGGTAATTTGACCCAACTCGAAGACATTATCCGGGTGCATAAAGTGGATCAGGTGATTTTCTGCGCAAGGGATGTGGCATCCTCGGACATCATCAGCGCGATGAGCGTAATGAGTCCGCGTGATGTGGAATTTAAAATTGCACCGCCCGAAAGCCTTTACATCATCGGAAGTAACAGCATCGAAACCAGCGGTGACATTTTCATGCTGGATGTGAACTCCATCTCACGCCCACAAAACAAAAGGAGCAAACGCGCGCTCGATATTGCTCTGTGCGCTATAGTGCTGATTGCCTTCCCGGTGCTGCTCATTGTCGCATCCCATCGCGCCGGACTTTTGATTAACTGGTTCCGGGTGCTCATCGGTAAAAAATCGTGGGTAGGCTTTTGTCCGCAAACGGAGCATTTGCAGAGCGTCGCACTTCCCCGTGTCAAGCCGGGAGTAGTGCATCCCCTTTCGCACATTCCGTCCGGGGTGAGAACTCAAAGTCAGATTCAGAAACTGAACAGCGTGTACGCAAAAGACTATAAATTGCGCAATGACCTTACTATATTCTGGAAAAACCTCCGCAGGTTAGGCGATTAATTCACCGCCGCCTTCTTCGACTGCTTTTTCTCTTCGGAAGAATGCTTCTTCTGGTTGTCCAATGCGGCCTTTACAAATGACACAAACAGCGGATGCGGATTCATTACCGTGCTTTTGTATTCCGGGTGAAACTGGGAAGCCACGAAGTAGGGATGATTGTCCAGCTCGATGATTTCGGCCAGGCCGCTGTCGGGGTTGATTCCGGTGCAGCGGAATCCTGCCTTTTCAAACTGCTCTTTGTAATCATTATTGAACTCAAAGCGGTGGCGATGGCGCTCTTCGATCATCTCCTCCCCGTAAGCCTTATACGCTTTTGTACCTTTCACAATGCGGCAGGGATAGCTTCCCAGCCGCATCGTTCCGCCTTTGTTGACGATGCGCTTCTGCTCGGCCATCAGACAGATCACCGGGTGCTGTGTATACTCCTTCATCTCCGTGCTGTGGGCGTCGGTGAGACCAAGCACATTGCGCGCGAATTCGATGGTAGCTATCTGCATCCCGAGGCAGATTCCGAAGAACGGAATGCGTTGCTCACGGGCATAGCGTATCGCTTCAATCTTTCCGTCGATGCCACGCGAACCAAATCCAGGTGCAACGAGAATACCATCCACACCTTCGAGCTTTTCATGCACGTTGCGCGCATAAACCTCTTCACTGTGCACCCAGCGGATTTCCACCTGCGTTTCGTTCGCAGCACCGCTATGATTAAACGCCTCTGCAATGGATTTATAGGAATCCTTGAGCTCTACATATTTCCCGACAAGCGCAATGGTGACTTTATTCTTCGGATGCTTGTAGCGATCGAGAAAGTCCATCCACTTCTTCAGGTCAGGCTTCTTCTTCGCCTTCACATTCAGTTTCTCCAGTACCACTTCATCGAGTTTCTCCTCCATCATCAGAACCGGCACGTCGTAGATCGTTTCGGCATCAATGCTCTGGATAACCGCATTAGAAGTCACATTGCAGAATTTGGCAATCTTATTTCTGATTTGTGGATTGAGCTGATGCTCCGTGCGGCATACGAGAATATCCGGCTGTACCCCGTTTTCCAGCAGTGTCTTTACTGAATGCTGGGTGGGTTTTGTCTTTAACTCACCCGCTGCCGAGAGATAGGGAATCAGCGTCAGATGCACCACAATGCAATCCTCATCCATTTCCCATTTCATCTGGCGAACCGCCTCGATATATGGTAACGACTCTATGTCACCCACTGTACCGCCGATCTCTGTAATCACGAAATCAAAACTGTTCTTGCTTCCCAGAATCTGGATGCAACGCTTGATTTCATCCGTGATGTGAGGGATAATCTGTACGGTTTTTCCGAGGTACTCTCCCCTGCGCTCCTTCTCAATCACACTCTGGTAAATACGGCCAGTGGTAATATTATTGGCCTGAGATGTCGGCACGTTCAGGAAACGCTCATAGTGCCCGAGGTCGAGATCCGTTTCAGCTCCATCATCTGTCACAAAACACTCACCGTGCTCATAAGGATTCAGCGTGCCCGGATCGACGTTAATGTAAGGATCGAGCTTCTGAATGGTGACCCGGTAACCGCGGGACTGAAGAAGTTTGGCGAGAGAGGCGGAAATAATTCCCTTTCCAAGAGAACTCGTCACTCCACCGGTGACGAAGATATATTTAGTGTGTTCTGACATTCCCGTAACGATATCGTGGTTACGGGGGACAAATATAGCGCACCGGCAGCCCTGTCTCCGGAAATGTGCATAACCGGTGAGAAATGTCAGCCGCCGATATCCCGCGTGAGCGATTCCACCACTTTGAATTCATTGAAAAACTCGCGGGCAGTAATGCGCAAAATAGTATAGACCGGCAACGCCAAAGCCATGCCCAGCACCCCGCCGACTGTGGCCGCCGCAAGAAACACGATGAACAATTCAAGTGGATGCACATTCACGCTGGAACCGAGCACCAGGGGCTGAATGACCCAATTGTCCAGAAACTGCGCCACACCAAATACGGCAAGTATCTTAAGAATCAGCGTGGTGACCACCAGATCCGGCTCAGCGGCAATGCCGGTCGTAATTCCAACGAGCAATGCAAATACCGTAGAAATCACCGGACCGATGTAGGGAATTACATTGGCCAGCCCGGCGAATACCCCGATGATCAGGGCATTGCGCACCCCCAGAAGTGTCAATCCGAGTGAAACTACCACCATAATGATCAGCATCTGCGCCAATAAGCCAATGAAATACCGGCTCAGCATCCGGTGAGAATGGGTCAGGATATTTTTCACTTTTTCCATATACCGTCGGGGCGTAACGGTAAATACCATCTTGTAAAACAGCGAACCGTCCTTGAGAAAGAAGAAGGACATGAATAGCACCGAAAAAAATCCCGCTATGAAATTGCCTGCCACAGCAAATACATTGTTTGCTGCCACGGTCAATCCATCCAGTGAAATGGTGCCTGTGAGCTGATTCACGAACGTCCGGTACAATTCATCTGCGCTGAAGCTCAGACCGAGTCCGTTCAGCCAGATCGTGAATGCGTTCAGACGCTCCATCAGTCCCGAAACAATCACCTCAGGATTCATCGATGAAATCATATTCACCTCCCGCACCACGAGCGGAATGAACAATCCGATGATGCCGATGAACAGGGCTATAAAAAGAATGAGCGTGATACTGGCTGCGAGCCAGCCGGGCACACTGCGATTACCTATGCGTATTCTCCGCAAAAAAGAAACTGCAGGATCGCCAATGAATCCGATTACCGCTGACACGATCAGATAAATCAGGATGGTTGAAAACACATAGCACACCACACCCATCGTGATGATTCCTGCAATGGCCCACACTGTGCGCGAATCCCATTTCATACCAGATGCTTTTTCGGATAATCAAAATCAATCAAGGATGCGACGCCCTTCCCTGTTTCATTCCACTGCCGGATATGCATTTCCAGCAAAGCAATCCCACAGGTAGGCATGTCCACCCATTCACCGGATAAATATTCCGTGAGCATACTGAATCCGGGATTGTGGCCAAACATGACCACGCATTTGGCTTCCCCGGGCAATTGCTCAACTACCCGAATCAAATCACCCAGCGATGCTTCATAAATCCCGGGTTCTGATTTGCGAGCTACTCTCCTCCCCAATGCGCGCTCAAAATAACCTGCTGTATCTGTCGTTCGCTTCGCCGGACTGATCACCAATAAATCCACCTCATCACCCAGCGATTGGGCAAAGCGCGCTGCCATGAAAGGTGCATCACGAAGGCCGCGGTCATTCAGCGGACGGTCAATGTCGCGTGACACAGTGCCATCACGAAGGGATTTTGCATGTCGTATCAGTACCAGCTTCTTCACCCCGCTAAGGTCGAAAGAATCCCTCAGGATCCGGAGAAATGATAGCGCATTCCAATCACTCCGTTGCGACCCTGAAGCGGCCCGTAGATGTAGGAAGCATCAAATGCCTCTCCGAAGGGATCTTCTGCTCCGATGAGCGGAGCGGGCTGGGTGTAATCAAACACATTGCGCAGGGCAACCCACACTTCCAGTCCGCGCGCCGACTGATACCGCAATTGCACATGATGCAGTGCAAACGGCTCGGAGTGCATCGGTCGTACACTGACATCCTCCACCTCAGGAAGGGGCATCACCCCAATCCTCTTCATATTCCATGTGATGTCCCAATGCTTTGTCATTTTCCAATACAACGCTCCCATCGATGACCAGCGGGGAGTGAACAACTGCCATGTGCGCGCTCCTGTTGCCTCGCGCTCATAGACCTCATGCCAGGTCACACCCACAGATATTCTGAAACGGCTGGAGTGTGAATAATAGGCGTCCGCATTCACGCCCTTCACGAATCCCACGCCATCCATATTGCGGTAAACCAGCAAATCCGGATCGCTGTCGTAATCCGGCAATATCTTGTTTCCGAAGCGCGATGCAAACGCATTCACCGAACATCCAGCCAGACCTTTTTCACCTGCATGAAACACACCGGACACGTCGGAACTTATTGTGTATGATTCTTCCGGCTGAAGCTGTTCTTCAATTATAACGGTGCGCGAACCGGTGAGTGCTGCATGATCTTCAGCAAACAAGCTCACGTACCTGAAGCCCTTTCCCGAATTAAAGCGCCACGTAAATCCTTTGTCATTTGCATAGCGGACGTTCAATTGCGGTGCAGCCACAAAGCCATGCTCGCGATGGGAGTCCACCCGGAATCCAATCAGGGCCGACCAATGGCCTGGAAGATTCCATTCATCCTGGACATAGACTCCGGGAATCCAGCGGCGTTCATCAATAAACAACGGCGAATTGTCCCGGTAACGGTTCAGGCGGTGGGTATTTCCGAACCGAAACAAGTGATTTCCCTGCTGCACCACACGCGAAAGATGAATGAATCCGGTCTGCTGATCGGCCATGTAGTGCATCAGCCCGTAATAGCTATCCTGGAAATGATAGACCGCCGACGCTTCCAGCATCCACTGCTTTGGAAAATGCGCACTCGCCGTCGCTTCCACTCTCCGCGTGCGGATGCTTTCGCCATAAATGCCCTCTTTACCACGCCATTCCGGTTTCCAGGCATTCTGTCCGCCCCAGCGGTCTTCGATGTATGGACGAAGAGCGGCATTCCAAATCACCCGTCCCGTGCGGTCCCATTTAATCAATCCACCGTAGCGCTGCACCAGCGGTATGTCAGTAAATCCGTCCCCGTTTTCGTCTACGATGAGCGTATTACGTGAAGCATTTGCTGCGAAGAGAATACCCGAACGTTCATTCCATCTCCTGCTTCCGCCCAGCGTGAAATCCTGCTGGCCGTGCGTCGTGCCTTCCGCCTCCGCAAACCATTCCTTTCCCCCTTTTGCGCGACGTGTCCGGATATTGATCACTCCACCCATCGCCTCACTGCCATAAACGGCAGATGCTGGCCCGCGGATGACCTCAATCCGATCCACAAGAGCATCGGGAATCGCATTCATGCTGTAGACCGAAGCAAGAGCGCTCATCACGGGCATCCCGTCTATGAGAATCAGCGTATACGGCCCTTCCATGCCATTCAGATGAATGTCATTTGTACCACATATCCCGCAATTGTATGTCTCCTGGATACCATTCATGAAATTCAGACTCTCGGAAACCGAACGTGCAGGGAAGCGGTTGAGCATTTCGCCCGAAAGCACTTCCACGCGAACCGGGCTTTGCATCAGACTCACCGGCGCAAGCGTTCCGGTAACCACCGCCTCCTGCAACATGTCCCATCGCGGCTCGAGTTCGATCTCCAGAAAACCCTCATCGGGCACTGCAACTGTCCGCGACACGAATCCCAGAGCCTGCACCATGACCGAATCCGGCAGTGGTAAGGGCAATGTGAATGTTCCGTCAGATTCCACCGCAACACCCTTATCTGCAGACCAACGGATTAAAGCCGGAAAGACAGGCTCTCCTCCGCTGACGAGTCGTCCGGGCCGCTGAGACCACCCGCCAAGGGTAACAGTCATGCAGAACACGAGAAAGAACAGCCTTCGCCAGAGCATACCGGCAAAACTAAATAATTTTTTAGGCTTGTCTAAATTTATTTTTATATTTGTCTCAATTCCTCATGAACACTCACCTCGAAAACTACCTTAAAAGCATCTATTCGATCGGACAGGAAACCGACGGAACAGCAAGCACCAACGCCATCGCTGCGCGCCTTGAGATGAAGGCTTCCAGTGTGACTGACATGCTCAAGAAGCTCGATGAACAGGGGTATGTCCGGCATACTAAATACCAGGGAGCGGAACTCACCTCCAAAGGCCGGAAAATCGCGGTATCGGTAATCAGAAAGCACC
Source organism: Flavobacteriales bacterium (assembly GCA_046336655.1). Taxonomy (GTDB): domain Bacteria; phylum Bacteroidota; class Bacteroidia; order Flavobacteriales_D; family Sanyastnellaceae; genus CANGTU01. The sequence goes on along the minus strand of JBKDGH010000036.1, from coordinate 10,779 downwards.
GGCTCTGGGAAATGTTTCTCGTCGAAAAACTCGGATTTACCTGGGATGAGGTCCATGAAGTAGCCGAGCAACTTGAACATGTGCAGTCCGACAAACTCATTGAGCGCCTGGATGGGTTTCTCGGCTATCCGTCGCACGACCCGCATGGCGACCCTATTCCCGACAGCAACGGAAAATTCGCCCCCCGTGAGCTGATTGCTTTGCATGAACTGCAGCCGGGAAAGAAGGCAGTAGTGCGAGGCGTGAAGGATCACAGCGCCGCATTTTTGAGGCATCTCACTATGCTTGAGTTGATGCCCGGACAAAAGATCCGGCTGCAAGAGCGCCTGGAGTACGATTCCAGTTGCCAGGTGGAACGCCTTCCTTCCCATCAGATCGTACAAATCAGTGCGACTACTTCGCAGTATATTCTTATTCAGGAACTATGATCGAGAACCACAGCCTCTTTGAACCCATTCTGAATTTCTTTTCAGGCATTCATCCCGTTACCGGTGCACTCATTGCTACGGTATTCACCTGGCTCGTCACCGCTTCAGGCGCAGCACTCGTCTTTTTGTTCAAAGACCTCAAACGCAAAACCCTCGACGGGATGCTCGGCTTCACGGGCGGTGTAATGGTGGCAGCCAGCTTTTGGTCGCTCCTCGCGCCAGCTATCGAAATGAGCGAAGGAGAAGGGTTTATGCGCGCAGTTCCCTCAGCTATTGGCTTTGCCTTCGGTGCAGGATTTCTGTATTGGCTGGATAAATGGCTACCTCACCTGCACATCAATTTCCCCGAAAGCAAAGCAGAAGGCGTAAAAACCAAGCTCAACAAAACGCTCCTGCTTGTACTTGCCATCACGCTCCACAATATTCCCGAGGGACTTGCTGTGGGTGTGCTTTTTGGCGGCGTGGCTGCTGGCATTCCGGAGGCCTCCATCGGCGGGGCGCTCGCTCTGGCCATCGGAATCGGACTTCAGAATTTTCCGGAGGGCATCGCGGTGTCATTTCCGCTGCGCCGCCTCGGACTCTCCCGCAGGAAGAGCTTCTTTTACGGACAGCTGTCCGCTATTGTCGAGCCCTTTGCGGGAGTGATCGGCGCGCTGGCTGTGATTCAGATGCAACCCATTCTGCCCTACGCACTGGCCTTTGCAGCCGGTGCCATGATCTACGTTGTGGTCGAAGAAGTGATTCCCGAAACGCAACAGGATAAATACACCGACATTGCCACCATGGGATTCATGGGCGGATTCCTGGTGATGATGATGCTCGACGTGGGACTCGGTTAATTGCGCACAGCGCGAAGCAATTCTCCGGCAAGACGCGCAAAATCGATTCCATCAAAATTCCCACTGGACATCATCAGCAAATTGGCATCTGTCCAGTTCATTCCCTTCAGGGTTTCTGTAAGCTTTCCTGAGTCTGTAAATACTTCAATGCGTTTATCGCCGAATGCCCTGCGCACCTGTTCTTTCGTGATCGGCTTGAGCTTCTTGTGCGCGATGGTGTGTGGATTGAAATAGACGATTGCGCGATCTGCCTTCTTCATAGCGCCGTTGTATTCATCCAGAAACTGTTCGTTGAGACTGCTGAAGGTGTGCAGTTCCATGCATGCCACGAGCAACCGGTCGGGATACTGTTCCTTGAGTGCATCCGTAGTGGCTTTCAACTTGGACGGGGAGTGTGCAAAGTCCTTGTATACCGCACTGAGGTCATTCTTCATCACGAGCTCCAGACGCTTGGCCGCTCCGCCGAATGACTGAATGGCTGAATAAAATGCATCCGCTGGAATTCCCATGGCCAGACATACCTGCATCGCACCATTGAGGTTTTGCAGGTTATGCCGCCCGAATACTTTAAGGGGCACCTCACCCTTATCCGTAATCAGCGATGTGACACCATTTCTTATGACATGCGGATGTACGTCATAGGGAACGCGTCGGATATCCTCTCGCACAGACTCTGCCACACGCTTTACTTCAGGATCGGCCTCGCAATAAATAAGACTGCCGCCTTGGGTAATTTTTTCGGTGAAAACTCTGAACTGATCTACGTAATTCTCAAACGTGGGAAACACATTGATATGATCCCAGGCAATACCGCTAATCAACGCAATATCCGGCTGATAAAGGTGGAATTTAGGACGCAGGTCAATGGGTGACGAAAGATATTCATCGCCCTCGAGCACGGCAAACGCAGCCGCTTCGGTGAGGCGCACCATGCAATCAAATCCCGCGAGCTGTGCGCCTACCATGTAATCCGTGTCCACTCCTGCATGCGCAGCCACGTGCAGCACCATTGCCGTGATGGATGTTTTACCATGACTTCCTCCGATCACCACGCGTGTTTTGTAACGCGTCTGCTCGTACAAGTACTCCGGATAGGAATACACCTTCAGTCCAAGTTCTTGCGCCTTCAGCAGCTCTGGATTATCTCCCCGGGCGTGCATCCCCACGATAACAGCATCCAGTCCGGAGTGAATCCTCGTCGGATCCCATCCGATGGATTCAGGCAGCAGACCGCAGACCTGCAAACGCGACTTGCTGGGCTCTACGATTTCATCATCGCTGCCTGTCACATGAAACCCTTTACGGTGCAGGGCAATGGCCATATTGTGCATGGCACTTCCGCCAATTGCGATCAGATGAACATTCACTTGTCGTTCTGTTTTGATGGCAAGGTGCACACCCGGAAGCCATGATTTTCACCATAATGGCGGCATTTATTAACCTGTCCTTCGTGGGGAAGCAGATTCGGTGCGCATCTTTGAGGCAGTAAAGTTCATCGCATGGCGCATCGCACCGTAAAAGTCGGATTGGGACCTGGAGCACTGGTTTACGTCGGGGAATCGCGCGCATCCGCCGTGCGCATCCGTGTCATGAGTTTCAACGAAACCGAACTGGAAGAACAGGAGGTAAAGGATTTTACAGAACTCAGTCAGTACGCGAACCCTTCACACACGACGTGGATCGACGTGGACGGAGTGCATGACGCAGCGATAGTTGAAAAAATTGGCGGAATGTTCGATATCCACTTTTTGCTGCTGGAAGACATCATGAATACCACCAGCAGGCCCAAAGTGGAGATCGGAAAGGATCATCTGTTCGTCACGATGAAAAGCATTGAGCTGACCAACATGCCTGACACTGCGAGACACGAACAGTTCAGCATGCTCATCGGAAAGAAATTCCTGATCACCTTTCAGGAACAGGCAGGCGACCCGTTTGATCCCATCCGCGAACGTATCCGGGCTTCACGAGGCGTGGTGCGCTCGCGCGATGCCGAATACCTGGCCTATCTCCTGCTCGATGTGATCGTCGACAATTACATCGCAGTGAGTGCGCGGTACGCCGACCAGATCGACCTGCTGGAGTCCGCAGTATTGCGAAAGCCCTCCGAACTCACCCTGCACCGCATTCTCAACCTTCGCAAAGACATTCTGCGGTTCAAGCGCAACATCGATCCGCTGCGTGAGGTCATCAATGTATTGCACAGTGAAGTCGACAAAGGAGTAAGCAAGTACTACCGCGACCTTTCGGATCACATCCTGGCCGAAACGGAAAACCTCGCGATGTACAGGGAGATGATGCTCACGCTGCTCGACCTCTATCATTCAAGCCTGTCGTACCGCACCAACTCGGTGATGAAAGTGCTGACCATCATCACTACGATTTTCGTTCCCCTGACCTTCATCGTTGGAGTGTACGGCATGAACTTCCAGTATATGCCCGAGCTCGAGTGGCGCTACGGCTATTTCTATGTGCTGACGGGCATGGCAGTAATCGTAGCCGGAATGATCGTCTACTTCCGGCGTCAGAAGTGGATCTGAGAGCGATGAAATGTCCGTTTGCCGGCCACTTACCCATCCCGAGAGGATTCGCATCAGTTTTAACCCTGAGGCACAGTTTATAACCCCTTTCTGAGTTAACATTGCATCTCGAAAAATCAACCCCATTTGACCGCCTCTCCGAGGAATGAAGACAAAATACATTGACCTGATTGAACAGACGTTCGATTGGCCCCAGGAAGAATTCCGACTGGAAGACAACTCACTTCTTTTTCACAATGTTCCGCTCATGGAACTGGTGAAGAAATACGGATCCCCGCTCAAGTTTACTTACCTACCGAAAATCTCGCAGAATATTCAGCGGGCCAAAACCTGGTTCAGGAATGCCAAGGAAGAGGTGGGCTATGAAGGGGAATACCACTATTGCTATTGCACGAAAAGTTCGCACTTCCGGTATGTGTTGGAGGAGGCACTGAAGAATGACATTCACCTCGAAACGTCATCAGCGTATGACATCGATCTTGTCAAGCGGCTTTTTCAGCTCAAAAAGATCAACAAGGATCAGACGGTCATTTGCAACGGCTTCAAAAAAGAAGAATACGTTGCAAAAATCCTGGAGCTTCGCTCAGCCGGATTTGAAAATATCATTCCGATCATCGACAATGGATATGAACTGAATGAGTTCAAAGAGCGGGTTACTGAAACACTCGACATCGGCATCCGAATTGCCAGTGAAGAAGAACCAAAGTTTGAGTTTTATACATCGCGCCTGGGAATAGGGTATAAGTACATCACCCGGTTTTACAAAAAGGTGATTCATGATGATCCTAACCTGAGGCTAAAAATGCTTCACTTCTTCATCAACTCCGGAATCAAGGATACCTCGTACTACTGGAATGAGTTGGTAAAGTGCCTCAAAGTGTACTGTGAACTCCGGGAAATTTGCCCGACGCTCGACAGCCTCAACATCGGAGGTGGTTTCCCGATAAAAAATTCACTGGCCTACAACTTCGACTACCAATACATGGTCACCGAAATCCTGCGTCAGGTCAAAGCCGCATGCGAAGACGCCGGTGTGCCTGTTCCGCACATCTACACAGAGTTCGGATCATTCACTGTAGGCGAAAGCGGTGGTGCCATATTCAAAATCCTCTATCAAAAGGAACAGAACGATCGCGAGAAGTGGAATATGATTGACTCGTCATTCATGACCACTTTGCCCGATACATGGGCGATTAACAAGCGCTTCATCATGCTCCCTATCAATAACTGGGATGAAACCTATGAGCGCGTATTCCTTGGCGGACTTACCTGCGACAGTGATGATTATTACAACTCTGAGCAACATACTAACGCGATCTACCTGCCGCGTTACTATCCCGATCAGGAACAATTCATCGGCTTCTTCAATACCGGCGCGTATCAGGAAACCCTCGGAGGCTTTGGCGGTATACACCACTGTCTGGTGCCTTCACCCCGTCACATCCTGATAGACTGCGACGAAAAAGGGAAACTGAAGTACAAGGAATTTACCCACGAACAAAAACCAAAGGAAGTACTCGAAATACTCGGCTATTACGACAAGTGATCAACAGCCAATGACTGCTTCACGACTGCTCAACCTGCTCGGAGTCCTGCTGATGCTTGCAGCGGTGATCATATTGCGCAAGCCATACGATGCACTGACCCGCCAGCTGGGAGCTCAGGAGTTGTTCGGCCATACCCTCTACCGGTTCATTACCGCATTTATCGTGGTGGAAGCCATCAAGGGTGCCATCTTCCTGTTTTACCGCACTGCTGACCCTTCAAGGAAAAAAGACAACTTCACCATAGGAGTTAATCACATTTCGAAGATTCTCTACGGACTTTTCGGAATTACCTTGGTTCTTTCCATTTTCAACATTTCTGTCAAGGAAGCCTTCACGACCCTGTCACTTATCGCGGCAGCAGTAGTGCTCATGACGAAGGATTACATCTCGAATCTCATCAACGGGATGTACCTCACATTTGCCCGGGTAATCACCATTGGCGATCAGGTGATGATCGATAAGCACAGGGGAAAAATCGTTGACATCACCCTTACCAATGTGCAGCTGCTGAATGAAGACGACGATATGATCTTCATCCCGAACAACCTCGTCTTCACCAAGGAAATCATTAATTACACGCGGCGCGACCTCAAGAAAACCACGCTTGAGTTTGAAGCAGATCCAAAAAAGGTAACTGATATTGCCGCACTGGAAAGTGAACTTATCGACGTGCTCAAACCTTTTCACCACGAAATTCAACCCGGGTCATTCGCGCTCAAGACAAGCGGTGTGCGGGTCGACGCGCTGCAACTCAAATTTCAGTACATTCTGAAAGATCCGTTCAACAAGGAACTCGATAAAAAAATCCGCCGCTTCCTGATTCGCGAAGCGGTTAAGCGAGTGCTCTGACCGATTTTGTCTCAGGCATCAGTTTGCCCACCACAGCTTGACCCAAGCCCTGCGGTACAGCCAAAACAATGCTGATCCAACACGATTTCCCGTTGCTCCAACACAGTGCGGTCAAACGATGAAACGTGCACGGAACTCCCGTTCACCCGGATGTCGAGCATCTGATTAAAATCACAGTCGTATAGGTATCCGTCCCATGACACGGAGAGCGTATTTCTGCACATCACTCCTTCTGCCGCGCGCGGATTGAATGACTCCACAAGCTTCTGCATGTATTCCTCGTAATTGCCACTGGCAATCAGATAATCCAGAAACCTGCTGATCGGCATGTTGGTAATCACGTACAACTGATTGAATTGAATATTGAACTGATTGAGCAACTCCCGCTTGTAATCCACTTCCAGGGTGGACTGCGGACCAGGCAGAATGGCTCCTGTCGGATTGTACACAAGATTCAGTTTCAATCCTGAACCTTCCACACCGTAACCCACGGCATTCAGCATCTTCAGCGCATTGATGGACTTCTCAAACACACCTTCTCCCCGCTGCCTGTCGGTGCGCACTCCAGTGTAATGAGGCAGGGATGACACCACCTCAACCTTGTGGGCAGCGAAAAATTCAGGAAGATCGTGGTACTTCTTGTTGGCCAGAATAATGGTGAGATTGCACCGCACGATGATGTGCTTTCCAAGTGCTGATAGCTCCTCCACGAACCATCGAAAATGAGGATTCATCTCAGGTGCTCCACCGGTCAGATCCACCGTTTGGATATCATGCGCCCGAAGAATCCGAAGGCACTCTTCCATTGTTTCGCGCGTCATAATCTCTTTGCGATCGGGGCCGGCATCCACGTGACAATGCTTGCACGTCTGATTACACATCTTTCCGAGATTGACCTGAAAAATGTCCAGGCGCGTTGGACGAAGCGGATACATTCCGCAACCGGATAGCTTTCCCCGAAAATCCGGAAAACTCCCTTCATGCAGCCGGCTTAGTTGAGCCTCCGGACTTGCAAGTTGATGACCCTGGGCCAAAAGTGATTTCACACTCACATCATCAGCTTTTTGGCATGATTCATCATTTGCACTCCATGCACCAAAGAGGCGCCGCCGCGGATTGCTGCTGCCACATGCACTGCCTCCATCAGCTGGTTTTCGGTACACCCTTTTTCAAGCGTGTCTGACGTATAGGCGTCAATGCAATACGGACATTGCACGGCATGTGCAACAGCCAGCGCGATGAGCGATTTTTCGCGGGCGGTCAGCGCACCATCCTTGAACACATCTCCGTAATATGAGAAAAATTTATCCGCGAGGTCTTTACCGAATTCGCCGATCTGACCAAACTTTTTGAGGTCTTCTGGTTTGTAATACGTCTCCATGGGTGGCAAGATAATGCGCATAGCACTTCCGCAGCAGCCACTGAAAACTCACTTTTTTCTCATGTCATGCTTTTCATGCAGTCAACCAGCGAGGCTGAGACTTAAGTACTTCGTGGTAAACCGCGCAATTCTTATGGTGCGCTCCCGGCAGATAGCCGGTGCTCATCAGAAACTCATTGACAATCTCACCTCCGGTGAAGCGGAAATGAGCCTTGAACAATTTCACCCATGCCTCTTTTTCAAGCGGATGATGCAGATCGAGCCACTGCCGGAAGGAACCATGCTTCCTGCGAAGCGCAAGAATCACCGCTGCATTGTGAATGGCTGCCTCCACCTTGAGTTTATTGCGGATGACGCCGGCATCTGATAACAGCCGCTGCCGGTCGTCTTCACCGTAAAGCGCCACTTTTTCCAGATCAAAATTGTCGAACGCCATCCGGAAGTGCTTCTCCTTTTTGAGAACGGTCAGCCAGCTCAGTCCGGCCTGATTGATTTCCATCACCAGGCGACCGAACAACTCATTGTCATCCTCAATCGGAAAGCCGTAAAAACAGTCGTGATAATGCCGGTGCAGGGGATCGCACTCCGGCTTCAGCACATAATCACAGTATGACATTGCAAAAGGAGTTTGGCGGTGTGCGGCAAGTTCCGAATTCCCGGCACATCTGGCAGCGAAAAAAGTGAATTTATGATTCGTGAATCAACTTCCTCTGCGCACCTTTGACTCGTCTATATTTGCCGCCTGAAATCCATAAAATAATCATGGGCCAATACACTTCCATTCGCGAGTTCATGGAGAAGAACTACCTCCATTTCAACGCAGCAGCAATGGTAGATGCAGCGAAAGGTTACGAAGCTCATCTTACCAAAGGCGGAAAAATGATGATTACGCTTGCAGGAGCGATGAGCACCGCAGAACTGGGAATTTCCCTAGCTGAGATGATCCGCCAGGGCAAAGTGGATATCATCTCCTGCACTGGCGCCAACCTGGAAGAAGACCTCATGAACCTCGTGGCGCATGATCATTACGAGCGCGTCCCAAACTACCGCGACCTCACCCCACAGCAGGAATGGGATTTACTCGAACGCGGACTCAACCGCGTGACGGATACGTGTATTCCGGAAGAAGAGGCATTCCGTCGTCTGCAGAAACACATACATGCATTGTGGAAAAAGGCGCAAGACAATGGCGAGCGCTATTTCCCGCATGAGTATATGTATCAGATGCTCAACAGCGGAGTGCTGGGAGAGTACTATCAGATTGACCCAAAAAATTCATGGATGCTCGCAGCAGCTGAGCGCAACCTGCCGATTGTTGTTCCGGGCTGGGAAGACAGCACCATGGGTAACATCTTTGCCAGCTACTGCATCAAAGGAGAGCTCAATGCCTCCACCATGAAGAGTGGCATCGAATATATGCAGTGGCTTGCGAAGTGGTACACGGACAACTCCGGCGGGCAGGGAGTGGGTTTCTTCCAGATAGGTGGAGGTATTGCCGGCGACTTCCCGATCTGCGTGGTTCCGATGCTGTATCAGGACATGGAGATGCATGACATTCCCTTTTGGGGCTATTTCTGTCAGATCTCAGACAGCACTACCAGCTACGGCTCATACAGCGGTGCAGTGCCCAACGAGAAAATCACGTGGGGCAAACTCGATATCACCACACCAAAATTTATCATCGAAAGTGATGCAACTATCGTTGCTCCTCTCATATTTGCATGGTTGCTCAATCATTAATCAACGGGACGAGGCATGTCACTGAAGCGCATCATCAAGGATTACAAAACCATCTCTCAGGAACACATCGATCTTATTAATCGACACTTCCCAAACGGATTCGAAAATGATAACCTCATCTCCTTCACTACACCGAAGGGAGAGTTTATCAAGGCTCTTGAAATCCGCACGGACGATGCGATCTACCTGTTCAAGATCGACAAGAACATGAAGGTCGATGAGGAAGAGAATCAGGACAATGACGGCCTTGCCATCGGCGACTTCGACAGCTTCAAGGACAACGAAGAAGAGGACTCCGACAACGATGAGGATGAAAGCGAGGATGTCGCTGATAATGCCTCTGACGACGGAGATGACGATGAAGATTAAATCCACAGGAGTCTGACGCTCCGCAAGTCAGTGAGAATGGCCTCTACCTTTACACGCGATCTTGGGCTTGGCCTGAGAACATGGATCAGGTCGTGGCTATTCATCTTTTCCAACGGCCTTGCTATTTACTTTCTGTATCCCATCGTGCTTTCCATTCTGCTCGGAATGGGCGCTGTAGCCCTGATTCGCAGGGGGGTCAATTATGCCATGGATCTCATTCGGCCGCTCATTGATTATACTCCGATGAATTCGGACAGCGGCTGGGAAGCATTCCGCGACGTACTCATGGACATTTCTTCCTTCGCGGCCAGTTTCGTACTATGGATCGCTGCCTTCTACACGTTCGTAAAACTGTCAAAGTATGTGCTCCTCGCTCTCATGTCACCGGTAATGGCCATCCTCAGTGAACGTACCGAAGAAATACTCACCGGCAAAACATACCCCTTTCACCTTCAGCTTTTTATAAAGGATGTATTCCGTGGCATCGCCATCGCGCTGAGAAACCTGTTCATGGAATTGTTCACCGGTTGGGCACTGATATCGCTTCAACTTGCACTGACGCTGCTGTTCCCACCTTTTGCAATCATTCTTGCACCGCTGGTTCCGCTCCTTTCATTCGCAATCGGTGCGTACTTCTTCGGATTTTCAACCCTCGATTACGTATTTGAGCGACGCCGGCTGACCATGCGTCAGAGTATTCTGACCATTCGTTCGATGAAAGGACTGGCTGTCGGAAACGGCGCTGTGTTCAATCTGATTTACCTGATACCGTTTATAGGTGTAACGATTTCCACCATCACCTGCACTGTTGCGGCAGTGATCGCCATTCACGAGCGGGAAAACGCGACCTCTGAAGTCAACGCCTGATCAACTGCTTGATAGTATATCCAGAATCCTGACGAATCTTCAGCAGGTAATGTCCCGATGACACATCGGAAAGATCGTATACCGGAACTCCGGTGCCCCAGCTGCGGCAAATGCGTCCGGTGAGATCAATAAGGCTTACTTCGAGGATGGCCTCATCGGACACATTCTGAATCCTCACCTCATTAGTGGCCGGATTCGGAAATACGATCAGGTCTTCAT
>JBKDGH010000035.1:0-49430 GCA_046336655.1 Flavobacteriales bacterium | reverse complement strand
ATCAGCGACTACCACCTACTGGGTATACGACACTACAGCTCCGGTTCTCGTGATCGCTGAAGATGTGACCGTAGAATGTGATCAGGAAATTCCTGCCGCATCTTGGGAAGCATCTGACAACTGCGGTGAGCTCACTGAAGCAGTAACAGAAGTGATCGTTCCTGGTCAGTGCGAAAACAGCTACGTAATCCAGCGCACGTACACCGTGACTGACGAGTGTGACAACAGCACCAGCCTGACCCAGTTAATCAATGTACAGGACACTACCGCTCCAGTCTTCGAAGGTCTCCTCGAAATCGATTTACCATGCGATAACTACTCCGGTATCTACGTAACTGCCGCAGACAACTGCGATGGCGAAGTGGAAATCCAGGTTGTCAGCGATGAGCCGGTTAGCGGTGGCTGTCAGGGCCGCATCATTCGTACCTATGGTGCATGGGACAACTGTGAGAACTACTCAGAGTTTACTCAGATCATCACACTCACTGACGAAGTAGCTCCTGTGCTCGAAGAAGCAACAGCTGACTTCACTGTGGAGTGTGACGAAGTGTATGAAACCCCTACTGCGTGGTTCTCTGACAACTGTGACGATGAACTCGAGTACAGCACTGAAATGGCATCGTCAACTGACGGTTGCACAACTATTGTAACTTACACCATCACTGCTACTGATAACTGTAACAACAGTGCGTCACACACAGTGACAGTAACCATCGAAGACACCACCGATCCTGTCGTATTGGCGCCTCAGGGTGGTGAGTTCGAGTGTGACGAAGAGATCGTGTACGGTATGGCTGAAGCTACAGACAACTGTGACGAAGAACTCGAGATTGCTTTCATTGACGAAGTGTTCCCGGGTGAGTGCCCACAGAGCTTCTCAATCGTTCGCACATGGACCGCAACTGACGACTGTGGTAACACAGGATCAGCGTCTACCACGTACTGGGTGTACGACTGGACTGCTCCTGTGTTCAATTTCGTTCCTGAGAATGAATCATACGATTGCGCTCCTGAAAACTGGATGCCAGCTGAGGTTTCTGCTATAGACAACTGCGGCGAAGTGACCATCGAAGTATCCGTTGATCCGGGTCTGGACGAATGCGGCAACGGTACTATCTACGTAGTGTACACCGCTTCTGACGAGTGCGGTAACAGCTCATCCATCTCCTACACTGCCACCATCCTTGATGACGTGGATCCGATGCTGAGCGAGTACCCTGCTGACATGAACATGGAGTGTGGTGCTGACCTGCCTGCTGTTCCTGAAATTTTCGCAACAGATAACTGCGACGATGATGTGACAGTTTCTTATGAACAGTACACTATCGGCGATGCGCCAAACCTCGAGGAAGGTGAGATTGCAGTGTGTGATATCGCAACTCCTGACCTCGGCTCTAATCCATGCAATTATCCGGTTGACTGGGCAATGGCTTTGTTCTCAATGCCAAGCACTTACCGCTGGTATCAGGTTGAGAGCGGAGAGCTGGTGCAGTTCGAAGATGGAACGATTCACCTTGTGGCTCGTATGCACAACGCTTACGATAACACAAGCGGTTTCGATGTGGACGTGACCTTCGGCAATGGCCTGAACTGGGCTGCATGGAGCACTCAGGCATTCATGACCAGCTTCAAGGCTGACTGCAACGGCATAGACGCAAACTTCCAGGATTGGATGTACTACCTGCTGCAGGCCGGAACTGGCACAGAACTGGTGGGTTACGGTGCGTATGCAGGTTCTGCCATTAACCTCGTTCACGCTCCTTCCAACAATTACTTCGGATTCCAGCTTGGAAACGGTGCAAACAACCTTTCCAACTCTGAAAATGGATTCGGTGGATGGTTCACTTACAGCGGTACATTCCTTGTAAATGGTCAGCAGATCATGAGTGGAAATGCATCAGGTGCTGGTGACTTTGCGCTCGACCTCGATTGCTGCCCGGATTACACCGTGGTTCGCTGCTGGACTGCCGTCGATTGCTCAGGCAATTTTGTGCAACACTGCCAGAACCTGGTTTACGGAGATGGTGCTGACGACACCAGCAACGATAATTCCCCTCTGGAGCAGACTTTCGATGTAGCTGAGAAGGGTGATATGGAAATCGTAGGTGTTTATCCGAACCCTGCCGCTGATCAGGTGGAAATCAAGTTTGTTTCCAACGTTCAGAACAAGGTGACGCTCGACGTGGTAGATATGACCGGTCGCGTGGTGGCCAAGATCTACGGCGGTGATGTGGAATCAGAATTGGTCTACAAATTCACCTTCAATGCTGGTCAGGTTGAAAATGGTCTTTACCAGGTTCGTCTGATGAGCAACACGGAAGCGAAAACGAAGACGCTTAGCGTTGTGCGCTAAGTCCTTAATCTAAGCTTTTACCTGAAAAGCCCCCCGGATATCCGGGGGGCTTTTTTATGCCAGTCAAACTATAAATCCATCTTCTCAGAGCGAATTATTGAAATTCCAGGAATAAACAGTGCGAAGGATGCACAGAGATGATATATTATTATATTTGATACTTATTCTTGATCTGAAATTGCATAATGGTTCTTTGTATACCACTTATTTTCAGCCGTAAACTCCGGTCACTTCTGGGAATATTATTTCTGCTATTGGTAGGTATTGCCGGTGCGCAGGATGTGCAGTTGTACACGGAAGACTTCGAAAGCGGTGGCTTGAGTTTCAGCCTTAATGGAGGCGGCCCGGGCAGCAACACAGGCAATAGCCAGTGGATCATCAATAACCAGTACAATGGTGGAGGGACATTCCCGAATACCACGCTCCAGAATGTGACTGCTGGAGGCACCATCGGATTTGCACCCCAGAGTAATTATTTGCATATCCATGACGCGCCATCAGGGGTAACGAACAACAACTATGTCAATACGACCTCAGCGGATAGGTTTGCTTACATGACCTCAGGAATATGCACCTTTGGTCTCCAAGACGTTCACCTGAGCTTCTTCTTCCTCTGCGAAGGCAGCCCTTCGGCCTTCGGCAACCTATACTACAGTGCTGATGGTGGGCCCTGGACTGTGATCGGGTTGCCCCAGTACGCCAACTCCTCGGTTTGGCAATATCAGGACATCACCGATCCGGCTTTCAGTGATGTGGGCAGTTTGCAATTCGGATTTCGCTGGCAACAAACTGCAATTTCCGGATCAGCTCCCGCTACCCAGTCTTTTGCTATTGATGACCTGAACATCGTCGCCACCTATTCCACCACCAATCCCGTGACCATCTCCGTCACCAACATCCAGCCCAATCCGGTTTGTCAGGGGAGCTTTCTGTCTTTCCAGTTCGAATTATCAGACACGTTGTGTGATGGTAACTATCAGATCCAGTTGTCCAGCGCAACCGGTAGTTTCCCCGGTCCCTTCGGTTCATGGGTCACTTCATTGGCCTATCCTCAAACTACCGGTGCAGCCACCATCCAGCTGCCGGCAAATGCTGCACCGGGTGACTGCTACAGGATTCGGGTCAGCCGAACGAGCCCGCCCCCGGTTATTCAGGGCATTGCGTCGGCATGCTTTGAGATTATTGAGTGCCCTAACCAGATTACAACCATGCAACCCGTGGTTACTCTGGATACCAATGCCGTGTGCGTCGGAAGTGCGATTGATGTACCGTTCTTCTCCACCGGAATTTATGCCAATAACAACAACTACATCGCGCAGTTGTCCAATGCGGATGGAACCTTCCCGGCAAGCCCACAGGTAATTGGCTCTTCACCCGATAATGAGAATTACGATCCACAGCTCGGAGATTTGCCCGGTAGCGTGTCCGGATTGGTGCCGGCCGCAGAACCCGGATGCAATTACTTCATTCGGGTTGTATCCACCAATCCTGTAGCCATAGGCTCCTCATGGGGGCCGTTCTGCATTCAGGAGTGTGATATTACCACCAACAATACGGAAGACATTTATTTCTGCGTGAATGACTGTGATGTCGATCCTGACGGGGAATCTCAGGTAATCGATATTGATGTGAATTCCTTCGATAACATCGCGGACTATCTGCCGGGAAACGAATTCACGACCCAATTGCTGAGTGCGCAGACCTTTGGCCAGATTGGTCCTGATGGCCTGCTCGGTTCCGTGGAAGCGATCAGTAATACACAGCTTAACCTGCGCATTCCATGCAACGACAGTCTTGATTTCTATGGCATACCACTCGGCATGAACTACCTCCGTATCGTGGCAACCGAATCGACGGTGCCGGAGAACGCGTTAGGCAGTCTCGTCAGACTCACCATCGGAGCATACCGCAATGAACCGCAGCAAATCACCAGTTACGAATTCCCGACCTTCATACCCAAGAACGTATTCTGCGTGGGTGAAACGGCCGTACTGTTGTTCTCTCCGTATCAGTTTTCCGACAATTCCACTTTTATGTGGACGTGCAATGGCATCAACGGAGGACAACCATTTGAGTCACCAAGCGGAGCAAATTCGAATAGTCTTTACGTCATTCTTGGTGCACCGGGAACCCTCACTTTTTCCATTCAGGAAACCAATAACAGCTGCGTGAGTGCGTGGACACCAGTCTATGAAATCACCGTGCTTGGGCCGCCCAATATCAACATTTCCGGGCCGGGCAATGTGTGTGTGGAGGATACGTTAATGTTTCAGGTTCCATTTATCCCGAATACCTATTATTCATGGGATACAAACTCTTTATCGGATATCATCACGTATCAGGATACTGCCAATAACGTGCTGAATATGTCGGTGCTGGGAACAGGCAGCTACACGTTCTCACTGAGCGTGCTCAATCAGTGCGGATCAGATTCCGATACGCACACCATCACTCTGATTCAACCGCCGCAGGCAAATGCCGGACCTGATCAGTTGGTCTGTACCGGAGATTTGGTGACGCTCACAACGGTTGCTGCCAATAACTACGATTATGAGTGGTGGACCGATGAGGGATACATAGGGGAGGACAATCCACAGGAAGCTGTCGTGGATGAGCCCACGTCGTTTATCGTGTTCGTCACCGGTCAGGCGAATTGCCAGAATTCGGATACCGTGTTTGTAGACGTCGCATATCCGGATGCGCCCGTAGTGTACACCGACTCCCTGTGTCCCGGTGGGTTGAACTCCACAACGTTATATGCCGATGAAGCAGGTACGTACCTCTGGGAAGATGGAAGTACCGATAACTTCCTCGCAGTGAGTGATACGGGAAGCTACTCCCTCAGCATCGATGTGCCGGGACAACTTTGCCCGCGTCAGCTGGAGTTCGATGTGCTGCCATTGCTTCCGGACCCCCCGACTGTTTACACTGACAGCATTTGTCCGGGTGGCATGAATGCATTGGATCTTTCTGCTGATGGCCCGGGAACTTACCTCTGGTCTTCCGGAGAAGATGAGTACACGATTACGGTGAATAACCCTGGTACCTACGAGCTGGGCATCTATTCAACCGGCCAGCCCTGTCCGCGGATGGTGCAGTTCATCGTTCAACCGGACGAGCCTGATCCAGCGGTACCTTTTGCAGACAGCCTTTGTCCGAACGGCAGCCAACTGTTGTATTTAACGGCTCCCCAACCGGGATTTTATAACTGGAGCAACGGTGAGAACACTTACCAGATTGCTGTCGGGGATACCGGGATCTATCAGCTGGAGGTATTCGGGCTGAGTCCTTGCCCGTTCTTCTATACGTACACGGTCACGGCAGATACGTGCATTGTCCCTCAGGAAGTGAGCTTCTATGTGCCCAATGCTTTTACGCCAGGCAATGACGCGCTTAATGAAGCGTTTGGCCCTGTGTTCAGTGATGTATCCCAACTGGAGAAGTACCGCATGGTGATTTTCAATCGTTGGGGCGAGGTCGTCTTTGAATCTGAGGATCCCGGACAAAAGTGGTTTGGCAATGTGAAAGGCGGAGATTACTACGCAAAAGACGAAGTCTATATCTGGCTGCTGAACTTCAGGCAATCAGGATTTGTGGATGAGCGCGAGATGTCCGGTCATGTCACCATACTACGCTGATCGGGTGGAGAATCCGGATCGGCTGACTCCACTTTTCCGCTAGAAACTGTCCCCGAACATCCCGGGACGGCTGCACCGGCGTCAATCCGTGAATGGCATCTCAAAATCGAGGGGTCAATTTGGACCGGAAAAGCAGGGGCATTTGGACGGAATTTTCACTGCGTAGAGGGCGGGATTAGCTTCGCTGAACCCGCCGCATCAATGCACTCTTAGAATTATTGCGGAGAGGGCGGGATTAGCTTCGCTGAACCCGCCGCATCAATGCACTCTTAGAATTACTGCGGAGAGGGCGGGATTCGAACCCGCGATACCCTTTTGGAGTATACACACTTTCCAGGCGTGCTCCTTCAACCACTCGGACACCTCTCCAGTATTGTTTTCTTCCCGTTGGAAGGGGCGCAAAGATAGTCAGATTTTCAGCCCGATTGCGGCTGCTTTTTCGTTTCAGCGCGATGAATAGGTCCGGAGCTCTCCGCACAAATCCTCCGCCATGCGATTGCGCACTTCAATGACGCTGAGTTCCTGCCCCAGCAAGTGCATCAGCTTGGTCAGTGCAGCCTCAGTGGTCATATCAGCGCCGCCGGTAACTCCTATCCTGGAGAGGTCTGCGCTTGTCTTGTAACGACCCTGCTCCACAAATCCTTCGGCACATTGGCTCACGTTCACAATCACCATTCCCTCCTTTTGCGCCTGATCCAGAATGCCAATGAACCACGGTGAACGCATGGCATTGCCACTGCCATAGGTTTCCAGGACCAGTCCGCGAAGGCCGCTTTCAAGCACCACTGCGCGTACCATCTGTTCCTGCATTCCCGGAAATATTTTTAATACGCCCACCCGCGCATCCATTTTTTCTTTCATGGAAAAATGACCCTTGGGACGAAGAAGCGCGTCGTGCCGATAGAAGATGTGAATGCCGATATCGGCAAGAGGCGGACAGTTCGGACTGCGGAATGCATCAAACTCTTCCGTGCTGTATTTGTGGGTGCGGTTGCCGCGGAATAAATGCGACTGAAAGCAAATGACGACCTCCTGAACAACCGGACCTCCATCACGGCGCGCAGCCGCGACTTCCACTGCAGTAATCAGATTTTCTTTGCCGTCGGTGCGGATCCTGCCAATCGGAACCTGTGAGCCGGTAAATACCACGGGCTTTGACAATCCCTGAAGCATGAAACTCAGTGCCGATGCAGAATAAGCCATCGTATCCGTTCCGTGAAGAATCACAAATCCGTCGTAGTCATAATAGCGATCCCTGATCACCCGTGCGATCTCCTGCCAGTGGCTCACCGCG
Source organism: Flavobacteriales bacterium (assembly GCA_046336655.1). Classification (GTDB taxonomy): domain Bacteria; phylum Bacteroidota; class Bacteroidia; order Flavobacteriales_D; family Sanyastnellaceae; genus CANGTU01. The sequence goes on along the minus strand of JBKDGH010000035.1, from coordinate 42,145 downwards.
ACATCACTGCTGTCGATGGGTTCCCCGAAGGCATAGACTTCCAGCGTGACCCTGAAACGCGTAAGCTCCGGTACATGCTCATGCACGTGCTCAAAATCGAGCGGAATCAATGAACCACTTCGCGGATCTTCCATCATTCCGATGGTGCCGCCGGTGTAGATTAAAAGGATGCGCTGGGTCAATGGGTCAGATGAGTTACTCGGTCAAACATACGCAATGCATTCGCCGTGGTCATCGCAGCAAGCTCTTCCGGAGAAACGCCTTTGGCATCGGAAAGCTTTGCCAGCACCAAAGGGATATAGCTGCTTTCGTTGCGCTTACCGCGATGCGGGGCAGGTGTGAGAAACGGCGAGTCTGTCTCGAGAACGAGATATTCCGAAGGAATTGATCGGACCGTTTCTGCCAGCCCGGATTTCGGATAGGTGAGCACACCGCCGATTCCCATCATGAAGGTGCTATAGGACATGATTTTCCGGGCTTGCTCTGCACTCCCTGTGAAGCAATGAAACACTCCTTTCAATCGCTCATCATGCATTTCGTCGAGCACGCTGAATAGTTCATTATATGACTCCCGTGCGTGAATGACAATGGGCAGACGGGTTTCTTTCGCCCATTCCACCTGTATCCGGAATGCTTCAATCTGAATAGGCAGCGTGGTTTTGTCCCAGTAAAGATCGATCCCCGTTTCCCCCACTGCAATGTATCTGCCGGTCTCGAGCAGGCTTTTCATACGGTGAAGCACCTCCGGGAAGTCTTCTTTCACATCACAGGGATGAAGGCCCATCATCGGATAGAGATGTCCCGGAAAACGCTCGCACAGGTCATGCATGCCGGTGATACTCGACTCATCAATGTTCGGCAGAAACATCTTGGTTACCCCTGAATCAATGGCGCGCTGTACCATTTCTGACCTGTCGTTTTCAAAAGCATCAAGATAAAGATGGGTGTGGGTGTCAATGGTAATCACGCGGCAAAGTTCGGCAAGGTCACTGAAATCCGGACGGGAGTCCGGCGGGCTGTGTTTACTTTGCGCGGTTCAATGAGCACACAGGCACGCATTCTCGTTATCCGGTTCAGTTCGATCGGAGATATCGTTCTCACGACGCCCGTATTGCGCGCCCTTAAAAATCAGCTCCACGGCGGAGCAGAAGTGCACGTGCTCACGAAGAAAAAATTTGCTTCGTTGTTTGCCTGCAACCCCAATGTAGATAGGGTGCACAGCATTGAGCGCACCGTGCAGGAAGTGATGCCCGAACTCGAGGCAGCGGAATTCGACTACATCATCGACCTTCATAACAACATCCGCAGCCGGGTAGTGAAGCGCAAGTTGAAGGTGATGTCATTCACCTTTAAAAAGCTCAACTTCAAAAAGTGGTTGTGGGTGAATTTTGGAATCAACAAAATGCCGGATGTGCATGTGGTGGATCGCTACATGGATACTCTCGCCGCATTTTCAGTGAAGGATGATGGTAGGGGGCTTGATTTTTTTATTCCTGAAAATGAAGCACTGCCCGCAGGAACCATTCCGCCGACACACGCCTCAGGTTACGTGGCCATCGCGATGGGCGGTGCGCATATCGGCAAGCGAATGACCAGTGTTCAGATCCGGGAGATTTGCGACAAGATCAGTCAGCCCGTCATTCTTCTCGGCGGACCGGAGGATAGGGAATCCGGAGATCAGATCGAGCGCGGGTTTCCGGACAGGGTCATCAACCTCGCTGGTTCTTGCAGCATACACAGAAGCGCAGATGCGGTGCGCAATGCGCGGGTAGTCATCTCAGGAGATACGGGTATGATGCACATTGCCGCTGCCTTTCATCGCAAAATTATTTCCGTGTGGGGCTGCACTTCGCCCGGACTCGGCATGTCCCCGTACCGCCCGCATCCTGATTCAGTCATCATTGAACCTCACGGCCGGTCAAAACGGCCATGTTCCAAGCTCGGCAACACCTGCAAGTACGGCGAACACAACCGCTGCATCGAAGCGGTGAGTATCGATGAAATAGTGGATGCAGTGAACGGATTATGGTGATCTGCGTCGGTGGCAGGAAGTATCTTTACCCCAAAATTCAATTCCTGCATGAAACCGGTTAAAGCCAAGGATACATATACCATTTCCACGCATCTTGTGTTGCCCGAAAATACCAATACGCTCGGGAATCTGATGGGCGGACAACTGCTCAACTGGCTGGACATTGCCTCCGCCATCTCGGCACACCGCCTCTGCAAACGGGTGGTAGTGACTGCCGCAGTGAACAACGTGTCATTTCAGCATCCGATCAAGCTCGGCGATATCGTGATCATTGAAGCCAAAGTGTCCCGCTCCTTTTCCTCTTCAATGGAGGTGTTCATGGACATCTTCGTAGAGCACCATACCACCGGTGAAAAGATCAAATGCAATGAGGCGATTTACACCTTTGTGGCAGTTGATCAGCTCGGCAATCCGATCAATGTGCCGGAATTGATTCCCGAATCAGAAGAAGAGAAGAAGCGCTATGATGGCGCATTGCGCCGCCGCCAGTTGCGCCTGATCCTCGCCGGGCGAATGAAGCCCGATGAGGCAAGCGAACTGAAGGCCCTGTTTTCATGACCCGTTAACACGAACAAACCATGCCCTCCTACGAAGTCATTAAATCCCTGCACATCATTTTCGTAGTCACCTGGTTTGCCGGACTGTTCTATATGTTCCGGTTGTTCGTATACCACGCCGAAGCCGTCCGCAAGGGAGAGCCTGACCGGTCAATTCTCATGAATCAATACATGATCATGGAGCGTCGCTTGTGGTATATCATCACATGGCCATCTGCTGTGCTTACTGTGATTTTTGGTACCTGGCTGCTCGTCTTGTTTCCCGGCTATCTCAGCCAGCCGTGGATGCACCTCAAACTCTTTTTTATTGCGTGCCTGCTGGCTTATCAGTTCTACGGCCAGCGGGTGTACAAAAGGATCGGCTCAACACCCGAAGCATTTACCAGTTTCAGAATGCGCCTGATGAACGAAGTGGGTACGTTGCTGCTCGTTGCTATTGTTTTTCTGGTAGTCAACCGCGATAGCATCTCGTGGATCTGGGGCTCCCTCGGACTGCTTGGTTTGGGCGCCCTTCTGGCGCTGTTCGCCAAGGCCTACAAGCGGAAAAGGACGCGCTCCGGGGAAGAAAGTGTATAAAATACACTTTGTAGGTCCGCCCAAGCGCTAACTTTGGCGGATACACCCCCCGACTATGCAGGTAGCTGCTAAAAACGACAAGTACTCAGCCAAGTATTATCCCGATGCGATTAAGCGCTGGGAGCAGAAAGGCCATTTCTTTTTCTTCTATACGTCAGAGACCATTCTCGAGGTGAAGGTGGTGAATGATAAAGTGATCCGCTTTCGCTATGCAGCAGACGGATTTTTTCACCGCGATTTTTCCTATGCCGTTTCACCTGATCTTCAGGAAAGTCTCGTGTCGCTCAGCGCCTTTGACGACGGCGAGAATGTGGGTATCATCACTCAGAAGGTCAAATGCCTGATCAGCAAATCCAACCTGGCGGTGACCATCACCGATCAGCAGGGCAATGTAATTCTGGAAGATGAAGCCGGGTTTCATTGGCAGCACTACCTCTGGAAGGGCGGCAAGATTGTGTACGCATCCAAAAAAATCCAGGAAGGTGAGGTGTTCTATGGTCTCGGGGATAAACCCTGCGAACTGCAGTTGAGAGGCAAGCGTTTTGAGAACTTCGGAACAGACGCATATGCATATGGCGCTGAAACAGATCCTTTGTACAAGAACATCCCGTTCTACTACGGACTGCATCACGGCCGGGCTTACGGAGTGTTTTTCGACAATACATTCCGCACACTATTCGACTTCGGTGCAGAGCGTGAAGACGTGGCGAGCTTCTGGGCACGTGGCGGAGAAATGAATTACTATTTCATTTACGGACCGGAGCTGATGCAGGTCGCAGAGGAATACGCCAATCTCACCGGAAAGCCAGAGCTGCCTCCGATATGGGCGCTTGGATACCACCAGTGCAGATGGAGTTATTTTCCGGATACCAAAGTGAAGGAGGTGGCCTTTGAATTCCGCAAGCGCGGTATTCCGTGTGATGTGATGTACCTCGACATTGACTACATGGAGGGCTTCCGCTGTTTCACGTTTTCGAAGGAGTATTTCCCCGATCCGAAAGGCATGACCCGCGAGCTTGCCGACGCGGGGTTTAAGACAGTGGTCATCATCGATCCGGGCATAAAAGTGGATCCCGAATATTCCGTGTACCAGGATGGGCTGAAGCACGATGTGTTTTGCCGTCGTCAGGATGGCGCTTACATGGAAGGCGATGTGTGGCCCGGCAAATGTGTATTTCCGGATTTCACCAATCCGCGCGTACGGGAGTGGTGGAGCAATCTGTTCGGCACGCTCACCGAAAACGGCATCGCCGGAGTGTGGAATGACATGAATGAACCGGCGGTGTTTGAGATCGGCACATTCCCGGAGGACGTGCGCCATGATTTCGACGGCGATCCGTGCAGCCACCGCAAAGCGCACAATATCTACGGACACATGATGGCAAAGGCCACCTATCAGGGCCTTCGCAAATACCTTATGCCGCGCCGTCCGTTTGTAATTACACGCTCAGCGTATTCGGGGATTCAGAAATGGAGCAGCGTGTGGACTGGCGACAACACCGCCACCTGGGAGCATCTGTGGATTGCTTCGCAGCAATGTCAGCGACTCAGCATATCGGGTGTTTCGTTTGCCGGAAGCGATATCGGCGGATTTATCGGCGAACCCAACGGCGAGTTATTTACCCGGTGGGTTCAGATGGCCGCTTTTCATCCGTTCATGCGGGTACACAGCGCGAGCAACGACACCGGCTTCGATCAGGAGCCCTGGAGTTTTGGGAGCTTTTATGAAGCCATCTGCAAGAAGTTTATTCAGATGCGCTATCGTCTTTTACCTTACATCTACACCACCTTCTGGCAAAACTTCCGCTACGGCACTCCGATGCTGCGCCCGCTCGTGTTTGACGATCAGCACAACAACGAAACGTACTACCGGAACGAGGAATTCCTCCTCGGTGAGCACCTGCTCGTGTGTCCGGTATCAAAGCCCGGCGCCAGGGAAAGAAAGGTTTACCTCCCCGCAGGCGGATGGTATCACAACTGGGACGACCGCCATTACAAAGGGGCAAAGGAATATACGGTTCCCGCACCCATTCAGCAGATTCCTCTGTTCATCCGGGAAGGCGCCATCATTCCGACATGGCCCCGCATGCAGTATGTGGGTGAGAAGAAGGTGAAGGAAATTGCGCTCCATACGTTCTTCAAAGACGGTGAAGAAGAGAGCTTCCTCTATCTCGATGACGGTGATAACATGGGCTATAAAAACAGCATTTACCGCATCGTTCGCTTTGAGCTGAAAGGCAATCGCCAGATGCTTCGCATACGTCAGCATACCATCGGCAACTATACCGGAACACTTGAGAAATTCAAGCTGGTAATTTCCGGCCTGCCATTCCGCGCCACGGAGTTTGTCATTGACGGCAAGGTGCATGCGGTAGGTGCGCGCAATGAAGCGGTGGGAAAATATAAAATCACCGTGGACCATCATTTCCATGAATTCATTATCCGCTGAACCATGAAATCAATTAGCTCTCTTTTTATTAAAACAGGCAGAACGCGCGCCATCATCGCTAATGTCTCTCCTTCAGTCGATAACGGATTGTATCCGGTAAAGCGAACTGCAGGGGATTGGCTCACCGTGGAGGCGGATGTATTTACCGATGGCCATGACCTCGTCCGTTCGTGGCTGCTTTTCCGCTCTGCCGGCTCGCGCAAATGGAATGAATGGAATATGTCGGCATCGGGAAACGACCGATGGAAAGTGCATATTCCGTGTGATGCGCAGGGCGAGTTTGAATACCGCATCAGAGCCATCGTGGACCATGCTGCCACATGGCAGTATTCGTTTCGCAAACGGGTAGGGGAGTCGGATGAAAAGGAACTTCGTGTTCAGGTGGAAATAGGCAAGCAGTTCATAGAACGCATTGCAAAGAAATATCCAAAGGCCCGCACCTCGGCTTCCCGCTTTCTGAAAGCACTTGAGGATGCCGACGCAATTAATACCTGCAGTGGCAGTGAGCTCGAAGCATTCATCCGCAAGTATCCGCTCATGGATTTTGTGACTGAGTCGCAGGTTGATTTTCCACTTGTGGTTCACCGCAAACGCGCCGGGTTCAGTGCATGGTATTCCTTTTTCCCGAGAAGCGCAGCCCGTCCGGGTCAGGCACACGGCACATTTTCGGATTGCGAAGCATTGCTTCCGCGCATCAAGGAAATGGGTTTTGATGTGGTGTACTTCCCGCCGATTCACCCGATTGGCCATGCATTTCGCAAGGGCAAGAACAATTCACTGAATGCCGGACCCGACGAGCCGGGTTGCCCGTACGCAACAGGCTCTGATCTGGGCGGCCATACGGACATCCTCCCCGAGCTCGGCACTCTTGCTGAATTTAAAAAGTTCATCCGGAAGGCTACCGAAATGGGAATGGAAGTGGCCATGGATTTTGCCATTCAGTGTTCACCCGATCATCCGTATGTGAAGGATCATCCTCAATGGTTCAAATGGCGCCCCGACGGCACGGTGCAGTACGCCGAAAATCCCCCGAAGAAGTATCAGGACGTGCTGCCTCTGGATTATGAGAATGAGGATTGGCAGAACATGTGGATTGAGCTCAAAGGAATTCTGGAATACTGGATTGCACAGGGTATCCGCATTTTCCGGGTGGATAATCCGCACACCAAGAGCTTTCTGTTCTGGCAATGGTGCCTCGCAGAAATTGCGCGTGAATTCCCGGATGTGATCTTCCTGTCAGAAGCATTTACCCGCCCGAGAATCATGGAAGATCTGGCGAAAAAGGGCTATCATCAGAGCTATACCTATTTCACCTGGCGGAACTCCAAATGGGAGATGATGCAGTACATGGACGAGCTTACGAAGTCACCCATGCGCGAGTATTTCCGTCCGAATTTCTGGCCGAATACACACGACATCAATCCGTATATCCTCCAGAGTGGACATGAACCGCAGTTCATACTTCGCTACTTCCTCGCAGCAAGCCTTTCATCCAATTACGGCATTTTCGGTCCGTCATATGAGCTGATGGAGCATTCGGCGATTCCGGGCAAGGAGGAATACCTCAATTCGGAGAAGTACGAAGTGCGCCACTGGGACTGGTCTGCACGCAACAAGCTGATGCACGTGATCATGAAGATGAACCAAATCCGCAATGAGAACGTAGCGTTGCAGTTCACCAATAACTACACTTCCGTGCAGGTGGATAACGATCACCTGATGGGGTATCTCAAGACGTTTGATGACAACCTGATTCTCTGCATCGCCAATTTCGATGCATGGAACCGCCAATCGGGAACCGCGCATGTACCGCTCCATCTGCTTGGTCTGAATGAAGGACAGCAGTTCACGGTGCATGATCTGTTCACAGGCGATAAATACATCTGGAACGGCAGCAGAAATTTCGTGGATATTGATCCATACCGCCTGCCATTTCATCTTTTCAGAATTGAACACATCTGATCCATGAACACCAATCGCTGGCAATCGCTTTCAACTGATTCGGAATGGACGAAGGCCATCCTGAAGGCTCTTCCCTCGTTTATGCGCCACGCGCGTTGGTTTGGAGGAAAGGGACAAGCGTTAAAGCACGTGATCTGTGGACATTGCTTTCCGCTTGATCACCTTGGTATCCGCTATTATTTCTTCGTGGCTGAAGTCCACTATCACGATCATGAGCTGGAGAACTATCTTATTCCCCTTGCACTTGCTGACCATCGGGGAGAAGGCTTTGCGGTGGAAGCAGACGGCAATTGGATCGTGGATGCCACGTATCAGCCCTCGTTTCAGCGCGCCTTGTTTGAGCTGATAGTAGGAGGTAAAAAGGTGCTGTCCACGGATGGTGCACTTGCCTTTGAACGCGGCTCTGCGGTCCCTGACAGCGAAGCCTATCTGTCGAGTGTGAATCCTTCAATTGATCAGAGCAACAGTTCCGTGTTTTTCAACGGGAAGTACTTTTTGAAACTCTACCGAAAGCTTTTTCGCGAGACGAATCCGGAGGTGGAGATGCTGCGCTTCCTCACCGAGAAAGGGCAGTATCCGCATGTACCCGCATATTGCGGAAGCCTGATCTGGGAGCGGAAAAACATCCCGCCCATTACGTTCGGACTGATGATGAACAAGGTGGATGCGAAGAAGGACAACTGGGCTTCTACGGGAGATGAACTGAATGATTTTCTCACTGCTTTCGTGAGGGGTGAGTTTTCACTGCACGAGCATGTGTTTGAGCAGGTGGAGTTGCTCGCCCGACGTACCGCAGAAATGCACCTTGCGCTCGGCACACGGTCCAGGGAAAAGGCATTTGCCATTGAGAAATATTCGGATGAATACCGCGAGTGGCTCCATGCGCATCTCATCGATTTACTGGAGGGCCGTCTCGAAATGATCGCGCACCGCTATGATGCTCTTGATGAACATGCAAAGCGCATGGCCTCTGTGCTCCGTAAGAATGAAAAGCGCGTGCGACGGTTCTTCGGACAAATCCTGACGCGTCCGCTGAAGTCACTCCGCACGCGAATTCATGGGGATTATCACCTTGGACAAGTACTGTACACCGGTGGTGGTTTTATCATCATCGACTTTGAAGGCGAGCCCGAGAGCTCCATCATCGAGCGGAAAATCAAGCACTCCCCGCTGAAGGATGTCGCTGGCATGGTGCGCAGTTTTCACTATGCGGTAAGCGCTAAACTCTTTTTCAGCAAGGAGACTGAGCAGATGAATCAGGAGCGTTTACAGCGCGCGGCGGATCGCTGGTTTTACCTGATCCGTGAGACGTTCACAGAGACCTATCTCGAAGCGCTTGGAAAAGACCAGAAGCTTTTCGCCAGTAAGGCGGAACTCAATTTTTTGTTTTTGTTGCACCTGCTGGAAAAGGCGATTTATGAGATTGGCTATGAAATAAATGGCCGGCCCGATTGGGTAAAAATTCCGCTGAAGGGAATCGAACAGGTCATCAATGAACTTCAGAAGTTTGAAGATTAAAACCGGATTAACTCCGCAATCACATGGTTAAAAAAAAGGCTGATACAGGTTCTGCAGGAAAGGCTGGCTCAACATCCGGACCCGCGGCAAAAAAGGGCCCTGCGAAGAAGGCAGCTTCGCCACGCCGCAAAATTGCTTCGGAGAAAACCGCAAAGCAATCCGGTGCGGATCGCGTGTGGTGGCATACGCGTTTTTCTGAATTTGATATCAGCCTTTTCCGCTCCGGGAAGCACTACCGGTTGTATGCTCACTTCGGCGCTCATCCCATTGAAGTGGAAGGAACAGCAGGTGTCTATTTTGCGGTTTGGGCTCCGAATGCGAAACATGTCTCCGTGATCGGCAATTTCAATTTCTGGAACGCAGAAGAGCATCCCCTCTTTGTGCGCTGGGATGGCAGCGGAATCTGGGAGGGATTCATTCCCGGTCTGTCCAAAGGGGAATTGTATAAATACACGATCGTGTCATCTGAAGGTGAACGATTGGAAAAGGCAGATCCCTTTGCCGCATTCTGTGAGTTTCGTCCCCGCACCGGATCTGTTACATGGGATAATGGCTATTCGTGGCGTGATGAATCGTGGATGGCGAATCGCGGTCAATCGAATTCACTGCAAGCTCCGATTTCCGTCTATGAAGTGCACCTCGGCTCATGGATGCGCAGTCCGGATGAACCGGAAGGATTTCTTTCCTACCGGGATATTGCAGCGAAACTGGTGCCTTATGTAAAAGACATGGGCTTCACTCACGTGGAGTTAATGCCGGTGATGGAACATCCGTTTGACGGCTCATGGGGCTATCAGGTAACCGGCTATTTCGCGCCGTCCTCACGTTTCGGTGCGCCGCAGGATTTCATGTTTCTGGTGGACGAACTGCACGCTGCCGGCATCGGTGTGTACCTCGACTGGGTGCCTGCGCATTTTCCCGGTGATTCGCACGGACTTTACCGCTTTGATGGTACGCATCTCTATGAACATGCCGATCCCCGCAAAGGATTCCACCCTGACTGGAAGAGTTATATTTTCAATCTCGGTCGCAATGAGGTGCGCTCATTTATGATGAGCAGCGCCATGTATTGGCTGGATGTCTTTCATGCCGATGGTCTTCGCGTGGATGCAGTAGCATCCATGCTGTATCTCGATTACTCCCGCAATGCAGGAGAATGGATCCCTAATGAACGCGGCGGAAGGGAGAACCTGGATAATGTATCCTTCTTTCAGGAACTGAATGAAGCGGTGTATCGCGAGTATCCTTCCGTGCAGATGATTGCCGAAGAGTCAACATCATGGCCTGGTGTATCTCGTCCCGTGTATACTGGCGGACTGGGCTTCGGGATGAAGTGGATGATGGGCTGGATGAATGATTCACTGCGCTATTTCGAGCGCGATCCGATGTACAGGCAGTACCATCAGGATGAAATCACGTTTTCCCTTGTCTATGCATTTACCGAGAACTTCATGCTGCCACTCTCACATGATGAAGTAGTGCACGGCAAGCATTCACTCCTTTACAAAATGCCCGGAGACGACTGGCAGCGATTTGCGAATCTTCGTCTGTTGTACCTGTGGATGTTCACGCATCCCGGATCAAAGCTGCTCTTTATGGGTTGCGAGTTCGCGCAGACCTCAGAGTGGAATCACTCGGTGAGTCTCGACTGGCATCTCACCCAATACGCTCCGCACCGCGGCATTCAGCAGTTCATACGCAAACTCAATAATCTGTACACCCATTTTCCCGCGCTTTATGCAAAGAGCTACGAGGGAACAGGATTTGAATGGATTGATATGTCAGATCGCGCATCCAGCGTGGTTGTTTTCATGCGCAAAGGACTCAACCCTGAGGATCGCGTGGTAGTGGTGTTGAATATGACTCCTGTTCCCCGTGAGAACTACCGCATCGGTCTTCCCTCTGGCGGCGCCTGGAGTGAAGCGCTCAATTCGGATGACATTGTGTTTGGCGGCAGCGGAGTGATCAATGGCTACGTGCATGCCGAACACATTGGTTGGCAGGGCAGGGAATACTCAGCTGCACTCACTCTGCCTCCGCTTGGCGGCTGTGTGCTGGTGCCTGTGAAGTGATGAAAAGGAAAAGACCACTCCGCGGAATGGTCTTTTCAGGATTGTATGGGTTTGCCTTTCACCGCGTGAATCAGATCAGTGAAGGAATGAATCGCTTCTTTGGCAATGAATTCCCTGAACGGGGAGTCAGTGCCTTCGGTGTGTGCCTTTTCAAGTGCATCATAGTAGGCCATGCGGATCTGGTCGGAGCCGCGGATGATTACAGTGGGAAATCCCGCGCGCATCAGCATCAGATTCATCAGCAGCCGTGAGGTGCGGCCGTTGCCATCTGCAAACGGATGAATGTTCACCAGACGCTGATGCATATCTGCAGCGAGCACCAGTGGATGTGATGTTTTGCGCGCTTTCTGATACCACCTGATCAGTGCTTCCATCTCAGCGGGTACCTGAAAGAATTCGGGAGGGGTGTGACTGCTGCCTGAGATGCGCACATTGAGCGGCCGGTAGCGACCCGCGTGATCAGGATCGATCCCGCGAAGTACAAGCGCATGGATATCCTTGATCAGGCGCTCTGAGATCGCCTCACGCTTACCCGCAACACCTCGGATGAAATCAATGGCGTGCTGATGGTTGATGGCTTCAAGGTGCTCGCGAAGGCTCTTGCCGCCGATTGTCAATCCTTTTTGCACCACGAGGGATGTTTCGTGAAGAGTAAGGGTATTGCCTTCGATCCGGTTACTTTCAAAGGTGTAAGCCACATCGAAGTATTCCTGCAGATTGCGCAATTGCAACTCACTCAGAGGATGCAGCGCACTCCACTCCACGCGCAGCTCATCGCATTGACGGAGCAATCGGGTGAGGGCATCGCTGACTTCCTCTCCCTTTTTCTTGGTGTGATACTGCACCTGATTTTCTGCAACGGCCAGCGCCTCGAGGAAATGGGGCTCCATTCCGAATTCAGAGTAGATCCTGTCCCCGAGATAGGCAATCATCAGCGTGGCCTGTGGAATGCCGTAGGCTTCCGACAAGGCTTCCACCTGACGGCGGGTGGCTTTTCGCCGGCCACTCTCAATGTGTGAGAGGAGAGCCGCATCTATACCCGTGACAATGGACACGGACTTCAGCGTGGCTCCTTTCGAGCGACGGGCTTCTTGCAGAAGGATATGGAATGGCGTTCCTTTCATGACAAAAAATGTCAATGACAAAAATAATCAAACTTTCTTCCTTTCCATCCTCTTTTTGATTTTTTTCTCACTATTTTAGTGGAATGACTTTCAGGAAATTACTACCGGCGCTTTTTATTCTGATCGCTGCGGGTTCTTCTGTCCGGGCTCAGAACCTCCCGGAATGGCTTCTTCCTTCGGAGAGCGGGAGGGACTTTTACATTCAGGGAAAAATGCACCTGAAGGCCGATTCATCGGTGACCGACGGGGAAGTAGAGGTAATACGCTATGGAGCGGACACGCTGAAGCATAAGTTCCGAACGGACAAGGGGCTCTACGAGTTTTTCCTGCATCCTGACTTCATTTACCTCGTAACCTTCAAGCATACTTTCAATGCGCCGAAGCCAATTCTAATCAACACATTCGGACCGGAAGAAAAAGGCTGGAAACGCGGGTTTGCGCTCCAGCTGGATATATACATGGAGCGTGTGCCGGATGGATTCAGTCGCGATCTTTTGAAAGAACCTTACGGAAAAATTGTCTACAAACCGGAATCGCGATTGTTTGAGCCCGACAGGGACTACAGCGCATCGCAGATGGCGCGATGGGTTGCAGAGCTCGGTCGGCTCAGTCCTTGACCATCTCCCACCAGGCAAGAATTTTATCGGCAAGTACGGAGGAGAGTTTGACGTAACTCTCCGCAGTCCAGCCCGCTACATGGGGTGTAAGGAGGACACGGTCAGATTGCATCAGCCAGTTCAGCGGTGCGGGAAGCGGTGAGTTCTCCAGTCCTTCCAGCGATGCCTTTTCGTATTCAAGTACATCCAGACACGCTCCTTTCACTTTACCGGATAGCATGGCTTCCACGAGCGCTGCGGTGTCTGTGTTTTTACCTCTTGCCGTATTGACGAATAGGATGGGCTTTTTGAATTGCCCGAAGAATTCCTGATTCGCAAAGTATCTTGTTTCTTCGGTAAGTGGTAAGTGCAGACTCACTATATCTGCCTCACGCCACACGGTTTCCATCGGAACAAGTTCGGTGAACCCGTCCCTGGTGTGCTGCACGTATTTGTCGAAGGCGATAATGCGGCAGCCGAACCCGCTCAGCTTTTGGGCGGTGGCTGAGCCCATATTCCCATAGCCGATGAGCGCAATAGTCTTACCCGAGATTTCCGATCCGCGGTTCTCTTCGCGCCGCCAGGCGCCCTGCTTCACTTCCTGATTCGCCAGATGCAACCGGTTCATGAGGGAGAGGAGCATTCCCGTGACATGCTCTCCCACTGCATCACTGTTTCCCTCCGGTGAGTTGAATACTGCGATGTCATTCTCGTGAGCACAGGCAGTGTCAATGTTTTCGAGCCCTGATCCGGAGCGCGCAATAAACCGCAGTTTCTTGCCATGATGGATGAACTCTTCATCAATTGAAATCCTGCTTCTGATTACTATTCCCGTGTATTCATGCAGTTTAGAAAGAATCTCCTGACGCGAAGCGGTATAGAGATGATCGCATTCAAACCCGTTTTCGCGCAATCGCTCATCGAGTATCGGATGCACGGATTCAATGAACAGGACGCGGGGCATTGCAGATTTCATGATCAGAACAGGCTCAGTGTGACATCTCCCAGATGGCGCAGGAAGTAATGACCGACGCTGAAGTAGATGATCAGTCCGATGATGTCGTTCGTGGTGGTGATAAACGGTCCTGTGGCCAGCGCAGGGTCAATGCCGAAGCGATTCAGCGTGAGCGGAATCCAGGTGCCGGAAATACTGGCAAAGAGAATTACGCTGAACAGGGCTACAGCCGCAGTGAGGCCAAGTGCAAACTCAAAATGAAAGAGTTGCGAGGCAAGCATGATGATCAGTGAACACACAGTGGCATTGAGCAATCCCACGCCGAATTCTTTGGCCAGTTTTTGCCACAATGTTTCATCCAGTGCACTTTGATTGGCGAGGGCCTTTACCACCAGCGCGGCTGATTGTACTCCCACATTGCCTCCGGTAGCCGCAATCAGCGGCATGAAGATCGCCATTTGCGGATAGGTTTCGATATCAAATACCCCGATGAAATACGCACTGCACATTCCGCCCGCCATTCCGATCAGCAACCAGGGCAGCCGCGCACGGGTGAGTGTAAGCACACTGTCACTGTATTCCACATCTTCCGAGATACCACTCGCAAGCTGATAATCCTTGTCGGCTTCTTCCTGCATCACATCCACTATATCGTCAATGGTAATTCGCCCCAGCAGCATATTGCTGTCATTCACCACAGGCAGCGATACAAGGTCATATTTTTTCATGATGTTCGCCACATCTTCTGCAGGTGTGCTCACATTCACCGAGCGTACTTTACCGTCGCGGTAGAGTTCGCGGATCGTGGTGCGCATACTCGATGAGGCGAAGATCATATTCTTCATACTCAGCGTGCCGAGCAAGACACCTTTGTCATCCACCACATATATGGTGTAGATGTGATCCATATCTTCTCCCTGCCTGCGCATTTCCCGGATGGCCTGTGAGACTGTCCAGTTCTGATTTACCCGCACCACCTCTGTTCCCATAAGCGCACCCGCTGTCCCTTCCTCATAGGTCATGAGGTCAATGATGTCGCTGGCCTGCCCTTCGTCTTCGAGCAGGGCCATTACTTCTTCCAGCTTCTGCTCGGGCAGATCCTGAAGAATGTCCGCCGCATCATCGGAGTCTATGTTTTCAATAAGGTCTTCCGCGATCTCGCGGCTGGTCAGACTGCTCAGCAGCTTTTCCCTGACGTCTTCATCGAGCTCAAGCATTACTTCTGCGGCGCGCTCTTCTTCAAGAATGCGGTACAGATAAACGGCTTCATCGCGCCGGAGCTCATTGATCAGCTCGGCAATGTCTGCGGGGTGTACGTCAGCAAGGACTTCCTGGATGGATGTGTCTTTTCCTTCTTCTATCCAATCGCGCAGATTGGCCAGCAGCTCCTTGGAGAGATTGTTCTGCATGGGGAAGGGTCCATTTGGGATGTGATTGATTAAAGCGCTGCAAAGTTAAGCCACCTCATCCCGAATCGGACTCGTCCACGGAATTTTAGTCGCGGCGCGACTGAAAGAACTCGCGCAGCAATCCGGCACATTCTTCTTCCAGCACGCCTCCCGTCACCTCGGTGCGCGGGTGAAGGATGGATTGTCCGTTGCCCTCATGGCTTCCAAATCGCGTGTATCCGCGTTTTTCGTCAGACGCTCCAAAGACGATCCGCCCGATCCGCGTATTGAACGCAGCTCCCGCGCACATCACACAGGGCTCAAGGGTGACGTACAGCGTGCACTCATGCAGTGATTTCCCTCCGAGAAATTCAGAGGCCGCAGTAAACGCCTGCATTTCGGCATGCGCTGTGAAATCATGGAGTTTCTCCACGAGGTTATGTCCGCGCGCGATGATTTGCCCCTTGCTCACGATCACACAACCGATCGGCACTTCATCCTCATCCAGCGCATAGCGGGCCTCTTTGAGGGCGAGCTTCATGTAGTCTTCATCACTGCGTTCCATACGCCGCGAAGTTCAGGAATTTCTCGAGGGGATGGCATTGAGGAGGGCAGGTAATTCCGTTACAATGCGCTCCTGACGAATGACGGGCCAGCCGAACGTGTCATGGAAATGCGCTGCAAGGTATTCCTGCTCCGTTTGTCCCGGTGTGGGAATCAGCACGGCATTGCGCCCCAGTGCATGCAGGTCCATCAGTGTGGTATATCCCGACCGACAGACAATCTGCTTCGCAAGGGTAATGGCACGGGTCAGCGCTTCGTCACCGAGATGGGGATAAATGGTCAGTGCTCCCCGCTGCTGAATGCCTTCCTGTTCGGGCGTTCCGCTGACAATCCAGGCGTTGTGCCTACCCTCCGAAAGGATGGCGATGGCGTGCTCAAGAAAAATGGTGCGCTGTGGCTCCGGACCGCTCACCAGGACAATAACGTCCGGCGCATCCCCGGGCGACGTCACCGCAGGCGGGATGAAGCGACTAAGCGGTCCGATGTATTTCGCGTGAGGCGGTATTTTGCCATGACACAGTCGTCCTGCAAGGTTATCTGCTCCCCCGAAATCCGGAATCCAGAGCTCATCAAACCGATTGAGATGACGATTGACCATGAGTTGGGTCAGGCCGCTCAATATGCCCGGCGCAATCGGAAATACCTGGTGTGTGATAATCACGCTTTTGACCTTTCGCGAGTACATGCCGTAGCGATTGTCACTGACGATGAGATCGACATGTTCTTTTTCAAGAAATTCCTCCAGCCATTGATGTTCATCGCGCACTGCCCGGAAAATTTTCGGCAGTTGCATAATCAGGCGCAGAACAAAGGAGCCTTTTTTCTGATACTGGACATCATAGTCAGGTATCTCATGGAGTGTAAGGTTTGGAAATGCCTTTCGCAATAATGCCGCTGACCGTCCGGACCCGGCGAGAACCACCTGGTTGCCGCATTCGAGTTCGCGCCGTATCAGCGGAATGCACCGCGTGGCGTGGCCCAGTCCCCAGTCGAGCGGTGCAAAAAGAATGCGCTGCGGCGTAGTCATGTGCATGTTTCGGGGGTGAATGTAGACCGCCCACTACTTTTGTTTCCTAATCTATGGGTAAGGATAAGTTAAAAAAATGGCAAGAGAATAAGACGTTTCCGCATGTCTTCGAACCGGATTTGCTCCCGATTATCCGAAAGGAAAAGGAGTTCGGACTGAAGGGAAAGTGGAAATCCGAGGTGTTTCGCAATAGTCACCCGCTGGTGCTTGAACTGGGCTGTGGCAAGGGTGAGTACACCGTCGGACTCGCGCAGCGCTACCCCGAAAAGAACTTTATTGGCATTGATGTGAAGGGACACCGGTTTCACAAAGGGGCCAAGGAGTCCTTTCTCGCAGGCATGTCCAATGTGGCTTTTCTGAGAATGCGCATCGAATTCATTGAAGCATTCTTTGCCAGCGGAGAAGTTGATGAAATCTGGATCACCTTCTGCGATCCCTTTCCACTGGATTATTCCGGCCGTCGGAGAATGACCTCTCCCTGGTATCTGGAAAAATACCGCCACATCTGCGTGCCGGATTTTCTGTTGCACCTGAAACATGATAACACGGACTTGCACCGGAAAACCCGCCGTGAATGGGAAGGCGAAGGCTTGCTCATCGAGGCGGCGTCTGAAGACATCTATGGAGAGTATCAGCAGCAGGTAGATGATGAACTGCGTGATCTGCTCAGCATCCGCACCTTCTATGAATCCATGTGGCTTGCAGAAGGAAGAAAAATCAGCTACCTCCGTGCCCGCAATTTTCCCGGGAAATGAAAGACATCACTGGTGCCGGCTCGTTTGCGGATCTCGTCTATGATATCGCACGGCAAATACCCGCCGGACGAGTCACGTCATACGGCGCCATTGCGCGCTGTATTGGTGCCACAAAGGGAAGTCGCATGGTCGGATGGGCCATGAACAAAGCACCGCAGGATGTGCCCGCACACCGCGTACTGAATCGCAATGGAATGCTCACCGGCAAACATGCATTTGGTGATCCGCAGCGTATGGAGCAATTGCTGCGCGATGAAGGCATTGAAGTAGTCAATGATCGGGTTCTCCACTTTGAGCGACTGTTTTGGGATCCCCTTATTGAACTCTAGTCAGAGCTTGGCTGAAAACAAAACTGCCTGCAAGATCAATTCTTGCAGGCAGTTGAGAACTTTCGGCTGACATGCACCAATGCCTGTGTTATTCTTTTTGTAGGTTCCGGACTACTCGCCATCAATAAGGAATGGCGCCTCGCCGTCAGTGATGATCACCTTAGCGCCTTGAGATCCGGCTAGTTTCTCGAAGGTCTCGAGACTCTTGAACTGTATCACTGCAGGGGTGAGTCCTTCTGCCAGAATGCGGTTGGCATCGCGGATACCTTCCGCTTCAATGCGCATGCGTTCAGCTTCCTGACGCTCGCGCTCCAGGATGAACTCCATGCGTTGTGCATCCTGTTCTGCCTGCAGTTTTTCTTCAATCGCGCGGTACAGGTTGGGAGGAAGTTTGATGCTCTTCATCAGCACTGCTTCCACGATTAATCCACGCTGGAGAAGTTGCGCATTCATCTGGTCCTTGATTTGTGTCTCGATCTGCAATCGGTTGCCGGTGTGCATGTCCTTGGCCATGAACTTGGACGATACATCCGCAGCAGCTGCCCGGAATACCGGAAGGACTACCGTGCGTTCGTATTCGCGTCCGATGTTTTCTACAACACTGGTGGCCATTTTACCGTCCACGTGATACAGAATCGAGATTTCAGCCATCACGTTCAAACCTTCCTTGGAAGGCAGGTCAAGCCCCACCTCAAGGTTGATAGTGCGCACCGGGACGGTAATAATGGTAGTGACAAACGGATTAAAAGCCCTTGGCCCGGCTTCGGCTACGCGCGGATTGATTTTTCCCAGGGTGCGGCGCACGCCTACTTCACCCTGGCGGATAACCTTGCACGAAGGCAGCATGAGCACCACGGCTAAAGCTGCAAAAACAACGGTGATTGGTCTCATAACAATGTGGATTTAGATTGTGGAATTAACATATCATTAAAAGTGCCAGAAAGGCAGGAAGTTCGCGGTTTAAAAGGGATTTTAACACTCATTTGCGTGGGGTTGTGCGCGCAGAATGTGCCGGTACAGATAGGTTGCCGGAAATAATATCTTCATGGATATCAGCGGGTTTCGCACAAAAGGCGCTATCTTCGCGCCGCCAAAATCCTTCAGGGGTTATTTGAACGGCAATTTCCAGGGGGCATGATCACGTGTGATCGGATGCCAGGTGGAATGGATGCGCCGGTCGATTGCTCTTCCAGGCCAGGCGCAAAAATTATTTCATGAGTTTCGACACTTTAGGCCTGCCTAAGCAGGTCCTCAAAGCCATTGTGGATCTTGGCTTTGAAACCCCGACTCCCATTCAGGAGCAGGCAATTCCATCTTCGCTCACTGACACGCGCGACATGATTGCGCTGGCGCAAACCGGCACCGGTAAAACGGCTGCATTCGGATTGCCGCTTGCCTCGCTCGTGGACTTCAACCGCCGCGATACGCAGGCGCTGATTCTCTGTCCGACACGCGAACTGTGCATGCAGATCACCCGCGACCTGCAGAATTTTACCAAGTACTGCGGTTCGCCGAATGTGGTAGCTATCTACGGTGGTGCGAGCATTGAAGGACAAATCAGGGAAGTGAAGCGCGGTGCACAAATCATCGTAGGTACTCCCGGCCGTATGGTCGACATGATTGAACGCGGCGTGATTGACCTGTCAACCGTGGACTTCGCAGTACTCGACGAGGCGGATGAAATGCTTCACATGGGCTTCAAGGAAGATCTGGATCAGATTCTTTCTGAAACGCCCGATGAGAAAAACACCTGGCTCTTCAGTGCAACTATGCCACCTGAAGTGTCGCGCATCGGACGCACCTATATGAGCGATCCGCTCGAGGTGACTGTCGGACAAAAGAATCAGGGCAACGAGAATATTGAACACGTGTACTACGTGGTGCACCAGAAGGACAAGTACCTCGCCCTGAAGCGCATCGCGGATTTCTTTCCGGATATTTTCGCGATTGTGTTCTGTCGCACCAAGGCAGAAACCCAGCAGATCGCCGATCAGCTGATTAAAGACGGATACAATGCCGATGCATTGCACGGCGACCTGAGTCAGGCCCAGCGCGATCTCGTCATGAAGCGCTACCGCAGCCGCGCATTGCAGATTCTCGTAGCCACTGACGTGGCAGCAAGGGGTATTGATGTGAATGACGTCACGCACGTCATCAACTACAACATCCCTGAAGAAACCGAGAACTACACCCACCGCAGCGGTCGTACCGCGCGCGCCGGTAAAACCGGGATGAGTATCATCATGGTGAATATGCGGGAGCAAAACCGCATCCGTGAGTTTGAAAAGAAGATCGGTAAATCATTTACCCGTGCACAGATTCCAACGGGCATCGAGGTGTGCGAGCAACAACTGATTTTCCTCCTGAAAAAACTGCACAATGTGGCAGTGGATGAAAAGTCCATCGAACCCTATCTCCCGGTAGCCTTTGAAGAGCTCAATGAACTCAGCAAAGAGGAGCTTATCAAGCGAATCGTTTCCATTGAATTCAACCGCTTCTTTGAATACTACAAGCAGGCTCCGGATCTCAACTCGGGCACTGAACGCGGGAGTGGAAGCGAACGCAAAGGCACCCGCTCGGATGTGGTGAAGCTCTATATGAATGTCGGTCAACTCGAAGGGTTCAACTTCGGTACGCTGAAGGATTTCATCGCTGAGCGTGCAGGTATCCGCAATGCGGATGTCACTTACACCGATGTGAAGAACACTTTCTCACTCGTGGAAGTGCGCACAGAAGTGGTGGATGCAGTGATGAAAGGACTGCACGGGGCCAACATCAAGGGCCGCACGATCCGTATTGAGTCCCGTGGCAACAAAGAAGCGGGAATTTCACGCACCCGTTTGCGCAGCGACACACCAGGTGGAGGAGGCGGTAAGCCTTTCCGCGGCAAGGGCGATGGCTTTCAGGGAAATAAAGACCGCAAAGGTTCAGGTGGCAATAAGAGTGATGGCGCTCCGAAGTACGACTGGAACGCAATGTTCTCTGATAAGCCCATGCGCAGCGAAGGAAAGAAGAAGAAGAAAAAGAAATAGTCGTTAGCATGCTAGTGTGATAGTATGCTAGTGTGCTAGTGTTGTCCCTTTGGCTTGATCCGGGAACATGGAGAATAGAGACTGGAGAATGGAAATCTTTCCGCATCTCCTGTCGCTTAGCGAAGTGGTGTCATCGCCCTATTACCCCATTAACAAGTCCCACCATTCAGGACCGGTTATCCAGTCTCCAATCTCCAGTCTCTAATTTCTTTTATAGTCATCATGAATCCCTTTCCCCGCCAGAATCATGGGTATGCATTTTTCAATCCGCGACTCCCGGGTTTTGGATTGTTTGGGCCCGGAGAAGTGGAGGATATAGCCGCGCTGGCGGCCGGGGGTGAGGGCATCAAAGGCGCGCTTTAATGCTGCATTCTTTTTAAACACCTGAATCAACTCTTCGGGCATTTGCTCCGGTTGTTTTTCGAATGCTGCCTTCTTGCCCGCGCGCTCAATTTCTATGGCTTGCTGTACGAACTGCCTCAGGATGTCTTCATGCCTGATCACATCCTGCACAGAGGTAACTCTCACTATCCGGGCAGAATGCGTATTTTCTCCTGCCTTCTCCAGCAAACCGTGCTCATCGTTGAGCAGCGCGCCTTTGAAAAAACTGATCGTACACCACTCGCGGAATGCACCAATCATGCAGATGTTTTTCTTCTGATCGGTGTAGCACGGATTGCTCCATTTGATTTCTTCTGTCAGCCCGCAACTCAGCACAATGCGCCGCAATTCCACAATGGCGTCACGCCACCGGTGAATACTGCAGTCAGGCGTGTTGTACCTCTCGCAGCGTCCACAGCCTGCTATAAGGTAATGATCAACTCCGGGGTTCATGAACCAAACTTACATGAAACCACCTCAGATGGGATGGTTCAGTTTTTAGAGTGCCACCAGTACATTCCCCAGCTTCTGTCCGCTTTGAACATAAGCATGCGCTTCCACGATCTGATCGAGCGTATACTCCCGGTCAATGAGTGGTGTGAATTTTCCTTCCGCGGCAAGTGCTCCGAGCAGTTCAATGTCTTCCCTGGTAGTGATGGGTATCGGAAACAGCACGCGTGTGCCGCCTTTGATTTTACCCCATATGGCTAAAAAAGGGTTTTGACCTCCGGGCCCTAGTTCAGTGGACATATAAACTCCTCCCGGCTTGAGTATGCGTTTGCATTTGCCAAACGTGCTTTTGCCTACTGCATCAAATACCACGTCATAAGTTTCTCCATTAAGTGTGAAGTCTTGCTGCTCATGAAGAATCAGATGGTCAGGTTGAAATGTCCGCACAATTTCAGCGTACCGTTCAAAGGTGACTGCAGTGACTTCTGCTCCGAAGTGTTTCGCCAGTTGAACGGCTGCTGATCCTATGGCACCGGTGCAGCCCTGAATGAGCCAACGCTGTCCGGGTGCAATAGCTGCGGCCCGAAGATTACATAGGGCGTAATGTCCGCCTTCTGTGATGCAGGCTGCCGTGCGAAGGGTGAGCGCTTCCGGCACAATACCCAACGCAGCATCTTCCGGCAGGCAAACGTATTCGGCGTGCGCACCGAAGCGGGAGTCGTTGAAGCCGTATACACGGTCTCCGGGCTTGAACCGCGTTACCGCATTGCCAGCGGATTCTACCACTCCGGAAAATTCGCAGCCGAGCACCGGGTTTTTCGGACGAAACAATCCGCTGAAAAAACGGGAGATGAAATATTCCGCTGTGCGAAAGCCGGTGTCCGTGCGGTTGACCGTGGCATAACTCACCCGGATAAGCACTTCGTTTGCTGCCGGAACCGGTGTCGGGATTTCAGCTATTTGCAACACTTCCGGTGCGCCGTAGTGGTAATGCACTGCTGCTTTCATGCGGAGTGTGACGCACAGCGGCGCATTAAGTTACTCGGGTGGTATCGGAATAGTCGTCGGCTATCCGAGCGCACCTTGAGAATCCTCATACCGCAAAAGACGGCTATACCCGATTCAGAACCGAAACGTCAGTCCCAAACCAGTGCTGGTCATACCAAACCTCAACTCACTCTTGACGGGTAAGGAGCTCGTCCGCAATCCACTGTTCCAGGTGTCGACCGCCTGATTCGATTTTTTGACTGCGCTCACTGAAAATGGAATGGCCGCTACTATCAATCCACCTCCAACGGCCATCACCGTGTAATTCGGGTCCTCAGCGCTGGCCAGGTCACCGAGTGTCCAGCCGACCATGAAGCCTCCTGCAACACTCAGCACATTAGCGATATCATTGTTGACCTTGGCCAGTCTCATTTGCTTTTGGGCCGTTTCGTTGAGGTCCATCACATTGACCACTTGTCTGACTTTCAGTATTTCTCCCCGGTAAATGAAATTGTAGCCGCCAAGGAATCCTTTTTGCATGGTAATGGAATCCGCAGGGGATTGAGCGCAGCATGGTACAGTAAATCCCAGAATCAATGCGAAAGCAATAAGATGTGTTTTCATAGGTATTGTGATTTATTGTGGTGTGAAAATTTTTGACAGTTCCATAAAAAAGGATTTGCCCGGTATATGCGTCCAAGTCTTCGATGGTGCGCTGTTGCATGAAGCCATGGTAGCGTTTTGCAGATGGTTAAATCCTCAGGCTTGAAGTACTCTTTTCAACATGATTTTTACTACCCGGTGGGGCTGATATTTTTAACAGGTTTTGCCCTGTTTTTGTTCTTTTTGTTATTCGGTCCGAAATACATCTCAACCCCTGTGGTTAACCAGAAGAGCTTATACCCCGGGCCATTATCAATGAATCCGGGTTTATACCGTCCGACCGCATTGTGAAAGGCGAATTGTGCCATCACACCAAACCTCTCGTCACCTGCCCGACAGGTAACGGATATCGTATAAAATTGCTCGGATTTCATAAAGTCAGGCATGGTCCAGCTCTTACCTCGAGTGAATCCACCTACACGGGCTTCATACCCCCTGAAATGATGGTAATGATCGTAAGTGACAAAGTGCATTTTAAATCCAGCTGATAGCGTAGGCTTCCATGTTTTTTCCCGCTCAAAATCGCCGTAGCTGATATTGGTTTGCAATGCCAGACCGCCATATTCAGCCTTTACCACACCAATATCGGTGCCCATACCGAAGATGGAGAAGGTGGTCATGGTGTCGGTATTATTGATTCTGGCTTTGGTGGTGAATACGGCGGCATCCACCAACAGGCTTTTGCCCATGCGCGCATAACCGCCAATTCCCAGCTCATGGCTGCGCGTTCCGTTGCCGGTGTAGCCGTTAGCCAAAAGGGTAAGATGTGGCAGCGGTGAGCCCGCAATTTGTCCTTCCAGGTGGTTCAGACTCACCGTGCCAAATGTGCGGATTTCCCCTTGCCGCGCAATTGTCGGAGTGCTTGGCGTAAGCGTGAGATATCCTGGCTGTAGCAGCGCACAACCGGTAATGGTGCTGAACACCACGAACAGGAAGAATTAAGCGAGAGTTGTGCGGGGCATGAATATTAGGGGTTCATTCAGTCGTGGGGGGTGTTGGTCAGATAGTCAGCGGATTAACCTTTCTTTTTATTACAACGCAAATCAGCAAGCCTATCGTAAATGTAGAAAGCACCGTGCACATTATGAGCGCTATGAGAGGAAGGATAAGAAGAGCCGGATATTCGCGGTGCTCTGCATACGTGATGAGAAGGAACACTGTCCAGATAATGGCGTTCACTGTGAGTGAAAACCGGAATGCTGCATCGAGGGCGGACTTTCCGCTTTGCATGTGATACACCACGCGGTGTCCAGCGATTCCGAGTGCAATGAAGAAGGAAATGAGCAGCCCGAAAGTTGCTTTTCCGTAAATAGCAATCAGGCCCATGCCAGTAAGGCCTTCTCCCGAAAGGACAACAGGCAGAAAAAGGGTGATGCAAACAGCAAGCAGACCGAACGGTGCGCCGATCAAATAGGTGATGGCTATGGCCTTTTGGTGTGCTGTCATGGTGGGTGCGACCAACGTCAGGAAACTCTCAAGTGTTTGTACCCATATACCATGTCCCGGTTTAGTGGATGCAATTCCAACATTCGCATTGAGTTACATCCGTATTACTTCAGTCACTAATCTGGTAACATTTGTTTCAATCGTAATCAAGTAAACACCCCGGGGCAAGAGACTGAAGTCTATCCGGACTTTGCCATGCATCTGTATGGCTGATACGTCATGAACTCTTCCTGTGATGTCGCTCACACGAATAGCGGCAGGACCGGCAATCCGATTCGTTTCAATGGTCAGCCAATCAGTAACCGGATTCGGATAGAAGGTGATGATATCTTTATCATCCGCACTTACGCCCAGATAAATGATATCCTGCGGTGCACTCATGGCGGTGCAACCATCGGTAATGCTCACGCTGTAGCTTCCGCTTTCCTGAATGGTATAAGTCCCGGAATTCGCGCCGGAAATCGGATTGCCGTTCAGGTACCATTGTATTCCGGGGCCGCCCCCTGTCAAGGTCAGCTCATTGCCGTTTTGAGTAAAGGTGGGTGTGTCCAGACCTTCAATTACCTCGAAACTGTCTTCATACACCGGATTGCAATATGGATTGGATACCGCCAGACTGAGTGAATAGGTCCCGGGGGCATTCAATGTGGTATTCATTTCTGAAACCGCGGAAATCTCCTCCCCATTCAGGGTCCAGCTCCAGGAGTCCACATAATTCAGTGAACCTGCATCAAGCTGCAGTTGACTGCCTGAACAATACACATCCTCTATGGAAAGGAGGTAGCTGCCCATCAGTCCGCATTCAAAGATGGTGCTGGTGACTGTATTCGTGATGATGGGGGCATTTAAATCAAAATAAATCAATGAGTGATGTGCGATTTCGGTCAAAGGAGCAAGTCCTTCATTTGGCCTGATGGTGTAGCGCACATACCCATGGCTGTTGGCTTCATCGGAGGTGGCATCAGGCAGGTTGATATTTTCAAAATAGAAGTGAGCCACTCCTTCCGCGTCGATGAATGTTTCCAGCGAATGGGACCAATCCAGTACCTGAAATGTCGAAGGGTTGAGGTTATCACTCATGGGATGCTCAATCCGCACATCATTGGCAGGTGCGTTGCCGGTGTTCTGAAACCGTATGGTGTAGGTCAGCTCTGTATCGTTCAGAATGAAACCAAGGTTGGTGTATCCCACTGGCTCCACAAGCATGTCATTCGGATCATAAGAGCAGGTGATTGGTTCCTCGTAAATGAAATTGAAGCATTCCTCTGTTATTCCAAGGTTAAAACGGCATGCATTGAGGCTGTGGTTGAGCACCTGGCCGATAAAATCCGCAGTCGGATAGAGCAGAGTGAAGTTGATTGGCACTGCCTGACCCGGATTCACCTGAGTAAGTATCCATGTGGGATTGACCGTTCCTGCCTCTGCATATCCGTAAGGGGAGATGTCTTCAAACCCGAGCAAAGTGGTCAGTTCATCCAGTATCAACTCAACCTGAATATCGATGGGCACATTGCTGTTATTCTGCACAAAGAGGGTCCCCGACTGTACATCACCGCAAACCGTGCTTTGCATATTCATTGAGGGTAATATGTCGATTTCAGGCTCCGTCGGAAACACGCCGAAATCAAGGCTATTGACAAACGACGCTTCATCACTGAGTGTAATGGTGTACTGGGAAGGTGTGGTGAATGACCAATCCGCTTCGTCAATCATTGGTGCAATGACATATTCTCCGGGTGCAGTGAAGTGGTTGTAGTATCCGTTGGCAATCACCAATTCCATCGGATTACCTGTGGTAATGGTTACATCATTCAGTTCGGGCTCGTCGAGCGACCAGGCTCCGTTTTGATTATAGTCAATGAACACCCGACCGGAGAAACCATGGTTGATCGCTGAAGTATTTCGCGACCAGAAGTACAGACCGGATGGATTGTCGAATCCGCCCAGGTCATACATGACCGAGGTCCAGATTAAATCCTCTGAGCCGTCGTCATCAATGTCTGCAAACCCGCATAGCTCGGCAGTATTCGGTACACCAGGGATGGGCAATGCGGACGAAGCGGTAAACGCACCATATTGTCCCTGAGTGTAAACGGTGAATGCATTCATTGCATCCATATACATCGGGAAGCTGTTGACCGATATAAAGTCATACAATCCATCGTTGTTGACATCCATTCTATAAAACCGGTTGTAAGCTGTTTGCTCGAAAGTTTCGCTGCCTGATTGAAGGATGTCGGTGTCTGGCATGGTCACGACTGTAACCACAGGCTCTGATTCTTCAAAGGCAGGTGGATACTGAATCAGGTAGTCCGCAAGGCCATCGTTGTTGATATTGATGTTTGATCCCACTGAAAATCCCCAAATCTGCTGGAGTCCCGGACCAACGGGCATATTGGTCATCGGAATATTGCCGTCATTCAGAAACCAGGATTGCGGGGATTCCAGCAGATCCATCCGGCCATCGGTATTCATATCAATGAATTCAATGGTGGAGACAAAGTCACCCAACTCGGCAATCACGATGGGGGCCGGATCGAATTCATTTGCCGAAGTATTGTATACTATTGCCTGGACCTGAGGATTGAACGACACATGATACACGATGTCTCTGGCAAAATCCCCGTTGATGTCAATGACATCAAGGCGGTCCACAGTGTTTCCGAAATTAACCGGGAGATATTGGGTGTGCTGAAGACCGCCAGGTGTCTGCAGATAGATATCAATGCCCGAGTCCTCCATCATAAGAAGATCTTCGAGGCCATCGTCATTGATATCAAACCAGTAATTGAATGATGATTCGGCTGTCAATGCATTGTTGTAAGGAACGGTCGATGATACATCAAGCTGTTCATTAAAGTACACTGCATTGGATCCATGATAGACCAGCTCATCCCGCCCGTCGTTGTTGATGTCATGTCCATAGTCATGAAGGGTTGCAGTGAACGCCGAACGGCTCAACCCGAAAAATGGCGTAAACGGGACGTATGCAAGGTTTTCCTGTTGCAGGTAGATATGTCCGGTGCCCCTGATAACCATATCCATGTCTCCGTCTTCATCCGCATCCACACCGCGGAAGCGATTGATTTCCGTTAATTCTGAGGGATAGTAAAATGCGGCAGATGCCGGGATCGACGTGATATCGCTGACCTCAAAGTTTCCGTTGAATTCGTATATCGCGGATGACCAGGTCAGTTCATCGTAATACATCAGGTCGTAATCCCCGTCATTGTCGAAGTCGCCGATGAAGTCCACATAGGGAGACCCGGGCAATGCCGTTTGCAGAACCGGATTGAATCCGAGCACGAAGGGGTCGGTGTAGAGGTAGCACACTTCCTCTGTTCCTTCCTGAATGCTGACGAGTATATCGGCGTACCCGCTGTTGTCGAAGTCAAACAGTGCCTTGACGTAATTCACATCACTGAAAAAGAAAGAAACAGGTTCAAAGTTGAGGCTGCTTGCAAAGACCTGCAATCCGCCGATGCACTGATTTCCCGAAGGGGCGCAATAGTGGTATGCTCCGTCTGAAATACCATCCAGGTCGTAGTCGGTCAGAGGGTTATATACCGGAATGATGTAACGTGTGTGGTCTGAATAAAGAACAGGATTAGGGTTGAAATTGCCCTGTCCGTCATTGATATAGAAATGAAGCATCCCGGAGGGCGTGTTCGGCCCGATGGTGCCGAAATCCAGATCGCCGTCCAGGTCAAAATCAAATACATCCTGAATGGCGTAATTGCCGGGACTTGCAAAATGCCATGGCCAGGCGGATGTGGAATTCGTATTTTCCACCCAGCCATGCTCGAATCCCATTTTTCCGATCCAATCAGGGTCGCCATCGCCATCCACATCCTGAATTTCGAGCAGCCAGAATAAGGTATCAGTTTCGATGGTATGAGGAATAAACCCGTTCAGTCCGCTCCCGGTATTCTCCATCCATCCACCAAATCCCCAGCGCTGGTAGTAGCCCCCGCTGTGAAACATGAGGTCGAGGTCACCGTCAAGGTCTACATCGGTGGGTTCATTAAAATACATCCCGCTCAGCAGGAACTGCGGCGGTTCGAATTGAGCGAAAGACATTGCAGGCATTGCGCACGACAGCAGGATGAAAAGAAAGTGTCTCATCATTTAAACAGAATAGGTGAAACGGATTAAAACACTGGAGCAAGATACTTCGCAGATTCAAATCCTGCAATGTGTCATGCCCACTTCATTATCGGAAAATGTTATTTTTCTTCGGGTTGAATTTTCACATTAAAACTGGGTGGTTTGTAATCTGTGCCTAAATAATGAGCCGGTATCGTTACCATATTGCCATCTCTTGCAGCACGATAGTGGGGTGAGAGAATTTCAATACCTGCTTCATTACAACAATCCTGAATATTTTGATGTAAGTCCGAATAAATTGTGGCTTGTTCGTTGGCGTCCTTGGTGTAAGCGTTTATTTGATAGGACACATAAAAATCATCCAGACTGGTTTGCAGCACGAATGGTTTTGGGTCTTTTAAAAGCAAGTTTGTTCTATCAGCAGCATCCAGTAAAGCTTGATGCATGTTTTTCCACGGTACGTCATAACCGATGGTAACAGTGGTGTGCATTATCAGGCCTTGCCCCATTTCGGCTTCATTGCTGTAATTGATGGTATGGCTGCTCATTACAGTTGAATTGGGGATAGAAATAATTTCATTTTTAATAGTTTTTACCCGTGTCACCAACATGGATTTTTCAATGACATCACCCACGACATCTCCAATTTTAACACGGTCTCCCAATTTGAACAAGCGCATGTAAGTAAGCACTATCCCTGCAATTACGTTTGATAGTGAACCTGCCGAGCCAAATGTGAAAAGGAAACCAAGAAATACGGAAACACCTTGAAAAATGGGGGAATCGCTACCGGGTAAGTAGGGGAATATCAGCACAACCATAAAGGCATACAAAATCACTTTTAAGATATGAAATGTGGGATTTGCCCAATCAGAATAAAAGCCGGAGAGCTGTAGTTTGCCATTTTCAATTTCATTTTTTAAGAAATGCATTCCTTTTATAGCATATCTGAAAACAAAGAAGATTACAGCTATGGTGAAAAGATTGGGAAGGTAATTCCATAAACCTGATCCTATTTTTTTCAATGGATTAAGTACATAGCCAAATAATGTTTCGGCAAAATGTTGTGTCCAGGGGAAGAATCCGAAAATGACGGGTAGAGCAAAATAAATGAGTATGCTAATGACGGTCCACTTGAGTAATGAGTTTAAATTAAGTATGATTTTCGTGAATTTTTCCGCGTCAAAGAGTGTGTATTTTTTGATCTTAAAATCGGTTATACGTTTACCTTTTTGTAAACCTATTTTTACTGAGAACCACTTAAACAGTTTCCCGGTATAAAAAATCAACACAGTCAAAATCAGTATAACTAAACCTGCCAGGCCTATTTCTTTTGCAAGAGTGATAAGATTAGTTTCTTGTTTATATTTTTTAGCAGCATCTTGTATTATATTCTTGTACTGCTCGGCTAATTCTTTTTTTGATGTGTTATTCCATAATGCGTCGGTTTCAGTAACACTCATCACAATGCTGTTTCCATAAGCAATATCAAGGGTTGATTCCGATTCCATGATGGCTAATGTGTTCCCGGAAAATGCAAGATCTCTTTTTAACTTGTGTATTCGTTCAGTAATTGCCAATGCCCTGTCGGAAGCGGAAAAACTGCCTATTTTGCTGTATATATGGAATAAGGTATCATTGAAAAATCCTATAACGGGGAACGATTTGGCGGTTGCCCGTAACGAATCAATCTGTGACTTTTTGTCCCTGATTCGCTTCGCTTCTTTGTAGTTTATTTCCTGAATTTGAATTTGAAGTTCTTCCTTCTTTGAATAGTCGTTCGTCGGTAATTGTGATAGCTGCAACTCTAATTCAGATTTCTTTACTGAGTCTGTAATTCGTTGTGCTTCTATTAGTTTTGATTGATTGCCATATTCTATTAAAAGTGCTTTATTCGTTGAATCAGCTTTTTTCAATGAAGCAGATTGTGCGAACCCCACAAAAGAAAAAAGCAGGCATATTGCCGTATGAGCGATGGATTTGTATTTATTTTTCATTGTCTGTCTTTTGCAGCATTGTTGGTTTTCTGGAATTTACAATTCTCCAACTTACACCTGCACTTTCACTTGTTCAAAACGGTTTTCAATCAGGGTAAAATGTGAAACTGGTTCCGCATTCGCCCCGCAGGTTTGAGTTCGCGGTCAAAACACAAAGCCATATTCGGGTTGAAGATTACACTTTTTTCTGAGATTTTCCAAAAAGTGGACCGGGTCTTCTTCAATTTGAAACCGGATTATGCAGCCGGTTGCGTGCATGGGATTCAAAGCGCTGAAGAAGTCAGACACGCGGGCGGGGTTTGGGCGCGGAAGCGCGCTTGCACTCTCTGTGAATCCAGACCTTATCTTTTGGCAGGTCATCCTTTATTTTGCAATTCCAAATCTTTTATTTTGAAAGTCAATGCATATTGTCTTGTTGAGGAAAAACGCGTTGCCAATAATTCCGTCGCAGTTCAGTTGCTCAAAAATATCGTCGAAATAATTGTCTTTTTCGTAGTAAACACCGAAATCAGTCAATGTATTCACTCCTATCTTAATTTCTTTGGAAGTATTGGAGCCAATCATTATTACCGGGTTTCCGAAATTCTCAATACGTAATGTGTCATTTATATTGTGATTTGTGATTTCTTTCCAATTTTCAAAGGAAGTCAGCATTGGGAATAAACTTGATCCTGTATCATACATAAAGAGGCGTGTCTTTCCGTTAACGATCAGCGGAACCATAATTCTTTTGTTTTCTATTTCACATTTTTCAAAAGAAAAATAGTTTTCCAAAGCACTGCTGGTGGTATCGAGCACACTGATTGTTTCATTGGGGAAGTTTATGACCAAAATTTTGTTTTGAAAAATATCTGCTCCAATCGTTCCTACACTATTTTCTGAAACTGCCGCATTGTCTTTTCTTATGATTGGCTCTCCATAATTGTAAAAACCCAGCACGTTCCGTTTTCCAAAATGAATTTTTCCGATGTTCAGATCCACATCTTTAATCATAAAGCAGGGTCTTTCCGGGTTAGAATCAGGTAAAGAGTCAAATTTTAAATAGTTATATTCAGTAAGGCTTTTGAGATTGCTTTGGTATAAAACGGTCCAGTCTGAACCAAGGTCGAACTGGCAGTAGTGTAATGCAGATACTGTGTCGAGACTAATGGGAAGGTACATGGCGGCCTTGTCGTAATATCTACCGCTAATTTCGGCCGGACTCCAATAAAATTTCTCCGTGAGATTATCAGGTATAAAATCATCACTGTTTTTTTCGCTGGTTTTGCAACCAAGAAATAATACGGTGAAGCCTATTATGGCTATTGCGGATATCTTCATTACAGGGTTTTAAATTATGTTTCAATGTGGTCTTCGATGTGGCGTCTTAACACGTCCACTAGCGGTTTGGTGCTTTGCGAAGCTAGCGATTTTCGCCACAAATGGGGATGCGATGAACCAGGTTTTGATTGACCAAAAAAGTATCTGCGAAGCATGAAACCGCCACTTTTGCGGTACCCGTGTTGCACGAAACCTCCGGTAGCCTTCGCCTTCCTTCAAAAGTGAACATATGCAAATTCAAATCCATTCAGTAATGCGTACAGGAAAAATCAATTCGAAGCTGCGGGTATTGCAGCAAGATTCTTGAGGTGGCCATCTGAAGTTCTCCCGCAGCATCGGCCGGATCCGGCATTGCGGCGTTCTCTCCGGCACGTCCAAATCCGTCAGGTTTGGCTGCATCCAGGATACCCTCGCAATCAGGCAATCCACGCCGGAAAGGAAAGGCTGGAAGGAAGTATCCGCATCGCATGCCGCTCGGATGCGACGGAGCCTTATTGATTATTTGTGGTCTTTCTTTTGTCTGCTAGTAGATACATACTTGTCCTTGTCCGATAGGTAAAACAGATGCAATAACGTCTTCTCTAATTTTAATGTCGTAAAGTTTTTCAATTGCCCAACCAACTAAGTCAACTGCCGCCAAACAACCTGCTGCTGTCCCAACGTTACCATGTGTTACCAAATGTTTGTCTTCAAGAACGTCAACACCATAATTTTTCAAAGCTTCAAAGGCAGTCGGATAAGTTGTTGCGGAAAGTCCAGTTAGATGACCAAGTGCGGCAATAATTAAGGCACCCGAACACATGGAACAAATGATTTGACGGCTTGGGTCTAGGTTAAAGCGTTTTAAATAAATGTCATCCTTGATAACGTTTCTTGTCCCAGGTCCACTTCCAAAAAATACAAGGTCAGCATCATTGCACTCTTCGATAAGTCCGTGAATTTGCAGGTCAAGTCCGCACGCCGATTTATGGATTGCTTGTGTCCCAACAATTTTTACTTGAAATTCTTTGTCACGGAACTTAACCCGGTTAAGTAAGTCCCAGGCTAGGAAAACATCGATGTCTGTGAAGTTGTCAAAGGCAACTATTACGGCTTTTTTCATCTTGAGTTATTAAGTTTTAAGAAGTCCCCATCGATAATGAGTAGTTTAACTCCATTATCCGAGCTGGAACGATGGGAGCTGACTTCGTCGGATACAACATAGGTGTCGCCTTTACCTAGTTTTATTTTTTCACCAGAGCTAAGTTCGCTGAAGAAAGTTCCTTCCAGGCAATAAACAATGTGTCCTTTTTGACACCAGTGGTCTGCCAGATACCCGCTCGAATACTCAACAAGTCGAATTCTCAGTCCATCCAGTTGAAAGGTTTGCCAAAACGCCACTCCCGTCTCTCCTTTGTGTTCAGTCTTTTCAATCAATTCCCATGGAATAGTTTGGAAG
Source organism: Flavobacteriales bacterium (assembly GCA_046336655.1). GTDB lineage: Bacteria > Bacteroidota > Bacteroidia > Flavobacteriales_D > Sanyastnellaceae > CANGTU01. The sequence continues at coordinate 8,420 of JBKDGH010000035.1, read as the reverse complement.
GGTATGTTGCTCATGACTTATTTCGATTTTTCTTTCGTAATGCGAATGTCTTCAGGTTACAAATATGGTTATCAGGCTTTGCATTCAGACAGGTTTAGCTTCGGTGATTTCAATTCGGAGAACTGTCAATAAGCAATGAGCTTGAATGGAAGCTCACAGCTCAAAATTTGCACCTCAGTCAGCCTAACGCAAAATCCGTATTACACCAAACCTCCGGTACCCTTGTCCGGCCTGCATACGTAAACATACGAATAACCAATTCAATTTGAAATCTTCCCGGCATGTTTGTGGGGATGGGGATCCGCTCTCGCTCTCGCTCTCGCTCTCCGCTCTCACTCTGTAAAGCCCGAGCTCCGTAGGAGCGGCATGTCTGTAGCCTCTCCGCCAGGAGAGGATAGCGATGGGGGATATGATGTTGAGCCCCAGCGGGGCGACATGAAAAATCCTTACCGGATATCAGCCGCATAAGGCTGCATAATTTATGTGAGTCATCCGCTTATTGTTATTTGTTCCTTCGCGGTATGGCCAGGTCATACACTCAACTATACGTTCATGCCGTCTATTCCGTCAAGCATCGTGAAAGGATGCTCGACAAATCCTGGAGAGACGAGGTTTTTAAATATTCGTGCAAAGTCATCTCTCTGCTCAAGTGCAAGCCCATTGCGGTAAACGGTGTCGCCGACCATGTGCACATTCTTGTCGGACTTCATCCTACGGTGAGTGTTTCCGAGCTTGTTTCCAAGGTGAAGTCCAATTCATCGCGGTTCATAAATGAAAAGTTTATTCTCTCACATTATTTTGAATGGCAGGAAGGTTACAGTGCCTTTTCCAACAGCCAGTCACAGATCTCACGAATAGCTACATATATTGATAATCAGGAACGTCATCATTCGAAAAAAACGTTCAGGGAAGAATACTTCGAGTTTCTTCAGAAGTACAATGTGATTTATGATTCGAACTATTTGTTCGAGTTTTTTGACTAGCCAGTGCTTCCCATGCCGTCCCTCCGGGACTCGGGAGGACAATAGGGTAATGTGGTGATGGGGTAATGGGGTAATGAAGCCTTTTCGCTGAGCGGCATAGTTTATTCAACAATGAACAATTCGACGATGTAAGCTCTTCGCTAAGCGACTGGCGATCCGGCGAGGTTTCCATTCTCCAATCTCTATTCTCCCAAACCGCTCTCCGCTCTCGCTCTCCGCTCTGTCAAGCCCGAGCCCCAGCGGGGCGACATGTCTGTAGCCTCTCCGGCAGGAGAGGATAGCGATGGGGGATATGACGTTGAGCCCCATCGGGGCGACATTAAAAATTCAAACGCTGGTTGTCAAAAGGAATCTTTTCCCATGCCGTCCCTCCGGGACTCTGCCCGCTCTGCGTCATCTTTTTCCTCTCCTTCGGAGAGGCTACAGACATGCCGCCCCTCTGGGGCTCGGGAGGATAATAGGGTAATGGGGTGATGAGGTAATGAGGCCTCTTCGCTAAGCGATCGGATAAATTGTTTCTGCCTCGTGCGGATTTGCGTAATTATATAATTCGCTTGCTGATCCCTACCCCGCCTGCCGGTACTGCCGCTGTGAGGTGAGGTGCCACTCTCCGCAATGGGAGCACAGGTAGCTGCGCACTGGTACTTTGCTGCGTTTATGTGCGATGCGCTGGATGTAGCGCATGTCTTCCAGCGCTGCATGTTTTTCGGCATAGGCGAATTTTCCGGTGGCTATGCACGACGGGAGCATGATACTGCCCCGCTTTCTCATTCTTATTTTTTCACTCTCGTCCTGTGTCCACCCCTCTGCGATCCGCTGTTCGATGTAGCGCTGCACAAGCTCCCGCAGGTGTGCGCAGAGGTAATCATACAATTCTGTTTCCTCCGGCTCTGTGCTGAACAACTCGAGCAAATAGCGCACTGGCACCAGGCGAATGGGCGTGAAATAATAAGTGCCGCGATACAGTGGTGTATCTGTTGTAATCATGGGTATTAGGGTTAAGGTTTGAAGGTTCGTGATTTGATTTGCGGAAGCAAGGAGTGAAAAGCCCGCACATGCGGGCTTTTCCTTGCTACCTCGCCCGGCTCTTACGCCGCACCGGCCTCCTGATCCGGCGGCAGGGTGGCTTTGTAAGCCTCCAACTGGGCGATGTGGTCGTCCCAGAAGGCGATCCGCGCATCGAGTTCTCCCACGTCGGTCTGACGCGTGATCTCGTAGTACTCACCGATCGAGTTCAATCGCTTGCTCAGCTTAGCCCGGTCCATGATGAATTCGGCGAGCTCCACCTGAAGCTCCTGCAAATCCTCTTCTGCGGGTCCCTGGGCGATCAACGCTTCGGTGTTTTGGATTCGCACGTTGAAAAATGCGAGTCGCGATTCAAGAACGCCCGTGTTCAGGTTGGCTGCAATACGACGTTCCACGATCAGTTTGCGGCTGATCAATCCGGATTTTTCGTTACCGGCTACGCTCAACATCTCGTCGCATGCCGCGACAGACGTCAGAGAGGTAAAATTGAAATTCACATCAAAATGGATGAGGTTGCTCAATCATTTTGCCGTGACAAAGAATTGGTTGACTGAAAAAAAAATGAACGGCCGAACGCCTTGGGCGTGATTAAAAAAATGGATTTTCTTCGCGTGAAATGAAATCGCTGGTTTTTTAGAAAATCCGCTTCCGGAGCGGGTTTTGGAAATGCTGAGACCTATTTTCCGGCGTGACTTGAGAAATGTGCACCGTGAACTTTACGCTGCACCGAAGAGGGCTATTTTTCCCTCCAGTCCTGCGATGATGAGACGGAGTTTTTGCTGCTCGGCAGGTGCATCGCGCCGCGCCTTTTTCACCAGCTCGGGTACCACCATGGTGATCCATTGGCTGATTTCCGGCGGGGTAGAGGGGTTCTGGAGCAGCTGGTGCATCACCGACAAGGTTCGCAGGGCTTGCTCAAACCGCTCTTCGGCGCGGGCCAGTTTGGTGCGTTGACGATTGAGCAAATCCCTCAGGTAGGCTTCTTCTGTGCCTTGTTGCCGGCGCACTTCGGATTCCAGGGCTTGTTTGTCCACCCACGGATTGGCAGTGTGCTCCCGATTGGTAGCCCTGAGCAGTTCCCTCAGCACGGATAGTCGCTCCGTGGATTGTATCGACCGGTTTCGTAGGCCTGTCTCGATTTTGCTGACTTGACCGCGCGTGGTATCCAGCAACAGCGACAAGTCGCTTTGCGATATATTGAGTTGTTTTCGGATGGAATCCGGACTGCTGGCTCGGCGTCCCATAGTGTGCCATTAAATGGGTAAGTGACTTCGAAGATACGGTGGCGCAAATAGTTTGGCGCATATTTTTACGCGCCAAAAAATATGCGCCAAAATGCCCCTACGGCAATTTTTCTATAAAAACCGAACGTGTTAGTCCTTGAGGTTGAAGGGATAATCCCAATTGTCGCCCTCGCCGCGGAGTCGCGCCTGCAGGACGGGATAGAACGGGCGGCCGAGCATCTTCGCCCGCAGCCAGCAGAAAAACAGAATCGCATGGATGTCTTCCTTTTCGCCCCAGCTGATTTTGGCATCCCTGATTTCGCGGTGGAAACTGACATCCCTGATAAGGTCCGGATTTTCGAAGTAGCGCAGTACGAAATGCATGAACTGCTTCGCGCGCTGGTAGATGTCCTGCGTCAGAAATTCGCTGTAATCGTGGAGCATCTTTTTCAGCAGCGCCGGCGCCGCCTCGTACTGTCCGCTTTCCCATAAGAGGATGACGGTGACCATCTGCTTTTTATAGATCCACTCCACCCCAAACCGCTCGAACAGCCACTTGTCCGACCGCTCAATAGCCATCATATGCTGGAGTGCCCCCTGGTAGTCCTGGTCGCAAAAGGTGCACAGGGCGAGGTTGAACTGCATGTGGCAGCGCTCCTCTTCATGCGTAATGGGCTGATCGCCATACAGGCATTGCTGAAGGTTCCGTATCGCCTCCTTGTACCGGTTAGTATATCCGAAAATGGCCGCGCGCAGAGACACCATCTTCACGTAATGCGGATGATTGCGCGGCACTGGCGAGGGCAGCAGACGCTGGATCACATCCAGGTACTTTTCTGCAGTTTCGAAATTGCGATTGCGGTAGGCAGCCTGCGCAAGGATGGTCAGAAAGCTCATTTGCGCCTCGCGCTCCTCTTCGGTGAAGCGGCCATTGCGGTCCAGCAGCTCGTACATTTCAGCCACTGCGGGTTCGATGCGCCAATAGTCCTTGGTGGTAATCATCACCTTTCGGAAGATGGCTGCCAGCCGCAACATATACTCCGGGTTGAGACGTTCCTCCTCACTGGGTGAAAAGCCCTCATAGAATTCATCCATGAGCACGGCCTGATCCGGCACAATGCCCTTGATGCGGTAAGAGCTCAGTTGATGGTGGAGCATGCGTTCGGCCCCGAGCAGGTGCATCAGGCGCTCGTAGAGGAAGTGGTTTTTTTTCCACGCCATATACACCTCACCGCTGTCGATGCCAAGCCTCTCCGCATGCTGCAGCCGGAAGTGAAAGATGGACTCCATGAGGTCGTGGCGCTTCATGTGCAACGCCTTTTCTTCGGCCGTATCCAGTAAGTGGCGCGCCAGTTCGGCATCGAGTCCCTCCACCAGAAACTCCGCCACGTTGAGCATTTTGCGCACAAACCCCGCCACCGAGCTATCCGTATTCAGACGGTCCGCCGCGATGAAATCAATCAGCAGGTCAGTGAGGTTTTTTCGGTTCCGCCGTACGTTATCTGTTTTCGTCGGATCGTTGTACAGGATTTGCGCAATCTCCGCCGTGGATCGGTTCTTCTTACCGGTAACCAGCGTAAACAACTCCAGCACCCGCGAATCATCCGCCTCCGCCTTCAAATACTCCGCAAAACGCTTCTTCTGTTTCGGCTGGGTGACTTTATAGATGCGGGAAAAGTGATCCATAGGGGGCCGGGGTTGGGTGGGGGGCAGGTTTCATGTTGGGATTTGATGTCTATTTATTATTCTCCAAACAAGTCACTATAATACTCTTTCATTGCATCATGAAAATCAATCACTCTTACTATTTCTTCTTTTGATAAGCCGGAAACATTCCAGTCTTTCAATTTGCTTAACCCAAAATGCCTACAGACTTCCAAGTCTTTTTTTGAAAAACTTAGGTTCTTTACAAATTCTATTTGTATGAAATCTTTTGGGTTGTCATTTGTATATTCTGGGTTTCCTTTTGCGTAATTAATCAAAATATCCTTGTAAAAATCTCTTATTGTTAAACTCAAACAATCATGAATTTTTTCCGTCACACTAAGAATTTCATCTATTGCCGTATCAAATGCTTCTCGTGAATAAATCTGAATTTTACCTGTAGCATGAGCCATTTCATTTCGATAATCAATCAGCTTTTTTGTGCTCTTAACATAGGAATCGTCTAAACCTATTAATCGGAAAAATTCAAAAATGTCTTTCTCTGGTAATTTGCTAAATTCAAAAACAGATGTTATTTCATCAAGTTTGACTTCTTTACCATTGTATGGTCTTGCAAATAGTAATGAATGATTATAACGTTCTTTGTAAAATTGACTTACTTGCCAAACTGTGGTATAAATATTTGTCATAAATATCAGATGCACAGCAAAATAGGAGAATTGATATTCTCCTTTCTCATAAGTTACTTGTGCTGAATTCATCAGCGGACGAACATAGTCGTTAACTTCTATGTCTTCCAATGGCAAGTAGTCTAAAAGCTCATATACATTTTCCATTATTCACCCCAAACTTTGGCAATCCTATCCTTTATTTTCTGCTCAAAAATTTCAATTAGCTGCTTATTGGCATTGACTAATTCCTGCTCTTTTTCTATTTGTGCTACGATTTGGCGTTGGGTTTCGATATCGGGTAAACGAATTAATGTTGACTTGATAAAATCGGGTTGCACTCTTTGTAACCCACCTGTACCAGTCATATTGAGTTTACCCCGTTCTCTAAAGCTATTCGGAATTACGTTTAAGTAAATCCATGTTGAGAGTATTCTTTCATTTGGCCTAATTATAAAATATTCACTTGAACCAAACCCAATTCCATTTTTCAATCCTTTGGCAATTCCAGCTTTTCCATTTTCAAAGCAGGGAGTAACTTTTGCCAAAAGAACATCATCATCCTTAAAATAAGTATAGCCTTTAATTACTTCTCCGAGTGACTTTATTTGCTTTGGTTCAAAATCAATTTGATTCTCATTCAAATCTGCCATAGGCACAAATGATACTTCTATGGTTTCGTTTAAGTCCTTCAACTCTGATTTCTTCGGATTTACCTCACAAACCTCCCCCAACGCCACCATTTCCCAATCTGGGTCAATATCAATTTTAGGTTTGTAGTTGGCTACTACGGCTTTGGCTCCATCTATAATTTTTTGGTAGCCTTCGATTTCGGCTACTATTTCTTCCTGAATGGATAAGGGGGGGAGGGGGATTTGAATTTTGCCAAAATCTTTTCCATAAACATGGGGCTGTGCACCGCCTTTTTGAAGTTTATAAAAATCATCTTGCTTATACTTCAATAAATGATAAAGAAAATCAGTGTTTAAAGTTTTTTCATCAGATTGTATTGTGGTGCAATCAGATGCGAAAATAGGTTCTTTAAAATAGTTTATGAATCCTGCATAAGCACCCGAAGAACTAACAGTAATTGTTTTACCTTCTCTGTTCGCATCATTATGATAATATGCGGGTTGTTGCCCTCCTGCAATTACAGGTATATTACCATTATTTATAGTTGCCTTTGTAATAACTGAACCTTTATGAATTGTAGTAACATCTTCCAATTTTTCATACGGAAAATCAGAAGATTGAAGCATTGCGGTTACCACATATCTATCGCCACTTAAATTGAAATCTCCATTCTTCGCTATTTCAGATTTTGGAACAAGATGAGCAATTGCGGTTTCTTCAAATTCTCCTGTTTCAACAAACCTGTGGGTTAATTGAATTGCTTCTTCTAACTGACCGCCCTTTACCGCTGTTCGTTGCGCCCCAAGATTGTAACCATCATTATCAATTTTGACAAAGAGGATTTCATCGCATTTTTTGGCTACTTCTTTATCCATCAACAGAATAGAAGTTTTTACACCACTGTAAGGGTTAAAAACACCTGCGGGTAAACTCACGACTGCATACAAATGATTCTCAACCAATATTTTTCGAAGGTCTTTGTAAGCTGAACCACTTTGGAAAATGATACCTTCTGGCACAATAATACCTGCTTTACCATTGGGATTTAGGTGTTCGGCAATGTAGTCCACAAACAGCACTTCGCTTCGGTTGCTGCTAAGGGTGAATTTCTTGTGTGGTCTTATCCCGCCTTTCGGACTCATAAATGGCGGATTTGCTAATACCACATCAAAACTTTCGTTCCAGCGTTCTTCGCTGCTAAGTGTGTCATATTCGTAAATGTGGGGTGTATTGAATCCGTGCAAATACAAATTCACCAAACTCAACCTTACCATGTCTGGCGAAATATCGTAGCCCACAAAATTCTGAATCAGTTTTTTGCGGTCGTCTGGCGTTAAAAGGTCGCCCAGATTATTGAAAGGTTTGTTTTCAAGTTTGTTGTACTCGTAGATATTCAATCTCCGTTTATTGTCCTTTGAGTATTTAAGCAGAATATGTTTGTAGGCTGAAATCAAAAATCCCGCTGTTCCACAAGCTGGGTCAAGTATGGTGTCCGTTTTATCAGGGTCAATAATGGCTACCAAAAAATCAATGATGTGTCTTGGTGTTCTGAATTGGCCAGCATCACCTTGAGAACCCATTACAGAAAGCAAGTATTCAAACGCATCGCCTAATTTCTCGCTGTGGGTGTATTCAAACTCACTAATGGTCTTTAGAAACAGTTTCAGGGTCTCAGGGTCACGGTATGGCAAATAGGCGTTTTTAAAAATATCTCTGAACAGTTGCGGAATATTGGGGTTCTTATCCATTTGTTGGATGGCTTCGGAATACAAAACCAACATATCTGCCGCTGTTACTTTTGGGTTAATCAAATTATCCCAACTGTATTTTATAAAATCACCTGAAAAAAATTGTGCCGTACCGCCTAAGTCTATGGATTCCTTGTCCATGTCGTCCATGAACTTGTAAATTAAGCCAATGGTAATTTGCTCAATCTGTGCTTTAGGGTCTGGCAGTTTACCTACCAAGATATCCCGGCAATCATCTATTCTTCTTTTCGTTTGTGTGTCTAACATATATTCCTTTTGTTAAGCAGCGAATCGCTCTAGATTGATGTAATCTTTGATGTAAACAGGTATTACTTCCCTGTACTTATTGGCTACTGCCTTGAATTGTGAAATGGTAAGCGTTGGATTCGTTTGCAAAGCGTTGAAATCTTTGTTTTCAATGATTTTACGAATGTCTTGGTCAACTATATAGGCCTTAAAAAAGTACTTCAAGGC
>JBKDGH010000034.1:0-18726 GCA_046336655.1 Flavobacteriales bacterium | reverse complement strand
CAGTTATCTGTGGCAGCGACAAGTCCGAGGTAATCCTGCAGCACAAAGTCACAATCCCCGGTAACTGCCGTCTGTTGGTTTCCCGGACAAGTCACCACAGGTGCAGCCTGATCCGCAGGCACTGCCTGGAATGCACACGATGTGCTGTTTCCGGCTTCATCGGTGGCCGTCAGAGTGATCGTGGCGGTGGCGGTAATAACCGTTCCAGCGCCGGGTGATTGAATGATCGTGACCAATCCTCCACAATTGTCTGTGGCTGAGGCCAAAGAAGAGTAGTCCGCAAGCACCGCGATGCAATCACCGTCCAGCGGAATGAACTGGTCAGAAGGACAGGTCAAATCCGGCGCGATAAGATCCGTCTTCAACACCTGGAATGTGCATGCAGCCGCATTCCCTGCATCATCGGTGGCGGTGAGCGTCAGGGTTGTGTTTGCTGTAATGACCGTTCCCGGTGCCGGCGATTGCGTCACTATTACATCTGAATCACAGTTATCTGACGTTACTGCCAGACTCGTATAATCCGGGAGGATGAAGTCACAGGCAGCCGAAAAGGCCACGGTCTGGTCGGGTGGGCATATGATGCCGGGGGCGAGTTGATCAGCAGGTGTCACATCAAATGTGCATGAAGACACATTGCCGGCATCATCTACAGCGGTCAGGATTACGGCAGTGATGCCATTAATCAACGTTCCGGGAGCAGGTAACTGTGTGACAGTAACAAAAGCATCGCAGTTGTCATCCGTGCTAGCCAGCCCCGTATAATCGGGCAATGTCGCTTCACACGATGCGTCAATAGAAAGGATCTGATCAGCAGGGCAGTCAATAGAAGGCGCTGTCAGGTCGGCTGCAATGAGGTCGAATGAGCATGAGGTGGAATTGCCTACTCCATCCGTAGCAGTGAGTGTTACGGAGGTGGTGCCGGAAAAAACCGTTCCCGGAGCGGGCGATTGAGTTATAGTTACGTTTATCGAGCAATTATCAGCCGCCGTTGCCAGTCCGGTATAGTCGGGAACCGTGGCATCACATGAGGCCGACAAAGCAGTGATCTGGTCGTCTAAACAGTCAATGCTGGGCGCCGTAAGATCAGCAGGAATGACATCCACGGCGCATGATGACGTGTTACCTGCATCATCTGTGGCTGTAATAGTAACCGTTGTGGTTGAGTTGACGATCGTTCCGGAAGCAGGTGTCTGTGAAAGCGTGACCACTGCATCACAGATGTCCGATGTGGTGACCAGACCTGTGAGGTCCGGAATTACGGCATTGCAAGACGCGTCAATGGGGAGCACCTGATTAGTCGGGCATACAATCACGGGTGCCGTCTGGTCAGTTGGAATTACCAGGAAGGTGCATGAGTTGCTATTGCCCGCATCATCTTCAGTAGTAAGTGTAATTGCCGTTGTGCCTGTAATGATCGTTCCGGCAGCGGGCGACTGGGTAATGGTCAATGATGCATCGCAGTTATCGGCCGCGGCAGCCAGCCCGGTATAATCGAGCAGCGTATAGTCGCATGCTGCCGTGAACGGAACCGTTTGATCGGGCAGGCAGGTTATACTCGGCGCTGTCTGGTCGGTTGGGATGACCTCGAAGGTGCACGACGCGCTGTTGCCGGCATCATCCGTAGCGGTGAGTGTGATCGTCGTCGCTCCTGTGATCACCGTACCTGCGGCGGGAGATTGAGTCACTGTTACAGAAGCATCACAATTGTCGGCTGTAATCGCAAGTCCGGTGTAGTTGAGCAAGGTGTAATCGCACGATGCCGTGAAGGCCTCAGCCTGGTTACCCGGACAGGTGATGCTCGGTTCAGTCTGGTCCTCTGGTATCACCTGGAAGGCGCAGGAGGTGCTGTTACCTGCATCATCCGTAGCGGTGAGGGTGATCGTGGTCGATCCTGTGATGACTGTTCCCGCAGCAGGCGACTGGCTGATGGTCAGGGACGCATCGCAGTTGTCGGCCGCAGCGGCCAACCCGGAGTAATCGAGTAATATGTAAGTGCACGTTGTCGTGAAGGGAACCGTTTGATCGGTCGGGCAGGTAATGTCCGGTGCCGTCTGGTCGGTTGGAATCACCTGAAACGTGCACGAGGTGCTGTTACCGCCGTCATCTGTAGCAGTGAGTGTAATCGTCGTGGAGCCCGTAATGACCGTTCCGGCAGCAGGTGATTGGGTGATGGTCAATCCTGCATCACAATTGTCAGCCGCAGAGGCCAGTCCGGTATAGTCGGGTAAGGTGAAGTTGCACGATGCCGTGAAGGCAACCGTTTGATCGGCCGGACATGTGATAGCGGGCGGTGTCTGGTCAGTTGGAATCACCTGGAAGGTGCATGAGGTGCTGTTGCCCGCATCATCTGTGGCAGTGAGTGTAATAGTCGTCGTGCCCGTGATGAGCGTTCCTGCAGCAGGCGATTGGGTGATGGTCAATGATGCATCACAATTGTCCGTTGAAGTCGCAAGTCCGGTGTAATCGGGCAAAGTATAATTGCACAATGCCGTGAAGGCTACAGTCTGGTTAGCCGGACAGGTGATACCCGGTGCAGTCTGGTCCGATGGAATCACCTCGAAGGTGCATGAGGTGCTGTTGCCCCCATCATCTGTAGCAGTAAGTGTAATGGTCGCCGTGCCCGTAATCACCGTTCCGGCAGCAGGCGACTGGGTGATGGTCAGGGAAGTATCACAGTTGTCGGAAGCCACGGCGATTCCGGCGTAACTGGGCAATGTGAAGTTGCAGCCTGCACCAAATGCAATGGTTTGGCTATCAGGGCAGATGATGCTAGGAGCTATCTGGTCTTCCAGGACCACATCGAAGGTACAGTTGGACGCATTGCCTGCTTCATCCGTGGCCGTCAGCGTGACTACCGTCGTTCCAATGCCTGAGAGCACCGTTCCTGCAACCGGACTCTGTGTAATCACAATGGATCCTGTTGCCGAGCAATTATCACTCACTGTTGCCCCCGTGATATAGGAGGGTAGTGTAGCTGAGCAGGACGTATTGAGTGCGATGGTCGTATTTGCCGGACAGGAAATAGCCGGTGCAGTCTGGTCAGCTCGGACCACGTTGAAAGTGCAGGACGATACATTACCTGAAGCATCGGTAGCAGTGAGGGTGACAACCGTCGTACCGGGACCTGTCAGCGCCGTGCCTGCAGCCGGACTTTGATCGATCACTATGAAACCGGAGGCCGTGCAATTATCTGTAACTACTGCGCTGCTGATGTAAGAGGGAAGAGTAGCCGTGCAGGATGCGTTCAGAGCTATAGTCTGGTTGGCAGGACAAGTTATTGTGGGAGGCGTCTGATCCACCCTCACGACATTGAACGTGCAGGTTGACGCATTTCCTGCCGCATCTGTCGCGGTCAGTGTAACTGTTGTTGTACCCGTGCCGGAAACCACCGTGCCGGCGGTCGGGCTTTGTGTAATGGTGATTGACCCCGGGGCCGTGCAGTTATCGCTTACCACAGCCAAAGCGGTGTAGGACGGAAGAGTCACAGTGCATGACGCATTTAACGTAAGCGTTGCATTAGCCGGGCAGGTAATGACCGGAGCTGTTTGGTCAGATCGAATAACATTGAATGTGCAGCTCGACGAGTTGCCGGCTTCATCAGTGGCCGTGAGCGTCACTACCGTAGTACCCGCGCCTGAAAGCACAGTGCCTGCTGCAGGGCTTTGCACGACCGTGATCAATCCGGCCGCTGTGCAATTGTCTGTCACCGCAGCACTGCCGGTATAGGAAGGCAACGAAGCCGTGCATGATGTGTTCAGGATGATTGTTGCCGCTGGGGGGCAGGTAATCACCGGCGCCACATTATCTGCCACGGTAACCGTGAAGGAGCACGTTGAGGAGTTGCCGAATGCATCAAGTGCTGTGTAAGTTACGGTTGTTACGCCCACGTTGAATATAAACGTGCCCAGGTTATTGATGCCTGAAACCGGTGAAGAATCCGCAGTGGCTCCGCTGAGCACCCAGCTCAGGTTAGCCACGCCGCAGTTGTCGGAAGTTGTAGGATTAGGAGTAGACACGGAACGGCTGCACGTACCCGGACTGATGGTGGTATTGATATTGGACGGACACGCAATAGTGGGCGCTATTCCATCCACAATATTCACAATCGAGGTGCATGTCGAGGAGTTGCCGTTAACGTCTGTCACGGTCAGTGTCACGGTGTTCGGGCCGATATCGGAACAATCGAACCCTTGTGGTGACACACTGATGCTGGATATGGAGCAGTTGTCCCCGCTTCCGTTGTTGACCAGATTTGCCGACAGGATGACGAATGGACCGCTTTGAGGTAATTGAAGATTGCCGCTGACTGTGCCGAAAGCGCCCGATGCTGATCCCCGGGCGGAGCCGCCTGAAGTTCCATTTGATCCTCCGGTAACGCTAGTGTTCAGATTTGAGGGCAGTGCGACTCCCGTATGTCTTATTAAACCACCGCCGCCACCGCCACCCGGGCCATTTGCACCGCCGGAGTTACTCGCATTGCCACCAGATCCGCCTCTTGCCTGAACGGTGGTGGGGGTATCAAAGGCACCAACCTGCAGCAGCACGGCTCCTCCTGCTCCACCGCCACCGGCTCCATCATTTCCGGCATTCCCGGCATTACTGCCATTTGCCGAGATGATGTTCGCGTTGCTTGTGATCGATTGAGCCGTGATGATTATGATCCCTCCACCGTTCGCGCCCGCCGTTGCCACTGAATTGTTTTGGTGACCGCCGCCACCACCTCCCCCCATAAAAATTTTATTTTGGGAAAAGAATGAGGATAATCCGGCTCCGCCCAACCCCCCGAGCGCACCATTGCATGTTGCGAATTCATTTCCTCCTGTACCTCCGCTTCCTCCATTTGAGCCACCGGCACCACCGGCATTCACTTCATTTCCGCCTCCCCCTCCGTTGGCAGCCTTACCTCTTCCGGCACTCTGCGCGGCCGTGATAATGGAAATTCCCTCTCCCTTTTGACCGCCGTTTGGCCCGGGGCCGGAGAAAGCAAAGTTTGTATTGTTAGGGCATGTCGTGAAGAAATTGGTAGATACTCCCCCACCGCGAAAACCTGCGCCATTGGCATTGATGGCGGCATTCATGGTAATTGTTCCCAGCGCATCGAATACGATGATGCCTCCTGTCGTGCCATTCCAGGCCTGCGCATTTACCTGACCGGTCACAGTCACATTATTGTACTCCGGCACTGTCACCAATTGAACGCGCCCGGAAGTGTTGTATGTATTCGCAATCGGATTGGAGAACGTAATTGTGCTGCCACTTATGCCAGAAATCCGGGCAAATTCATAATTGCCCGCTTGAGAGATGCTGGATATATTACCGAAAGAACTCGTGTTTGCCGTTTCGATCACCGCACCCTGCATCTGAATCAAAAGCACTTTCTGGCCCACGCTAAAACCGGTCGTTGAGGCAACCGTAGCACTGCTGGCTGTGAGCGCTGTCACCGCAGTATACGTGTTGATTATCCCGGAAATGCTCCCATTGGTCGGAGTCGGGAAAGCACCAAGAGTAACAGAAGCATCCTGACAGATAGCCACTGGTGGCTCAGTATCCACCACCGTGACCGTGAATGAGCATGTGGTCGAATTGCCTGACGGGTCCGTGACAGAATAGGTGTTGGTGGTCATTCCGATAGGAAACAGCGATCCACTGGGAAGGCCCGCTGTTTGTGTGATCGTGGTAGTGCCGCAGTTGTCTGTGGCCGTTATTTCAAACGTCACAAAACTTCCGCACTGACCCTGTGTATTGGCGGTATTGATATTGCCCGGACAATTGACTACCGGTGGCTGATTGTCATTCACCGTGATGGTCTGGGTGCAAGTGCTTGAATTCCCGGCTGCGTCTGTTGCCGTCCAGACGACTTCCGTGACGCCAATCGGATAGGTTCCGCTGGCATCACCCGTACCGTTAAAACTATTGGTTAAAACAACACCCGGGCAGTTGTCATTGACCGCAGGCTGAAGGGCGCAGCCTCCGCAGTTGAGTGTCACCACTGCCGATCCAAACCCGCCAGGACCGCTGACTACAGAGCCTGCAGCGCGGCACACATTCAGACCGGAGCTATTGGTCAGTGCACTGTTCAGGACCGTAGCGCCGGTAATCCGAAGGCAAGCATACCCATTAGGCGCACTGAATGAGTTGGTAACGTTATTGGTTAGGTTGGCGATCTGAGTCGTGCTGTTGAATCCCAGGCAGATGCCTCCAGCAGGTGTGTTATTTACCGTTACCGTCCGGATAGTTGCAGTTCCCGTATTGACAAACCGCGAAGTATTGCTGTTCAAGGTGAGCGTATAGCTCGCGTTATTCATATTGAAAACAGCGTTGCTTCCCTCGTTGGCTATGAGGTTGTTGGCGTTCTGCATGGTCACGCTCCTGTTGATTACACAAGAGCCCCTGTTCACAATGGTGCAGTTTCCGTTCAGGTTGATCGTTCCGCCACCATTGACCGTAAGACTTCCTCCGGGTTCGATAAAAATACTTCCAGAGGTAAAGGTCAGCGCGCTGAGGGTCAGTGCGCCGCAAACCCGGAGTGTGCCTCCGGTCATCGTCAGCGAGGCCAATGTACCCGTGCTGGAATACCAATAGGTTTGCCCTGTACCTATACTCAACCCGGTGGTGGCCTGTGCCACCCCTACACCACATGGGCCGCCAGCCGGAATGGGCGTGCATGCGGAAACGATAGAGGTCATATTCTGCGGCGAAGGAACAGATACGTCGGCACTGCACTGGCCCGCACCCACGTTGACCGTGATGTTCGACGGGCAGGAGATGACCGGTTCCTGAGTGTCCGTAACCGTGACATTGAAACTGCACTGACTGCTGTTGCCGGATGCATCTGTGGCGCTGTAAGTAACAAGTGTTGTGCCCACAGGGAACACGTTGCCCGGTGCAAGACCACTTACAAGTACCGGAGGAACCGGAGTGGCTGCACAGTCAAATTCGAGAATATGCGGAAGGTTGGCGGTTTGCTGATCATCCCACTGGTTGGAAGTGGTCCAGTTGATTAACCCAAAATCCTGATTCCCCCCAAGGTTATTGGGCTCACCAGAATCCCAGTTGGTGTAAACCACCGGTTCGTTATTGACCCAGACCCAAACCCCCTCCTGCAATTCGTCGGTAAAGCCCATCCAGTGTTGACCTAGACCCAGAAAAAAATTGTTTTCCGCAGCACTGCTGATTGTCAGGAGATGACCCCCGTTACTCGTGGCACTGGCATTAGCGGCAGCCCAGCTTGAAGAGGTGGTCGATCGGAAGTACGTATGGCCCCCAAATACCCCGAGGTACGTGTAACCCGGCAAGGTCATGGGGGCACAGGAGTGGCAGTTATCCGAAATAGTGGGTAAGCTGTAGTTTACCACCGCACCGCACAAGCCCGTCTGACTGCCCACAACCTGGTCTCCCGGACAGGTGATGGATGGTGGCTGCTGGTCAGCAAGGGTGACATTGAACGCGCAGGTGCCTGTGGACCCTGATGCATCGGTAGCCGTAATAGTAATCACCTGATCGGCAGTTACTGAAGTTCCGGGAGCTGGGGTTTGAGTTACCACGACTGAGCCTGCCGGCGAACAATTGTCCGCTGCCGTCACCAGGCCACGGTAATCGGGCAGCACAGCAGCACAGCCCGCAGCCTGAGCCAAACTCTGATTGCCAGGGCAAACCAACACAGGTGGGACATTGTCCAGCACAGTCACTGTAAACGAACATGAACTCGTATTGCCGGAGAGGTCTGTGGCTTGAAAAGTGACGGTAGTGACGCCTATCGGAAAGGCAGAACCACTCGGTAAACCGGAGGTCAGAACCGGAGTAATACAACTCACTTCCACCACATAACGCCGACTGGATGTTCCCAGCATATCATACCAGAACCCATTGGTCTGCATCTCCACAAAATCCTGGTTACTGGCATTGTCAGGCTGACCAGTGAACCAATTGGTATAGGTTAATGGTTCGCCGCTGGCCCAAATAAAATTTCCTTCAGTAACGTTATCACTCAGGCCCAGCCAAATGGAAAAGGTGGGCACCAGACTGCGGACGTAGTTTTGCTCTTCCAGGCTATTGATAGCTACCAGGTGGCCCCCGATATTCTGAGCAGCGGTAGTTGCCGCAGCATAGGTGGCAGAAGCTGCGGACAGGTAGTATGCCTTGTCATTCAACTGACCGAGCAGCGTAAAATCGGGAAAAGTCGGAAGCGATGCGACCGAACATGCACCCACATTATCATAAACCACAGGCAAGGAATAGTTGACGATGGCACCGCAGTTCCCCGCGTCCAGGTTGACCGAGATATTCCCCGGACAGATCATGGTGGGCGGAGTTGCATCCACCGGGAGTACAGGCTGAATGGACTCTGCCAAGACCGGCCTGCTGAGGGGTGAAAACTGGCGGACCGGACGATTGGCGCTGCCAGACGCAAGACTGCCCGGGCGGGCCGGGACCTCTGATGGTTCGCCCCATGAGCCACTTTCCACAGCCGCAAAAGCAGTCCGATGCTTGCCGGAACGAATCGATAGACCCAGCTCAACGAATTGAGAATGAGCGCACAAATGGAGTAGCAGCGCAGGGATCAGAATCCTTATTCCAAACTGTGAAACGGGCGGAGTATTCATGTCTTCAGCCGTGTAATACGGCATACTGGAACAATGGGTTTCAGTGCTCAGACAAAATACGACTACAAAAACCCCTCGAATTACCTGACCAGCACACGGTGTTTCAACGGGCCAAGTCTGAAAAGATAAACGCCTGGCGACCAGTCACTAACATCCAATATTGTGGTCTCTTCCCGGATTAAAACGGACTCTACCAACCGTCCTGTGGCATCGAATACTTCCATCATACCGCGTTGCTGTGGACTTCGGATAGTGAGCTGATTGTCGGCGGGGTTGGGCAATATGCTTAACGACTTAAATGAAATATCTGCTGTATTTCCAGAATAAGCAAGATAAATGTCATCCACATAAATGCGATTACCCCAATGCCCTCGATTCTGAAAGGCGAATGTGAGCGTAGCTTCCTCATCAAAAGAATCCAATGAAACTATTTCGGAGCGCCATTGCCCGGCGGTCGGGATAAACGGTTCAGTAGTATTTTCAGCAGTTTCAAGATCATCACCACCTTTCAGATAGATCAATTCCCAGGAAACTCCACAGTCGGGTGAATAATACACCGCCAATGTATCGCTGTATGGATATCCGTACTCCGCATAAGCCACATCGAAAAACAAGCCCCACGCAACCTTACCCGACCAGAAGTAACATTGCTCAGTCCATATTTCATCCCTGTGACCCTGCACATCTATCCAGTAGTTATCGAATACCATTGAATAATTCCCCTCTCCGAATGCGCTGGCTTCAGATGAAACGGTCCAATTATGTGTGCCCCCGGTGGGATGATACTCACGCCACGTGCCTCGGATTCCACCCGATTCAAAAGGTTCAGACCAACCGTCTGCGGGAACAACATCCTGACTACCGATATACGCCTGCTTGGTGCTGGATGCACTCTGATTGCCGAAGGTGACGGTGAGCGTGACATCAAATGTACCTTCACTGTCATACACCACCACCGGATGCTGGTCGTTGCTGAATGAAGGCGTACCGCCGGGGAATTCCCACTCGTAGGTGGCACCGGCAGGCACGACGCTGTGATCGGCGAAGGCCACTGCATCACCCGCGCAGTAAAACGTGGAATCACCGGCTTGAAAATCGGCCATGATTGTACTGCTCTCAAAAAACGGTGCTTCCCACACCCCGAGGTTCCAGGTTGCCAGGCGGATTTTTTCTCCTTTGTAAAATGGCACGATGCGCAATGGCTCAGTGCCCGCAGGAAGACCCGTGCTGTATTCCTCCCAATCCGACATCGCGTTGTTCCGATATAACACCCGTCCGTTTTTCAATGCCAGATAAACACCGCCATTCGTACCATACTGATGTGCCACCGACCAAATCTCCTCAAAACTGAGGGTCGGAGTGGAGAGATTGGTCCAATTCGCACCGGCATCCACGGTATGCCAGATCTTGCCATAACCTGCATAGGGATACCCGATCCAAATTTCATTCTCATTGGTCGAACCGATATCAAAAACCAGATTTTCCCAGACCAGTGGCAGCGGAACCTCTTGCCATGTCAAACCGCCATCAGCTGTGCGCCACATAATGCTCCCAGGATTAGAGTTGGTGCGTTGATGCACATACATCACGTTGGGATTGGAATAGCATTGTTCGAACCACAAAACCTTTTTATCCGGATTTGTCCCAAAGCTGTAAACCAGACTAAATGAATTGCCTCCATCCTGACTTTTAAACAACTGATGATCACGGCCAAGCCAGGCCACGTTGTAGTAATGGCGGTCGAAAAGGATGCGGGAACTTTCGTTGAACCAATAGCTTTCATTGGGCCAGGTGTTTACTCCGAATCCTGTCACCTGTCCGTCCATGTCGGGCGGCAACACACGTCCGCCCAGATCGCTGAAATACGTCTTGCGCTCGTTGCTGTAATTCACATAGCCTGTCGGTGCTTCACCTCCGCCGAGCGAGAGAAACTCACCTGCGGGATAGAGCTCGTGATAAGCCATGTTGCCGTTGTGGTAGCGCCCGCCCACCATGATGTCTTCACTCCAACCCTGGTCGTAGCCCCAAAGGTTCACAGCCATGATGCCCTTGCACCGGCTTTCAAAACTCTCCATGAAATCATTGGAGAAATTGATCCCGCCGTCATTCGATATCCAGACTTCTTCCGTGGTCTCACTTGTCTTGAAAATGCGGATCTCCTGCTGGTCCACGTGGAAGCGCGGCAGTCCCCCGATGTATCCTGCCACACCTTCATACGTCGCACATGCATCGTTGCTGATCCAGAGGTTGAGTCCGCCGATCAGCACCTTATCCGCATCGAGTTGCGATGCCGCAATGGTAGAATTGTAAAAGATCTGCGTGTACGTGCCATCGTCCGCAGAAAAATTCATCAGGTTGGGATGATCTTCAGAATACGGCGTACCAATTTGTCCGTGCGGAAACATCCATGTTTCTCCGGCATCATTGCTTACCCAGATACCGATCCAGCCGTTGGTCTCCACGTCTGCTGAGTATGTGCCGTAACCGAGAAGCATGGCGTAGATGCGATTCGGGTCGGCTTCTGTCACTGCAAGTCGTCCGCCTTCATTGTTCACGCTGGTAAAGCCCGGCTGTTCAGTGAACCAGCCCGTATCGCGGAGTGAAAAAGTAAGCCCCGTGTCTGTGCTTTTGTAAAAGCGGCTGTAGCCAAGTGTGGTTTCATACTGAATGGCAAACACTACCGAAGGATCATTCGGTTTGAATACCACGGTCATCGTTTCATTGGTGAGAATTTCCGTCCAATTATCCCCACCATCGGCTGAGCGGTAAAGACCGAGATTGGTGGCCGCGAAAATGATTTCCGGTGTAGTGGGGTGAAAGAGAATTTCCCATGCGCTGATGTTCTGGCTCACGAAAGAAGGTTGTCCGATCACCTGCCAGCTATTGCCTCCATCTGTAGTGCGATACAAGTCATTGGCCCCGCTGAAGATGGCGATGTCCGCGTTTGCCGGATGAATGCGCACGGCACTGACCGCGCCGACGAGTAGTTCTTTCGTGACGAATGTCCAGTTTTCTCCGCCGTCAGTGGTCTTGTACAACCCGCCGCTTTCGGTGCCGCAGAACATGAGCTGCGGATTGGTGACTGTGCGGTCGAAGGTGTACACATTGCTGTGGTCGCTGATGGGCGTGAGTGAGCCATCGCTGTCGCGGTGAATCTCCGGACCGGCGTACGACCAGATTTCATTGCCGCGCATGGCCTGTGCTGCGCGACGGTGATCTTCGAGGGCCCGGCGTTCATCGGCAGTGAGCGGAGCGATAGCACCTTCTGCGGTAACATCACCGAGAATGGCACTCAGCCAGCGCTTGTAGTATTGCGTGTGAACAGTCTTTTCAAACGGGTGAGACGTGAACCACATGTCGTAGGCCGCGCGCACCGCGTGAACATCGGGCGATGCGCTGTACATCATCTCCGCCCATGGCGGCAGAGTTTCATTCGTGTGAATGGGCTGGAGGTGGGTTTGTGCAGACGTGTGCAGCGCAAACCCGCAGAGCAGGGTAAAGAATAAGGAGCGCATCCCGGTTTTGGTTGGTCCGACGAAGATGGGTGAATATCACGCAATCGTCCAAACCGGAAAAAGCGACCAGATTGGACATGAGGAGAGGATTGAGCGCACACAGTGTGCTTGCGAACAGCGACTGACCTGAGCGTTAATGATACCAATGTTTGTGATTGGAAATAGAGTAATCCGTGCTCCTGATTCACTCAATCATTAACCGTGACCAGAAGCAGGTTCTTTTTCAGTGTACTTGTCCTTTCCAGTTTCTTTCTGGTGACTTGTCGGCCGGATGAGGAGCCGGATGGTCGCGATTGTGGTGAAGCCACCACCTCCGAATTAATGAGCTACTCAACATTTTTAAGGGGTTATTTTTGTGGAAAACTACACTTTTCCGGCGTTAACTCCGATAATGTGTACCTTTGCTTCCATGAAGCGCAGGGCATATCAGGACCTAGTTCGCTGGAAATCATCCCCATACCGCAAGCCATTGATCATTCAGGGGGCGCGTCAGGTGGGAAAGACGCATCTCATGCGCCAATTTGGAGCTTCGGAATTCGACAGCGTTGCTTACTTCAACTTCGAAAGCCGGCCTGAGCTCCATCCCGTGTTCTCTCAATCGCTGGATCCGGAGAGAATTATTTCAAGCCTCAATCTTTTATCAGATATTCCCATTTCACTGAACCGTACGCTTCTCATTTTCGACGAAATACAGGCGTGTCCGAATGCCATTACCGCATTAAAGTATTTCCATGAAAATGCACCGGGGTATCCCATCCTTGCTGCGGGATCACTGCTGGGCGTGGCGATGCATGCGGGCGTTTCATTTCCTGTCGGTAAAGTGGATTTCCTGCCTCTCTATCCATTTGACTTCATTGAGTTTTTAGAGGCCATAGGAAAAGAAAAATGGATTGCGCCGATTATTGAGCAAGACTGGGGGCAGCTGCGCGTGTTGGAGACGGAGTACATCAACCTGCTCAAAACATATCTGCTTGTCGGCGGAATGCCCGAAGCAGTGGTGGTATACAAAGACACCGGTGATCTCAAGACCGCGCGCAACGTGCAGGAAAGCATTTTGCAAGCCTATGAAAATGATTTCTCAAAGCATGCTCCGGTGCAACACTTACCGAGAATACGCATGGTGTGGCAATCAATCGTTGGACAATTAGCCAAAGAAAATTCCAAGTTCATCTATAGCCTGCTCCGCCAAGGTGCCCGTGCGAAGGATTTTGAGATGGCGATTGCCTGGCTGAGTGATGCGGGATTAATTCATAAAGTGACCCGTGTGAGCAAGGCCGGCCTGCCGCCTGATGCCTATGCCGATTGGAGTGATTTCAAACTCTATCTGAATGACTGCGGACTTCTTGCCGCTATGGCGAAGCTTCCACCAGCAGTGCTGCTTGACGAAAACCGACTATTTACCGAATTCAAGGGAATCCTGGCCGAGCAATATGTACTTCAGCAACTGATCGCACATGGAATCCGACCGTTCTACTGGCATCCCGAAAATGCCGATGCCGAGGTGGATTTTCTTTTTACAAACGGACAAGAGCTGATTCCGCTCGAGGTAAAATCCTCTGATAATGTACGCTCCCGCAGTCTGAGTGTATACTCCAAACTCTACTCGCCCGAACGATGTCTGCGCGCCTCACTGCTTCCCTACCAGCGCCAATCGTGGATGGAAAACATTCCCCTTTATGGGCTGCCGGGCAGGTTGGCAAGGCCTTCGGAAAGCTAAATCAGCAAAGTCAAGTGGCATTCTGAGCATTACCTCACCACCACCCGTTGCGCTGCAGCGCCTAAGCGCAGCGTGTACACACCGGGCGACCAGGCGCTCACATCCACCACAGTAGTTTCCTGATTCACCCTGTTTCCTTGGGAAGTCTGTTATTCTGCAATTATCTGCGAAATCACTTCAGGGGAAAAACTAAATGCACGCAGAAAACCACAGTGAGTCTTCTCCGTGAACCTTCGTGGTCTTCGTGCCTCCGTGGTGAAAAAACTCAGTTCGCCACCTCGCTCATGAACTTGATGCGCATGAGACGCAGCGGCTCTTCTTCGAAGTCGCCGTCGAAATACTTCTCGGCTTCGCGGATATCGTCGGATTCAGACTGCATGAAATACTCCATGATATCAGCCTGTGAATCCTCGTCAATCTCCTCATCAATGAAGTACTGAATATTGATTTTGGTACCTGACGATACAATGGCGTCGAGCTCATCGAGCAATTCCATCATTGTTTTGCCCAATCCGCGGGCAATGTCATTGAGTGGAATCTTTTTATCGATGTTCTGAATGATCTGCACCTTGTGGCCGCTCTTGGACTGTGCGCTTTTTACCACAAAATCCTGTGCGCGCTCAATCTCATTGTCCTCCACGTATTTCTTAATGGCCGCAATGAACGGCGCACCAAACTTCGCGGCCTTTGTTTTACCCACACCACCGACCTGCGCGAGCTCGTCCATGGTGATGGGATACTGCGTTGCCATTTCCTCCAGACTCGGCTCCGAGAAAATCACATATGGCGGCAGCTTGCGGTCCTTGGCGACCTTCTGACGCAACTCTTTCAGCATAGTGAATAACGTCTCATCGGCTGCACCACCACCGCCCGGACGGTGTGACAGCAATTCGCCGTCGTCATCCGTTTCGCCGATTTCTTCTTCCTTCACGAGCACAAACGACTCGGGCTTCTTTCTGAATGCCTCGCCGGCAGGCGTGATTTTGAGCGTGCCATACGTTTCCACTTCCTTGCGGAGGAGTCCGCGCACGACCATCTGACGAAGTATGGCATTCCAGAATTTCTCGTCCTCTTCCTTGCCTTCCGCAAAGAATTGATTGAGATGGCCCTTATAGGTCGTGACCTCGGAATTCTTGATGCCGCAGATCACGTTGCAGATGAACTTCGCTTTGTGCATCTGATCGAATGAGTCGATGCAATCCAGCAACAGTTTCACGTATTCTTTTCCTTCAAACTTCTCTTTCGGGAAGCGGGAGTTATCATCCATACCCTGCCCTTCGCCGTTCACCTCATCCCATTCTTCACCGAAGTAATGGAGCAGGTATTTGCGGCGGCTCATGGACGTTTCGGCATAGCCGATCACTTCCTGCAGGAGTTGCATGCCCACTTCCTGTTCGGCTACCGGCTTGCCCTGGAGGAATTTTTCGAGCTTCTCGATATCCTTCGGAGAATAAAACGCGATGCAGTTTCCTTCACCCCCATCGCGTCCAGCCCTACCGGTTTCCTGGTAATAGCTCTCGAGGCTCTTCGGAATATCGTGGTGAATCACAAAACGCACATCGGGCTTGTCAATACCCATCCCGAAGGCAATGGTGGCCACAATCACATCGACATCTTGCATGAGGAATTTATCCTGCACGGAGCTGCGTTGGTGAGAGTCCATTCCGGCGTGATAAGGCAACGCCTTGATGCCATTGGCCACGAGCAGTTCGGCGAGCTCTTCAGTCTTTTTGCGGCTGAGGCAGTAGATGATTCCGCTCTTGCCCTCGTGGGCTTTGATGTACTGGATGATCTGCTTGCCTACGTTGGACTTCGGACGTACCTCGTAATAGAGGTTCGGACGGTTGAACGATGCCTTGAAGAACAGCGCTTCCGTCATGCCAAGGTTTTTCTGAATATCCTGCTGCACCTTGGGGGTGGCAGTGGCGGTGAGTGCCATAATCGGCACATCGGCAATTTGCTGAATGATGGTTTTGAGGCGGCGATACTCCGGGCGGAAATCATGTCCCCACTCCGAAATACAGTGCGCCTCGTCGATGGCTACGAAGGAGATTTTGCATCCGCGGAGGAATTCCACGTTTTCATCCTTGTTGAGCGATTCCGGCGCCACGTAGAGCAGCTTCGTCTTACCTTCCATGATATCGCTCTTCACCTGGAGAATCTCCGACTTGTTGAGCGAAGAATTGATGAAGTGCGCCACGCCATCGTCCGAAGAGAAGCCGCGCATGGCATCCACCTGATTCTTCATGAGTGCTATAAGCGGTGACACCACAATGGCGGTGCCGTCGAGCATCATTGCCGGAAGCTGGTAACACAGGGACTTGCCACCACCCGTGGGCATGATAACAAACGTATCGCGTCCCTGAAGGACTGATTCCACAACTGATTCCTGAAGGCCTTTGAATTGGTTGAAACCAAAGAAGTGCTTCAGCGCTTCGCGCGGAGTAAGATCAACTGCCGTATCCATAGACTAACGCTTTAACGGGTATACCGTTGATTAAATGTACGTATAACTTTTCCAAAAAGCAGAAAAGTCGTAATTCTCTTGCGGTGGGGGTGATTCTTCCGAAAAAGGCTCGCGAATGTACTACACACAGACTGAATGCACAAGTGCTGATTTGCCTCATCTTTGCGGCCGGCAATGAGTTTCTCCCGCGACCACATTCTTGAATCCGCGCGCCGCACTGTAAGGCTTGAAGCCGAAGCGGTGCAAGGGCTTGCGCAGAGTATTGGCGACACGTTTGTGGCGGTTGCCCAGTTGATGTTGAACAGCTCAGGCCGTTTGGTGATCACGGGAGTGGGAAAAAGTGCCAACATTGCACAAAAGCTTGTTGCCACCTATAACAGCACCGGCCAACCTTCTGTTTTCATGCATGCTGCAGATGCTATTCACGGTGATCTGGGCAACGTGCAGAAGGACGATGTGGTGCTGTGCATTTCCAAAAGCGGTGAATCGCCGGAAGTGAAGGTGCTCGTGCCTTTGCTGAAGAGCATGGGCAATCCGATCATCGGTCTGGGTGCAAATGAAAAAGGCTTTCTCGCCCGTGAATGCGATTACTACCTCTACACACCGATTGAGCGGGAAGCATGCCCGCATAACCTCGCTCCCACCTCCAGCACCGCCGCGCAGCTCGCTATGGGTGATGCGCTGGCTATTGCACTGATGGAGGCACGTGGCTTTACCGCCGGTGACTTTGCGCGGTATCATCCGGGAGGGGCATTGGGTAAAAAACTCTACCTGCGGGTGGGTGATCTCGTGCGCGACGATGCGCGGCCGGCGGTCACACCCGATACGCCCGGCATGGAAGTGATTGTAGAAATTTCGAATAAACGTCTGGGCGCGGCGGTGGTGCTGGATGCGGAAGGACGCATTGTAGGCATCGTGACTGATGGAGACATCCGCAGGCTGGTGGAAAAAGGCCAGGACATCCGCTCGGTGAATGCGGCCGATATGATGGGAAAAAATCCGCGCACGATCGATGCCGATGAACTTGCCGTAGAAGGTTTTCACCTGATGGAAACACACAAGATCACGCAACTCATTGTCACGCGCAATGGCGAATATGCAGGTATTGTGCATCTACACGACATCCTGAGGGAGGGAATATTCTGAGCCTATGGCAGAGGGGAAGGACATGTCGTTTCTCGAGCATCTGGAAGAGCTTCGCGGTCGCCTTGTGCGTTGTGTCATTGCGGTGCTGGCCGGCATCATTCTGGTGGTTTCGTTCGAGGATTTTGTGATCAACAAGGTGATCATGGGTCCGCGGAATCTCGATTTCCCAACGTACCGTGCTTTCTGCTGGATGTCGCATCAGTTGAATCTCGGCGACCGATTGTGTTTTAAAGAGATGAATTTCTCGCTCCAGAGCACCACGATGGGCGGCAACTTCTCGTCGTTCATGCTCGTGAGCATTATCGGCGGTATCGTGATTGCCTTTCCGTTCATCGTGTATCAGTTGTGGGGCTTCATCAAACCCGGACTGAATGCCCGGGAGGTGAAATCCGCCAATGGCATTGTCCTTTTCGTATCGGCATTGTTTTTTACAGGGGTTTTGTTCGGCTACTTCGTGCTGGCTCCGCTGTCCATTCAATTCCTGGGAAATTTTCAGTTTGCAGACGTGCCCGTGCAGTCCACCGTGCTGTCATACCTCAAACTCACTACCACGCTGGTTTTTGGCACTGGACTGATTTTTCAGATGCCGGTACTCATCTATTTTCTGGCAAAGATTGGTCTCGTTTCCGCGGCCTTCCTGCGCAAGTACCGGAAGCATGCATTTGTAGTCAATCTGATCGTGGCTGCTGTGCTTACCCCGCCGGATGTGACCAGCCAGATTCTGGTGTCACTGCCGATGATCCTGCTTTACGAAGTGAGTATCCTGCTCGCAGCCCGCGTGGAAAAGGGAAAACCGCACACGGTGTAAGCTGAGGTAGGGAATTTCCATCGGGCATTGTAAAGTTCTATATTTGCCCGCCTCGTTAACTCAATTGTGTAACCTTAAAACAACGTTCAAATGAAAAAAATCTACTTGCTTGCGCTCGCGTTGGTAAGCGTTTCCGGTGCTTTCGCACAGCGCAACGTGACCACCAGCCCTGCACGTCGTCAATTCACCCGTGAAGAGATCTCCACGATGGAATCGCGCCGTCAGGAGCTGCACTCCAGCATCGCTTCCGCGATGCGTGTTGAATTGCTCAACGAAAACTTCAATGGCGTAATGGGCCCCGTGCCCGCCAATCTGCCTGCAGGCTGGAGCACTACAGCGGTTGCAGATGCTGATGCAAATAACGTGGATGCCTTCCGCGTGCACACCAGCACCTCTGCCAACAACGGCGGATACTGGCCGGTTCCTGTAACCAGCACTAACAATCGTTTTGCCGGTGCCAATGACGATGG
>JBKDGH010000033.1:0-47119 GCA_046336655.1 Flavobacteriales bacterium | reverse complement strand
TTTTGCGGGTTTTCTGTTTTCAGGAATGCGCGTCAGGATGAATTTCTCATTGGCACGTAGGGCATTTCAATCGTTTATTTGTCTTACCTATTAAGCCTCATGCATGGATCTCTCCGGTGAAAAACTACAGATTATTGAATGGGTAACCCGCCAGGACAAAGCGGGCAGCCTGCTGAAAGTCCTTTCATTGATCGGACAACTGGATAACGAGACCGTAGATGGGGCGCGCATCATGGGCTATCGCAAAGGCGGAGCTATCGTGCGTGGCAAGGAACTTTCTGATTCACTCAGCGAAGGGCTTACAGATATACAGAATGGCAATCTGATTTCACTGGATCAGATTGAAAGTGAATCAGAGCAGTGGTAATTTCTTTTCATCAACACGATCAATTTTCTTCATGAAGAAAATAGTTCTCCTCTCAGCCGTTGTGCTTTACTCCTTTGCACTTGACGGGCAAACTCCCTGTGTAAATGGTTTTGCCGGAGAGTATCCTTGTGAACTCGTTGACCTTGTCACTGTCATGAGTCTGACCGACATCGAGGCGGGTCAAAACACCAATGACATCTGGGGTTGGGTTAGTCCGATTACCGGAAATGAGTATGCCCTGGTCGGGACAGCAAATGGAACTTCTTTTGTAGACATCACTAATCCTCTCGAGCCAGTATATCTGGGTTTTTTACCAACTCATACCACCCCAAGTCTTTGGCGCGATGTGGAGGCCTACAACAACTACGCATTCGTCGGAAGTGAAGCTGGTGGACATGGTCTTCAAATCATGAATCTCCTGCAATTGGATAACGTGGCGAACCCGCCCGTGGTGTTTGAAGAAGATGCATGGTACGGAGGATTCGGTAACAGTCACACCATCAATATTGATCCCGCCAGTGGTATCCTTATGGCATTGGGCTCAGGTACCTTTAATGGTGGACCTCATATTGTGGATGTGCAGGATCCGTTAAATCCCGCATTGTTGGGCGGTTTTGATGCGGACGGCTACACCCATGACGGAT
Source organism: Flavobacteriales bacterium (assembly GCA_046336655.1). Classification (GTDB taxonomy): domain Bacteria; phylum Bacteroidota; class Bacteroidia; order Flavobacteriales_D; family Sanyastnellaceae; genus CANGTU01. The sequence goes on along the minus strand of JBKDGH010000033.1, from coordinate 46,108 downwards.
TTCTGTTGACCTATAACGGTCCTGACGCGGATAAGCAAGGCAAGCTCATTGCTGTGCTGTGCAACGAGGATGCGTTGACTGTTGCTGATTGCACAGATCCTCAGGATTGTATTCTGATAGACACCTACACCTATCCGCAAACCGGTTATGTGCACCAGGGCTGGTTTACCAAAGACTTCCGCTATTTTTTAGTGAACGATGAATTGGATGAAATGAACTTTGGAAACGGCACCCGAACACATATGTTTGATTTACAGGACCTGGACAATCTGGAATACCTGGGATTTCATGAGTCTGAGAACCCTTCGATTGATCATAACTTGTATATTCAGGATCAGTTTGTGTACGAGAGCAACTACCGATCTGGAGTGAGGATCTTTGATGCCAGCAGAGTTGCTGACTCCGAGCTGCACCCTGTGGGATACTTTGATCTTTTTCCTGCCAATGATGATCAACTATTCAGCGGCACATGGAGCAATTACCCTTTCCTACCAAGCGGGGTAAATATTGCAACGAGTATGTACACCGGCTTTTTTATTCTTGACCCGAATATCCTGGAACTGACTGATAATCGGTTTTCACTTTGCGGAGTGAACGAAATCGGGCTGGAGATAAATGCACTGGCGAATCTTCAGTATCCGCTTACAGTCAATTTCACAGGGCTTCCCGACGGGGCCCAGCCCGGTGCTCTCGTTATTAATGAGCCGGGCACATATCCTCTTATGATTGGCAATCTGAATGCAGCGGACCCCGGTTTATATGAATGCATAATGCAACTTGAAACTACCTTCGGAGAGGCTTATGAATTGCCGTTTGATATCGTGTTGTCTTCGGGCGTTGCGCTGTCTCCGGTTTTGGCTCAACCAGTCGATGGGGCTCAGTTAGGCAGCAACCTGACATCGTATCTTTTTACGTGGGATAACCAGCTGGATGCCGTTACATACCAGTTTCAGCTGGCCGCAGATGCTTCATTTTCATCAATTATCGAACAGCAAAACACGACCGCCTCGTCGTTTCAGTATCCAACCATGCTTCCTGAAGGGGTTTATTACTGGAGAGTTGCGGCTGTGAACTCATGTGGCAGCGGTCCATGGTCAGCGGTAAATGATTTTTCCGTCATTCCTGTCGGTGTGGGCGAACTGACGTTCAACGCACCAAGTATCTCTCCCAATCCGGCCACAGAGTTAGTCATGATCAAAGGACTCACTCACGGAGAGCGATACGACGTAGTGGATATGACCGGAAGAACGTGTGCAACGGGATTAGCGCCACATGGCAACTCGTTAATTCTTGATATCCGCGCCTTGTCGCCCGGCATTTATTTCCTGCGAACCGATGCGACAAGCACTAAGCTTGTCAAGAAGTAAAGGCAATTACACAATTCGCCCCGGATGGGTGTACACAGTCATGCGCTCATCGCGGCAGAATCCGACGAGCGTGATGCCGAGTTCGTTGGCGAAATCCACAGCAAGGCTCGATACCGAAGATACAGCGGTAATTACAGGAATACCTCCGGCGAATGCTTTAGCAACTATTTCGTAAGATACCCGTCCGCTTACGGTGAGGTATTTAGCTTGTGAAAGGGTACGGTCAAAGAGCATCTGCCCGATTACTTTATCCACTGCATTGTGCCTTCCGATGTCCTCCATTACCGAAAGCATTGCACCATCTGCGTCGAATGCAGCAGCAGCATGGCAGCCTCCGGTGGACTGAAATATGACCTGGCGTTCCCGCATTTTCTGGAACATCTGCCGAACCGGAGCCTGCAGCGTTGTTCCGGCATTTAGTTTTTCCCCGTGCGCAGCGCGAAACGCTGACTTGCCGCAAATGCCGCAGGCACTCACCGACAACAGGCTCCTCTTGTTGATTGCAGAGCGGTCTGTTTCCGGTATCTCGACATCCACTGTTTCTACATAGCCCGAACGTTCATTCGGGAAAAGTCGGATTATGGGATCAGTTGCTGCGTGTTTCCAGATTCCTTCGGTGTAAAGAAGCCCGCGGGTAAGCGCCAGCTCATTGCCGGGTGTGTGCATGGTCACCGTGAGCGGTTCACCCTTCAAAAGGATACTCAACGGCATTTCCGCCACGAGCTGATCTGACACCAGCTTACCCTCTGTATCGTTGACACGCCAGGCATCGTAGCTCAGATGAGAATCAGCCATCCTGCCTGCTTTTAGGAAAGCCCGGTCACCACCCCGTTCGCGTCGATATCCATTCCTTCAGAAGCCGGAATAGCGGGCAGACCAGGCATGCGCATCATTTCACCGAGAATGGGAATGATGAACCCTGCTCCCACCGCAAATTCGAATTCGCGCACGGTTACGCGGAAGCCTGTCGGACGGCCGATTTTGGATTCGTCGTCGCTGAATGACTTCTGTGTCTTCGCCATGCATACCGGCAAGCCCGAAAGTCCAAGACGTTCAATCATGCGCAGGTCCGCTTCAGCTTCCTTGGTGTAATTGACACCGTCGGCACCATACACTTCCTTAGCAATGGTTTCGATTTTTTCCTTTACAGGCATTGACCATTGATAGAGCGGCTTGAATGCATTCTTACCGCCCTCCACTTCTGCCACTACGGCTTGTGCCAGTTCTTTCATGCCTTCTCCGCCTTGCGCAAATCCGCGTGCGATAACTGCCTGTGTGCCCATCGCGGCGCAGCGTGCGATTACGAAATCGAGTTCTTCCCGGGAGTCAGTCGGGAAGTGATTGATGGCGACCACGGGATTCATTCCGAACTTCCTGCAATTCTCAATGTGCTTTTCCAGGTTGGCCACTCCCCTTTCCACGCGTTCCATCGATGGCGTATTGTATTCTTCCTTCTTTGCTCCACCATGATGACGCAGCGCGCGGATGGTTGCAACAAGCACCATCGCATGGGGTTCGATACCGCCGTATCCGCACTTGATATCCATGAATTTCTCTGCCCCGAGGTCAGCGCCAAAACCAGCTTCTGTCACTACGTACTCGCTCAGCGAGAGTCCCATCTTTGTGGCAAGAATCGTGTTGGTGCCCTGTGCAATGTTCGCAAATGGTCCTCCGTGAATGATGGCAGGATTTCCTTCCAGCGTCTGCACCAGATTGGGTTTAATCGCATCGCGCAGCAAGAGTGCCATTGCACCCTGCGCTTTGAGGTCGCGGGCATAAATGGGTTTGCGGTCATAGGTGAAACCAACGAAAATAGTTCCCAGCTTCTCTTTCAGGTCTTCAATATTGTTGCTCATGCACAGGATTGCCATCACTTCCGAAGCGGGCGTGATATTGAAACCGTCTTCACGCGGGATACCGTTGGCCTTTCCTCCGAGCCCGATGGTGATGTGGCGCAGTGAGCGGTCGTTCATGTCCATCACGCGCTTCCAGTATATCTGTCGCGGGTCAAGACCGAGATTACCTTCCTTATTCTGAAGATTATTATCGATCAATGCGCTGAGCAGGTTATTCGCCTTTTCGATTGCTCCGAAGTCTCCGGTAAAATGGAGGTTGATGTCCTCCATCGGCACAACCTGAGAATATCCTCCGCCGGCTGCCCCTCCTTTTATTCCGAATACAGGCCCGAGTGAAGGCTCTCGCAAGACTACCGTAGCGCGCTTCCCGATTTTATTAAGCCCTTCAGTAAGGCCGATGGATGTGGTTGTTTTTCCTTCCCCGGCGGGTGTGGGAGTGATTGCAGAAACCAGGACCAACCGCGCTTTTTTCAGCGCATTCTGGTCAATCAGGTTCAGCGGAAGCTTGGCTTTGTACTTGCCAAAATGTTCGAGATTGTCGACGTCGATGTTCAGCTTTGCGGCTATTTCATTGATGTGCCGAATATTACAATTCTGGGCAATTTCCAGATCGCTGGGGAATGACATAGAGGTGTATTGATTTCGTTTGAATTGTCAGGATGCAATGGTAAGGCTAAAACGGAATGCCGTTCCCCTTCCGGCTGCGCTTTTCACTTCACAGGAGGTTCCGTGGAGTTCAAGCGCACGACGCACGATGGCCAGCCCGAGTCCGGATCCTGACCGCGCATGTGTCCCGCGGTGAAAGCGGTCAAAGAGATACGGGATTTCTTCCTCCGGAATTCCGGGCCCATTGTCGGCCACCTCGCAGGTGACCTGATTGCCTGAGACATTCAGCCACACATGAACAGTGCTGCCTTCATGGCAATAACGGATGGCATTGGAAATGAGGTTTTGCAGCACCCGATCGATGAGTGAGAGTTCCGCATTCACCCGAACGTCGCGGTCCGGGAATTCGGTGATAACCGCAATCTTTTTCTGAGTCGCCTGTCCTTCGAGATGGGCTACGACATCAAATGCAAGTTCTTTTAACGAGAATATTTCGGGCTGAAGCTTGCGTTCCTTGCTCTCAAGGCGTGAAAGTTCAAAGAGCTCATCCACCATGCGGTTGAGTCGCTCTGTGCCTTTCAGCGTGGTTTCAAGGTATTGCTTTCGGGTGGGTTCGTCCAGCGCATCGTTTTTTAGGAGCAGTGTTTCCACATACCCGTGAATGCTCGCCAGCGGTGTGCGCAGGTCATGCGACACATTTGCCAACAATTCCTTGCGCATGTTTTCGACTGCCAGGCGCTCCAGTGCCAGTTTGTGCTGACGAATCAGTAATGCCCGCACACTGAAAAACATGAGGCTTCCGATGATCAGAATGAAAACAACCGAAATGAGAAGGTTGAAATAGATCTGATCCTTTGCCTTTGACAGAAAGGAATCAAAGGTTTCTTCCACATGAAGACTGCCCACCACTTCGCCTTTTTCATTCCTCAGTGGTGAAAGTGCACCGAGCATCACTCCCTCATCCGTCTGATAGCGCCCGATCATACCGCCTTTGGCATACATGGTGTCGACGGCATCCGGCACATTGCGGGCCTCGTCCATCCAGAGGTCTGGCTCCGTGGTCACGGCAAAGAAGTATTTTGACTTTTCCGGATCATTGACGATGGTTTGCATCGAAGACGGCACTTTGGTCATCATCTGCGCCATACTCATCTGTTCATGAATCTTCCTGAACCGCTCATCGCTCGTTACAGAGTCCTTGTACACAGAGTCGGGATAAGTCCGCACCAGTGCATCGTGTTCATCGCCCGAAATTTTGAACGCTACGGCATTCGCGATGCAATCCAGTTTGAACAATTCCTTTTCCTCGTAAATTTTCACCTGCGTGTAATAGCTGTTGAGCGTGACGTACACGGCGATTACTGCGATTGCAATCAGCGTAAGTACCAGTGTTTTATTCGATGACATGAGTGTTATTCGATGGATTGGGAAGAGATTTCGTCATTGAACCGATAACCAATACCCCATGTGGTAAGCACGAAGAAAGGATGATCGGGGTCTTTTTCAATCTTCGCGCGGAGGCGGTTGATATGAGAATTTACGGTATGCTCGTACCCTTCGTATTCGTATCCCCACACTTTGCTGAGCAGTTCTTTTCTGCTGTATGTCACACCAGGATTAGAGGCCAGCAATGTAAGCAGATCAAACTCCTTAGGCGTAAGCTCCACCTTTTCCCCCTTGATCATCACCTTTCGGCGTATCCGGTCGATTTCAAGCCCCTCGAAGCAGATCGCCTTTTCGCGCGCCGCAATCGAGTCCCGGCCGGCCCTTCTGACCAGCGCCTTGAGACGAGCCATGAACTCCTTCACTCCGAAGGGCTTGGTCATATAGTCATCTGCTCCGGTTTCCAGGCCCTTTACCTTCTCTGCTTCTTCAGTGCGAGCAGTGAGAATGAGAATGGGTAATCCAAGGCCCATTTCGCGAATGGTTTTGCAGATGGTCATACCATCCATGCCCGGCAGCCCGAGGTCGAGTACGATCAGTTCAAACTCCCGCTGGTCCAGCAAGCGCAGGCCCTCTTCCCCTTTGGTGCAGTGTACGAGATCAAACCCGGCATCCTCCAGATGAATGCGAAGCAAGCCGGCAATATCCGGATCATCTTCCATCAGCAATACGGATTTGCCGCTGGCCGACGGATTTGATGAATGACTGACACCTGAATCAGCCCTTATCATGGTGGGTATGGTCAAAGGTTTCCACGAGCGGTAGCAATAATCGCAATTTTCGTCCGTACTTCGCAGTATGACAACAACTGTTTTGAACACCATCAACTCTAAAAAATGGCCGGTGCTGCTTGCTTTGCTCATCACGGGAATGACCTTATCCGCGCAGCAGTCAGAGTCAGGCTCCGCGGCCATCACCCTGCAATGGCAGCATGCGGATGCAGCCACAGATGGTCTTGTGGGCACCTCCTCCTTCAAGGCCTATAATGAATTACTCAAAGGAAAAACAGCCGTTCCGGTAGTTGTAGCCATCATCGACAGCGGCACAGAAATCACGCATCCTGACCTGAAGGACAGAATATGGGTGAACCGGGATGAGATAGCGGGGAATGGTATTGATGACGATAAGAACGGATATGTGGATGATGTGCATGGATGGAGTTTCATAAGCGGTCCGGGGGGCGATGTGTCACATGACAACCTGGAGTTTACGCGGCTTTTCGGCCCTCTTCACAAGAGGTTCAATGGGCGGTCAGCGGAGTCCGTCACAAAGGAAGAAAAAAGCGATTACCAGCTCTATCAGCGCATGAAGCCCGATTACGAAAACCGCATGCGCGAAGCCGAGGAACAGCGCAATGAGTACAATCAGATCATCCAGTTTTATGAGTTGTCTGACGGACTCATTAAGAGCACCCTGGGAAAGGAATCCTATTCCGCGGAGGACCTCACTGCGATCACTCCGGAGGATGAATTAATGGGCGCCGCGCTGGATTTTATGCGTGCCGTTTTCGAGGAGGATCTGTTGCCCCAACTGGAGGAATACAAGAACCACATCGAGAGCCAGTTTCAGTACTCGTACAACTTCGATTTTGATCCCCGCGCAGTAGTGGGTGACAATTACAGCGACCCGCGGGAAAAGAATTACGGAACACCCCGTGTTGGCGGACCTAAAGCGGAACATGGCACGCACGTGGCAGGAATTGTGGCAGCAGAGTGGAATGAATTTGGAATGAACGGCATTTGTCCGAGTTGTGAGCTCATGATTATCCGCTGCGTACCGGACGGCGATGAACGGGATAAAGACGTGGCGAATTCAATTCGATACGCAGTTGACAATGGTGCACGGGTGATCAATATGAGTTTCGGGAAGTCCTATTCACCCCAAAAAGAAGTGGTGGATGAAGCCGTGAAGTATGCGGAGCGTAAAGGCGTATTGCTCGTGCATGCGGCCGGAAACGACGGCAACAACCTCGACAGCAAAAGCAATTTCCCCGGTCCGCGTTACCTCAAGGGCGGATCGTGCAAAACCTGGATTGAGGTAGGTGCCAGTGATCGTGACAAAACAATGCTCGCTGCCTCCTTTTCGAATTATGGCAGGAAAACGGTGGATATCTTCTCCCCCGGAGCAGAAATCTACTCTACTATGACCGGAGAAACGTATAAAAAAGAAAACGGCACCAGCATGGCGGCACCTGTTTTAGCAGGCGTTGCAGGAGCACTTATGGCCTATTACCCGGCGCTTACCGCAGAGGAGGTGAAAGCAATTATTCTGAAATCAGGAGTGAGGTATAAAAAAGAAATGGTACAGATGCCCGGTTCTGAGAAAACTATTGCTTTTGGTAAATTGTCAAGAACGGGGGCCGTAGTGAACTTGTATCAGGCCATTCAATATGCTGAGAAAAAGGCAGGCAAATGAAAGAGCAGGTCAGGTAAAACCCGGGTTGTCCGATTTTTCGAAATGCACGAGGTGGACCGGGGGTAAGAAAGTCACCTGCTTTTCGAATGAATGAAGTAAAGCATGTTCCGTGAGCGCATGGTTCTGACACAACCAGATCAGCCGGAAGGATTTGAATGTTCGCTTCACGAACGGCAGCTTCCCACGACATCTGCGCATCGCCGGCTTAACAACCTAACAAAGAAGAATACTGTCCGGGTGGGAAGTTCTTATCAGGTGTTTTTTCAGGGATATCATACTGCCTCAATGACGCCTACTTTTGGGCGATGAAATGGTTGAAACGTATTGCGCTGGCTTTGATCGTGCTCGTCACGGGAGTTGCAACGGGAGGTTACCTCTGGATCAACTCTTCGGCTCCTGAATACTCCGGTGAGCATACATTGAGCGGATTAAGCGCACCGGCAGATGTCTGGTTCGATGACTACGGCATCCCGCATATCAAAGCTGAAAACAAGGCGGATCTCTACCGGACGTTCGGATACATCCACGCCAGCGAGCGCTTGTTTCAGATGGAAATGCTCCGGAGGGCCGGCGGTGGTCGTTTAAGCGAAATCATTGGTTCTGAACTGATTCAGACAGATATCATGTTCCGCACCATCGGTATTTCGGACTATGCCGATGAAAGCGATAGTGCATTGCATGCTTCAGGCAATGAAGCGATGCTCGCCGACATTGAAGCCTATCTCGCAGGTGTAAATGCCTTTGTGAATGAAGGAACCACCCCACGTGAATTCTCCATCATCGGAATTGAAAAAACGCCATTTACCACACGAGACCTATATCTGATAACCGGAGCGATGAGCTTCAGTTTTTCGCAGGCGCAGAAGTCTGAACCAGTGTTCGACTTCATTCATTCTGCATGGGGTGATCAGCATCTCGCCGACCTCGGAATGTGGCATGAAGAAGGTGACGGGTTTATTCCCGGCGCACCGGACACCTCGGCTTCTCCGGCACTTCTCGAGTTTGGGAAAACGGCTTCAGCGGTGCATGCGACATTACCCGTCTCTCCCCTGCTCGGCTCCAATTCATGGGTGGTTTCCGGAAAGCGGACTTCTTCCGGAAAAGTCATTTTCTGCAACGACACCCACATCGGTTATCTGCTTCCTCAAACCTGGTACGAGGCCTATCTCGAATGTCCCGGCTTTGAACTCTACGGCCACTTCATGGGCGGAGTGCCTTTCGCATTGGTGGGGCGAAATGCGGAACTCTCCTGGGGGCTCACCATGCTCCTTAACGATGACATGGACTTTTACCGCGAGACATTCGATGCGGTGGATACGCTGAAGGTAATGCACAAGGGACAATGGACCAGCGTTTCGGTGAAGGAATACCGAATCGGGGTCAAAGGGCAATCTGAAAAGATTATCCACGTGCGGCAGACTCCTCACGGCCCGCTTATCAATGATGCCTTTGAAGGAATGCCTGGCGATGCTCCCATTTCCATGTACTGGACCTATACGCAGCTTCCCAACCGCACGATTGAGGCGTTTTACGGACTAAACAACGCGCGCTCAATGGATGAATTTGCAACACACCTGCCGCTCATTCATGCGCCCGGACTGAACATCAATTACGGAGACAAACAGGGCAATATCGCGTGGTGGGCAACGGCTAAACTTATTCAGCGCCAGTCACACGTGAATTCAAAAGTGCTTCTCGACGGTGCTTCCGGCAATGATGAGGTAATTGGCTTTCTCGATTTTTCCGCCAATCCGCGGAACATCAATCCGGAAAGCGGATATATCGCTACTGCGAATGAATGGCCCGCACCGATTGACTCGGCGTTTTATCCCGGATACTATCTGCCTCCTTATCGCGGTGAACGCATCCGCGGGCGCCTTGCCGCAAAGACGGACTGGACAGCGGACGACATGAAGTTGCTCCTTTCAGATGCAGTGAACGAGGCAGATGCAAAAGCAATGGGTCAAATGCTCGCCCGATTGTCAACCATGCTCAGGCAGTCCGATGATCCAGTGGCGAAGGAGTTGATCGACCACTTGCGCAATTGGGAAGGGGCTTATGGGCCTGAAGAAATTGCGCCTGCAGTATTCACCCGACTGCAGTACCACTTCCTACAAGAAGCCTGTGAAGATGAACTGGGTGAAGAGCGGTTTGCGCTCTTCCTCACCACCCATCAAATGCGTTATGCCTATGCGGAATTGCTGGACCGGCCTGGTTCAAAGTGGTATGACAATGTGCATACGGATGCCAGAGAGCCACAGGATACCGTGTTGCTCAGGGCCTGGAATAGCACCACCTCTGGATTGACAAAAGAACTGGGGGCCAACTGGAAATTGTGGAAATGGAGCAAAGTGAGCACGCTCGAAATGAAACATCCGTTGGGCAATGTGTCGGTTTTCCGTCCGCTCTATAACCTCGGTCCGTTCCCGAACCACGGCAGCAATGAAACGATCCGCCAGGGAGGATTTCATCTGAACGGTTCCGGACATTACGATGTACACTTCGGCAGTCAGATGCGCATTATTACCGATTACGCAGATGACGCCAACTGTTGGAACGTAACTCCTGCAGGACAGAGCGGTCACCCCGGAAGCCCGCACTATGACGACCAGAGTCCGCTCTACAATGCGGGTGAATTCCGCAGACAGCATTTTACATCGCGCGGAGCAGAAGGAACCGGAAGTGTGCTGAGGTTTCTTCCGTGATAAATATTCCGGTGAGTGCACTACAGGCCTTGAGGTATCGTTTCAAGCGGTGTTGATAACCCCTTGGCTGTCTGGCGCACTTTTGGCCTGACGAGGCGCTATTTTTGCCCGATTTTTTTGGAAGAGCTCCCTATGAATATTGCACCTGAGGTACAGCCTGAATTGAAGGAGGGCAAGCGGCTGTATGGCTTTCAGGCAGTGGCGATGGAGAAGATTTTCGATCGCCTCCGGAAGTTTCCTGAGAATTACAACCTGTGCTTTCAACTTCCCACCGGCGGGGGTAAAACGGTCATTTTCTCCGAAATCGCTCGCCGCTATATTCAGGAAACCGGAAAAAAAGTACTCATTCTCACGCACCGCGTGGAGTTGTTGGCGCAGACAAGCGCGATGCTTGCGGAATTCAGTGTGAAAAACAAGATCATCGTCAGCAAGGTCAAGACATTGCCGGATGAAGGTGAGTACGACTGCTTCGTGGCCATGGTGGAAACGCTCAATAACAGGCTTCGGGATGATAAAATTGAATTCGAACGTCTGGGTCTGATCATTGTAGATGAAGCGCACTACAACTCGTTCCGCAAGCTGTTCAAGTGGTTTGAAAATCAAGTCATTCTGGGAGTAACTGCCACACCGCTGAGCAGCAATGTACGGTTGCCACTTCATGAGAATTATCAGGAGCTCATTGTCGGCGAAAGCATTGCCAACCTCATTGAGCAAGGGTTTCTTTCCCGGGCTACAACGTATACCTACGATGTCAGTCTCCACTCCCTGAAGGTGGGAATCAATGGCGACTACACCGTTTCGAGCTCTGAGAAGTTGTATGGAAATTTCTTCATGCAGGAAAAGTTGCTGTATGCGTATGAGCAAAAGGCATTGGGAACCAAGACGCTCATTTTCAATAACGGAATTAATACCTCCAAGCAGGTGCATGCCATGTTCACTGAGGCGGGATACGAGATCAAACACCTCGACAATACACACAACGAATTGGAGCGCCGTGAAATTCTCGAATGGTTCAGAAAGAAGAAGGACGCGATTCTTTCCTCAGTGTCCATTCTCACCACCGGATTTGATGAGCCGACCGTCGAAACGATCATACTCAACCGTGCGACCAAGTCATTGACGCTTTACCATCAGATGATCGGAAGAGGTTCGCGGCTCATTCCGGGAAAGAACACATTCAATGTCATTGACCTCGGCAACAACTGCCGGCGCTTCGGGCTATGGGAGAGTTATATCGACTGGAATGACATCTTCCGTCATCCGAACTCCTACATTGAGAGTATTGTGAGTGACGAGCAGATGGAGCGGGAGATGAAGTATGAGATGCCCGAAGAAGTCAGAAATCGCTTTAAGGCGTCACCCGTGATTGACTTCGACATCCGGGAAGAATACGTGCGTGTGCTTCGCCAGGGGCTGAAACCCAAGGAGGCTCTCACGCGATCCATGGTGCAGCATGCGACGATTATCCGGGAGAATGCCTCCGACCTGCTGGATGCGTTGGATCTAGTAAAGCTTCTGGATCAGGACATCCGCAGCCGCGTAAAGCATTACAGCTATTGCATTTCAAAGAGCACAGACAGCTATCTGGAATGGCTGCGGGATGAGTACTCAAGGAAGCTTCAACTTCTTGTCCGGCAGAGCTTTAACTAGTCACTCTGCAAGATTTGGTGGATAAAAAAAGGGTGGAATTCTTCGGTGATTATCGCGCAACAAGTACATTTCCACCACCAAACTCATTTAACCCATGAAACTCAAGACGGACAACATTTTCCAGATTACTGAACTCGAGGCAGTTCCGTCGCAGGTATATCAGGCGCTGATGAACGGTCAAGAGCATGCGGCCTTTACTGGTATGGAAGTGGCTATCGACCCGCAGGTTGGGGGAGCCTTTGAAACATTCGATCACGAGGCCAGCGGGATGTTCCTCGATCTTGAAAAGGACAAACGCATTGTGCAGGCATGGAGGCATACCGAGTTCCCGGCCGGATTTTACAGCGTGGTACACATTGATCTGGAGCCTACCGAAAAAGGAACCAGAGTAAATTTCAACCACATCGGAGTTCCTGAAGAAAGCAGCGGCTGGCTCACTGAAGCATGGAAGCGGGTTTATTGGAACAGACTGAAGGACTTTCTCGATGAGAAAGTGCCGCATTGATTTTCCGTTTTCGGTTTAATTGTTAGGAATTGGTGAGTAGCAAGCAGCTTCTTAAGACATTGCTTGTGCTTACTTCGCAGCTGTGAAAAACCTTTTAGCCAGCCTCCGGTCAGACTTACCGGCATCCATCTTCGTATTTCTTGTTGCGCTTCCTCTTTGTCTCGGCATTGCCCTTGGCTCGGAAGCCCCGCTGTTTTCAGGGGTAATTGCAGGAATGGTGGGGGGAATTGTAGTTGGTATTATCAGCAAGTCCAGTCTTAGTGTAAGTGGTCCGGCCGCCGGTCTGACCACCATTGTAGCCGCTGCCATCGGGGATCTGCCGGCATACGAGGCGTTTTTGCTTGCAGTGGTGCTTGCTGGTCTCTTTCAGATTCTGTTTGGATTACTTAAACTGGGAATGCTCGGTGAGTACGTTCCTGTGTCAGTAATCAAAGGAATGCTGGCCGCTATCGGTCTTACGTTGATTCTCAAGCAAATCCCGCATTTGGTAGGTGATGACAATGATTTTGTCGGTGATGAGAGTTTTGATCAGCCCGATGGTCAGAATACGTTTACTGAGCTTGTGAGCGCAATCGAGCACATCACTCCGGGGGCGATGATCATAGGTGTGTGCTCACTGATCATTATGCTGCTGTGGGAGACGAAGCCCATGAAGAACATGGCGTGGACGAAATGGCTACCGGCCCCGCTGATAGTGGTATTCGGAGCGGTGGCCATGAATGAGTTGTTCAGGCTGAATGCCTCTCCCCTGCTCATTCACGGTGTTCATCTCGTGACAATTCCCGAAGCGGAGGACACAAGAGAATTCCTTTCGTTTTTCACGATGCCCGACTTCACCTTCCTTAATCATCCGGGAGTATGGGTTTCGGCGGTGACGCTTGCCATCGTAGCAAGCCTCGAGTCACTTCTCGGTATAGAGGCTGTCGATAAACTTGACCCTAAAAAACGCGTCACGCCACCCAACCGGGAACTGTTCGCGCAGGGAGCCGGAAACATGGTTTCAGGGCTCGTAGGCGGATTGCCGGTAACCTCGGTAGTCGTGCGAAGTTCCGCCAACGTAACCGCTGGTGCGGACTCGAAGTTCTCGACCATTTTCCATGGCGCACTGCTTTTTGTATCCGTGGCGTTTATTCCTGGCATCCTGAATCTCATCCCACTTTCGGCACTGGCAGGAGTGCTGATTTTCGTGGGATACAAACTCACCAAACCTTCCATTGCCGTTGACCTGTTTCGTCGGGGAGCCTCTCAGTTCGTACCATTTGCCGTTACCGTTATCGCGATACTCACGACCGACTTGCTGATTGGTATTGGAATCGGATTGCTGGTCGGATTATACTTTGTATTGAAACAGAACTTCCGCAAGGCCGTGGTCATGGTCAATGAAGGAGACAGATACCTGATCAAATTCAGACCTGAGGTTTCGTTTCTGAATAAGCCTGTTCTGAAATCCTATCTGGCGTCGATTCCTTCGGGAAGCACCGTATATATTGACACGATACGTTGTCGCTTCATTGACTCCGATATTCATGAGATGATTGAAGATTTTTCAATCACCTCGCATTCCCGCAGCATCAGGCTGGAATGGAGAAAACCTGTCCCTAATGAATGATCACTCTATAAAAACACCATGAAGAGTTACGAGCGCTTATTGCTTGAGAATAAGGCCTGGGCGGCTGAACAGGTCCAGGAAGATCCTCAGTTTTTCAAACGCCTGGAGAATATTCAGCGTCCGGAGTTTCTCTGGATTGGTTGCTCTGACAGCCGCGTACCTGCCAATGAAATCACGGGAACACAGCCCGGTGAAATATTCGTGCACCGCAACATTGCAAATATGGTGGTGCATACCGACCTCAATTTGCTCAGCGTGCTCGAGTATGCGGTGAATGTGCTTGAGGTTAAGCACATCATTGTATGCGGCCATTATGGCTGCGGTGGTGTAAAAGCCGCAATTGGTCATCACAGTTTCGGCACAATCAACAAATGGCTGCGCAACATCAAAGATGTCTATCGCTTTCACGAAGGTGAACTCGAAGCGATGCCTGATGAAGACAATCGACTGGACCGCCTTATCGAGCTGAATGTGCAGGAACAGGTATTGAATCTGGCAAAAACATCCATCGTTCAGAAGGCCTGGAAGCACCATCAGCGTCCAACCCTTCATGGCTGGGTCTATCGGCTGAGCGATGGCATTCTTCATCCCGTGAAAATAATGGAGCCCAACGAGCCGCTGGATCCGATTTACGAATACGACAACCTCTGAGCGTTTATTGATAGGTCATCCTCGCCTGTGGCCGGGTAGTCAGGTCGTTTCGATAGCCCGATTGGTAGATGTAGTAGCCGGCGATGCCAATCATCGCCGCATTGTCGGTGCAATAGCCAAATGGCGGAATAAACAGTTCCCGGTTTTTCTCCTCAGCAAGAGTAATCAGGCGTTCGCGAAGCAACGAATTGGCTGACACGCCACCGGCCAGCGCTACGGTGAGAAGTCCCTCCGCCTGTGCCGCGCGCTCAAGAACATGAAGCAAATAATCCACCACTGCCTTCTGGTACGAGGCGCACAGGTCCGGAAGCCGGGAGGCAATGAAGTTCGGATCTTTCTTTTGCTCCTGTTGCACGAGGTACAACAGTGATGTCTTCAGTCCGCTGAAGCTGAAATCCAAACCGGGCACTTTAGGCCGTGTAAACTGAAATGCAGAATCATTCCCGGTTCGCGCAATCCGGTCGAGATGCGGTCCGCCGGGATAAGGCAACCCAAACAGTTTTGCCGCTTTGTCAAATGCTTCTCCGGCCGCATCATCGATTGTTTCGCCCACAACTACCATCTCAAGCGGGCTGTTTACCCGGATCAGCTGTGTATGTCCGCCGCTTACCGTGAGGCACAAAAAAGGAAATTCAGGCACGCGCTGATCAGGTGTATCGCGGATGAAATGAGCAAGCACATGGGCCTGCATGTGATTCACACCAATCAAAGGCTTGCCTAATGCAAGGGAAAGACTTTTCGCAAAAGACAATCCGACCAGCAGTGAACCCATCAGTCCGGGACCAACAGTACACGCTATGGCATCTATATCATTCAGTTTGGTGCCCGCTTGCTTAAGTGCAGCATCCACCACGGGAACGATGTTTCCCTGATGCGCGCGGCTTGCGAGTTCGGGCACCACTCCGCCGTATTTCGCGTGCACATCCTGTGTTGCCACGACATTACTCAGCACCTGCCTGCCACGAAGCACTGCAGCGGCTGTTTCATCACAACTGCTCTCAATGGCGAGAATAGTCGGATTCATTCTTCCGGCGGAGTTAGCGCTTCCGGCACTACAAGCAGTTGGTCAAAGCCCAGAGTAGAGGCATTGGTGATTTCCTCCCCGCGCTGGATGAGCATGAAGGACTCCACTTTTGATTCCGGATTATTCTCATACCATAACGTCGCATCTTCCAGTCCCATCACCATGAATGCCTCTGAAAACACCACCGCATCGGTCATTTGCGGCGCAACGACGGCCACATAGATCAGCTCACTCGACTGAGGAGGATAGCCATAAGACGGATCAATCATCTGCGCTTTGTCACGCGCATTGCAGAACGTGAATGCTCCGCCATTCAATCTGATTTTCTGATCGGCTTCGTTTTGGGTGATGCCCAGCGGAATCATCGTGAGAGAATCAGCCCATACGCCGCGGTTCATTGCGGCGCGGTCGTAAGTGATCTTCCACTGAGCTACGCTTTTTTCATCCAGAAATGCGGCAATGCGGTCCATGCCGTAAGCACCTGCCAGAGCGGTAAAATCCAATTCGATGCGAGGGTCGGCTTTTCGGATATACGACATCTCATAGGTGTAGCCGTCTTCCTTATTCACCTCGATGAGATCTACCTTGGCATTATCGAAAACGGTATATTTAAACAACTCGTCGAGATCAGGTTCGCCTTTGTTCCAGCCCTTGGCCTGCCGCTCCTGCCATGCCCGACGGATAGGGTTGAGCGTCGGATCGAAAATGCCATTGGTCTGATGGTGATAATCCCGTGTGAGGTCGAACAGGATGCCGAAAACTCCGGTGGAATCATAAAATGCAAAGGCTGAATCCGTGCGATCAAACGCATTGAAGCGTGATATTACCGAGTGTGGATTGGAAAGATCCCCGGCTGCTGATACAGCTCCGAGCAGGCTGTCAAACGCCGCAGCGTAGTCGGTGGAATCGCCCACTACATCAATGGTATAAGACTTACCTAAAAATTCCCCGGAATAAAACCTCCCCGGAATGGCGGGAGGCTGAGCGTTTTTACAGGATATTGCCCACACGGCCAATACAACGGGAACGGCATAAAGTGGACAATTGCTGACTGACATGGTACAAAATTAGAGCAGGATTGTCATCCGCACTCATCTAATGGCACAGCCCGTTCCCTTTTGCCCGAATATTGCACGGTGAAACACATGTATCGGTATCCCGTCTTTATTCTCTGGCTGATTTTCACTCAGGCCTCATTGGCGCAAAACTTCTTCAGGGAAGGTGCTCAGCATCCCGATATCCGAACCCCGCTTGCCTATCCTCAAGGCAATCCCACCGGATATCCGTTTATTGAACTGAACTCCGGTCAGGTGCTTGATTTTCATTTTGACCGGTTGGGCGCGGATCGGATGGACTACCGCTATGCGGTTATTCATTGTGATCATAACTGGAATGCGACGGACCTCGAATCTTCTGAGTATATCCGTGGGTTCAATCAACTCCTGATCACGGATATGGAGGCTTCATTTGGAACTCAGCGCGACTTTGTGCATTACCATTTCGAATTTCCGGGTGACATGATGCAGCCCACGATTTCCGGCAACTATGCGGTGGTTGTATTTGAAGGCATGGATGCCACCGATTTATCATCCCGGATACTTACCTGGAGAATTGTGGTGTATGAAAATCAGGTCCGTTTCCGCGCGAAAGTCCAACAGAGCAGTGTGGTGCGCGACCGGTTCACGCACCATGAAGTGCTTTGTGAAATCATTCCGGACACCTACCGTATTCCTGATCCCAATCAGGAACTGAATCTGTGTGTCCTTCAGAACGGCGACTGGAATATTGCAGTCAATGATATGAAGCCCACCTTTATCAAACCCGACGCGGTTGCCTTTCAATATAGCGACGGACGAATGAGTTTTCCCGCCGGAAATGAGTGGCGGGATTTTGAAATGAAAGACCTGAGATTCAACGGGATCAACGTTGCCAATGTGCTGCCCGGTGAGGATGGCTATCATGTGTTCCTCCGTCCCGGAATGCCCACAGGAGGTCGTGGTGCCCATGAAACCCGTCAGGATTTGAACGGAAGATCATTTGTGCGCAGTGATATTGCCAGTGACTCACACCTCGAAGCAGAATATGTGATGGTTCACTTTACGCTGCAGCTTCCGCAGTTTACAGAAGGCGAAGTGCACATTGAAGGCGGCCCTGCGCGGTTGTCGAATGAGCCATGGATAATGAACTACGATACAAAACAAGGTGCTTATACCGGCGCGTTTCTGGTCAAGCAAGGGTTTCACAATTACCGGTATGTGGTTTACGACCGCTACCATCCTGGAGGAGACATTTCACTGACGGAGGGAAATTTTACCAATACCGAAAACGATTATCACATTCTGGTATATCACTATGACCGCGCAATCGGGGCCGACCGGGTGGTGGGTATTCAGCCTCTTAATTCACACCGCTAATCCTTGTCGTAGTCGTAATCTCCCGAATTGAGCCCCTGCCGGCGCTTCCACATGCGGTAATCGGCAAAACGCTCCTTTACGTAAATGAGAAAGTCGTACTGCGAGCTGTTGATGAGAAACTCATCCGGTACGTTAATGAAGGTGACAAATTCATCAAACTCTTCATTGTTGAGTGAGATGATATCATAGTCCACGTAGTGTCTGAAAAGCTCCTTGAGCAAGTCGCGTTTTTTATCCTCGTTCTCCATCTGAGCCACCAGCCTCCGGCTTTGCTCCCGCTTGCTGAATTGCTGATAGAGAAAAGTAATCGGACTCTGGACTGCATTGATTCCGCTGAGTACATAGTCTTCCTCACGATAACCCAGGCTCTGGATATCTTCCTGAATTCGCTCCAGATCGCGGGGCGCAAATATTTCCACCTGAGGAAGGCGATACGTCCTCTGATCGAGGTATGTGGTGAAATCGTATGTGGCTTTTTCTGCAGAATCAGCAAAGCACACAACCCTCGGATGATAGCCCAGTGAAGTAACAGCGATGGTGTCGGTGCGCAGGCATTTCACCACGAATGATCCGTCTGTCTTGCCAAAGCCACCCAGTCGTGTCCGCCTGTTGATCACAATGGTATTAGCGATGGGTTGACCGCGTTCATCGCGCACGCGCCCGATGAGCGTGATCTCTTCTTCTTGCGCAGCTACTCTGTTCTGCTCCGGGAAAAAAAGCATGCTGACGGAGCAAACAATAAAGGCACGCACAAGGACGGATAGCATAGGCTGCGAAGTTCTCTATTTCCGGACAATTATCGGACCGCATTGAAAGACAACTTAGTGTACTTTTGACACTCATTAACTTAAAAGCGATAACCGGCATGAAAAGTTACTTTACCAGTGCAGTATTGATGTGTTTAGCCGCGATGGCATATGCCGTTCCGGTGACATTTCGGGTTGATCTCTCTCAGCAGACAGTTAGTCCCAATGGGGTGCACATCGCAGGTGCATTCCAAGGGTGGAATCCGGGTGCCACCCCGATGACTGCTGAGGGCAATGGGATTTATGCAGTTACACTCGAAATCGCCGACGGACAGTATCAGTACAAATTCGTGAACGGCAATGCCTGGGGAAGTGATGAAGGGGTGCCTCAGGCGTGTGGTGTGGACAATGGCTTCGGCGGATTCAACCGCTCCTTGACGGTGGCAGGGCAAGCGCTTGAACTCGATGTGGTATGCTACGGTCAATGTGCCGCATGTGTGCAGCAGCAGTTCTCTGCAGTCACCTTCCGTGTGAATATGAACGAGCAAACGGTGTCACCGAACGGAGTCCATGTGGCTGGTAATTTTCAGGGATGGAATCCCGGTGGAACCGCCCTTTCCGATGCGGATATGGACGGCGTGTACGAGGTGACGGTCAACGTGACAGAAGGCACAGCGATATTTTATAAGTTCATCAATGGCAACGATTGGCCACAAGCAGAGCTGGTTCCCGGCGAATGCGGTGTGGATGATGGATTTGGCGGATTTAACCGCTCAGCCGATGTGGGACAGAATGACCTGACGCTTCCTGTCACTTGCTTTGGCGGATGTGAGGATTGCGAGCAGATTGAGCCCACTCCTGTTTCTGTGACATTTCAAGTGGACATGAGCAATCAGACCGTGAGTCCGCAGGGTGTTTATCTCACCGGGAACTTCGTGATGTGGATGCCGGCCGCCGTGGCACTCGAGAATGCCGGAAACGGTATTTACTCAGCAACGATTGAACTGCTTCCGGGAGATTACGACTTCCGCTTTGCGAACGGAGATCAGGCTGCCGATCAGGAATCTGTGCCTGTATTTTGCGGAGCAGAGAATGAGGAAGAGGGCCTTGTGAGATACATTGAGGTCACTGCGGGGGAGCCATTGATTATTCCGGCAGTGTGCTTCTCAGAGTGCGCGGAATGCAATAGCACTGAACCTACTAATCTGATCACCTTCCGCGTGAATATGTCCGAACTAACGGTCTCTCCCAACGGGGTGCACATCGCGGGAAATTTCCAAGGCTGGGATCCCGCTGCTACTCCGCTTGCTGACGAAGGAAACGGCATTTGGGCTGTAACTGTAGAGGTCGATGAGTGGGCGAACCTCAATTTCAAATTCATCAATGGCAATGCGTGGGGCAGCGACGAGTCTGTTCCCGGTTCATGCGCGGTGAATGGAAACCGCACGTTCACTGTTGGAGCAGACGACATAGTGCTCGATGTGGTGTGCTTTGGATCATGCCTGGATTGTGGTGTGGAGCCTGAAATGGTAATGGTATTATTCCAGGTGGATATGAGCAACACCACAGTGAGCCCGAATGGCGTGCATGTGGCAGGAAACTTCCAGGGCTGGAATCCGAATGGTACGGTTATGACCGAGCTCGGCGGGGGAATCTATGAGATTTCCTATCCTGTAGAAGCCAACTCCACCATTCAGTTCCGCTTCATCAATGGATCTGACTGGCCGGATTCTGAGACAGTACCTTCGGCGTGTGGCGTGGATGACGGATTCGGAGGGTTCAACCGCACAATCGAAGTGGGTAGCGGGAATACAGTATACGGACCAGTATGCTTCTCGTCATGCGAAGCATGCGTTCCCCAGGTGCCGGTGCTGGTGACATTCCGCGTGAACATGAATAACGAAAACGTCAGCCCAGATGGTGTATTTGTTGTGGGTGACTTCAACGACTGGGATCCTGAAGCGACTATGATGTCAGAGTTTGAACCAGGTGTTTATCAGGCGGTTGGCGTGGTCAATTCAGGCACCACCATTCAATATAAGTTCCTGAACGGTCCTGATTTCGCAGGAGAAGAAACCGTGCCCGGGGACTGTGGTGTGGATAACGGATTCGGTGGCTTCAATCGCTCGTTCACCGCAGGTTCAGACAATGAAATAATCCCTGTGGTTTGCTTCAGCGGCTGCGCGGATTGCACCGGCAGTGGAAATGTGAGTGTGACATTTGTGGTGGATATGTCTCAGCAGACGGTTTCTCCGGAAGGCGTTCACATCGCCGGAAGCTTCAACGGATTTTCTGCCACCGCTTCTGAAATGACTCAGGTGTCACCGGGTGTGTATCATTTCACCACAGGTATCGCTCCGAACACTCCGGTGACTTACAAATTCATCAATGGCAATGACTTCGCCTTCGTGGAAAGTGTGCCTTTTGAATGCGGCGTGGATGACGGCTTTGGCGGATTCAACAGGACATTTACAACTCCGGCCAACTCTGTTCAGCTCAATGAAGTCTGCTTCGGATCATGCGTGGATTGCACCGTAAACGTCGAAGAGGGCTCACTCACGAATCCGGAGGTGTACCCCAATCCGGCAAACAATATCATTCGCATCCGAGGCAATGCGGCCGGCACCAGCACGGCAATTGTCACCGACTGCACCGGACGTGAGGTGATGCGCGTGGCCGGCGTGAATGCCGATGAGCGCGTGGCTGATGTGTCAGCCCTTTCAGCAGGACTGTATGTAATTCGCTTTGAAGGCACTTCATACAGGGTGTCGCTGATTATCAAGTAAGAAAAGAGCAATCGTAGAGAACAGCGCTTCCACTCCGGAGGCGCTGTTTTTTTTTATCAAAAAAAATGGGTCAGAGCTCTTTGGCGAGATAGCGGCCCGTGTGACTGGCTTTGATTTAACTCACGGCCTCCGGCGTGCCGGTCGCAATAATTTGTCCACCCGCCTCTCCACCTTCTGGCCCCATATCCACGAGGTGGTCAGCCACTTTAATCACATCCATGTTGTGCTCGATCACCACCACTGTATTTCCACGGTCCACGAGGCGATTTAGCACACTGATCAGCATACCCACGTCCTGAAAGTGCAGTCCCGTGGTGGGTTCGTCGAGGATATAAATGGTTCTTCCGGTATCCCGGCGCGCGAGCTCCGAAGCGAGTTTCACACGCTGAGCTTCCCCCCCGCTGAGCGTGGTGCTGTGCTGTCCGAGTGTGATATATCCCAGCCCCACATCCTGAAGCGTTTTTACCGTATGGAGAATATTGCGGTGGTTTTCGAAAAACTCTACGGCCTGATCCACGGTCATATCGAGCACATCGGCAATGGACTTTCCCTTGAAACGGATTTCGAGTGTTTCCCTGTTGTATCGCTTTCCGCCGCACGTTTCGCACTTCACAAATACATCCGGCAGGAAGTTCATTTCAATGGTGCGCACTCCCCCGCCCTTGCAGGTTTCACAACGGCCGCCGGCAACATTGAAACTGAATCGGCCCGGCTTGTACCCGCGGACTTTCGCTTCGGGCAAAACTGAAAAGAGGTTGCGGATATCTGTGAAAATACCGGTGTACGTGCTGGGATTGCTTCGTGGGGTCCGCCCGATCGGACTCTGATCAATATCAATCACCTTATCCAGCAATTCCGCACCCTTCACTTTTTTGAATGCAAGCGGCTTGCGCAAACTGCCGTTGATGGCCTGTCCGAGTATCGGATACAGCGTATGACTTACCAGACTTGATTTTCCGCTGCCACTCACTCCTGTAATACACGTGAATTTGCCCAGCGGAATTTTCAGTGTCACGTTTTTCAGGTTGTGCCCGGTGGCTCCTTCCACAACAAGCATCTCTCCGCTTCCCTTTCGGCGGTTCGCCGGCACTTCGATGCGCTTGTCACCGCGCAGATAAGCAGCAGTCACGCTCTCACCGCGAATCAGTTTCCCGGGATGTCCTTGTGCAATGATTCTTCCACCATGCACCCCGGCTCCGGGCCCCACATCGATGAGGTGATCACTTTCTACCATGATGTCGCGGTCGTGTTCCACCACTATGACACTGTTGCCAAGGTCGCGCAGGGATTTCAGCGAGGCGATCAGGCGGTGATTGTCGCGCTGATGCAGTCCGATGCTGGGCTCATCGAGAATGTAGAGCACGCCTACCAGTTGGGCACCGATCTGCGTGGCGAGGCGGATCCGCTGTGCTTCACCGCCGCTGAGGGTGCGTGAACTGCGGTTTAGGGTGAGGTAATCCAGTCCCACGTCAAGAAGGAACTGCAGGCGGCTTCGTATTTCCTTGAGTGGCTCTGTGGCAATTGCTTTCTGTCGCTCAGTGAAGTCTTTCTCCACATGCTGGAACCACTGAGAGAGATTGGAAAGAGACATTTCACCCAACTCAGCGATGTTCTTGCCATTGAGCCGGAAATAAAGTCCTTCCTTCTTCAGCCTGGTTCCTTCACACACCGGGCAGGGCTTTTTATTCATGAAACTCTCAGCCCAGCGCCTTACTCCGGGTGAGCTGTCTTCTTCCGTCTGCCGTTCAATGAACGCTATAATTCCCTCAAAGGATGGCGAGTGGCTGTAACCTTCATCACTTCCGCCTTCAATGATATCATCTGTTCCGTAGAGAATGACGTTGATTGCATCTTCGTCGATATCTGCAATGGGCGTGTTTAAATCCGCGCCATACCCCTTGAGAATCGATTCCACCTGCCGCATGAACCAGGTGTTCTTGTTTTCTCCCATGGGGGCTATTCCGCCCTTTTTGATGCTTTTCGAAGCATCGGGAATAATCTTTTCGATATCCACTTCAGCAACTTCACCGAGCCCGTTGCAATGTCCGCATGCCCCGTAAGGTGAGTTGAACGAGAACAGATTGGGCTCCGGTTCAGGATAGGCCACTCCACTCGAGGGACACATGAGGTGGCGCGAGAAATGCCTCACGGTAACTGATTTTCCTTTGGACTCGGAATGCCTCTGAATCATCAGGCTTCCCTTGCCCACACGCAATGCGGTGCGCACGGTATCCCGGAGGCGTTGCATCCCGCCGTCATCCTGCTCCTGCTTCTTCCCTTTTACCGGTGCGGACACTTCAATCCGGTCCACAACAAGTTCAATATCATGGATTTTATAGCGATCCACCATATATCCTTTGGTGAGTTCCACCACTGCACCGTCCACGCGGGCGCGCAGATAACCCTGCTTCATGATGTACTCAAACAATTCGCGGTAATGCCCCTTGCGCCCTTTAACCAGCGGTGCGAGAACAAGAATTTTTTCGCCTGCATAGTCAGATCGCACGAGGTCAATAATCTGCTCGTCGGTGTAGCGCACCATTTTTTCACCTGTCATATAACTGTAGGCATCGCTGGCACGCGCATACAGCAACCGGAGGAAGTCGTAGATCTCCGTGATGGTTCCCACGGTTGACCGCGGATTTCGGCTGACTGTTTTTTGCTCGATGGAGATCACAGGAGACAGACCATTGATTTTATCTACGTCCGGACGCTCCAGTTCTCCGAGGAATTGCCTGGCATATGCTCCGAATGTTTCAATGTACCTGCGCTGGCCTTCAGCGTATATGGTGTCAAATGCAAGTGACGACTTACCACTTCCGCTCAATCCGGTGATGACTACCAGTTGATTCCGCGGAATCTGAATATCGATATTTTTCAGGTTGTGCTCCCGGGCACCAACCACTTCGATCACCTCTTCGGATAACATAGCAGAATGAACCGACATGTAAGGCATGTGGTTCAGCCACGCGAAGGAAATACCCATTCGCGGATTATGCTAAAAAAGTTATCCCGAAACGGATCAGAGATCGCTGCGGCCACCGCCGAGCAGCGCTTTTATCCGGTACAGCATCGCTATTTCGGTTTTATTGGAACCGTGAAATGACGTTGCGATGCGCGACGCAGTATGATTGATCCTGTTGATCACGTCAGCATCAAACAGGTCAGCGTGATGGTGATACCATTCTTCAAACACCTGAAATGCCTTTTCAGCAGAAATGTCCTTTTCACGAATGATGTCAAATGCGATTTCAATCTGATACGCCGCATCGGTGCCGAATTCATCGGTTGACCGTTCCAGGCTCACCCAATCTTCCTGAACCATTTTGTGCAGGGTTTCAACCTCTTCGCTTACCACATTGCGGTCAACTGCGGCGATACTGTAAAAAAGATAACCCAGTTTCTGATAGAACGCGCTTAGCGTATGTGTACTCGCATTTTTCATAACGGCAAGGTGCATCATTTCTGCGAAACATTCAAATGATGGTGCTCATTCCGTGCGGGGAAAAACGGCAGCGACAAATGATAAATCGCATACTCCTGAATGGTCCGAAGACCTTAACATTGCGCCATGTATTATTCTTCCTACCTCCAGTTAGACAAGGTGCTCAATGCGCAGCAGCTTGAAAGTGAACGTCTTGGCAAGCATGCTCACGATGAAATGCTATTTATTGTCATTCATCAGGCGTATGAATTGTGGTTCAAACAAATCCTGTTTGAAGTGCAGAGTGTGCATGGCATCATGTCATCGGAGAAAATCAACGACAACAATCCGGAGCTGCAGGTTGCAGTCCGCAGACTGAGCCGCGTGGTAGAAATCATGCGCCTGCTGGTGGATCAGATTAACGTGATGGAAACCATGACTCCGCTGGACTTTCTTGATTTCCGGGATATGCTTCGTCCGGCCAGTGGATTCCAGAGTATGCAATTCAAAATTCTGGAAACGAAGCTCGGTCTGAAGATAGCCGAACGCCATGGTCAGCAGTATTTCACCAGCCAGTTGAAGCCTGAGGATGCGGACATGATCTACGCACTGGAAAAAGAAGTTCCCTTGCTTGCGTTAGTGAATAACTGGCTAGAGCGCATGCCGTATTTCAATCAGTCCGAATTCTGGACCGGCTGGGAAAATGGCAGGCCATTCTGGAATCACTACCGCGAGATATACTCAGACTCCCTTGGCGAGGGAGAGAAGCAAAACATCAAAGTCTTTGATGAGTTGTTCATGACTGACCGGGCGCCGGATCTACACAAGCTGAGTGATAAAGCGCGCCGCGCGGCATTGTTCATCATGCTCTACCGCGATTACCCAATCCTTCAGAATCCGTATCGCCTGCTGAACCTTCTCCTCGAGATTGATGAATTGCTCGCAACATGGCGCTGGAGGCACATGAACATGGTGCATCGCATGATCGGTACCCGCGTGGGAACGGGCGGCAGCACGGGCAAGGGCTATTTGCGCGAAGCTGCCTTAAAGCACTATATCTTCGGCGAACTGGCTGAACTGACCAGTTTTCTCGTTCAGCGGGCCCATCTTCCGCAACTGCCCGAAGCGCTGGAGAAAAAGCTTGGGTTCAGTCTCTGAAGACGATGTATCTCCATTCGGTCAATCCCGCAACCGGTGAGCGGCTCTTTTCTTATGCCGTGCACAGTGACGGCGAAGTGAAAGCCATCCTCGCGGCCTCTGCTTCGTTCCAGCATAAATGGGCAAAGTCCTCATTAACCGAGCGGAGTGCGGGTCTGCGTTCACTGGCTGATGTCCTCGAGTTAAAAAAGAATGCACTTGCAGTCCAAATGGCCGTCGAAATGGGCAAGCCGGTCGGGCAAGGCCGCGCCGAAGTGGAAAAGAGTGCCTGG
Source organism: Flavobacteriales bacterium (assembly GCA_046336655.1). GTDB lineage: Bacteria > Bacteroidota > Bacteroidia > Flavobacteriales_D > Sanyastnellaceae > CANGTU01. The sequence goes on along the minus strand of JBKDGH010000033.1, from coordinate 19,477 downwards.
TGCTGCCGGTGGTACTCGGATGAACTGAAAAGGTTGCTTGCGCCGCGGATCATTCAGACCGAAGCCGCATACAGTGCAGTGCACTACGAATCCCGGGGAGTCTGGCTTGCCATCATGCCCTGGAATTATCCGGTATGGCAGGTCATGCGGTGTCTTGTGCCATGCCTTGCGGCAGGCAATAGTCTGGTACTCAAGCATGCATCCAACGTAACAGGCTGTGCCCTCCTTCTCGAAGAAGTGGTGCGTGAGGCACTGGGTGACGATGCACTGAGGGTGCTTAAGCTGAGCGCTGACCGCATGGCCGATGTGATTTCAGATCCGGTGATTTCGGGCGTTTCATTTACCGGAAGCGAGTCTGCCGGCAGGCGGGTTGCTGCTATGGCGGCCGCGCATATTCGTCCGGCCATCCTCGAACTCGGAGGCAGCAACGCCTTTATTGTTATGCCTGATGCGGATCTGGAAAAAGCGGCGAAAGACGCGGTAACCGCGCGTTTTCAGAACAGCGGTCAGAGCTGTATCGCGGCAAAGCGAATCCTGCTCGCTTCAGAAATAGCCGATTCCTTCATGGAACTGTTTCGGAGGGAAGTACGCAGTCTGACTGTTGGAGACCCTATGCTGGAGTCCACCCGGCTCGGACCGCTTGCACGTGCCTCATTCTGTGAGGACCTGAATGATCAGGTGCAACGGAGTATCGCCGGGGGAGCGGAATGCGATACCGGCGGGGAATTCACCGGTGCTTTTTTTACCCCTACCATTCTCACCGGCGCAACCTACCGGATGCCATGTATGCAGGAGGAATTATTCGGTCCCGTCGCCTCAGTGGGTGTCTTTACTTCATGGAAAGAAGCGGTCAACTGGAGCAACAGCACGCGGTTTGGTCTTGGGGTTTCTGTGTACACTGCTGATACGGAGAAAGCAACCGCCCAGCTGCCGTCTTTCCGCGAAGGGGCGGTATTCATCAATTCCATTGTTAAAAGTGACCCGAGACTGCCGTTTGGAGGGGTCGGACATTCCGGTTTCGGCAGAGAACTTTCCGCCGAGGGACTTTACTCGGTGATGAATGCGAAGACGGTGTCAGTGAGCACCTGAAGAACCCTCAATCGCGGAGAACAGGCAGACTGACCGATATCGCGGCCAGCACCCATCCGGCGATGAAACAGAGTCCGCCGAGCGGAGTAACAGGGCCTAACCAGCTCAGATCCATTCCGGAGAGGGAGCCCAACCCCATCGCATACAACGAACCGGAGAAAAGAAGGATTCCGGCGGACAGAAAACGAATGACCCATTTCCCTTTTTTCGGGTCCATCCAGTCTGCATACATAATCAGGGTAACCGCAATCATTCCCAGCGCATGAAAGAAGTGGTATTGCACCCCTGTTTGCCAGGCATCATAAAGCTGCTCACCGATGCGGTCCCGAATGGCATGAGCGCCAAAAGCACCCAAAACCACCGCGAATGCCAGCAAAATCAAAGCAAATCGAAGTCCGTAATTCATGCCCTAAAGGTAGACGTGTTTTCTCCGCTGTTGAGCTGAGAATTGGCTTTTCCTTGCAGGTAAAGACGCGATCTTTGTGATCGGAATGACCAACACCCTGCTTGATTCCCAATGCGATTTAAGACTTCTTATACTATTCATATTAAAATGATATTAAGTCATTTAAGTATTCTAATATCAACCTTTAGTTTATCTCAGTTTCAGGAGGAAAAAGCGTTCTCAAGATTACTTTCCGCATGTGTCACCACCGACGGCCTGGTGGATTACCGTTCGCTGCAGGAGCAACGCGAACTCCTGGATGACTACTTCTTTTATTTAGAGAACAACCAATTGAGGTTGACGGCTGACTCTGCCAGTGCCAAATCATATTGGATAAACTATTACAATACATCCACTTTAAGAATCGTATTGAGCAGGTATCCCCTCAAGTCGATGCGGGATATTCCAACGGCCAGCCTGGGCTATGAAACGATTTGGGAAGTACCGCTCCACAAGATCAATGGGCGGACGTATTCCTTGAATCAGGTCGAAAGGGAACTTTTGATAGACCGGTTTCAGGACCCGCGCATTCATTTCGCGCTCGTTTGCGGTGCGCAGTCATGTCCGCCGCTGCGGCGGGAGCTATACGACCCGGGCAAACTCGATGAACAGCTGGATGATCAGGCGCGGATATTTCTTTCCAACCCAAAATGGAATCAGATCACCGGGACCACGATCACGCTATCCCCCATCTTCAAGTGGTATCGGGCTGATTTCCTGATGTCAGGTCAACCCCTTCATAAGGTTTTGTCGTCATATACAGGCAGGCCTTTCAAGTCTGCGGTGTTTGAGTATTCAGAGTATGACTGGAGACTGAACGCTGCCGGTGAATGATGAAATGCACACTGTCTGACGTGCATAACTCCCTGATGAAAACCTACTTAATTCACTCAAAAAGAACAAAATTGTAACCTTGTAAGGATTAGGCCCGTTAAAGTGGCTGTATCGTGGCTGAAGAAGGGAAAAGGAAATTGCGACAGCCGCGCTACGGGAAAAGGAAAACAACACACGGATCAGCAATGGTCCGGGGAAAAACGGAAGTCTAATTTTTACTCCACCCGCATGAAACGCATTACTGTGGTAGTTGCCCTATGGGTCATGGTTGTCGGAACCGCATCCGCGCAAAAGGCAGGAAGCGAACAACAACTGGCTAAAGAAGCTCACACGCACTTTGGTGCAGGTGACTTCCTCAAGGCGTATCCCATCTATTCACAACTGGTATCGCTGTATCCGGGGAACGAGGAATACCTCTATCGCTTCGGGGCTTGCGCCATTTACAGCGATCCTGACAAAACCAAAGCAGTCCAGTACCTCACTTCCGCCACAAAGAAGGACGTGAAAGATCCTATGGCGTGGTACTACCTCGGCAAGGCTTATCACCTGAACTATCAGTTTCGCGATGCGGTGAAAGCTTACGAGACTTTTGTGAGCAAGTCAGATCCGAAGATGGCTTCAAAGATGAACGCCCAGCGCGAAATTGAAACCTGCATCTACGGTTCCAATCTGCTCGCCAACATCAAGGATGTTCAGGTACTCAATAAGGTCGAGGCCGATCGGGCCAACTTCTTCCGGTATATGAACCTGGAAGGTGTGGGTGGACGCATCCTCACCGTGCCTGATGAACTCCGCACCTCATATGACAAGAAGCAAAAGGAAACCGGTGTAATCCACTACCCCGGCAACTCCACTGCCATCTATTTCTCCAGCTATGGAAAAGACGGCAGCACCGGTAAGGACATCTACCGCGCCAACCTTCTTCCTGATGGTAAGTTCTCTGCTCCTGAGAAACTCAAGGGCGATGTGAACACAAAGTACGACGAGGACTACTGCTTCATGCAAAGCGACGGCAAGACGCTTTATTTCTCTTCACGCGGTCACAACAGCATGGGCGGTTATGACATTTTCAAGAGCATGTATGACCCCTCTTCTGATTCATTCGGGCCAGCTATTAACCTGGATTTCGCAATCAACACTCCCGATGATGACATCTTCTTCATCGCAGACTCACTGAACCAGCGTGCTTATTTCGCAAGCGGCCGCTCAAGCGACCAAAGCCACATTCACGTGTATGGAGTGCGCGTTCAGGGTATCCCGATGCAGATCATATATCTGAAAGGTGAATTCCTTTCAGAAATTGATCCGTCGCAAAAGAATGCACGCATTCAGGTGAAAGAAGACATCAGCGGACGCCTGATTATGGATGTGACCTCTGACGAGGCCAACGGTGCTTACATACTCTATGTGCCCAAGGCGGGCAAATACAACTTCGTTGTGCGCACTGAAAACAGTCCGGTGCTGCACCAGGCGGTGGTTGATATTCCATCGTTCGAAAAGCCGGTAGCACTTCGTCAGGAAATGCGTTTGACGAATCAGGACGGACAGGAAAAGCTGGTAGTGACGAATCACTTTGACATGCCACTGGATGAAGACCTCGCCACGCTCGCATCAGGAATGCTCCGCGAGAAGTCACGACTGGAGGTTAACGTTGCCGAAGAAGACATTACAGAACCCGCTGCCGTGGCTGTTGCTGTGGAGCGCGATATGAAGAATACTGCTCTTGCAGCGGGCTTTGCGGAAGGGGTATCTGCTATTCAGGTAACCGATGCCATGAACCGCGAGGCTGCTGAGATCGAGAAGTTTGTAGCTGAATCAGAACAGAAATACACCAATGCATACGCCTATGCTCAGAAGAAATTCTTCGAAGCTGAAGCGGCATTGGCTCAGGCTGAAATGATCCGCGAGACCAGCGGAAACCTCCAGACCGAAGAAGAAGTGGCTCAGGCCCGCGAAATGCTGAAGCTCCTTAGCAAGGCATCCGATCTGCAGCGTGAAGCGCGCAGTGCCATGGCAGCTGGGGAATCCGTGAAGTTGTATAAAGAATCGGAGGCCGCGCGGGGTGAAGCGATCCGCAACTCAGCGAATGCAATCAAAGCATCGGAATCAAACGGAGACTTTGACGCCACTGTGCGCGAACTGATGAATGAAAAGGCACGTCAGAACAAGATGCGTGAGACACCAGCTACGCCTTACGACGAACTGCTCGCCAAGGCCCGCGCCAAGGAGTCCGAACTTCGTTCATCAGAGGACAAACTGACCCGCCTGCGCGAGGAAGAAAAGCGCCTTTCTGTAGAACTCAAAGCTGCGCAGCAGGTGGCAATGGCCGCAAAGAAAAAGTCAGAGAAGCAGGATGCCGAAAATCAGGTCAGTGCTATTCAGGGCGAACTGGATGCGAAGCGCCGCCAGATTGTTCAGGATAAAATCCGCACCGAGGAATTGGGCGCACGTTCCAAAGACGCCATCGCCAGTGCCGGTTTTTTCAAGCGGTTGTCCACAGACACCCAGCTTGGCCTGTCTGCAGACCAGCGCGTGGCGCTCGATGAAACCCAGCGGGCTGCAATAACGATGAAGATCAATGCCATGGATGCGCGCATTGGCTCGCTTCAGGTGACCGATCCCCAGATGCTGGCGCTCATCACGGAAGGACAGGACGAGCCGGTGGCCTCCACAACCGCCGATGCGGCATTGAGTTCAACGCCGTCCGCGGTGGCTGCTCTGCCTGTTCGCTCAAATACTGAGATTACAGGAAGAAAGGAACAGGCCCTTGCCCGGGTGCCACAAAGCGATCCGCTTGCCCCACAAATGCGTCATATGATTCTCTCGAATACCATCGAGGAAATGAACGGACGCATTTCTGCCATTGAAATGAAGCGCACCACCGGCATTACCACTCTTGAAAAGAACGAGCTTGACGCACTCAAAGCATCACGCAACGCTGCGCAAAATGAACTGAGTGCGGTAAAGGTGAAGGAGACACCTGCAAGTGCGGACCAGGCTCGTCAGACTTACCTCACTGTGAATCCTGAATATACCAATCAGATTGCCGCTCTGAATGCTGCTGAGAGCAGTGAGCTCGAGCGTGTGGGGGCGATGATTCAGATAAAGAGCGCGACACTGGAGCGCATGCGTGCTGAGCGCCTCATGAATGCCTCTGCCGCATTCGAAGAGACAGACGCCAATCGCCTGTCAGAGCGCACCCGCCGCGATGGCGAGCTCGCCTCGGCGATAGCTACACTGGAGTCTGAGTTGAATCCGGCGAAGATGTACCGCACGGCTTATGAGTCAGAAAACAAGGAACTGGTAGAAGGCAATCTCACCGCTGCAGCTCGTCTGGACGGCCAGATGGCCCTCACCGAAACGTACCTCTCCGCGCTTCTCTCTGCGGAGTCGAAGCAGCAGAAATTGCTCGCAGCCGAGACTGATCAGGAAAAATCAGTGTCCATCCGCATTCGCATCGGAGAGCTGAATAAGGAAACAGAACTTGCTGAGACTCGCCTTCAGAGCTATTCTCAGGATCGCGCGCTGGCCACAAGCACCAGCGGTCCGGCTGTAGCAGCTTCTCCGGTTGTTGCTCCTGTTAACACCCTGGAAGACCAGCTGGAAGTAGAGGAGAACACCCGTCTGGAAGGTGCTGAAAAACTCTCTGCAAAGATGTCAGAGGCTGAACTCGCCAAGAAAGTGGAGGCAGATGCAGAGACGATCAAGGCATTGTTCAAGACCAAGTCCGAGGGAGAATCCATCTTCGCCTACGAAACCGGTGAATTGATGGAGGTCCTGGAGAAGTATGATCCGAATGCAGAGAAGATCAGAAACCTCGACAAGATCAACGAAATTCAACAGCAGATATTCATGATCGAAGCGGAAATTGAGACAGAGCAGAATCTGACCAAGCAACGCAAACTCGACAGGAAGGCCGAGGATCTTTATTTCCGCAAATCCATTATGGAGATTGGCAATGCGACGGCTATTCAGGAAATGATGGCTGCGGAATACACGGAGACACGCAAAGCCACGGAGGATTTCCGTATTGCTCAGGCTGATGTGATCAACAGCCGGACCATGGTGCGCGATGAGATCAAGAAGCTTATGAATCAATCGAAATCTGAATATGAAGAAGCACAGGAGTTGCGCAAGCAAGCCGAAAATGTGAAGGATGATATTGAAAAGAACGACTACTACCGCCGTGCATTTGCCAAAGAACAACTCGCTGTGCAGTTGCTGAATCAGGCAACTGCCATTGGTGAGCAGCTTCCGCTTCTTACTGAATACGATGACTCTGAACTTGCAGAGCTCCGCTACGGCAACCCGTCGAAGGTGAGCACTGCGATGAACGAGGAGGCTAAAGGCGCCACAAAGACGAATACAGAAACAGCGGCAGGAGTTGATGCCACCATCACAGAAGCAGTTTCTGCCGGTACCGCTGAAACCACAGCCAATTCCACGAAGACTGAAAAAACAGCAAACGTGAGCCCGGCTGGAATTACCTATGTAGAATATGGCGCCGGTGAAGCCAGCACAGACAGACGATCCGTGCGTGCAGAAGGTAATAACACAGAGAAGGTTACAGTGGCGGCTCCTGCAGCTGAAACTGAAAGCACCTCTGCTCCTGCCAGGGTTGCTGCGACTGCACCGGTGCGTCCGACAGCTCCTGCGGTATCTCCTGAAGCCCGGGCGAATGCCGGTTCATATTCAGAGAGCGAAGCCGCCAACTACTACTATGAGTTCCCTGCTACACTGACCAAGGATTTGTTTGCCCTCACCAGCAATTCCCCTTACAGTGATGCACGTCCAATTCCAGTGGATGTCATGATGCCATCGGGTGTGTACTACAAAGTACAGGTGGGAGCATTCCGCAATAATATCCCGCAGAACCTTTACGGTGAGTTCGCTCCCGTATCCGGTGAGACCCTCAATAACGGCATCACTCGCTACACTGCCGGATTCTTTATGAATTTGGACAATGCTGACCAGGCAAAAATGACCATCCGTCGCATGGGATACAGTGACGCCTTTATCGTGGCATTCCGCGATGGCAAGCGCATTCCGCTGTACGAGGCGATGGGTATGACAGAAAAGGATTACCAGGCTGCGGTTGAGAAAGAATACGTATACGGCGATGGTGGCGAAGCTCCTTCGAACCGCAACGCTGCGAAGCCTGTGACAATGAATCCGGGCGCCAACTCAGGCAAACGCACGGATTACTACAAGGGAGCTCCTGATGCAGCGCCTGCCATTCAGGTTGAAGCCGTGAGCGGCCTGTTCTACACCGTGCAGATCGGTGTTTACAGTAAGCCAGTGCCTGCGACCACTTTGGGTAACATGATGCCGTTCAACAGTGAGCTTACAAGCACAGGGAAAATCCGCTACACCGCCGGCATGTTAAGTGATCTGAAGGATGCCGTTTCCAAGCGGGAACAGGCGAAAGCCGCAGGTATCGCAGATGCATTCATCACCGCATATTACAATGGCGAGCGCATAACCCTGAGTGAAGCAGATCGTCTGATGAAGGAATACGGACCTTCCGTATTCGCCCGTCCATAAGCTTTTTCCTAACCCTTCTTTTAGACTCCGCCCCGGCACGGACTAAACCCCTGTGCCGGGGTTTTCTCTTTTTTTGTTAGGGTAGTGTTACCACGCATTGTAGTTAACTTTGCACATAACCTGCAATTCAATTCATGCTACGCTATTTCCTTGCATTCGGTCTTTTTTCAGAGCTGTCAACCGGATTGGCCCAAACGCTTTACATCAATGAACTGATCGCCAACAATGACACAGGTCAGATGGATGATTTCTTTCAGCGCGAAGACTGGGTGGAGATATACAATCCGGGAGGACTGGTGAATCTTGCAGGGTATTACATGTCAGATGATCCGTTGAATCTGACCCTCTGGCAAATTCCGAATACTGACCCCACGGTGACCTTCATGACACCGAACAGTTTTCTGGCCTTGTGGCTCGACCGCGATCCCGAACAGGGAGCGAATCATGCCACATTCTCCTTAAGCGCTGACGGAGAAACGCTGTTTCTGGTGGCTCCGGATGGGGAAACCATTGTTGATCAGGTCACTTTCCCAGCCCAGGCTCCGGATATCAGCTATGGCAGATCCTGTGACGGATGTAACGAGTGGCAGTATTTCAACAACGTGACCTTCGAGGCATCCAATGCGGAGGTAGTTCCGGGACCACAAGTGCTCTTCATCAATGAAGTGCAAAGCCAGAACGAATCATTTCTTGATTTCCTGAATAACGAGACAGATCCGTGGATTGAAATCTACAACCCCAATCCGTATCAGGTCAATATGAGTGGCTACTATCTCGGAACAACGGGGAATCCGCTGCAATGGCAGATCGCCTATGACAACCCGCAGGATGCAGTTATTGCTGCGAACGGATTCAAATTATTCTGGTGCGATGGAGATTTTGAGCAAGGAACACTCCATGCAGGAATTACTCTTAACCCGTCCGGAGGAACAGTGGTGCTCACTGCAGCAAATGGAGTAACGACAACTGATACTTACGCATATCCTGCAATTGCGGCCGGACAGAGCTACGGGCGTCAAAGTGATGGTGCTGCAAATTCAATTGTATTCACCGCGCCGACACCACGCGTCACCAACAGCCTTGTTTTCATCAGCTCTCCTCCCCTCTTCATCAATGAACTGCTTGCAGCTAACCTGACCGACATTACCGATGAAGCGGGCGAGCATGAAGACTGGATTGAAATCTATAATCCGAATTCCTTTGCCGTGAATCTGGCGGGATATTACCTCACCGACAATCCTGAGCTTCCCACCAAACATGCCATTCCCAATAGCTTCCCGGCGGATGTGACCATTGGCCCGAATGACTGGATGCTGTTCTGGGCTGATGAAAACCAGACCGAAGGATTACACCATACCAACTTCCGTCTGAGTAATAATCTGGAGATGGTTGGATTGTACACTCCTGATGGCTTCACTCTGGTGGATGCGATTACCTGGCAGGGACTCGATTCCGATACCAGCTATGGGCGCATTACTGACGGTGCTGCGCAGTGGGTTCAGTTCACCGGCACTACACCGGACGCATCGAACAATGGCGGCACAGTGACCATAGAAGAAGTCCGGACTGTTTCTGATTGGTCAGCCTATCCCAATCCTGTGACAAACTGGATCACTTTCTCCCGTCCGCAGGCTTTCCGCGTGTACTCTATGGAAGGAAAAATGGTGATGCAGAGCGCTCGGGTAGATGGATTTGATGTGTCCGCATGGCCCGCCGGCGTTTATCTCATCCGTGCGGAAGACGGGTCTGTCTTCCGGATGATCCGGGAATAATTGCTACGCGCGAAAGATGGCCTGAACCGTGCGCCAGATGATTTTCAGATCAGTGGCCATGTTTTGCTCACTGATGTAACGGAGATTCAGGCTGAGTTTGGCCGGCATAATCTCATTGATATAGGTGGCTTCCGGGTCGAGGGATTGCGCCAGCAATTCATTTTCGCTGAAGTACTCTAAAGAGGCGTAATCCGTAAGTCCGGGCTTCACTTCGAACACACGGAGTTGTTGCTCGTTGTACATATTGACGTACTTCGGTACTTCCGGACGAGGACCTACCACCGACATGTCACCGGCGAGAATATTCAACAATTGAGGCAATTCGTCGAGTTTGTATTTTCTGAGTATCCTTCCGCACGCTGTTACTCTGCTGTCGGCTACTCCCACCGTGATTTGTCCGGCTGCCTCTGACAATGGCTTCATCGTCCGGAATTTCAAGAGCCGGAAAGGCACCTGGTTCTTCCCCACCCTCACCTGACGAAAAAACGCACCACCCGGACTGTCCAGGCTCACCCACAGTGCAATTACGACCAGTAGTGGCAGCAACAGCACTAAAAAAAAAGCGGAGAACAAGAGGTCGAACAAGCGCTTTGTCATCCGGCTGATTGGATTTCATTGACCGCTTCCCGAATCGTCTGATATACGCGATGCACATCTTCATCAGAAAGATGATAGTACACTGGCAACGATACTTCATTGGCAAACTGGGCCATGGCACGAGGAAAATCCCCTTCGTTCAAATTGAATTGCTGCCGGTAAAATGAAAGGCGGGGCAGTGGCTGAAAATGGACATTGAGTGAAACGCCTTGATTGGCGGCATATGTAATGAGTCTGTTCCGTTCGGCCTCTCCAAAGCCCGCAATGCGAAGCATAAACAGGTGATAACTGGATTCCGAATCCACCGTTGTAAACTCTGGCAATACCGCCCAGTCGTGCCCACCGAGCAGCTGCAGATAGTGATTGCAGATGGCCTTTCGCCTCGGTAATGTTTCTGTCTCGTAGCGATCCATCTCAGTCAGCCCGATAGCCGCCTGGATATCGGTCAGATTGCATTTGTACCCCGCCTCCACAATATCATATTCCCATTGACCCGCCTGACTTTTTGAAAGCGCATCCTTGGTCTGCCCGTGAAGTCCGGAAATATTCAGTTGCTTCCAGATTTCATCATTGTCAAATGGTTCAGGTAAATTAAGGGTCAGCGCACCTCCTTCAGCAGTGGTAAAATTCTTCACTGCGTGAAATGAAAATCCGCAGATATCAGCCTGCGCTCCGAGTATTCTTCCCCCTACCCGTGCTCCGAAAGAATGAGCCGCGTCGCCAAGCACGAGAATGCGTCCGAGCATTCGCTGTGCAGCGTTATCGGGAATAAATACGGAAGCACATTCCTCCGTGATGGATTTGATTCGCGCATAATCCGCCGGCAGTCCACCGATGTCCACAGGCATGATGATCTTGGTGCGTGGTGTCACAGCTCGGCGGATCGCTTCAGGATCGCACAGGAAGGAGTCCGGAGCACAGTCCACGAACACCGGCGTAGCCCCTGTGTGAACCACGATGTTAGCGCTGGCTGCATAAGTATAGACAGGGACAATCACCTCATCACCGGGACCGACTCCAAACCATCGAAGTGCAAGTTCGGCTGCGTTGGTCCATGAATTGAGACAAAGCGTTCTTGCCGCACCCGTGTATTGCGTGATCCTGTCCTCGAGCAAGCGGGTTTTTGGTCCTGTGGTGATCCATCCTGAGCGGAGCACCTCAGTAACCGCATCGATGGTTTTCTGATCGATGCGCGGTGGAGAAAATGGAATGGGCTTCATGCGCCGGTGAAATTAGTGTACAAGAGCGCACCCCGTTTCATCAGTTAATGGGCACCCATCGGGCCATTCGATCAGAAAACATGATTGCGAGCACTTGAAAAGCGCGTGAATCCACGTTTAGAATCTACTCTATCCGGTTATCTGCCGCGCACTTGTAAGATCTTTGCCTCAATGTGGAATTTTGTTTTGCGAATCCTTCATTGGTTCGTTGTTTCAATTGCTTTGGCCGGGACAGTTGCGGCCTACGGGCAAGGTCGTCCGGCTGGCGCCGGCAATCCACAAGAAGGTCGCATTTACGGCAAAGTACTCGATCAGACTTCGAAGAAGCCGCTTGAATTCGCTGTGGTTCGGGTACTCATGAGGGTGCCCGGCGACAGCATTAACAAGGTGCTCACCGGCGCGCTTACCGCTCATAACGGAGATTTCAGCGTGGACAAGGTTCCATTTGGAAAAGAAGTGACGCTTGAAGTCAATTTGGTGGGATATACCCCCTATTCACGCACACTTACTCTTACAAGGTCCGGCTCAATTGCAGAAAAGGATGTGGGAAACATTCTGTTATCGCCAGCAGCCTTGCTCAATACTGTGGAGATCGTTGAAGAGGTTTCACCTTTCCGCATTGAGTTCGACAAGCGCATTTACGAGGTTGATAAAAATCCCGTGAATGAAGGCGGCACCGCCGAAGATGTGTTGCAAAACATACCCGGAGTGAACGTGGATGTGGAAGGAAACGTGACCGTGCGAAATGCACCCCCGCAGTTGTTTGTGGACGGCCGTCCTACCAACCTGACAATCGATCAAATTCCGGCTGATGCCATACAGCGGGTAGAGGTCATTACCAACCCATCTGCGCGTTACGATGCCAGCGGCGGCGGCGGGGGTATACTTAATATCGTATTGAAGAAAAACAGGGCTATGGGCTACAATGGCAGTGTGCGGGCTGGTCTGGACAGCCGGCTGCGAAGCAATGCCGGACTTGACTTCAACGTTAGGCAAGGAAAAATCAATGTGTTTGGCGGATTTAATTATAATCAGCGCCGTCGAATTTCAACAGGCTCGACAGACAGGTATAACCTCGGTGAACAAACTTCCACGCGGGTATTTCAGACTCAGAGAAACATCAATGACGGGTATTTTCTCCGGTCCAATCTTGGAATGGACTGGTTCGTGGACAACAGGAATACCCTCACCCTGAATCCATCGTTTACGCAGGGTGTGTTCGAACCCACGGACACGATTCGCGTGGAAACGGACAGCCTCCTTTCCGATGTCAACCCTTGGTATTACTCCAGAGAAGCCAATTCATACCGGGTGTTTCGGAATATCAGTTCAAGCCTGCTGTTCAAGCATCTTTTTGCCGATGAAGGAGACGAATTGACCGCAGACCTGAGTCTCAGCCGGATTACGAGTGAGTACGACGGCACGTTCATCAATCGCTATCCGGGTGTTTCCCCCTCTGAACTGAAACAGACAGGAGATGTATCTCAGTATCTGGCGGTGGTTCAGGTTGACTACGTGAACCGGCTGGGTGAAAAGATGAAAACCGAGGCCGGAGTGCGTGCGTCGTACCGGGACTACACCAGCATTTATGAAAACTTCAACCGCAACATCAATACCGGAGAGCTCGAAATCATCAAACAGCTCAATGTGAATTACCACTTCCTCGATCAGGTTTATGCGGCTTACGGTAATCTGTTTCTCAATCGGGATAAATGGCAGATTCAGACCGGCTTGCGCATCGAGAGCAGCGATTACCGGGCAGAGTTGATTGACACGACCATTTCATTCCGCAACCAGTATCCGCTAAGCCTCTTTCCCTCCGCATACATCACACGCGTGCTGAATGACAAGCAGGATGTTCAGCTTTCCTTGAACCGGCGCATATCACGACCGAATTTTCACGTCCTCTCTCCGTTTACCGATTACAGCGATTCTCTGAACATTTCCCGCGGCAACCCTGCATTGCGTCCGGAGTTCACATATTCCGCGGAACTCAGCTATCAATACAGTTACTCCAAAGATCACACGTTTATTGCGGCCTTTTATTCCCGCTACTCCACCAATTTGACCGTAACCCAACTTTTCACGGAATACAGCGAAGTGCTGGGCAGGGATGTGGTCATCAGCACCTATAAAAATGCATCCAGCAGTCTGGCAGGCGGGCTTGAGCTCACGGGCAGAAACAAATTCAATGAGTGGTTTGAGCTGACATCCAATTTTAATCTGTTTTGGTCCTCGGTAAATGGTTCCAATCTTGAGCAAGGCCTTACCAATTCACTCACGAGCTACTGGTTTAAGCTGAATGCAACCTTCAAGCTGCCCGGGGCATTTATCTTTCAGGCAAGCGGAGATTACACCAGTAAGCGCCTGTTGGAAACGGGAAGCACCTCACGCGCAGGTATCGGAGGTGGCGAAGGCGGAGGGCCATGGAACATGGCGCTGAACACTGTTCAGGGGTATGTAGAGCCCGCCTATGGATTTGACTTTTCACTGCGCCGGGATTTCCTGAAGGAAAAGCGCCTATCTGCCACCATCTCCATCCGTGACGCCTTCCGAACAAGGGTGAATGTAGTGTACAGTGAATCTCCTTTTTTTACTCAGGAGACGTTTCGCCGGCGCGACCCGCAACTCGTCCGATTCAATCTCACCTGGCGTTTTGGCAAGGCCGATTCGCAGCTTTTCCGGCGCAAGAATATGCGTCAGGGCGGAGAGTCTATGGATGGCTAACATGCTGAGAATAAAATATGCGCATGAATAGTGTCTCACGCGATTTGCGTTACCTTCGGCGCCCGTTTTACGCAAATTTCAAACACCGTTTAAGTTACTGCCCATGCACGAACCGGTTAAAGTCACTCGTATAGCCATGTTTATCGATGGCTCGTTCTTTCTTCAAGTGAACACGTTTTACAAGTACCATCACCACATTGGAAAGAGCTTTTATTATTCAGGTTTCACCGACTACATCAGGCACAAGGTGGCTCAGCTTGAGCACTCGCGCTTCAATCTGTGTCAGGTGATCGAAGCCCATTGGTTTCGCGGAAGGTTTCCGACTTCTGCACTTGAGAACCGTTATCCCGATACTCAGCGCCGTCTGGAGGTACTGACCAACGAACGGAAAATGGAAGACACCCTGATCTATCAGGGCATCGTATCACACTACTATCCGCTTCAGGTGGATCACGAGACAGGTGAAGCCCAGGAAAAATCCATCAATGTATGGTTTGCCACGGAGGCACTGGATCTGGCTATTTCCAAGAAGTTTGATGTGATGGTCATCATAGGCGGCGACAGCGAATACCGTCACCTTGTTGGCAAACTCAACGGTCTTGGAATCCGCGTCATGGTGCTGGGCTGGAATGTCAACTACGACATGGAAACACCTACCGGAACACGCAACCGATACATCAAAACGTCACAACTTCTGATGGATGAATGCAGTTATCCGGTATGGCTGGATAAGATCATTGATCAGGGCGTGGAAGATCAGGACCGTCTGGTAATGAATATGTTTAATTACTGAAGAACTCCGGTATTCCTGTCGATCACGGCAATCATTTCGGGGAGCAACTGCTCCCCTTTTTTTGCGTCAAACCACAATATGTCCGGCTGACTGCGGTACCAGGTCATTTGCCTTTTTGCGTAGTTTCGGCTATGCTGTTTGATCAGACTGATCGCGGTTGGTGAGTCAATAAATCCGTCAAAGCAATGAAACCACTCGGAATAGCCTACCGTCTGCAAGGCCGGCATTGCGCGTTGCGGATATACGGCTTTGGCTTCCTGCTCCAGCCCCTTTCGGATCATCTCGTCCACCCGCTCATTGATTCGCGGATATAGCCATTCCTTCTCTGCCTGAAGTCCGAGCTGCAGCACCTCGAAATCCCTCGATCCGCCGGCTGCCTTGCGAAGGCTTGAATAGGCGTTGCCTGTAATGCGATATACTTCGAGTGCGCGTATTATCCGGCGGTGATTGGAAATGTCTGCATGGAAATAATACTCGGGATCAATACGAAGCAGTTCTTCCTGAAGCGGCGCAATTCCGTGTTGTTTAAACATCTCATTCAATTCATCCCTGACTGCTGCATCAGAAGGCAGATCATCCAGGCCGTGAATCAATGCACGCGCATACAATCCGCTGCCTCCTGCGGCGATAACTATGTCATGGGTTAGAAAAAGATCTTCAATAGTGTCCTTCGCGTCCTGTTCAAAGCGGCCGGCGCTGTAGGGATCTTCAACAGACAGAAAAGCGATGAAATGATGCCTTACCCTGGCAAGCTCATCCTCGGAAGGACGGGCTACACCAATATTCAGCTCCTTGTAAAACTGGCGGGAGTCCGCAGAAATAATTTCTGTCTGATAGCGCAATGCCAGCCGGATCGCAATAGCCGTCTTACCAGACGCAGTGGGTCCGTGTATGACCACCAGCCGCTTTTTCATCACATGGATTACTCAATCAGTCCGCGTCCTACCTTCTTCACCTCACCGGCTGCTTGTAGTTTCGGGAACAATTGATCCAAAACTCCGTTCACAAAAATGGCGCTCTTGGGTGTGCTGTAGTATTTCGCGAGTTCGATGTATTCATTCATCGTCACCTTCACAGGAATTGATTCGAATACCTGCACCTCGGCGAGAGCCATCTTCAGGATAATCATATCCATCAGAGCTATGCGATCAGCTTCCCAGTTGGGAGTATTATCTGCAACAAGCTTTTCGTTAACCGCACCTTTAGCCAGGGTTTGGCGGAAGAGCTGCCTGCAGAATTCCTCTTCGTCGTCGTCTTCCTTCCAGAGAGGAAGCAAAACAATGTCCTCATCGCCTTCCTTCACTCCCTTGAGTGTTCGCAGCACCATTGAGCTTGCCAAATCGAGATCGTCATTCCAGAAGATGCCCATCTCTTCCATGTAATCGTGCATCAGCTCGTTGTTAATTAGCTGGCGACGGAAAAATTTCAGCAGGTGGTCTTTGTCGTGGTCAAATCCACGCTCCAGACTGGCCATGTATTCTTTGTAATCTTCTGATTCGGTGAGCGTTTTATACATGCTCTTCAGAAGGTCTTTGTTGTTGCGCCAGTTGATTTGAATTTCACCGGATGCTTTCTGCAGCACTTTGCTGTTCACAATAATCCGCAGCAAAGAATTCGTAACAAATTTGGTGTTGGGATGAAGATCTTCATGCGAAGGCAGACGTTTGTTCATCCCCGCCTCAATCTTGTCGATGGCAAGGGCCTGCATTTCTCCCATCAGAATAATAAGAGCGATGTACAAGTCGCGGAACTTGTTCACGCTTTCAAAAAGCATACGCTCGTAGACCGCAGCATCAGGCTTTTCATCGCTGTAATACGCAAATAGTATTTGGAGAACCTTAATCCGGATATGTCTTCTGTTCAGCATAAATTAATTCAAAAAAGCCAGTTTATCTCCTTGCTCTCAACCGCGCAATCGATTCAATTCTCGCTTCTGCCATTCTGTTGGCGGCGAGATATGTAGGTATTTGTTCATCTGATGATTTCTTGTAAATCGCCCGTGTAGTCTCATAGATGTTTTCTGCCTGACTCAATGCCGCCTGCCTGTTGTATCCGATGATTTCCCAGTAACAGTTGATGATTCCGCCAGCATTGACGAGGTAATCAGGCGCATAGAGAATACCGCGTTTACGCACTTCTTCTCCATGTATTTCTTCTTTCGCCAGTTGGTTATTTGCGGCGCCGCAGATAATACTGCATTTGAGGTGCTTAAGGGTATCATCATTTACCGTAGCGCCAAGCGCGCAAGGACTGTATATGTCCATCGGAGTCGTATATACATCCTCTGGCTTCACATAGGTCACCTTGTATTTTGAAGTCACTTCTTTGATGCGGTCTTCGAAAATATCAGTGACCATTACTTCGGCTCCGTTCTCCACGAGCTGATTTACAAGGTACTGTCCGACGTGTCCTACACCTTGCACGAGCACTTTCTTTCCTGAAAGATCCTCACTGCCATAGAGTTCTTTGGCGCTGGCCTTCATTCCCATAAAGACGCCATATGCTGTCACCGGACTGGGATCTCCCCCACCGTTCATGTAGTCAGGAAGTCCCACCACATGGTCAGTTTCCAGTTGAATGAGCTCCATGTCGCGGGTAGACATTCCCACATCTTCCGCGGTGATATACTTTCCGCCAAGGCTGTCCACGAATTTTCCGAACCTTCGGAGCAACGCCTCGTTCTTATCCGTCCGGGAATTGCCAATCACCACGGCTTTTCCGCCGCCGATATTCAGGCCGGCCAAGGCATTTTTGTAGGTCATGCCGCGGGACAACCGCAACACGTCAGTCAGTGCATCATTCTCTGAGGCATAAGCCCACATGCGGGTACCCCCCACGGCAGGTCCGAGGACCGTATTGTGAATAGCTATGATAGACTTTAATCCAGTGGCATTATCCTGACAGAAGACCACTTGTTCGTGGTCGAATGTAGCCATCCGATCCGTGACTGAAGACAGCGTATCATCGACCGCTGTCTTTTCTTTGGATTCAATCATCGTTGCAAGGTTTCTAAATGACAGCGGATCGGCATCCGGCTATCAGGGCAGCAAAGGTAGTTGAAAGCCACCCAGAGAAAGGTTAATCCCTCCCCTGTTCTTTTCCACGGACGACTATTGAAGAATTTCGTCGATGGCCAGTGCGAGCCGCCTGTCCTTCTCGGTGATTGCATCGCCTGCATCGTGGGTGCTCAGTTCGATGCGGACATAGTTATATACATTGAACCACGCCGGATGGTGATTCATTTTCTCAGCAATAAAGGCCACGCGGGTCATAAATGTGAATGCCTCCTGAAAGTCCTTGAACCGAAACTCGCGGATCAATTTGTTGTCTGATTCTTTCCACATAGCGGTGGTGTATTGCATCTGTTTTTTTTCCGGATGGGTCAAATGTACTTGCTGGACAGGGATATTCCATTCGGTCGGAAGAATTAACAAAAAGTAAAGCCTCCCTGAAAAGGGAGGCTTTATAAAGGTCAATCGGCGGAATTACTTACCTACCACGATACGGCCGGCTTCAGTTTCGCCACCATTGGTGAATCGGTACATATAAACTCCGGCAGCCAGATTGCTGACATCCATGCTCACACGGGTCTCCTGACCGGCTTCCAGAAGAGTGCTCAGCAGCAGGGCCACTTTGGCTCCTGTCACATCGAACACTTCAAGGGTGGCCTGTCCATTTTTGGCGGCGCGAACACTGAAGTTAGCTATTTCTATCGCTGGATTCGGGCTCACCTTCACCAAGATATCCAACTCCGGGGTCAGCGAAGGTTTACCCGGAAGTACTGGTGTGTTGGTGTCCGCCTTGTCGTTACTGATGGTCTGGCAGTGCTGTGTGATGTTGCCTGAGCAATCCATCGCAGTCCAGCAGCGTGTGATGGTGTAATCGGGGCAGCAGTCGAGTTCGAAAGCGAAGTCACCAGCGCCGGCGGCGTTTCCGCTCATGATCTGCTGACCATTCACCAGGAATGTTCCGCTGTAGGTGAACCAACCACCGAATCCGTTGTCCGCACCGTTGTAATTGTTGGCACCGTTACCAAATTGGAATCCGAAGTAGTTGTTCGACGGAGCGTGTGCGAGGTTGAGCACAGAACCGGCATAACCACCGAAACCAGTGATGGTAGCGTTGTTGTTGTTCAGCAGGAAATACATCCAGTCTTGATGGTTCGCAGCAATACCTCCGCAGTCAGCCTTGAAGCTGGTGAGGAAGCCCTGCGTGCTCCAGTCAGCCCAATCCATGCCGTTGATGAACTCTACATCCACGTTGAACCCGTTGCCAGGATTATACGCATTATGCAGGGTTGCAATCACGTGGATGGTGCCGTTGGGGTACTGGATAAACTGTCCTTCAGATACCTGGTAGTAGCGGTGTGCCGTTGGCATTCCGAAGAGGGCCATTGCGAAGTTCACAGGGTAGTTGCAGGGGTTTCCGGCCGGACGTACAGGTGTGAGGATATCGC
>JBKDGH010000032.1:0-12846 GCA_046336655.1 Flavobacteriales bacterium | reverse complement strand
CCACTACCTTCACCCCATACTTACAATTCATGCAGACTGCACATCCCTGGCACGGAGTTGATCACCGGTTTGACGCCGGAAAATCCCTCGTGGACGGCATTATCGAAATCCCGAGGGGCAGCAAAGCGAAATTTGAAGTGGACAAGCCGAGCGGACTCATCCGGCTGGACCGCGTCATTTTCGCAGCGTTCTATTATCCGATTAACTACGGATTTATTCCCCGCACACTCGGAGAAGATGGTGATCCGCTCGACATCCTTGTCCTTTCCGAAGTAAGCACCGTGCCCCTTTGTCTGGTGCGAAGCAGAGTGATCGGCATGATGGAAATGGAGGACTCCGGCGAACCGGATCATAAAATCATCGCGGTAGCAAATAACGATGCGAGCGTCGAACACATCAAACACATGGAGGATCTGCCGGAAAATTTCCGGCAGGAACTCACGCATTTTTTCATGGAATACAAAACACTGCGCAATAAAAAAGTGCTTGTGGATGAATTTCTGCCGGCGGACAAAGCCATGATAAAAATAGAAGAAGCCATTCAACGCTATAACTCCCAATACTCCGGGTAATGCGCTCTAAACTTCCATCCACAGGCACTACCATTTTCTCAGTGATGTCAGCACTTGCTGCTGAACACAGGGCCATCAATCTCGGGCAGGGGTTTCCCGGATTTCCTGTGGATCCGATGCTCATCGATGCTGCTGCCAAGGCCATGCGTGATGGCTACAACCAGTATGCACCAATGCCCGGACTGCTCCTCCTTCGCGAGAAACTGGCAGAGAAAATCAACCGCGCGTATCTCCGCACCGTAAACCCTGACACAGACATTACCATCACTGCAGGCGCTACCCAAGCCATCTTCACAGCGCTGAGTGCGTTTATTCATCCGGGTGATGAAGTCATCCTTTTTGCCCCGGCTTATGATTGTTACGCCCCGGCAATTGCACTCAACGGCGGTGTGCCTGTCTGGATATCCCTTGAATGGCCCGACTTCCGGATTCCATGGGATGAAGTTGAGCGCAAGATCAGTTCACGCACCCGCGTGATTCTGCTCAACAATCCATCAAATCCCTCAGCAACCATCTGGAAGAGCAGCGATATGCTCAGGCTGCTTACAATCACTGCAGAAACCGACATACTTCTGCTCAGCGATGAAGTGTATGAACACATTGTCTTTGACGGACAACCACATGAAAGTGTGCTGAAGTATGCTGAGCTCGCGGCACGCAGCATCAGTGTGTATTCATTCGGTAAAACGTTTCACGCCACGGGTTGGAAAACAGGGTATGCCGTTGCACCTGAACACCTCATGACGGAGTTTAGAAAAGTGCATCAGTACAACGTATTTTCATGCAATACGCCCATTCAGTATGCATTGACTTCGTACCTCGACGATGCCGCTCATTATGACGGACTCAGTGCTTTTTATCAGCGCAAAAGAGACCTGTTCCTCGCATGTCTGTCTGCCTCTTCTTTCGCATGGAAAGCCGCTGAGGGAACATACTTTCAACTACTGAATTACTCCGGAATAATGGATTCGCCCGACAGGGTTATTGCTGAACAATTGACCCGCGAACTCGGAGTGGCATCCATCCCCGTGTCATGTTTTTATCCCGACGACAACGATCAGCACGTACTTCGTTTCTGTTTCGCCAAAGAAGATCATGAACTGGAGGAAGCTGCAAATCGACTGAACCAGCTGACCTGAAAAGCAGCTGCTCTTTTCACCTTTATCACATGAAAGACACGCTCAAGGTTTCGCTGATACAGACCACTCTGGAGTGGGAAAATCCTGCCGCAAACCGCCTGCAATTTGCGCTAGAGCTCGAAGCCCTTTCACCCGGTTCGACAGACATCGTCATGCTGCCAGAGATGTTTACCACGGGTTTCTCGATGTCCCCTGACCGTATTGCCGAGCCATTTTCCGGCACCATGGACACCCTTCAGTGGATGCGGGTTTGGGCGGGGCAGCTCGATGCGGTTATGGCCGGAAGCATCGCAGTGAAGGATGGAGACCGGTTCTTCAACCGGCTGATGTGGGTGCGTCCTGACGGCACATACACAACGTATGACAAACGTCATCTGTTCCAAATGGCTGGTGAACACCACCATTATTCTTCCGGAAACAAACTCCTCATCGAAGAATGGCAAGGATGGAAAATTTGCCCGCTCATCTGCTATGACCTCCGCTTTCCGGTGTGGGGCAGAAACCGAATGACGACTGACGGACCGATGTATGACGTATTGCTTTACGTGGCCAACTGGCCCGCAGTGAGGCGCGAGCCATGGATGAAACTGGCCCTTGCGCGAGCCATTGAGAATCAATGTTACACCGCTGCGGTGAACCGGATCGGCACGGACGGTAACGGGCTCGACTACTGCGGCGATTCCGCTGTGATCGATCCGCGCGGTAATTACATCCTCTCACCTGTGAACGACCAGCGCATAATGACTGCCGAACTTTCAGCCGGCGATCTGAGAGAATTCAGAATGAAGTTTCCCGTGCTCACTGATTCAGACTCATTTGAACTCACCACCGAATGAACCTTTTGTTTAAAATCACCAGTGCCGCTATGGTTCTGCAGATGGTTCTGACTGCATGTCAGTCGCGTCAGTCGCCGGTTTGCCATTCTTGCACTGATTCCAATGCGTTGGGCATTAAGATCACTCTCACAGAGAAAGATCGTATGACCCTCGGAAGCATGCAAGTGATTAATCGCGAATCCGGATATTCTTGTGAGAAAGAAACCGATGTGCTGGGCAAAATAGCTATGAGTTTGTGTCTGGACAGTATGTATGACCTTGTGTTCACTAAAGAAAACTACCTTCAGAAAATCATCCGGCTGGACCTTCGCAATATCCCGGATACTTCGGCAGCAGGAGGGTTTCAGGTCGACATGAACATATCCATGCAACCTGCTCCGGAAGGTTTTGATGCGCGGGTTACCGATGAGCCCATCGGAATAGCCTCCTACTCACCGGAGCAGTATAATATTCTGTTCGACTTAGCGTACACCGAAAACAGACAAAAGCAAATTGACGCTGAACTCCGGCGCTGTGGCGCAAAACAATAAGTTTCTGCCGATTTACTTGAACGCGTCGAATCCGGTGACATCCATACCTGTGATAAGCAGGTGGATATCGTGTGTACCTTCATAGGTGATCACTGACTCTAGGTTCATCATGTGGCGCATTACCGGATACTCATTCGTAATACCCATACCCCCCAGCATCTGACGCGCGTCGCTGATAACCTGCTTTGCAATAGCGATATTGTTGCGCTTGGCCATTGAAATCTGAGCGCTCGTGGCCCGGCCTTCATTGCGCAATTGTCCGAGGCGAAGTGTAAGTAACTGAGCTTTCGTAATCTCAGTGATCATTTCTGCGAGTTTCTTTTGTTGCAACTGAAACGCACCGATCGGCTTTCCAAATTGAATGCGCTCCTTGGAATACCGGAGTGCCACATCGTAACAATCAAGCGCCACTCCGATTGCACCCCAGGCAATGCCGTAACGCGCTGAATCCAGACAACCCAGCGGAGCACCTAATCCACTTTTGTTCGGAAGGAGATTTTCTTTCGGAACCTTCACATTATCGAAGATTAACTCTCCGGTATCACTCGCACGCAAGCTCCATTTGCCGTGCATTGTCGGTGTGGTGAAGCCTTCCATGCCCCGTTCCACAATCAAGCCATGAATTCGTCCAGCCTCATTTTTTGCCCACACCACTGCGATCTGTGCAAACGGGGCATTGCTGATCCACATCTTCGCGCCGTTCAGGAGGTAATGATCGCCCATGTCCTTGAAGTTGGTCATCATTCCACCCGGATTTGATCCGAAGTCAGGTTCAGTCAGACCGAAGCAACCGATCCATTCGCCGGAAGCGAGTTTAGGCAGGTATTTCATGCGCTGCTCCTCGTTGCCGTATTTATAAATCGGATACATCACAAGGGAGCTCTGTACGGAGGCTGTCGATCGCAAACCACTGTCGCAGCGCTCCAACTCCTGCATGATAAGGCCGTAACTGATCTGATCAAGTCCGGCACCACCGTATTCCACCGGGATATAAGGCCCGAATGCACCAATCTCCGCCAGGCCTTTTATCAGGTGCTCAGGGAACTTCGCCTTTTCTGCGGCATCTTCAATGATCGGGGAAACTTCCTTCTTCACCCATGACCGGGCGGTATCCCGCACGAGCTTTTGCTCATCGGTAAGAAGTTCATCCATCAAGTAATAGTCGTGTCCCTGGTACAGATCGGTGCGCATGGTTTCGAATGGGTTTGTCCGGGCGCGAAAATACACACACCCGCAGTAACACTACAGACATATATCACCTGCTGATTGTTCAGAGAAATCCCTGTTCCTCCTCCCGGTGTGATTCATACCACGAGTCCACTTTGAGATCCTTGCCCGTGGCGGCTTCCACAGCCAACTGATCGCACCGCTCATTGTGGGTATGGCCATTATGGCCGCGAATCCACACAAAACGCACCTTATGATTCTGGGATGCAACGAGGTATCTCTTCCACAAGTCAGGATTTTTCACATTCTTCCATCCTCTTTTGACCCAGCCACCAAGCCAGTTTTTTTCCACAGAATTCACGACATACTGCGAATCCGAAAAGATCGTTACCTCACTTCCCGGAAATTTAAGCATTTCCAATGCGACGCACACGCTCCACAACTCCATGCGATTGTTGGTTGTCAGTCGAAAACCAGCTGCTACCTCTTTGTAATGCGAGCCTGCGATGAAAATGATTCCGTATCCGCCCGGGCCGGGATTACCGCGCGCTGAACCGTCGGTGTAAATTGAAATCAGAGGCGCACTGCTCACGGAAACAAGTAAATGATGGGTTTCGGGAAAATTCTGACCACCCTGAGAAGAGGAATGATACCACGAGTCATTTCCTGCACGATGAAAAGCAGAATGAACGAGACCGCAATGGCATACGCGGGAACATCCAAACCAAAAACGGAAAGGAACTTCTCCCCTGCAATCAGAAACACGATTATCCGGAGCGACGAAACCAGACTGGTCAAAATCGGTTGATTGGTTCCGGTCCGGATATCCGGAATGTCTGATTTGCCTCCGAAGATTGTGTTTGCGGCAAACAAGGCCATGAAACACGAGCGTATTTCGGACCGGCTTACCATTGCCCCGCAGTGATAAGTTGTTCTGCCACACGCGGGAAATGCTCATGTTCCAGTGCCCTCACCTTGCGCTCGATATCTGCGGGTGAATCATCCGGTTCAATAGCCACGCTTGCCTGAAATAGAATTGCACCTTCGTCGTAGTGCTCATTGACACGGTGGATCGTAATACCGGTCCATTGTTCGCGGGCGGCATGCACGGCCTCATGCACGTAGTGGCCATACATTCCTTTACCTCCGTATGCAGGAAGAAGTGCCGGGTGAATGTTGATAATGTGCGGACCAAATCGCTGAATGATCCAGTCAGGAATTTTCCACAAATAGCCCGCGAGAATTATGCCTTGCACATGCGCTGAGTCGAGCGCTGCAGCGAGACTGCCATCAGGAGTTGCCTGCGCCTTGCGGTCGATAAGTAAAGCAGGGACCTGAGCTTCAGCAGCAACCTGGAACGCCCCTGCTCCCGCATTGTTGCAGACAAGCAACACGACTTCAACCTTCTGCGTTTCGCGGAAACGGGCAATCAGATTTCGGGCGTTGCTGCCGCCGCCTGAAGCGAAAATGGCAATTCGGGGAGCGTTCATCGGAGTGGACAAAGTTAGCCACTCCGCGCTGTCAAAGACCACACTCCGTGTTGAGTTGAACTAACAGTATTCTGCACCGCACAATGAATAACTGAATCCGTGTGAGCAACTCATTCCATGCGCGTGATTTCGCGTGGCGCTGTATCATGCTCAATTCACTTGCCATACCGCTCAACTCAAACAACTCCAGATTAGCACTGAGCCGGTGACATGACCGTTCAATTTCATCAGCGCTCAGGATGTTTAATCCATTCTCCAGCACTTCGATTTCACGTTCAAGTTGCATGGCAAATGCCGAAATGGTTTTAAGCACATGATTCCTGTTACCCCCGAAAAGCACGTTGATGCGGTTCAAAGAATAAAGCAGCGGTGATTCGGTGGTGGCAAGCTCATGACGTCTTCGAACAGTGTGCTTCGAAATGACCTCTGCAAGTTCGCGGGGATTGAATGGCTTTGTGAGATAGTCGGTCATTCCCTCTCCGATGCATGCAGACTTTTCAGCCATGGTGGCATTGGCGGATACCGCAATGACCGGAATGGTTTCCGAAAACTCAGCCCGTATCTTCCGGATGACCTGTATGCCATCCATACGGGGCATCTGAATGTCGAGCAACAGGACATCGTAACTATTCGCCGTGACCATCTCCAGAGCCTGAACTCCGTCCTCCGCCTCATGCACTTCGGCATTCCACTGGGTAAGAATGGTGGTAGCCAGAAACCGGTTGATTTCATTGTCATCCACCACGAGCACGCGCATTCCTGAATAATCAACCGCGTGAGAGTCTGACTTTGCAGCATCGGGATCTGCAGAAAGTGCGAATTCCAGGTCAAACCAAAACCGTGACCCATTGCCCTTTGAGCTTTCCGCCTTCAACTCACCGCCCATCATTTCCGCCAGGGTTTTCGAAATCGACAACCCCAATCCTGTCCCGCCGAATTTGCGTGCCACTGAATCATCTTCCTGAACAAATTGTTCGAATATTTCCGCCAGTTTGTGCTGCTCGATTCCCACACCAGTGTCGCAGACCTCAAAACGAATCAAAGCGCGGGAAGCCGAGGTGGACAGACAGGTCACGCTAAGCGTCGCGGTTCCTTCGGCGGTGAACTTAATCGCATTGGTGAGCAGGTTGAGCAGTATTTGCCTCAGTCGCGTGGGATCACCCTCCAGCCATTCCGGCAAATCCGGAGATGAGACTACTGATAAAAGGATTCCCTTTTCCTCTGCGCGAAGAGCAAGAAACTGGGATACCCAGGCAATCAACTCCGGTAGGTGAAAGGGAATGAACTCCAGACGGAATTTGCCACTTTCCAGCCTGCTGATATCCAGAAGGTCATTGATGATTACCGTAAGACCTTCCGCTGATGCGCGAATAGCCTCCACATATTTTTTCTGTGCCTCGCTCAATGAGGTCTCCTGCAATATGGTTGCCATTCCGCTGATGGCATGAATTGGCGTGCGGATTTCGTGTGACACATTCGCCAGGAAAATCTGCCTGGCCTTGAGTGATTTCTCCGCAATTTCCCGCGCCTCTCTCAATTCTTTTTCAACCCTCTTCCGCTCAGCAATCGCCTCATTCAGCAGATCGGCGATCCGAATAATATCCGTGTTTTCACCCAGATCATAATGCGGCGCAACTTCACTGATTGCTTTGCGCAGGGAGTCGATGAGTAATAACTGCCGCTGACTTTCAAGCTCCAGCTGCCGGTTCTTTTCCGACAGTTCCTCGCTTCCCAGTCGCATGGCGCGATCAACAAGCACGCGGTTGTCTTCAAAATGCTTATAGCTTGAATTGACTGCGTCGAGAAACTCTGCCAGTTCAGGCGATTTCGCCAATTCACTGCCGAGCAATTTGCGAATCTGTCGTTCAATCAATGAATGTCTGGCCACGATCTCAGGTAAGATATTCGGAATACGTTGTAATAGTCATTGTTTGATTGTGCAGGCTGCACTGGGTACTGCCCGTGACAGGAGAAATTTCCCCGTTAGAATAGAAGCCGCAATAAACGGGCTTGCCGCCAATCGCTTCCACCACACTCTCCACTTCTTCTTCAATGCGCGGGCCGAGTAAAATCTTTCGTCCCACACAGGAAACCATCAGCACCAATTCGGGTTGCTCTTCTCCGATAAGACGTAATGAATCCACCGCTGCCGCGGCTGCGCCATCGATGAGCCGGTCAAAATTGGCCATCATAAACTGCACTGTTGCACCCTGAGGGATGTCTCCGGCAAACGTCATTGAGCCCGCCGATTCATCGATGTTCAGGATAGTTCTCACCACAAGTTTATCGTCCTCCACAATACACAAAGGGAAAAGCAATGCACTTCCGGGAAGCGAGTCTGATTTTTCTCCCAGATAGGTCTTGTACAATTCAAGCGCGTTCTTGCCATCCAGTTCAAGCAGCACATTGCCATATGATTTTGTCACCCTTCTCAACGGACCAAACGGATCCCATCCTCCCCGGGAGCCATGGGTCACCCGCAGGTAATCGCCGTAAAACCCAATGGCTGCAATCACTCCGGGGGCCGCCGGGGCATCCACCCCGACGTGCGTCTTATCAAACCGGCCGGCATCAGCAGCCAGACCTCCGGTGATCAGCACCTGCCCGCCGACGCTGTTCCGCAATCCTTTCACCAAAAGGTCGCCGTTGGTCTGAGTGCCTTCTGAGAACACCAATATGTGCCTCAGTCCGAGCTCCTGCAACATCATTCCAATATGCTCTCCACATTCTGC
Organism: Flavobacteriales bacterium; assembly: GCA_046336655.1. Lineage (GTDB taxonomy): Bacteria > Bacteroidota > Bacteroidia > Flavobacteriales_D > Sanyastnellaceae > CANGTU01. Next base: position 4,380 of record JBKDGH010000032.1, on the reverse strand, counting down.
GCTGGTCTTGAACTCATCCGCCCGGGTAGCGATCACACGAAAAGGAGTGTGACTGAATGCTATATGAGTGCACACCACAGTACCGTCCAGCACCCTGCCGCCTGCAATCTCTCCGGCAGTTGAAACCAGAATCAATGCAGCCGAAGGATAACGCGACCGCAACTGTTCGAACACTGAAGGATCAACGATCCGATCGACCCCGCCGAATGCCAGAACGAGACCGGATGATTCTCCGGGCTCCGGATTGCTTTCCCAGCCCTTGCCGGGGTGAAGCACAGATTGTTGAATCTTCATGATAACATCAGACTTGTGCACTGAGATTACACCAGTTCGAAAGGTGCTGTGATTCGGCTGAGGTCAAGCCACCTCATGCAACCTTTTGTGAACGCCCGATGTCAATAAGATTGAAACCAAAATCGGCGTGTATGGAACAACCCAAGGAGGAGCATATCGGGTTCTCTGATGTGCGGCACTACGACCTGACCAGTCCGTTGTGGAATGATTATTTTCAGCGCACCCGAAAAAATGTGCGCTTTCCCAGAAATTATAAAGAAATCAGTGCGCTTGATCCGGATTGCAGCACGTGCTGAATACTGACTCCGGAGTTATCCGCATACCTTTGAGGCCGGGCAGGTCGCATTAACGCCCCCTGTTCCGGCTACTGCGTATGTCTATTGTTGTTGATAAAGTTTCCAAGCGTTACGGCACTCAGCTCGCGTTGAAGGAGGTGGCATTCTCTATCGCCAAAGGTGAGGTAGTCGGCTTTCTCGGACCGAACGGAGCCGGAAAGAGCACGATGATGAAGATCATCACCGGCTACATCCCGCCTACTTCCGGCAAGGTATCCGTGTGCGGATTTGACGTGCTGGAATCAGGACTCGAAAGCCGCAGAGCCATAGGCTATCTTCCCGAGCACAATCCGCTGTACACCGACATGTACGTGCTCGAATACCTCTCCTTCATCGGAGGAATGTATCGTCTTCCGAATTTACGTCAGCGGGTAGAGGAAATGATCGAAATCGTCGGACTTGGAATTGAAGCACACAAGAAAATCGAAGCACTCTCCAAAGGCTACCGTCAACGGGTAGGCATTGCACAGGCACTGATTCACGACCCTGAAGTGCTTATCCTGGATGAACCTACGAGCGGACTTGACCCGAACCAGCTCGCTGAAATCCGCGAACTGATTACCCGAATCGGCAAGCAGAAAACGGTGATGCTGTCCACACACATCATGCAGGAAGTGGAAGCCATCTGCTCGCGCACGATGATCATCAACAAAGGAGAGATCGTTGCCGACCGCCCCACTGGTGAACTCAGAAGCTCCGCAAAATCCGGCGCTTATGAACTGATCGTGGAATTCAGCGGTGAAATGAGTGCCGCAGAACTCACCGCGATCCGTGGTGTTGCCCGCGCCGGGCGCGATGGCAGCGGAAAATGGCTGATCGAAGTGACCGGTGAAGAAGACGTGCGTGTGAACCTGGGTGGGCTGGCCGCCTCCAAGGGAATCAGCATTCTCACGCTCATGCGGCGTGAGCAAAAGCTCGAAGAGATTTTCAAAGAATTAACGAACTCCCGCTGACCTCTGTCGGCATTCACCCTCCTACCTTCGTGCAATGGAAGTCTATGAGTCCTCCCTTTCCGGTGCGCTGAGGATCATTCTCTGGTTGATTCTCATTTCATTCATCATTCGCCTCGTTGCACGGCTCGCCTTGCCGGTGGTCATTAAAAAGGCCGATCAGGCGATGCGCGATCGGGCTGCTGCCTATCAGAACCAGAATCAACCAACGCGTCCTGAAGGACAAGTCACTGTCGAGAAAAGCAAGGGAGGTTCCGGAAAAAAATCAGACGGCGGGGATTACGTGGACTACGTAGAAATCGGGGATTAAGCGATCGCCTCCCTGCGTATTATCTTTCGCCCATCTCTTTATCCAATGAATAAAAATACATTGATGGGCCTGTTGCCACATACCGTGGCCATTGCCTTATTTGCCATTCTCGCCTCTGCATACTTCAGCCCCGTGTGGAAGGGATATGAACTACGACAAGGCGATATTGACCACTGGCGGGGAATGTCAAAGGAGGTTACCGATTACCGGATGCTTTATGAGAATGAGCCTCTCTGGACCAACTCCATGTTTGGTGGAATGCCTGCCTATCAGATCAGTACAGTGCACTCTTCCAATCTCCTCAGACCCGTTACCACTGTGTTGCGACTGGGACTTCCCGGCCCGGTGGGTGTGTTGTTTATGGCGATGATTGGCTTCTACATCTTCGGATTATGCCTTCGCATCAATCCGTGGCTGGCCATGGCCGGAGCAATTGCTTTCGGATTTTCCACGATCAATGTGCTCTATTTGGGCGCCGGACATGCCGCCAAGGTCAACGCCATTGCACTCATGCCTCCGGTACTTGGAGGATTGATTCTCGCCTTCCGCGGAAAACCACTCCTCGGCGCTGGCATATTCATGCTGTTTCTCGGTTTGCATATCACTGCAAATCACTTACAGATGACCTATTACCTCGCGCTGCTGTGCGGACTTGTAGCCCTTGCAGAAATCATTCGACTCGGAGTAAGTGGATCAATCAAGCCAATGATCTCAGCTTCTGCTGCACTCAGCGTGGGGGCGATTGTAGCAGTGCTCCCCGCAATGAGCAATCTGCTCACCACTGCAGAATATTCCCGGTACACGACCAGGGGAAAATCAGAACTCACCATTTCGCCGGATGGCGAGGATAAGGATAAGAGTGAAAAAACCGGACTCGAAACCAATTATATTCTCGAATACAACTTCGCATCGGGAGAACAGTGGTCATTGTTTATCCCGAATGCCCGCGGAGGCGAATCAGGTGCCCTCGGCAACCAGAAAGAAGCCATGAAGAATGTGAACCGCCAAATGCGCGAACAGGTGGGGCAGGCCAACCAGTATTGGGGTGCCCAGCGTTTCACCGGTGGCGCATTTTACTTCGGTGCGGCCATCATGTTTCTCTTTGTGCTCGGACTCATTCTAATCCGCGACACCCTTCGCTGGCCGTTTCTGGTTATGACTCTTCTCTCACTTGGACTTTGTCTTCAGGAACAGACTGCCCTTAACCAGTTCTTCATTAATTCGTTTCCGCTCTACAATAAATTCAGGGATTCAAAGATGATCCTCGTGCTTGTTCAGATCATGGCACCGGCCGTTGCCATGCTGTTCATTCAGCAAATGGTCAATCAGCAACTCTGGACTGCCAATCGCAAAATCATCCTAGGTGCCGCCGGTCTCGTGGCTGTGATCGCAATTGCGGTGTTCGCCAAACCCGAAACTACAGGCACCTTCATTTCACCTGAAGAAGCCGGGCAACTCGCCGCATTCGAAAAACAAGCGGCTGGCAATTCCCAGCAATTGGCAATGGTGGCAGACTATGAAGATGGACTTATTGCCGCCCGCAAAGCACTATTTCAGTCCGATGCAGGACGTAGTGTCCTGTTCGCATTTCTTGCTCTAGGCATCGCACTTCTCGCCTATTTCAAACTAGTGAAAGAAACCCTGGCCGGACTAGCGTTGGTCGCTATTGTCGGATTGGATTTGTGGGGTGTTGATCAGCGCTATCTGAACAATAAGAAACAGCGCTCCGAATATGAAGCGTACGTGAAGACCGATGATAAACTCATCCCGTATAAACCGGGTGCATCGGACCTTGCCATACTTGCGGAGGAAGAGTCTAAAGCGCCGCAGGCTTCCGAGTTAAAGAATGATCTGCTCTCAAAAATGAAAGAGTCGCCGGCCTATTCCCCGGTCAAAAACAAGGAGCTTCTGGAACAGGTTGCCGCCTTCGGCGCACTCAATCTCAGTTCCAATTACCGGGTACTGAATCTGGCAAATCCGTTTAGTGATGCCGCTACTTCCTACTATCACAAAAGCATCGGAGGCTATCACGGCGCGAAGCTCAAAAGGTACCAGGAAATGATCGAGTTTCATCTGCAGGATGAGTTGGGAATGATCATCGACTCACTCAAGAAGCAGAATCCTCTCGGCGGACTGGCTAACGCAGATGTGATCAACATGCTTAATGCGCAGTATGTGGTGTACAATCCGGACGCTCCGCCGGTAGCCAATCCATTCGCTCTGGGAAATGCATGGTTCGTGGATTCGCTGGTGAGCGCTGCATCAGCCGATGAGGAAATACTTGCCGTTGGAGAGATTGACCTTGCACACACCGCCGTGTATTCCTCCTCATTTCAATCGGTTCTGGAAGGACCGGTGAATGCCGATTCCACATCTGTGGTTAGACTTGAAGAATACGCACCGAACTTGTTGAAATATGAATCTTCATCACCGGGTGAAGGTGTCGTGGTATTCAGCGAAATCTCTTACCCTGAGGGTTGGGTTTGCCGCA
>JBKDGH010000031.1:0-39772 GCA_046336655.1 Flavobacteriales bacterium | reverse complement strand
TGTTTCACCTGCCCAGGTATCCGGGAACAACGAACTCGTACCGATGACAACTAAAACGACTGGCACCAGTATGATGTAAAACAACTCATCGAGCATAGCTGTTACAAACGTGATAGCTGTGCTCTTGCCCATATTGATTCCCTCGCGGTTCAGAATAAACATGGCGATTCCGCTTCCACCCACGACTGAAGGGGTCATCGCACTGGCAAACTCCCAGAGCATGATTACCTCAAAACTCTGCTTCCAGCTTAGTTGCTTGTCGGTAAGTGTCCGAATGCGATAGATGTATCCAAGATCGCGAAGCACCACCATTACCAATGCGCCGATAAGGGCTAGTGTGGCGTAGGTATCCCACTGCACGTCCATCAGCATTTGCATGGATGTGCGACGGATGTATTCACCGTCTTTTGCAAATGTGAATTCAGTGTCCAGTGATCGCTCTACCAATCCGTTGCCATTGGTGTCAATCCATCGGTAACGGGCTCCTTCAGAATCCGGCCTGGCTTCGATGTAGGAAAAAGCGTTGAGATTGCGGACGAGGATCCAGGTGGCCGCAGCGATACCCAATACCACGGGAATCATCACGCGCTTCCAGCTCATGCTTCTTCTGAGCTTTTGCTCTTCTGTTATCCGCTCTTCCGTCATCGAAAAGGATTACGGTCAAAAATAGCCATGGGTGTGTTATTCCGATGCATGAAATTGATCAGGCCCATACTTTGGTGCCTTCCGAGCAGTTCGCACAAATGTCGATTTCACGCCTTGATCGGAAGAGCGAAGCCCTGAAGTATTGATACTCGTTGCTGTTCCAGATTTCCTTAAAGGACTTATCCTTCAGGCTTCCCAATCTATGGATGGCGTCTTTATCAAAGCAACATGGAGTGACTGAACCGTCCCACGTTACCACGCATCCGGTCCACATGCGCCAGCAGTGATTGTGCAGCGAATTCCGGACGGCATAGGTTCCGTCGTCTTTTTTTAGGTATCTGCTGAATTTGCTGTTCTCCGGAATGAGTGGATTGCCTTTTTCGTAATCATACACCTGCGCGGTCTTCAGTCGCAACTCGTCGGCGCCCATGGTTTTGGCGAGACGACGGATGTCTCCGATTTGATGCTCATTCGGCCGCACCACTAAAAACTGAAAGATCACATGAGGCGTTTTCTTTTTCAATTCCTTTTTCCAGTGTATAACCCGCGCTGCGCCTTCCAGCACTTTTTCAAGCGATCCATGCACCCGGTATTGCTCGTAGATCTCCTGAGTGGTGCCATCAATGGAAATGATCAGCCGGTCAAGTCCAGATTCCACCGTCATACGTGCCATGCTTTCCGTAAGGAAGTGTGCATTCGTAGAGGTCGAGGTATAGATTCCCCGTTCGTGGGCTTCTCGGACCAGATCAAGAATATTCGGATGAATAAACGGCTCCCCCTGAAAATAAAAATTCAAATAGGTGAGCGTGGGGGCCAATTCAGTGATCCATGTTTTGAAATCGGGGACTTTTAAATTTCCCGTAGGCCGTGTGAATTGCTTCAGTCCGGAAGGGCACTCGGGACAGCCCAGGTTACACGCGGTAGTGGGCTCTATGCTCATGCTCACCGGCATGCCGGGATGAATCGCTCTGCCGGTTATTCTGGAGTGATAAAACGAAAGATACACCACTGTCATATTGACTAACCGCCGTGGGGTGAGCTTCGATAAATAATTCAGTGCATCGCGCAATCTGGACATACAGCCGGCAAGTTAACTTTGGAAGACCGTAATCAACCATTCGGTACAACTATCATTATGCGCTTAATTCTCTTTTTCGCGGGACTAATCATAGCCGGAGTGGTCTCCGGTCAGGAAATCACCGGCAGAGTCACTGATTCGCAAAGCGGAGAGCCGCTGGCGTTTGTGGCTGTGCTCGAAGAGGGCACAACAAACGGGGCGTATACGGATATTGACGGGTATTTCACATTGCGCACTCCACGCGCCCGCGCCCGCATTCGCTTTCAGTACGTGGGCTATGAGCCGATCAGTATCCTCTATCCGGGCGACTCACCATGGAATGTGACTTTGCGTACAATGGGTGTGACAGCCACTGAAGTGGTGATACGCCCCGGTGAAAATCCGGCTGAACGAATCATGCGAAAGGCAATCGAGGCACGTGACCGGAATAATCCGGAACGCCGCACGTCGTTTTCCTACGACAGTTACAACAAGCTGGTGTTCACCGTGGACATTGATACCGTGAAAAGCGCGGACCGTCTCACCTACAGTGATTCTTCGACGCGTGAAATGGAGCGCTATTTTTCCGACAAGCATCTTTTCATCATGGAGAGCGCCTCGTCACGCAGGTTTCTTCCGCCTGACCGTTCAGAGGAGGTGATTCTGGGGAACCGGGTTTCCGGATTGAAAAACCCGGCATTTGCTCTTTTGGGTACACAGATCCAATCGTTTTCATTTTACGGGGAAACAGTGAGCATTCTCGACGTGCAATACCTCAGCCCGCTATGCGATGCAGCCATCAAAAAGTATTTGTTCGTGCTTGAGGATACCACCTTCGTGGATTCCGATACGGTCTTCACCATCTCATTCCGACCGCGCAAGGACAAGAATTTTAAAGGAATGCGCGGGCAACTCTTTGTGCATACCAACGGGTATGCGTTACAACACGTGATAGCCGAACCGGCAGAGGCGGATGCGAGCGTGAAAATCAGGGTGCAGCAACAATACCAGCTCACACCAGGTGGCTGGTTCCCGGATCAGCTCAACTCGTTCATGACATTTACCGGAATGTCAATCAATGGGGCAGGTGTAATTGGTGTAGGGAAATCCTACATCACCAATCTGAATTACAACCTCGATTACAAAGGCAGTGATTTTGGTCCGGTTGTCCTCATGATGGATCCCAATGCGAAAGCACAGCCCGATTCAGTGTGGCAGAAGTTGCGTACGATTCAGTTGGACGAAAAGGAGCGCAATACATACAAGGTGGTGGACAGTATTGGGGAGTCGGATAATCTTGATCGCAGGGTTGAGGCCATGCTCATGCTCGCCACGGGTAAGTTACCGGTGGGTATGGTGAGCTTCGATCTCGACCGGGTTTTTCGTTTCAATAATTACGAAGGATTCCGGCTGGGCGCCGGCCTTCATACCAATGACCGCCTGTCCCGCCATTTTTCTGTGGGTGGTTATTATGCCTACGGTTTTAAGGACCGCGGGCACAAAGGCGGTGCGGATGCGGTGGTCCATTTGTACCGTAAAAGGGATGTGAAGCTGACCGCATCATGGCAACAGGATGTGATGGAAACGGGTGGCAGACAACTTGAGCCGCAGCGGGCCCTGGCATTTTTGGCTGGGGATCTCTATCCCATCTTTATTAGCCGGATGGACCGTGTGGAGAAATCAGAAGTCACACTCAGCGGCCGTCTCATTGGCAACCTGTCGGCAACAGGTTTCCTGAACACACAGGATATCCGTCCATTCGAGACGCAATTTGTATCGTCGGGAGAACAATCATCGGTGAATGTGTCGCTCAATGATATTGCGCTGACTGAAGCCGGACTGATGCTCAGATGGGCGCCTGGTGAAAAGCTGGTGCGCACCTCGAAAGGAGAGGTAAGACTCGGTGGTAAATACCCCGTCACCCATTTTCGTATCACACAGGGTGTGGACGGACTGCTCGACGGAGCGACTGCGTTCACCCGATATGATGCCATGATCGAAAAACCGTTTCGGTTCGTGCACCTGGGTACATTGAATGTCCGGATCAGTGGCGGACTGATTCCGGGTGATTTACCCCCTTCGCTGCTTTACAATATGCGGGGTACCAACAACCTGAACTACGCGGAAGGGCCATATATCGGACTGGTTTCAGCAAACTCCTTTGAGACAATGCGCACCAATGAATTCATGGTAAGTCGCTACGCTGCGTTGCACATCCGACATGAGTTCAGGGACTTGTTGTTCAAGTCGGAGAATTTTCGTCCGTACATCACCCTTGTTCACAATATGCTGATTGGCGAGCGCGATGGAAATACGGACTTTCTCATCGCTGCCCGCGAATCGGAACGGCCATTCATTGAAAGCGGGATTGTGCTTGACCGGTTGTTCGTGAGCGGTATTTCCGCACTCGGCGTTGGGTTTTTCTATCGCTATGGCGATCACGCTTTCGATGGTACGCGCGACAATTTTATCGGCAAGATTTCGGGGTCATTCGCATTCTGATTGGGCTTCACAAGTCTACTTTTGAGCCATGATTATTGTGGGCAAGGCTCTGGTTTCAGAGGAGATTTTTGTGGAGCATTTTGTGTGTGACCTTACTGCTTGTAAAGGCGCATGCTGTGTGGAGGGTGAAAGTGGCGCTCCGCTCAATCAGGATGAACTTCCTCAACTCGAAGTAGCCTATCCGCTCGTGAAATCGTATCTCAGGCCGGAGGGCATAGCTGCCATTGAGAAAAAGGGACTCTATGAACTGGATTCCGATGGTGATTTCGTAACACCGCTTGTCGGAAGGCATGGGGAATGTGCATTTGCGATTTTTGATGCCGATGGAACCGCCAAATGCGGTCTTGAAAGGGCCTTTCTGGACGGAAAAACAGAATGGAAAAAACCCATTTCCTGCCATCTCTATCCCATTCGCCTCGCTGACCTCGGAGAGTACACCGGAGTGAATTACCACCGCTGGCCGATCTGTGCTCCGGCCTGTGAATGCGGCTCAAAACTTCAGCTTCCGGTGTATCGCTTTTTGCGCGAGCCCCTGATCCGACAGTTCGGCAGCGACTGGTATGAAGAACTCGAATTGGTCTATCAGAACTGGAAGAACCCCGATCAGGGCAGCGTTTAACCGTGCTGATTTTCAGCCTGGTAAATCACACTTACAGTTTCATAACTCGTATGATCCGTTATTGAAATCGGGTCCGGACCGAACCAACTTGCGGTACTATGAGGTCCTTTCTGTCCTGTATTTTTCTCCTTATGGTTTCGGCCATTTCACGGGCTCAGTACACTCCTGATGGCATCACGTACCAGGCTGTGGCACGTGAACTCGGAGGTGACGAAATCGTCAATCAAAATCTCACGGTGCGCATCGGAATTATAAAAAGTGATCCCGAAGGCGATCTGGTCTACGAGGAAGTGCATGATGTGGTCACCAACAGCTTCGGACTCTTTGCAATTGTCATCGGAAACGGCGTGGTAACCGGCAATGCGCTGTATCTGACGCTGCCGGAGATTCCCTTTTATGCGGACGCGCATTTCATGCGTGTAGAGGTGGATACTCCACAATCTGAAGGGTTTGAATTGCTGGGAGTGACTCAACTGGTGGCGGTTCCCTATGCGTTTCACGCACACACCGCAAACAGCGCACCGGAAGCGGATGGCGATCCGGCGAATGAGCTGATCTCTGCCGTTGCTCTTAACGGCACTACGCTTACGATTTCTGAAGGCGGTGTCAATCATGAGGTGGACCTCTCCGGTGTGGGTGGTTCCGGCGGTTCGGGTGATGGCGGACAAATCACATCTGTTCAGTTGAACGGAATGACTATTCAGGTCACTCAAAATGGAATTACCTATCAGGCGGATCTCAGTCCGATCGCTCAATTGACATGGCAGGTTACCGGAGCGAATCAGATTTCGGCAACAGGTAAAGTGGGGATCTCAACTGAAACCGTGCAGAGCACGCTTCAGGTGAACGGTTCAATGGCTTCCGCGGTGGATGTGTTTGCTCCTGTTTCCGGCGATGTGCCGGAGTGGTTCACGCTCGCCGATGACCAACATGCCGTGATTGCAGATGTGACTAATGGCACCGCGGTCTGCCAACTTCCTGAGGCTTCTTCATGCGAAGGAAGGCAGTATCAGATCCGCAAGTTTTCCTCGGATCCTGCCTATGACTTCACCCTCACAGTTGCTGCGGCAGCCGGTGACACCATTGACGGGCAGCCCGAACGGGAATTCGGTATTCCGTTTGCGGAATATGTCACACTGGTGGCCACTTCTTCCGGCTGGTATATTCTCAACTACAGCAAGGAGCAATGACTGTGCGCAGCCTGGCGATCTTGTTTTATCTGATTGGGGCCTGTGCGGTTCACGCTCAGGTTACGTTTGATCGCGTGGTGATTTCGCCCTTTGCAATCAATGCGGTTGCAGGAGGCCTGGAGTTTTATTCGACCGGCGGTCAGCCGGAATTCACAACCATCGGGGAGGATCCGTTTTTTCTCACACAGGGGTTTGAGCAACCTCTCGATAAAGCACCGCTGGCGGTGGAGGTTAGCACCGTATTCAATGCATGCACCGCACAGTTTGAATTCCGTATTGAAGAAATCAGCGGTTGTACTACTATGGATTCGGCCACCTTGTGGTGGGATGGTGAACAGGGAGACAGCGTGTTTTTCTCCCCGTTTCCACAGGCCGAACTCGTTGTGAGTGGTCCCGTGGGCTGTTATCATACTCAACTCATTGACGCCTCAAATGCTCCGGTTATCAAAACGGACTGCCCCCTGTTTTTTTATTCGTTCATCAGTCCGAATGGCGATGGGATGAACGATGTCTGGGTAATTGAGCACATAAACGCGGCATTATACGGCCCGAATGAAGTGACCATTGCAGGACGATGGGGAGGGGCGGTGTGGAGCAGGAAGAATTATGACAACGAAACTGTGGTGTGGGCCGGTGAATCCGCTGATGGCAGCGCGCTTCCTGATGGTACATACTTCTATGTTGTGACAATAGGAGATGCGCAGTATACCGGATACGTTGAATTACAGCGATGAATAAACGGATTACATACCGGATGCTTTGCCTGATATGGTGCTGTCTTTCCCTGAAAGGCATGGCTCAGCAGGAATGGACCAGTACGCAGTATCTCTTCAATTTATACGATGTGAACGCGGCCTATGCAGGCAATCACCATTCCCTCAGCGCTGCTATCAGGCATCGCAGTCAGTGGACCGGCATCGATGGCGCGCCGACCACCCAGTCTGTTTCTCTCCATGCACCGATAGCCAATGAACGGCTGGCCTGGGGCCTCCGCGTGCACCGCGAAACCATTGGCGCACGCCAGCAATGGATGTCAAGGGCTTCGCTGGCCTATCGCATACCGCGCCGCGACGGTTCATTCTCTTTTGCACTGGGTGGTGGAGTTATTCGTCAGGAACTCGACCCTTCAGGTATTACTGCTCAGGACTGGAATGATCCTCAGCTCGACGGACAGCATTGGATGTCCACATCTGTCACATTCGACGCAGCCGCATTTATTCACGGTGCTAAATGGTTTGCCGGACTGGAAGCGAACCGCCTCAATCGCTCGGAAATGAAATGGACGGACAATGCACAGGCTCGCTCATTTCTGCATGTAAACCTGATCGGTGGCAGATACTTCAAACTGAGTGAGAATGACATGCTCGCACTGACTTCTATAGTCCGATTCTCCGAACCGTCATTGCTCAGTGCAGAAGTGAATGTGTCATACCTCTGGAAAAACCTGCTCTGGCTTGGCGCCGGTTACCGCTATCTCTCAGGCCCTCTGCTTCTCGCTGAAATCAATGTCACCCGCCAGTTCCGCATGGGTTATTCCTATGACATGAATACGGGTGTGTTGCGGGGTCATCAGGACGGCAGTCATGAGGTGTTTATCGGGTACAACCTTCGTCCGCGTGACGATAAATCCATCCGCTATTTCTGATGAGACTGCTGGGTATCATACTGCTGCTGACGGTTCAGCCAGTCATGGCACAGCACCGCTACTCGCTCATTCCGGTAAACGGACTGAATTCGGAAAAGGATGACATCCTTTGCGGATTCATGGAAGGTAAGCCGATCTATGTGAGCAATGACCGGCAGGACCTTGTAAATGACTATTCCTGGAATACCCGCTACGTGTTTCAGTTGAAAATTGCGGAGCGGGGAAATACTTATCTTGATCTGCATTCAAAAGGTCGCTTTCTTCCTTTCCCCGGCATTCGGAGTGAGGGTACCGCTTCGTTCAATCCTGCAGATTCCTCGCTGTACTTCAGTTCGGCTGAGAGCTACGGCGAAAGCAAAGGCACTCATCTGCGCATTTATTCGACGCGATGGAACGGCACGACATGGACACGACCGTCGCTGCACCCGGTATGTCAGGGAACCCGGGATTATGTGCACCCTTTCTATGATCCAGAAACGGGTGTGTTGTTCTTTTCCAGCAACAGGAACGGCGGATACGGCGGCATGGATATTTGGTACTCCTGCTACTCGCAGGGAGCATGGACCGAGCCCGTGAATCCTGGTATGCTGGTCAATACATCAGCGCATGAACTATTCCCATCCGTTTTTAACGGGGATCTGTATTTTTCTTCCAACGGAATTATCCCGTCGCGCGGCTATGAACTTTTCTACTGCGAGAAAAAGAGCCAGTGGAAATCGGCGGTGCAGCTTCAGGATCCGCTGAACAGCCCCGGCGATGATGTGATGATCGTATTTCTCGATGCGCATCATGGTTTCGTATCTTCTGACCGCACAGGGGGCAAAGGTGGAGATGACATTTATCTCTTTCAGCGGGAAGAAGCAGGCCTGCCACAAAACACATTTGCCATGGAGCTCATGGTAGATGGCAAGCCATTCAACGGCGCGGGAATCAGGGTCACGAATTCCTTGCACGAAGTGCTGTTGCAAGGCATTTCAGATGCGTCGGGCCGCATTGATATCCGCTCACTTCCCATGGCGCGTATGCTGCGACTCACGGTCACAGGCCTGGACCCGTCAATGTATCCGTCAACTATTCTTTATCTGATTGATGCACATGGAAACCGGGTGCGTGAGCTGCGCATCAACGAGTTTGGCTGGGTGGATCTCGAGCTCTTACCCTTCGATTATTCCGGTGTGACGCTTTTTCCCAACGCGGACAGAAGCTGGTTGAGTGTGCGGATTGAGGGGCAGGTAATGGGGGAAGCAGACGGATCACCAGCGGCTCCCGGACAACCCATCACGATCGTGGATGATGAGGGAAATCCGGTAGCACTGGCCTACACCAAAGTCGGTGGACATTTCTCATTCGATGCGGTTTCTCCGGATTTGACATACACGTTCAGGTTGGATGAAAAGAGCAAAGCATCCCAGGTGGTTGTATTCGATAAGGGCGGCCGGATTGTTTTGCCCGTGCTCGATGCCGAAGCCATTTACCGCAGAGTGGAAAGCCACGAGGCCATTGCCATCGTCAACGAATTCAACGATATTGTGTATGTGAATCCTTCCGACGTATTTGTGGTCAATCGCATTTACTATGACTTTGGAAAATACACGCTTACCGCTGATGCACAGGAACAACTCAGGCAACTCGCCTGGTTGCTCAACCGCAATCAGACGCTGGGGATAGATGTGTTCTCTCACACCGACTCGCGCGGTTCTTCTGCGGACAATCTGCGCCTTTCGCAACAGCGTGCCGAAGCAGCGCTGCAGTTTCTTGAGGAAAATGGAGTGAGTCGCTCGCGCATGCTGGCAGAGGGCAAGGGCGAACAGATGTTACTGAATGAATGTACAGACGGCGAGATCTGCCCGGATCAGGAACATGCCATCAACCGCCGCACAGAAATCAGATTCCGGATTGCATCCCGGTAATCAGGGGTGTTCTTCGTTTTTTTTCTCTGCAGCAAACATGCCGGTGAGATAGAGAAGTGCAGGAATAAAAAACAGCCACATCGGGGAGAAGCCCATTTCAAACTGGAAGTAAATGACTGCGTACTGAGCAGCAAAGACAAGTCCAAGGCTGAAATGTCCGGCCAGATAGAGCCGCGAGCTGAGGGTACTTCCTCCGGCGGGGCGCAATCCGATGAATCGCACAAGCATTACCGCTCCGCTGGCTGCAATTGCAAGTATCGCTCCCGGCCAGTGCATCAGCCGCATGATCAGGCCAATAGCCATCAACCCGATGGCGATCCATCCCAGAACGGCCCAGATGCGGTCAGATGCGGGTTTTTCGGGTTCGTCGAGTATGGGGTTTTCCATGTCTGTTCAACTTCAGATCAGGGGTTATGTTGCGGTCAAGGCTGAAATTTCGTCATTTGCACCATGAAATACGGCAAGCTTGAGGATATCAGTGGTGTTGATTTTTCACTTCCCCAGGAGCCCGCATCCAACGCATCCGTGCTATCCGGTGTGCCGGCGCAGACGGATATCCGGCTGGGTGGCACGATGTGGAATGTTCCGGCTTGGGTGGGTAACTGGTTTCCGCCGAATACGCGGCCGGCGGAGTTTCTCCATTGCTACAGCCGCATCTTTTCGACCATAGAATTGAATGCTACGCACTATCGCATTCCAACCCCTGAAACGGTGCGGAAGTGGAGGTCCGAAACACCTTCCGGCTTTATGTTTTGTCCGAAATTTCCTCAGACCGTTTCACACTATCGCCGCTTCCGCAATTGTGAGGAGCCGACGGATCAGTTCCTCACCGCGATACTGGAATTCCGCGAACAGCTTGGCCCGAGCTTCATCCAATTGCCGCCTCATTTTTCACCGTCATCAGCGGATGATCTCATGGCCTATCTCCATGCGCTCCCGGCTGATCTTCACGTAGCAGTGGAATTCAGGCATACGGAATGGTTTGCCTCAGGTGTTTCTGCGGTGGAAGCAATGTGGGATTTTATGGCCGAGCGCGGCATCACTGCGGTCATCAGCGATACCGCAGGCAGGAGGGATGCCGTGCATTTGAGGCTGACTTCTCCTCACACCATTGTGCGCTTTGGTGGCAATGCACTGCATTCGTCGGACTACCAGCGACTGACTGACTGGGCCGAACGTGCGGTGCAATGGGCGTCGCACGGACTTCTGTCATTTCATCTTTGGATGCATCAGCCTGACAGTGTCGTTTCTCCGGAGTCATGTGTGTGGTTCGCGGAAGAATGGCAACGGCTCACAGGGATGCAAACGCACGTCCCGGCGCGGGTTGCTCAGACGTCATTATTCTGAATCAAAAAGAAAAGCCGGCCCTAAGGCCGGCTTATCCATCCATGTGCAGGTTTCAATCAATCTGCATTGTCATGCAGGAAAGAGTTGTTGTTCCGGAGTTCTACTTTTTTCTCGCCGTTCTCATCCACGCTTTCGTTCAGAGTGAATCGGGATACGCTGCTTTCAGCGCTCGAAGCAGTGCTGTCAAGAGCCACTTTGCGGCGGAGATAGGCAGGCTCATTTTCCATATCGGTAAGGCCAGAGGGCGATTTCAGTTTTAGAGTGAACTCGCGGATACGGCCTTCGCGCTCTTTGTTACGCGCCATAACCTCTGAACGTTTTGGGCGGTCTTCAAGCACAGGCTCAGCCTTAAAGTTCAGTTGATCAGGAGCGGATGGTGATTCTGCAACTGCATTCTGACCGAATTCAAAAAGTTTAGGGGACTCTTCCGGCTTCACTTCTTCGGCCTTCATTTTCATCTGACTCACCTCAGGAAGATCATCGTTCGATGGCTCATCGAAGAGGTTGAGTTTGGCAGTGGGGAATACGAGTCTGTTCTGCACCGGGGGTTCGATTTCGAACTCCACTGAGGTGTTTTTCATGAATGGCCCTTCTGCCACCGGATCTTCGGCAACAGGTGCGCTGCTCACATTGCCGGTGGGCGATTCCACTTTTTGAGTGATCTCTTTCGGTGCATCCGGTTCAAGTACAATCTTGCGCTCAGCGGGCTTTTCTTCAGGAAGAATGTGATCCACTGTTTTCGCTACAAAACCAGTAGCGATAACTGTTACGCACACGTCTTCTCCGAGTGACTCATCCTGTCCGTAACCCCAGATCACTTCTGCAGTGCTTCCTGCCTGATCCTGGATATGGTCAGTGATTTCACTGATTTCATCCATAAGGAGCTCGTCTGATCCGAAGGTGATGTTGAGGAGGATGAAGTTGGCTCCGTGAATGTCATTGTCATTGAGCAGCGGAGACTCAAGAGCAGTTTGTACCGCGCGCATTGCCCGGCCTTCACCGCTTGCGCGCCCACTGCCCATAATGGCCACTCCGCTGTCGCGCATTACGGTCTTCACGTCATTCATATCCACGTTCACCGTACCGGTGAGTGTAATCACTTCTGCGATTCCCTTTGCAGCGGTGCAGAGCACTTCGTCAGCGTGACTGAAGGCCTGCTTCAGCGTGAGGTTGCCATACAATTCGCGCAGTTTATCATTCCGGATAATCAGCAAGGTATCCACTGAATCGCGCATTTCAATCACCCCGAGATCCGCCTGCGATGAACGCTTGCGACCCTCGAAGAGGAACGGAACCGTGATTATACCCACGGTGAGAATGCCCATCTCCTTGGCGAGTCTGGCAATCACCGGAGCGGCCCCGGTACCCGTGCCACCACCCATACCGGCAGTAATAAACACCATATTGGTGCCTTCTGCCAGCAGAGCGCGTACTTCATCAAGTGATTCAATGGCTGCATTTTTCCCTACTTCAGGAATGGCGCCTGCACCACGTCCCGCCGTAAGTGTGCCTCCGAGCTGAACTTTGATGGGTACCGGACTGCTGTCCAGTGCCTGGGCATCGGTATTGCAAACGATGAAGTCTACGCCCTTGATGCCTTGTTCGTACATGTAGTTGACGGCATTCGATCCGCCGCCACCCACGCCGATGACTTTAATGATGGACCTGGAGTCGCGGGGCAGGTCAAAACGCAATGAATTTTCCATGTCAGAAAATGCTTTAGTATCTGAGTTCCAGGAGCTAATAGGCTGGGCTCCACATTGTGCTTAGATGTCACTAAGAAAATGTCGAACCGCCACTCGGTAGAACGGGAGTTTTCAAAAGGATCAACGAGCAGATGTTAGTAATCCGCAGTTCGCAGCAGCCTCCGGAACGGTCGTTTCCCGGCGGACCCCGACTTATTCGCATCTTTGCACACATGCCAACTACCGTTCGCGTCACCAAGCGATTCACCTTTGACATGGCCCATGCGCTATATGGGTATGACGGTCCTTGCAAAAATATCCATGGCCATACCTATCATCTGAGCGTGACGGTGGCCGGCGTTATCAATCAGCAGGAGGGACACCCCGAACTCGGACTGGTGGTGGACTTCGGAGAGCTGAAGGAGATCACGAAGAAAGTGATTCTTTTAGAATATGATCACGCGCTTGTACTAAAGAATGATGCTCCTTATTCCAAGGACGGATTTCTGCCCGATCACTTTGAGAAGGTGTTACTAGTGCCTTTTCAGCCTTCGTGCGAAAACCTCCTGATGCATTTTCACCAGCTTCTGGTGAACGCACTCCCCGCCCGCACTAAACTGGTGGCGCTCCGTTTGGATGAAACTCCCACCAGCTACGCAGAGTGGCGCATCGAAGATCAGTAAGCTCTTTTTCTCCCGCCTTTGTTTTAATGTGCAGCCCGCTTGGCCTTGCCCACGTGTAATTCCATATGGTTCTGACGAATATCAGCGATGGTAAGATGCGGCTTCACGGGAGCCATTTGTGCGCTTGCAATCATATCTTCAGTAGGATTATACCAAAAAAGGAGGCACTTTGCCTCCTTTTTTGGTGTTAACGTGCGGGAGACTCAACGATGAGAAATGATCAGCTTTTCCTGATACACTTCACCATCTGCTTCAATGAGTACGAGGTACAAACCGCTGTTCAGATGCTGAATATTGACAAGCCTTGATTCATTCACTCGGGACTCTTCCATCACCAGCCGTCCGTTCAAATCATAAAGTGAAATCCGCTCAATGCGCTCAGGATTTCCTCCAATCATAAGTTGATCACCAGAGTTCGGATTAGGGTAGAGGAACAGGTCCTGTTCTGTCAGATCCATGGGCCAATCGATGCTTTCCTCTTCTGATCGGATATCATTTGCTACCCTGGCACAGAGTCGAGTGGCCTTCCACTTCAGACCGGGATTGATCGTCGTTGCCTCCAATATAATGCGGTCAATGTCCGCAAAGTTGATGCTGTTGTAAACAGAAGCATTAAATCCGAACTCCACATTGCCATCGCAGCATGCAAGTCGTGAGAATGTGCGTGTAACCGCTCCGGATGTTCCCGCTCCGCTGGTGAGTGTTAGTCGGAACTGAACGAGACTCAATCCTCCACCCGATGTGATGTCCAGCTCCCGAAGTACAAATTCACCCAGTCCGGTCAGGTCAAGATTGAGCTGATCTGCTCCGTTTCCTCCGTATTCAACGACCAGCCGGCTTCGTGACATCGGCGCGTTGATCACTTCAATACCTTCACGGATGGCAGCACTGCTTCCCGCTCCGGCATTTCCGATACGCGTGAGTGTGGCCTTGCGCGAGCCTGCATTAACGGCAGCGAGGCCAATCTGTGTTTGAGTCTCTGAATTGCGAGAGGTGAATACTACTGGCTCACCGATATTGTCGTTGCCAGGTGAAACGGGAAGACTGAGATTTCCCGCTTCAAGACCGGATTGCTCGACAATCCCGGTGATCACCCCTCCGTTTGATGCGGCGAACGTCTCACCAGCAAATGCATCCGTCAAGAGGTCAATGCAGATTTGATCGGGACACAGTCCTTCGATGGTAGTCGTTTGAGTGGTGGAGCATCCCGCCGCATCAGTGACAGTCACAAAGTGAATTCCGGCGGTCAGGTTCGTAGCGTTTGAAGAACTGCTTCCGTTGCTCCATGAGAAGCTGTAGGGTGCACTGCCTCCTGTCCCCGACGCAATAGCACTTCCTATATTTCCCGTAGGACAGTCACCATCCGTAGCCAGAATACTCACCACGGGTGCAGTTGTCACGCAGTTGCCCCTCAGACTAAGATTCTGGATGCGCTGATCTTTTGATGCGGGCGTTTCCGGGAGCACATAAGGGGTGTCGAAGTGAAATGCGGCTAGGTATTCTGCAAATGCATCTTGCTCCGAGCCATTATCGGCAAATGTGCCCTGACCAGTTCGTGGAGTGTTTGGAACGACAAGATCCACACGGTTTTCTCCCAACGCTGGAAATGGATATCCGTCACCACCGCTTGCGAGAAAATTCAGTGTGACAATTTTATAGGCCCGAAGAGGATCACCAACGACTGATCCGTTGTTTACCAATACATCACTAACCAACCCAAATTCGTCCACAATGGCTGCGGTGACAACTCTGTTATTGACAGGCAGATTAGGATTAAACGCGAAACGAATTCCACTGATTTGTGGGAAACGACCAGGTGTTGCTCCCGGGACAGTTTGAGCAACAGCATGCTCCAGTATGAGTTTGAGGTCAGCCGCTGAAAGATCGAGGACAGATAATCCGTTGTTGAAGCGCAGGGAATTTTCAATGTCGAGCTGAGAGATCTGCCCTGCTTCTTTTCCCACCAGAGGATTTGCAGACGGAGGCAAAAAGGTTACTTCATCGCCCACAGCGAGAACCGATCCCATCGCTGAACGAATTCCTCCTCCGTTTTTAATTGAAATAGTGGTTTGGGGAAAACTCTGCCTGGCCCACCACAGATTTGCGTCTGCACTAATATTTCCAAGGTTGGTTTCCTCAGTCCGGACAAAGTTGCGAAGTCCCTGAAGATATACATCGCTTCGTCCGAATATGTTGGCGTCTTTACTGGAAATGACACCTGCAATGGCATCGGTAATCGACTTGACGCGGGTGCCTTTTGATCCGGCTACAAATGCGGCTTCGTAAGTCCCCCAAACGTCAGCCACACCTTGATTGTCTGTGGCATAGGCACCCGAGATTTCCGGATTCAGGGATGCGGGAATCAAATCTCCGCTTGTATCAAAATCAATGACAAGCCTTCCAACGTAGCGGTATTCACTCGTGGTGTTCAGAATGACAGTCGTTCCGCCATCAGCACCCACTGTCCAAAATGGATAGCCCTCCTGAGCGGTGTCTCCTGAGCGCAGACGGTCTGTGGGGTCAGCCATAAGCGTGTGTGAGCCACCGGCAATAATGATGTCAACTCCATTAAGTAATGTGGCAAGTTGCTTTTCAAGCGCGAGTTGTTGCAGGTGTGCAAGTAGAATGATTTTATCGATGTTCTCACCAAATCGAAGCCCGTCAATTACGGGCTGAAGAATTCCTGCCAATGCAGCCATATCATCGGTTCCAGCACCTGGATTCTGCACGGTTGTGGCGCCTGGAGAGGATATTGATGCTAAGATCGGCGTGGTTACTCCGATAATGCCAAAGCGCTCTCCGTTTTTCTCAATGATTGTTGAGCTCGCGATTTTTTTCGTAGCCGCAATTGCCGAAGCAGTCATCGAAGGGTTGGATGAAAAAAAGGTGTTGGGCTGCACTCCCGATTCAAATATGTTGGACAGATTGGCATCGCCCGAGAAATTGAGGTTTGCACTGAGATAAGGAAACTGCGCACCAAACCAGCGGATATTATTACCTGAGTTCTGACCTGCAATGATGTTCCTTAACTCCGATGTGCCAAGATCAAATTCATGGTTCCCCAGACATGAAGCTTCAATGCCTATAAGGTTCATGAGGGTGATATCAGGCCGTGCGATTCCCGCGCGCAAATCGTTGTTGGCGAAGTTTACGCCGTAGTACTCGATATAGGAATTTTTCAGGGGCTGAACAAGTGATGGGTCTTCGCCCGAAAGACTGAAGGGGCTCGGGAGAATGTTGTCACCCGATGACAGAATAAGTGTGTTGAGATATTCTTCTTCAAGAGCATCCACAACAGCAGCAAAGTTTGGAGCATCATTTATTGCACTCACACTTGCTTCGAAGTCGGAGGCGTGAAGAATTTGCAATGTGGTTTGGGCGAACCCGGCTCGACTGGTTGCTAATAAGGCAACAGCCATCAAAAGATGTTTTAATCGTTGGTTAAGCATGGTATGTTTGAATTGGAGAACTAACCTATCCGAAGCACTGGACTTCTTGCAGTCATTTACTTTATCCAATGATTAACTTAAATCTGGGATTTGTTATTAAAGGGTCATGCCTTTCCTAATTCCCCGGCATTGCAACAAGCGGTTATATTTGCCCATGCTCGTATTGGAAGCCCTTTATACGGCTCGCGCCTCGAATCGCAAGTTGCTCGCAGTACTTGTGGATCCTGATGGGTTTGTGGATCGGGCTGAATGGCTGGATAATTTCGGGGCATTAATGAGATCGGCAGGTATCGATTTCGTTTTTGTTGGCGGCAGTCTGCTTACAGGAAATCACTTTGAAAAGGCCGTCCACGCAGTAAAATGTAAAACGGATATACCTGTGGTACTCTTCCCCGGAAGCCCGTCGCAAATCAGCAACAAGGCGGACGCAGTCCTGTTCCTTAGTCTCATCTCGGGCCGCAATCCTGATTTGCTCATCGGGCAACATGTGCACGCAGCGGCATCCTTGAAGCAAACGAATCTGGAGGTGATGCCTACGGGTTATATGCTCGTGGATTGTGGCAGGCCAACAACAGCTTCTTATATCAGCCATACATTGCCGCTGCCTTGGGATAAGCCCGGTATCGCAGCAATGACCGCTCTCGCTGGTGAATACCTTGGATTGCGATTAATGTATCTCGATGGAGGTAGCGGTGCCGCACGACCAGTTTCAGAAGAAATGATCGCTGCCGTGCGCAATGCAGTCAGCTGTCCACTCATTGTGGGTGGCGGTATCCGCACACCTGAGCAGGCCCGTGCAGCCTGGGATGCCGGTGCTGATATGGTGGTTGTCGGTACGCTTTGGGAAAAGGATCCGGGAGCGTTGATCGACTTTAAGTCTACAGACCGGATCAGCGAATGATCATTCGGTCTGTTCAGCGATGAACTGGTCATCGCAGCGGGCACATCCATTGAATATGAATATTCAAGTGACGGCATATTCACGGTCACTGCTTACATCACTGCCCCCGGTTGTCCGGAAGGTCTTACCGTCACCATAGACGTATTCATCGACTGCGGAAATACGGTGCCGGAAAAGGGGAAGCGGCCAATGCTGGTCTATCCCAACCCTTCCGAAGGTGTAATGACGCTCCTGCACAGTCATGCCGGAGTGTCTGAACGGATGATTTTAACATCACTGGCAGCCTGATTCATCAGGAAACAGTCGCGGCCACAATCCATCAGATCTCACCGCGGGACTTGAGTACGGGCGTTTATTTCATGCGGGTCGGAACAGAGTCAACCCGCATTGAAGTGCACTGATAGCCCTAAGGATGGCTGATCACCACCGGCCAGCTTTTTCCTGATGATAAATGGGTGAAATAGTATACCCCTGATTCCCATTGACCTGTGGCAATGCTCAGCCGATTGCTGGTCATCTTGAACTGACCAATCATACGACCCACTGCGTCGCGCACAATGATTCCTTCACGGTCATCCGGTGACTCTGTGTCTGTAATCTCAAAGACCAGCTGGTCATTGGCGGGATTTGGACAGATCAATGCGGACGGAGTGTGTTCGTTCTCTTCAATGTGCACTGCATCAGGTGTCAGAAAGACCAACATCACATCGGAAGTCGGAACGGTCTGGTCAGTTACCTGACCGCCGCTGTTCGCTTCACCTGAAAAAGTATTCAGAACAGCAAGTGCGCGCGTATTCTCTCCTTTTACTACAACGGCCGAATAATCATTCGATGAAGTGCCAAGTACTGCATTTTCCAGAATTTCCCCTTCGTCATTGCACTTGATCAACCATCCGCTGTAATTGGGAATGGTGTTGTTTTCACTGGCGTTCACATGTCCATCAGTACTGCGGGTGTCGCTTAGTATCCAGTGAGCGCCTTCCGCATCTGTATGCACAGAAACGGCATATTCCAGTGCGCTTCCGCCGTAACACCAGTGGTCAGTTACTTCGCCTTCAGCGGTGATGTGCGCAATCATTACCGATCCATGAGGAGTACAGTTCACACCGTCTGATTCGGTTCCGGTAGTAGTAAATCCTATTTTCAGATCGCCGTTTTCTGTGGAATGAAAAGACGACATCTGCGCGTCATCATTATCTGCAGTGCTTCCCAGCGACACCGTCCATTGTATTTCTCCGTCGTTATCGGTTTTAATCACAACTCCTTCGCGGTCACCGGCGAGATCACTGTAAGAGTCACTGCAGCCTGCGAGGTAAATGCCTCCGTCCGGACAAGGAGCAATGTGGTGCAACTCATCGTTGAAGATTCCGCCGTACGTGTTTTCCCAAAGGAGATTGCCATTGCCATCAAGACTGGCGAGCCAGATGTCCTTCATGCCGAGAATGGCTTCGACATCGGTGCCCGTGCCGGTAACCGTGCCTCCGAGGGCAATGCGGTTATTGGAAATATACGCGACGTCATTCGCCTCGTCATTGTAGTCGCTTCCGAATGTGTGCGTCCAGATGAGCTGGCCGGCCGGTGAAATCTTCGCGAGGAAAATATCAGAAGTGCTGACTGTTCCTTGATGCAGCGGAAAGTCCCCGTCAGCCGACCAGGTATGACCACACACAATCAATTCACCGGCCGGAAGTTCCACGATCCCGGTGGCGATATCGTGCATGCTTCCGCCGAGTAATACCTGCCACTCGATGTTTCCTTCCTCGTCGAGGCGAACAATCCACGCATCTTTTCCGCCGTGATGTAATCCGACGATATCACCATCGGTGGATTCGGTGAATCCCGCCATCGCATAGCCGCCACTGGCGGCCTGTATTACGATGTTCGCACAATCATTTTCACTGCCGCCGAGAATGGATTGTTCTGCGGTGATTTCGGCGCGGGAGGAGAGAACTGCCGCGATGCCGAAGAGAAGAGTAAGGTATTTCATGGTAAAGGAGTTTGTGTGTTCGGTTGTATTACCGACGAACGAAACTCCTTTTTTGCTGCACGGGAAAGTGTTAATTCACGCCCTTTAACACGATAAATTCGGAGGGTTTAACATGGACGTTAAAATTGCGCAACGCGCCGCAATGAAGGATATTGATAGGTGGTTAGCCGAAAGGATAAAAGGTGCTCACACAAATCTCGGATCAGTCTCCATGACGTGACCGCAGTTTTTGCACGTGCGCATTTCTTCTGATCCATAGAATTCCCTGAATCGGGGAATAAAATCCTTTTCTATGTTCTCAAGTACGAAATACGTCTCGTGCAATTTGTGGTTGCACTTTTCGCAGAACCACAGCAGGCCATCTTTCATCTCGCGGTCTGCGCGCTTTACTTCAATCACAAGCCCTACTGTATCAGCGCCTCGTCTTGGCTGATGAGGCACGCCCGCAGGGAGCAGAAACAGCTCACCTTCCCGGATAGGAATGGTCACTGCCTTGCCGTCTTCCTGAATACCCACTTCAATATCGCCTTCAACCTGATAGAAGAGTTCTTCGGTTTCGTTGTAGTGATAGTCTTTTCGGGCATTCGGCCCGCCAACGATCATCACGATATAATCCCCTGCCTCCGTATAGAGGTTTTTATTTCCTACAGGCGGCTTGAGCAAATCGCGGTTTTCGTCGATCCAGGCCTTGAGATTGAATGGTCTGCGAATCATGCAAGCGAAGGTAGGTAAAACCACTTTTTCCCAATGACCTGAGCAACCTTGGGCTCCCAGCCCCTGTCTAAGTCTTTGACAATATCCTTTAATCACTGCTCCATGCGGAAACTTTCCCGCTTTCTTGCCATTGTCCTCCTTGCTGGTTGGACATCAAATGCCTGCGCGCAGACTTGTTTTGAAACGGTGCTCACGATTGACAGTTACATGGAGATCGGCGGCCCTGCGTTTGTGCAATGGAATCTGTACAATTCAAGCGAAACGCAGATCGATCAAGGGATGGCGCAGTTCACCGCCAATGATCCGTTTTACGATGATCTGCTTTGCCTGGCTCCAGGCTGCTATGGTTTGGTGGCTAATGTGCCCGCTATTCCTGACAATCCCGAGGCCTTTCAAATCGCTCTTTCGGTGAATGGAACTGAACTGGTCCTTGAGGACTACTCCGAGTTGATGGGGATCATCGCCTTCACTTTTTGTGTGTCAGAATCACAGAACTGTGTGCCCGTTATGGCCACCATCACAAATACCAGTTGGCCCGACGGGGCGCAATTCGCTTGCTGGAACCTGGACCAAAATAGTTTGCCTGTATTTCAGACCTGCGATGAGTTCAACGAAGAAGGTCAGATCATTCTGGAGCAATGCCTGCTTCCAGGCTGTTACGGAGTTTTTGTGGACTTATCCACTGATCTGTTTTCTCCTGCCCTGGAGTTTGAACTTACTGTATACGGTCAGCCCATTGACCTGATCGGATTTAACAATGAGAGTTATCCTCAATTTGAGTTCTGCGTGGAGGAGAGCGTGGTTGATGAAGATTGTCCCACCTCCATTTGGGTAGGAGAGGGCGAATGTGGTCAGTACCAGTTTGGTTTCGGGGGATTTCAGCCCGGAGAGAACGTGACCTGGTACCTCGGGGAAAACACGCTGGAGAATCAGGGTCACTTCCTGTCTTTCTATCAGTTTGAAGAATCCGGATCTCAGCCTGTGTGTGCATACTATACGTCCGAGTTATGCCCGGCAGGGGCTGAGGCCTGCGTAATAGTCGACGTTGATTTATGCGAACCTGCGTGCCCTGAGGCCATTCAAGTGATTCAGCAGGATTGCAATTCCTATGTATTCTACCTGACCAATGTGCCGCCGGTAGGCGTGACCTGGAATTTCGGAGATGGAGTGACCCAAAATGCCGGCATTGAGGTGCAACACAATTTCGAGAGCAATGGCGTTTACATCGTGTCTGCAACGCTTGAAACTCCCGATTGCCCGCAGGGAATTACGCTCTTTTATACTGTTCAGGTGGATTGCACTGCAGGAACTAACTGCCCGGAAATCCTCGAAGTGGTAAATCCGGAGTGTGGCACCTATGTCATTCATGTTGCCGGAAGCTGGCCCAATGAGGAAAATACCGCATGGTACATCAACGGGTCGTCACTCGCTGCAGGCATCGGATCATCCTTTGAATTCGTTCCTGAAGAGTCAGGTCAATACACTATCACTGCGCAATATGCCGGACAGCCGTGTAACGATCAAATCTTCCTTACCGCACTCATTCAGTTCGATGGCTGCAGTGACGATTGCACAATAGAGCTGGTTCCGGTGTACCTCGGCAACGGCTGGTGGGAGTTTACCGCATACGGCAATCCGGAAGAATATCCCATGTGGTGGTCTGTTGATGGTGGCGAACCCGCTGCCGCCACCTGGGTGTACATGATTCAGCTTGAACCAGGAACTCATGTCATCTGCGCTACTATTGAACCGGAATCCTGTCCGGAGCCCGTATCTGACTGCATCGAAGTGGTTGAAGAAGGAGATGAAGATTGCACTGTAGTAATGCTGGGCATGGATTCTTACGTGCTCCAAGGTGGTCCGAATTTCATCGGATGGACGATCTATGATATTAATGATAACGCTGTGGCCACCGGATCTTCTGAGTATTCGAATGACGATCCGTTCTACGATTTTTCAGTGTGTCTGGATGATGGCTGTTACGTGCTTCTTGCTTGCGGAGGAGTGCCCCTGAATGAAGAAAACTTCGACTTCTTCATAGGTGAAACCGCAGAGTTGATCTTTATGGAGCCCGTTGCTGAGCCCGGCGAGTGCTTTGGAATGATTGCCTACTTCTCTGTCAACTCGGATTGCGGGGAAGAAGAGTGCACGGAAAATGAAATCGAGCTTTCAATTGTTGGTCAATACGACAATCCGAATGTGGGTGACCTGATTGAGCTGGCGCTTTCTCTCGACGGGGTCGAGTTGAATGGTTTTGAAATTCCGCTTGCCGCAGACATCAATGCGACTTCCACCTTCTGCGTTCCGGATGGCTGCTACACGATGGAGGTTTCTTCTGCTATCCCAATACTTGCGCAGTTTATCACGATTTCGGTTACAGTAAACGGCGAGCCCGTGGATGTGGAGCAGCTGCTTCAGGGAGGCACCTCACTTGAATTCCAGGTCGGAGCAGGAGTAGATTGCACCGATGGGGTCAATGATCTCTCTGAAGGTGAGTTCTTGCTGTACCCGAACCCGGCCCGCGATATCCTGACCGTTCAACGCTCATCCTCTGAGATTGAAGTGCTTACTGTCTTCGATGGCGCCGGAAGGGTCGTGATGCAGCAGAGCCTCAACAGCGCGGTAGAGCAAGTCAATCTCAACGAACTGGCCCCCGGAATGTATGTCGCGCGGACAGGCAATTTCACGCATCCGCTCCTCATCATTCGTTAACCTGAAAAATAGTGTTATACGGAATGGGCCGTCCTTCAGGGATGGCCTTTTCTTTTATCGCTTACCGCTATCTTCGCCCCCATGAATTATAACCGTCTGAATATTATCGGCGGCTGGGTCGTTTTCCTGATCACAGCTGTTGTTTATACCATGACTCTTGAACCCACAATGCCTTTCTGGGATTGCGGGGAATTTATTGCCACAGCAAACCGCATGGAAGTGGGCCATCCTCCCGGAGCGCCTTTATTCATGCTCATAGCGCGCGTGTTCTCGGCGTTTTCTGCTCCGGAAAATGTGCCCTACATGGTCAACTTCCTATCCGCCATCTGCTCGGCAGCTACGGTCATGTTCCTCTTCTGGTCCATCACCCACATGGCCAGGAAGATTGCAGAACGGCAGGGTGATCTCAATGCCGGACGCATCGCGGCCATTCTCGGTAGCGGTCTGGTGGGCGGACTTGCCTACACCTTCAGTGATACCTTCTGGTTCAGCGGTGTGGAAGGCGAGGTATATGCGATGTCATCACTCTTCACTGCAGCCGTATTCTGGGCCATTCTCAAGTGGGAATCCGTTGCTGACCGCGGCAACGAACTCCGTTGGGTGGTGCTTATCGCCTACCTCATGGGATTGTCCATCGGTGTCCACCTGCTCAACCTCCTTGCAATTCCTGCCATCTGCTTTGTGTACTATTTCAAGAAGTACGAAGTCACCAGAAAGGGAATCATCATCACAGGTCTTGTTTCACTCGGCCTGCTGATTCTCATTCAAACCGGTATTATCATCTGGTTCGTTCAGCTCGCCGGATTCTTCGAGCGCACCTTCGTGAACAGCTTCGGAATGCCGTTCAACAGCGGTGCAATTTTCTACGCCGTGTTGATCATTGCGGCGATTGTACTCGGTCTCCGCTGGACCAGAAAGAAAAACATGGTCGCCGCGAATACACTGATTCTCGGTGTGACCATGGCCATTATCGGCTATACCACATTTGCCACCATCATCATCCGTTCGCAGGCTAATCCTCCGATGGATGAGAACAATCCGGAAAACCTCTTTTCCCTGCTCTCATACCTGAACCGCGAGCAGTACGGAGATCGCCCGCTTCTTTCCGGACAGTACTTCAATACTCCGGAAGATCCGGAGGAGCCTTACAAGGACGGCGGTAAGGTGTGGGTGAAGAGCTTCAGCGTGCGCGAAGACAATACCAAGAGCAAACTCGTGCTCTCCTGCCGCGAGCGATTCGAAGCGGAACAGTATGTGGCGGCAAACACAGACAAGAAACTCAAAATCGTTCAGGAATACATCGAAAGCGGTGAGAAAAAGGATGCGGTAGTCAACTACGACAAACGCTACACCACCGTCTTTCCACGCATGCATAGCAGTCAGGCCAGTCACATTCGCGAGTACAAGCAATGGAGCAATTACAAAGACTGGAATACTGCACGCGGACAGAACAAGGTCAAGGAACTGGAACAAACGATTGCGGAACTCGAAAGCGAGCAACAACAGATCAGTGCTTATCTGAACCGTCAGCGCGATCAACTTTCCGCGGATGATGTGCAGCAACTCGAGCGCCGGTACAAAACCAACGAGCGTGTGCTCATGAAAAAGCACGCCGAGGCAATGCCGAGCAAATCGGAAGACTTGCGCTACTTCGTCAGCTACCAGATCGGCTGGATGTACTGGCGTTACTTCATGTGGAATTTCTCCGGCCGCCAGGATGATTCTCAGGGCCATGGCGATTTCATGGATGGCAACTGGATCAGCGGAGTAAAATGGCTCGATGAGGCGCGCCTCGGAAATCGCGCGGAACTGCCCGAAATGGAAAAGAACAACCGTGCGCACAATGCATTCTTCATGCTGCCTTTGATGCTTGGACTCATTGGTCTGATATTCCAGGCCGCGCGCCACTTGAAAGACTTCAGCGTGGTAGGGATGCTTTTCCTGCTCACAGGTTTGGCCATTGTGGTCTACCTCAACCAGACTCCGCTGCAGCCGCGTGAGCGTGATTACGCCTATGCGGGTTCTTTCTATGCATTTACAATCTGGATTGGTCTGGGCATCTATGCCTTGTATTATCTCGCCACAGCGGTCACATTCAAGCAGATCATCACCGTGGCCGGTATGGCTGTCGGCGGTTCGCTCGCGCTTTATCTGCTCGAAGGTGCGGTCACTCAGGAAGGTGATTCTCCGGTACTTGGCGCTTCGCTCTTGTACATGTCAGTAGTGGCTTCTGTAGTTATGCTGGTTTGTGCCGCACTGGGCTTCATGAAAGGGGAATCACTGGTGAAGGGATTGATTGTTACTGCAATGGGAATGCCCGTGCCGATCATCATGGCTGAACAGGGCTGGGATGATCACGACCGCAGTAATCGCCGCACCGGTATTGATATGGCCATCAACTACCTGAACTCGCTGCAGCCCAACGCAATCATTTTTACCAACGGCGATAACGATACGTTCCCGCTCTGGTATGCTCAGGAGGTGGAAGGTGTCCGCCGGGATGTGCGGGTGTGTAACCTTTCCCTGCTCAATACCGACTGGTACGTGGATCAGATGAAGAAAAAAGCCTACGACAGCGAGCCCGTGCCATTCACTATCCGTGAACAGAAATACCGTCAGGGTACGCGCGATGTCCTCTTCCTCGATCCGTACGGCGATACCAAGGACTACATGAACCTGCGCGATGCGCTGAACTATGCATTGGATGATGCGAATTCAATCCCCAACGGCGATCGCATGGTGGCGGTGGTTCCTTCCTACAAGTTCAAACTGCCGGTAGACAGCGCAGCGCGTGAGCTCTACCGTCCGTTCCTCAAAGAAGGGGATTCACTCGTAACCGAGATGCGCTGGGAATACGCCGATGAACGCGGTCGCCCGAGATCGTACATCACCAAGGCACAGCTCATGGCGCTTGATCTCATTGCAAACACCGACTGGACCCGTCCAATCTATTTCGCAGTGACCACAGGCGGTGAGGCGTACCTCGGACTTGAACGCTACTTCCAGCTCGAAGGACTGGCGTATCGCCTGACTCCGATTCTCCACAAGGAAAGCCCGAACCCCAACCTCGATGGCGGAGTGGCTTCGGATGTGATGTATGAGAATATGATGACCCGCTTCCATTGGGGCAATATGGATAAGCATCCGATTTACATGGACGAGAACAACCGCAGGATGACGACCAATCTTCGCCTACAGTTCTCCCACCTCGCGGAGGAACTCATCGCGGAGGGCAAAAAGGACAAGGCAGTGGAAGTGCTGAACAAGGCGATGGCCGTAATGCCCGAACACAACGTACCGTACGACCAGCCGCAGATCATGTGGCATTTGTCTGAACTGTACTACGAAGCGGGCGATTCAGTGGCCGCACTTAACCTCACGCGTCGACTGATCGATCTGAACAATCAGGAAATTGACTACTACAATTCGCTTGACCCGGCACGGCAGGGCACAATGGATCGCGACGTGATGTTGCGTGTGCAGATCAATGACCGACTCATTCAGCGTGCTGCATTGAGCTTCCCTGAAGATCCTGAAGTGATCAAATGGGAAGAGGAGAATGAAGCGATACTCAAGGAGTTCGGACTGAGTGAAGAACCGGAAACCTTTGCCCCGCCCAAAACAGGACCATCAGTCACGGTCGGTGGGGAGCAGGGAATTGAATTAACCGATCCTGCGAAGTAGCAGAAAACGTCGGACCGGAAGTCACTTCTTAATCAATGAAATCAGGGGCGCAGGGATTTTTCCTTGCGCTCTTTTACATTGCGCATGCGGATGTTCAGCAACTCTACTGTAAGTGAGAATACCAGTGCGATATACGAGTAGGTCTTGATGTTCACCCCTTCCGGCAAGTGAAGCACATGGGCATCCTCAAGAGCTTCGAGCACGAGGATGAGTCCGATGACCACCAGAAAGGTGAGTGCGAGCATTTTGATGGTCGGGTACTTTTCAATAAATGTGCTCACGTGCGGTGCAAACAGCAGCATCACAATCATGGAGATCACCACGGCGATGACCATAATCGGCACGTGATTCGACAATCCGACGGCTGTGATGATGGAGTCAAACGAAAAGACAATGTCAATGAAGGTGATCTGAAGAATGGCCTGTCCCATTGTCAGCGTTT
Organism: Flavobacteriales bacterium; assembly: GCA_046336655.1. Taxonomy (GTDB): domain Bacteria; phylum Bacteroidota; class Bacteroidia; order Flavobacteriales_D; family Sanyastnellaceae; genus CANGTU01. Next base: position 12,600 of record JBKDGH010000031.1, on the reverse strand, counting down.
TCTTCTTCGCTGACTCTTCGCGACCGGTTTCATGGAATTTCTCGATAATTTCCATGGTAGTCTTGATGATCAGAAACATTCCACCTGCAAACAGGATCAGTCCACGCCCCGTAATCGGTATGCTTCCCAAATGGAAGAAAGGGTCCACCATTTTCGTAATGAACGATATGGTGCTGAGCAGAATAATACGCACCAACAGCGCGAGCATCAATCCGATAAAGCGCGCACGTCCCTGATTCTTTTTCCCCGGGATGTATCCGCAGATGATCGCTATGAAAATGATGTTGTCAATCCCAAGCACGATCTCCATGAGCACAAGGGTCAGGAGGTCAATTATACCGGCGGCGGACTGAAACGGTTCAAGAAATTCGTGCATAGGGCAGTTTGATGAAAGTCGGCAAAGATAGCAGCAGGAATTCTTGTTGTGTATCACCCCTTGTCCCGGTTACTTTGTAACTCTTATGTCCGGGTCTCAACGCTTTTCACTCGCCACCGCCGAAATCCATGGCCGGAAGCTGCTCCTGCACCCTCATCGGGCGGCATGGCTTGAGGACTGCGCGATGCTGATTTGCTCAGATGTCCATATCGGCAAGGCCGCTCATTTCAGGAAACATGGTATTCCCGTGCCCGGAATGGCAAACAAGGCCAACTTCTGGCGTATGGTGGACCTTTTTGAACACTTTAATCCCGCCTCAGTGTTGTTTCTCGGTGATCTTATCCATAGTACCGCCAATCCGGAATGGGATGACTTTGTGGATTTTCTGGATCAGTATCCGGGGTTAAAACGCATCCTTGTCCGCGGAAACCACGATGTGGAAGATGATGCGTTCTTCCACAACCACGGGTTTGAAGTGGCCGAAGAATGGGTTGACGGCACGCTGCGGTTCGTGCATGAACCGGAGGAAGTCCCCGCTCCGGGCATGTACACATTCGCCGGTCATCTCCATCCCTCCGCCAGAATGGTGGGCAAGGGCCGGCAAAGTGTGACGTTACCTTGCTTCTGGTTCGGTACCCACCAGGCGGTGATGCCGGCTTTCGGGGAATTCACAGGAAGTGTGAAAATCAAGCCGGAAAAGAATGACCAGGTATTCGTGGTCGCAGGTACAGAGGTGTTGAGGGTGCAGTGATAGCTCAGTACTTGATCTCTTTCATGAGCGTTCCGTTTTTGTAGATGCTCTGTTTGATCATTTTTCCCGACGGATCGTAATCCGTGCAGGTGCCGTGTTCTTTACCCTTTGAATAGTTCTGTTCGGATTTGAGTTTGCCGTTTTCGTGGTAAAATCTCCACACACCTTCCTCTTTGCCGCTCTTGTAGGTGCCGGTCCACTGGATTTTTCCGTTCGTGAAAAACACTTCCTCTTTGGCCAGTTCCTGAGTGCTTGATTTAAAATAGAGCACGACATACGGTGAACCATCGGGGTGCCTGCGCATCACCTGACGCACCATTCCGGGATCCTGAATGGGCATGTGAAAAAGCAATTGAAAGGTGATGAGCAGGGTGGCTATCATGCACGTGAGGTTGGACGAGTATAGGTCCTTCTACGAAGAAATGACACCGGGGGTTTCATACCCTATTGCAGCCCTACCCTGACCTTGAATGAACCGGTGAAAACAATCTCCGGCCCCACTAAACCTCCGTCGGATACCTCGCGGACTACAAGATTGAACTGAACAGGCTCGTTGCCTCCGAGAATGGCTGGCACCACCTGCACAATTCCCTCAATGGCCTGATACTCGCGGTAGGACTGAAAGATGTCATTGTCGTTGCGCTCGTATAACCGTGCACCGAACTCGGCTTCCTCGTCATCCAGATACAATACACCGAAGCCAATGTCCTCGGAGTCGAGATTCATGCTCAGGGTATGCGTGAGTTCTTCTCCTTCTTCCTTGACGTCTGCGGTGATATAATACCGGCGTGAAAGCACTTCTGTGCTGTCAAGCAGGATGTAATTCGCGTCCAGCAGGTCAAAACTGGTACCCTGCCACTTGAGTGAACCGCACTCACAAGTGTACGGCACAGGCACATAATCATCCGTCTTGTTACATGATGAAATGGTGGCTACAACCAGCGCGGTGAGGGCGATCAATACGTACCGAAAACGCATAAAAAATGAAATTGGAACCCGAAAATACGACATTCGGCGGGATTATTCGCTTTCCGGGTAAAGGAGATAGGCTTTTCGCATTGCACGATAGCGCTCCAGTTCGGGCTGCCAGGTGGCCCTGATCTCCGCCGGACTCATGCCTTGAATCACCTGGTTGCGCAATCGATCCGTACCTGCCAGCTTGTCGAAGAATGCGGCCTGACTGAAAAACTTGTCCTTGTCAGCGCTGGCCTCGTAAAGCCCCGTGAGCCAGTCGAGGTAAAGCATGTGCGAACTCCTGAAATAAAACGAACCAAAGGCTGCGAGCGAATGCCCGTGACAGGTCTTTCCCTCATGCGGCGGATCCATGGCCACACCGGGCTTATCCGCAGGAGTGAATGCGAACGTGCCGGTGGTATTTCCCGGATAACCTATGCACTGAAACGGCAGGTCTGTCCCTCTTCCCACACTCACCACGGTGCCTTCGAAAAAACACAGCGACGGGTAGAGGTACACCGCAGCCATATTGGGCAGATTGGGGGAGGGCGGAACGGGTAATTCGTACACCTCTTCATGGGTGTAATTCTGGCAGCTGATGACGGTGAGTTTGCACTTCTTTCCGCCTTTTAACCATTCCTCCCCGTTGATCATTTGCGCCAACTCGCCAACTGTGCATCCGTGAACAACGGGTATCGGATGCATTCCCACAAACGACCGGTAATTGGTGTCCAGCACCGGACCGTCAATGTAAAATCCGTTGGGGTTCGGACGGTCGAGCACGATGAACTCCTTTCCAAGTTCAGCCGCTGCTTCCATCGCGTAATGCATGGTGCTGATGTAAGTGTAAAAGCGCGCGCCGACATCCTGTATGTCGAACACAATGACGTCCGTCTTGCTGAGTTGTCCGGCCGTCGGTTTTTTATTCTTTCCATACAGGGAAAACACCGGTAACCCGGTCTTCGGATCCTTGCCGTCGCGAATGGTTTCACCCGCTCCTGCATCGCCTCGAAATCCGTGCTCCGGCGCAAAGACACACTGCACGTACACTCCGAAAGCCAGCAAGGTGTCAACCAGATGCGTCTTCCCGATGCGCGAAGTCTGATTGGCGATCACCGCAATCTGCTTGCCCTTGAGCAAAGGCAGATATTCTTCTGTGCGGGATGCTCCTGAAAGAATGGTTTTCTTCTCTGAAGCAACCGGAGTGATCACGCCCTGTGCAACGCTCGGCTCCTTGCAACTCTGAAGGCCAATGAGGACTGAAAGAATGAAAACAGCGTAAGGGTTCATGAGGCAGTGTGGGCGGACAAAGATCAAGCCTGAATACCTTTGGTGAAAGTTTATCATCAATTTGAATTTACCCCGGTTTATCGCAATGCGCATGCTGCGGCATGAGGACGCGCGACAAATGTCGAGGCCCATCGTCCGCATCGCCACTACCGGCATTGCAGTTGGAATGATTCTGATGATTGTTTCTGTGGCTATCGTCAGAGGCTTTCAGCGCGAAATCAGGGAAAAGGTCATCGGGTTTGGTTCGCACGTGCAGGTTACGCAAACCGCCGAAGGCCGGATCAGCGAATCGGCGCGATTGCTCTTCGAACCCGACGTATATGAAGAGCTGAACCGCGTGGATGGGGTGAAGCACGTGCAGGTATTCGCCGTTAAACCCGGAATTCTCGAAACCCCGGATGGCCTGCAAGGGGTGATTGTAAAAGGGGCCGGACAAGGTTTCGACTGGTCCTATTTGAAGTCTGTGATGGTGGAAGGCGACACGCTTTCCCACGATTCAGCGGGCAATCCGCAACAGGAAATCATCCTTTCACATTATATCGCCAATCGCCTTCAAACAGGCTTGGGCAAAAAGGTGAGCCTCTATTTCATCAACAGTGAAACCGATGCCCGGCAACAGAATTTCGTGGTTAAAGGCATTTACCGCACGGATCTGGAAGACTTCGATCATCAGTATGTCATCACCGATCTGGCGTTCATTCAGAAATACGCGGCATGGGGCCTCGATGCACAGATCATTGCGGATACCACGTGCAACGGCGGTTTTATGGCACTCGGTGCAATGGGTTTCGGAGCAGACGAAAACCTTTCGTTTGAATGGCCCGGGCATGACTGGCAGGACGAAGGTCCGTTCTACATTGAACCCGACCGCGATACAGCGTTTACAGTCATTGTCAGCGACTCTCAGGGAACCATTCCCGACACAGCCACACTGGTTATTGATTTTGCGGATGACCTCTCCCGTGAGCCCTGCAGGCCTTTCACCACGCGAGTGATTGAAGGCAGACCAAGTGAGCGCGAGTACATCGGCGGATATGAAATTGCATTGAAAAATTACGATGAGTTACTCCGCGCTGAAGCCGCCGTTACTGATGTGATTCCCTTTTATCTCACCGCTACAGGCATCACCTCGCGCAATCCCGATATTTTCGCCTGGCTTGGCATGCTCGATATGAATGTGTACATCATCATCATTCTGATGATTGCAATCTCCATCATCAACATGACCTCAGCCCTGCTCATCATTATTCTCGAGCGACAGCGAATGATCGGCACGCTGAAATCGTTTGGAATCCGCGATGGGGCAGTAATCCGCATCTTCCTGTTCAATGCCATGTGGATTATCGGAAGAGGACTGCTATGGGGAAATGCAATTGGCGTGGCTTTACTTCTTATTCAAGACTACACAGGCATCGTGAGTCTTGATCCGGTGAATTATTACGTGGATTCGGTGCCGGTATGGATTGACCCGTTGAGTATTGTGGTGTTGAATGCAGGCACTGTGCTCGTGTGTCTGATCGCACTCATATTCCCCGCTTTATACACCACACGCATTACTCCAATCCGGTCCATCCGTTTCAGCTAAACATCCGATCTTTGCGCCGCATGAAGTACTACCAGAATATCCTCGAAACGATCGGAAATACCCCGCTCGTAAAAATTAACCGCATCACAAAAGACATACCTGCGCTCGTGCTTGCAAAGGTGGAAACCACCAATCCGGGGAATTCCATCAAGGACCGCATGGCTCTCAGGATGATCGATGATGCGGAGAAGGATGGCCGTCTGAAGCCCGGCGGAACCATTATCGAAGGCACATCAGGGAATACGGGTATGGGTCTTGCCATCGCTTCAGTGATCAAGGGGTACAAGTGCATTTTTACATCTACCGATAAACAGTCCAAAGAGAAGTTCGATGCCCTGCGCGCGTTTGGAGCAGAAGTGATTGTGTGTCCTACCAATGTGGATCCCGAAGATCCACGCTCCTACTATAGCGTTTCATCCCGCCTGGTCAATGAAGTGCCAAACTCATGGAAGGCGAATCAATACGATAACCCGAGCAATGCGCGGGCACACTACGAAAGTACCGGACCGGAAATCTGGGAACAGACGGACGGCAAAATCACCCATCTCGTGGTAGGCGTGGGTACCGGTGGCACCATCTCAGGAACCGGGCGCTACCTCAAGGAACGCAATCCGGATATTCAGGTTCTGGGTATCGATACCTATGGCTCAGTATTCAAGAAGCTTAAGGAAACAGGCATTTTCGATAAGAATGAAATCTATCCTTATATCACTGAGGGAATTGGTGAGGATTTTGTTCCCGAAAATGTGGACATGGATCTTATTGATCATTTCGAAAAGGTCACCGATAAGGATGCTGCTCTGATGACCCGTCGCATTGCGCGGGAAGAAGGAATCTTCGTCGGAAACTCCGCCGGCTCAGCAATGGCAGGACTGCTTCAGATGAAGGACCGCTTCAAGGAAGGGGATGTGGTCGTGGTGATTTTTCATGACCATGGCACGCGTTATCTCGGTAAAATGTTCAACGATGAGTGGATGCGCGACCGCGGATTTCTCATGGAAGAAAAGAAAACAGCCCGCGATCTCGTGGCCTCACACCGTGATCTGAAACTCGTGTGTGTGAGTCCGGGAGAGCTGGTCAGCCACGCCCTCGACAAAATGAAGAAATTCAATATCACGCAGATTCCTGTGCTCGGTGAAGATGGATTTGTCGGTGCTGTAGATGAAAGCAGCCTTTTCCGACACCTGATTGATCACCCCGGTGCCATGGAAAAGCGCATCGATCAAGTCATGATGCCGCCGTTTCCTGTGGTGCGTGAAGGTGATACGCTGGAAACAATTTCAAAGCGGATTACCCGCGAAAACCCCGCAGTGTTGGTACAGCTCGATTCCGGTGGGCATCACATCATCACACGCAACGATATCATCAAGGCTATCGCAGGGTAGGCGCTGACGCTTATCCTCCGTAACTCAATACGGTATTCCGGATAATTGCACAGCACTCCATCAGTTGTTCTTCAGTGATGATGAGTGGTGGTGCAAAGCGGATGACATTGCCATGAGTAGGTTTCGCGAGAAGTCCATTCTCAGCGAACTTTAGACATATGTTCCATGCGGTCTTGCTCTCCGGGGTGTCGTTGATGAGAATCGCATTCAGCAATCCTTTTCCTCGTACTGTAGTAATCAGATTCGTTTCACCAATGAGCTTTTGCATTTCACCGCGGAACAATTCTCCCAACGACTGAGCGCGCGCGCAGAGGTCCTCATCTCTGAGCACCTGAAGGGCTTCCATAGCCACCGCGCAGGCCAGCGGATTGCCGCCGTAGGTGGAGCCGTGTTCACCAGGACCAATAGTCATCATCACTTCGTCATCGGCAAGCACTGCGCTGACGGGCATGGTGCCACCCGACAAGGCTTTTCCAAGGATGAGCAAGTCCGGCTTCACGTTTTCATGGTCACACGCGAGCATGGCTCCTGTGCGCGCCAGCCCGGTTTGTACCTCATCAGCAATCATCAGCACGTGGTACTTCGTGCACAGTGCGCGCACTCCTGCGATATACCCTTCGTGTGGCACTACTACTCCGGCTTCTCCCTGAATCGGCTCAAACATGAATGCCGCAATATTCGGATCGGCTTTGAATGCCTCTTCAAGGGCGTTCAGATTGTTATATGGCACGGTGATGTATCCCGGCATGAACGGACCAAAATCGGTATAGCTGTCCGGGTCGGTGGAAGAGGAAATGGCCGCAAGTGTCCGTCCCCAGAAATTACCTTCCACAAAAACCACTTTCGCCTGATTGGCCGGAATTCCCTTGATCCGGTAACCCCATCTGCGGGCCAGTTTCAACGCTGTCTCACCGCCTTCCACGCCGGTGTTCATGGGCAACACTTTGTCGTAGCCGAAGTACTCCGTGATGTATCTTTCATACTGTCCGAGCAGGCTGTTGTAAAACGCCCGGGAAGTAAGCGTCAGTTTCGAGGCCTGCTCCTGGAGCACCCGAATAATCCGGGGATGGCAGTGACCCTGATTGACTGCAGAATAAGCCGAAAGGAAATCGTAGTAACGCTTGCCTTCCATGTCCCAGACAAATACGCCTTCTCCGCGGTCCAGCACCACCGGAACAGGATGGTAATTGTGCGCGCCGTAGCGGTCTTCCAATGCCATGGCTTCCGCGGATCCCGCCGGACGGTATGAAAGGGTTTTTGTCTGCATAAAAATCGGGTTTAATCCCCGCAAAGGTAAGCCTCGCGCGTCCGGACGTGAGTTCCAAAAAGTGCTCAAACTTCCCTTCCCGAGAGATTTACTGCACCTTTTAGCCCCGTCATTCACTACTTTTGCCGCGCTTTTTAACACGACAGAACAACCCACACATGTCAGGAAACATCACATTTACCATGATCAAGCCCGATGCAACTGCGGCGGGCAACACCGGAAAGATTCTCGATAAAATCATCGAAGCCGGATTTACCGTAAAGGCTATGAAATGGACCCGCCTCAGTAAGGAGGAAGCGGGCCGCTTTTATGCCATCCACAGCGAGCGTCCGTTTTTCGGAGAGCTCGTGGACTACATGACCAGCGGCCCGATCGTAGCGGCTGTGCTGGAAAAAGAGAATGCGGTGGAATCATTCCGCAAACTCATCGGAGCTACTGACCCGCAGAAGGCTGAAGAAGGTACCATCCGCCGCATGTTCGCGAAGAGCATAGCAGCTAACGCCGTGCACGGTTCGGACAGCGATGAAAATGCCCTGATCGAAGGCGCATTCTTCTTCTCAGGAAGAGAATGGGCCTGATCCCCGGATGGGTGTAATTGCAACACTCAATCAACGGGGACTAATTGGTCCCCGTTTTTTTTAATACTGCCATGAATAAAATCAAAGTAACCAACCCCATCGTCGAGATGGACGGGGATGAGATGACCCGCATCATCTGGAAGTTTATCAAGGACAAACTCATCTTCCCGTACCTCGATCTCGATATTAAGTACTTCGACCTGGGAATCGAACACCGCGATGCCACCAGCGATCAGGTGACTGTCGATGCCGCGGAAGCCACGCTGAAATATAATGTGGCCGTGAAGTGCGCCACCATCACTCCCGACGAGTCCCGCGTAAAGGAGTTCAACCTGAAGAAAATGTGGAAGTCACCCAACGGCACCATCCGAAACATCATTGGTGGAACCGTATTCCGCGAACCGATCGTGTGCAAGAATGTGCCCCGCCTCGTACCGGGATGGACCAAGCCCATCAACATTGGTCGTCACGCGTTCGGTGATCAGTACCGCGCCACGGATACTGTCATCAAGGGAAAGGGGAAGTTCACCATGACCTTCACCCCGGAAGACGGCGGAGAGTCTAAGACCTGGGAGGTCTATGACTTCAAAGGTGACGGTGTGGCACTCTCCATGTACAACACCGATGAATCCATTTACGGATTCGCCCGCAGCTGCTTCAATCAGGCCATCTCGCGTAAGTGGAACCTTTACCTCTCCACGAAGAATACCATCCTTAAAGCCTATGACGGCCGCTTCAAAGACATTTTCGAAGAAGTGTATCAGGCAGAATTCAAGGCGAAGATGGATGCCATCGGCATCACCTACGAACACCGACTGATCGACGATATGGTCGCCTTTTCCCTGAAAAGCGAAGGCGGTTTTGTGTGGGCCTGTAAGAATTATGACGGAGATGTCCAAAGTGACATCGTTGCGCAGGGCTTCGGTTCACTCGGACTCATGACTTCCGCACTGATCACTCCGGATGGCAAGACCATGGAAGCTGAAGCTGCACACGGCACAGTGACTCGTCACTACCGCATGCACCAGCAGGGCAAGAAGACCAGCACCAATCCGATTGCTTCCATTTTTGCCTGGACTCAGGGCCTCGCTTTCCGCGGGGAGCTCGATGGCAATCAGGAACTGATCCGCTTTGCCAAAACACTCGAGACCGTGTGCGTGGATCTCGTGGAGTCGGGTAAAATGACCAAGGACCTGGCGGTGTGCATCTACGGTGACAAGACCAACGACAGCCACTATCTATCCACCGAGGATTTTCTGGATGCCATTGATGCCGAGCTGCACAGCCGGATGTCTGCCTGAGATTGAATATCTGGTACAATAAAAAACCCCTCGCGAGAGGGGTTTTTTGCTTGCTGGAGTCGGGATTATTTACCCTGTGAGAATTTCTCCATTTCCTTTTCAAAGGTCTCTTTGAACTTCTCGTAGTTGTAATCGGCCTTCAGTTTCTCGTTTTGTGAGAGGCCTGCATTGTAGGCGTCTGCGATTTTCTGTCCGCTGAGCTCAAGGGCTACGTAGCTTACAAAGGTTCCATCGGGACGCTGGGTCAGCTTTTCACAAATCTCAATAGTGCCTCGGAGCTCCTGATCAACCACTGTGCGGGCCATTTCCTGGAAGGTCTCGGTGACCTCTTCCTTGTTGTTGAACTCGGTAGAGTTCACGTAGTTGTCGCCTACAATCTTCATCGTGGTGTTGATGGTCTTTGCCATTTCACTCATCGCGTTGGAGCGGGCTTTCTTCTTGGCTGTCTCGCGGTCCATGCTTTCGCCGGTTGCGGTAGAGCGGAAGGCCTCTTTGGTGCTCATATACTGGTCGCCTGAGCAGTATTCATTGATGAGGACTTCGCCAACAGGCTTTGGAGTTTCGGCGGTTTTCTTTTTCTTTTTACAGCCGGCACCAATCAAGGTAACCAGAGCAACAAGAACGAGGAGGGTAAATCTGCGCGTGTTCATAGTCTTGGGTTTTGATGTTTGTGTAGTATCGTATCAAAGGTCTTTTCGATAATCGTGCCAAATCTACAAAATGGCTTCCAGCAGGGACTTTACGATTTCAGATTCAATGCGTTCCCGCCCTTTTTTATAGGCTTCAATGCTCGCAGCATCCTTGTTGAGCTGCAATCCTTTGATACTTCCGACGGATTCTTTGTACACGGTTTCACCGCTCACGGTGTGAACCACCATGACCGACATTTCCAGAAATGCCACGGTGAATCCCTGCGATGTGCCGCCTTCAGTGGTATTGGAGGTGATCGTCACGCGGTAGTCCGTTTCTTCAGGCTTTTGAGTGATGCGCATGCCGCGCTTCACCAGTTCTGCCTGAAATGCGGATGACAAGCTGCTCGCAGTTCCGGCTTGATTGTACACCCGCTCTGTGCTTTCGATGAAAAAGGAGGGAGTAACCAACTCAATCGGTACGCGCTTGCTGTCGGGCTTCATGCCCTTCACCAGTCCAATCTCAATGCTCTTATCCAGATCCGGTGGCAATATTGCTTCCACGTCGATCACCAGATCAAGCCAGTTGGCTTTGGTCGTTGTGCTCACGTGGCTCACCTCCGCAGTGGTCTTTCCTTCCTGATCGGTGACCAGGGCTCTGGGCTTCATGTACCGGTCGCGCTGGTAAGCAAAGCTCAATGAAATTCCCCTGGCTGGAGCACCTTCATAGGTCACCATTACAGGGAATTGACTCATGTAGTTGTTTTCAGCTGAAAGCACAATGCGCTCACCGCCCGGAACAATGGTCAGTCCGGTAATGACCCGACGAAGCGAGACATATAATTCATTGTCCAGATATACTTTTTGTTCCTCCAGATTGAATTCATTGACCTCATTCCAGTAGTTTTTAAGAGCGAACAACCCCCGGAGGTAGAGGTCAATGGCCGCGGGAATATTGGCGCGCGTTTCAGCTTCCAGTCCCTTCTGGTAAAAGTCATTTGCGGAACTGAGCGCCTGATTTTTCTTTTCGGCCTTCAGACGGGCATATTCCGCTTTATCCAGGCGGTAATAGACCCAAAACTCATTCTTGTCTTCCCACTGTCCGGCGATTTCATAATTCTCAATGCTCTCGTCAGTAGTAGTGGCAATGGTGGAGATAAACTCTTCGCTGAAGTTCTTATTGATTTCAAGGGCATTCAGAAAGGTCTCACCTTGCACACGCACGCGTATCTCTGTGGCCAGATCGTTCAGCGCATTCTTTTTTGCAATGGCCTGGTAGTCGAGCGGCTGTGTGAGTTTGCTCGCCGAGCCAATACCGATGTAATAGGAGGGATTTCGCGGACGCTGACCCACCCATTCAGGTTGGGGCTCTTGCGGCGTCTGAACTGTGTTCTTGTCGCCACACCCCAGCGCTGCCGACACCGCAAGCAGCACAAGAATGGCCCGGAATGGAGTGATATGGAGGATTCGGGTAATCATAACGATGCCGTGCGTTTATGGGACCAACCGGAGCATTTCTGTGCCGATGGACGAGGATACAGTAGAGCTGATCGCATTGAAGAGCTCGTTGGAAAGTTCAGTGGTATTGCGCAATTGCTGGCGGCCATTGAGCATGGCGATCAGCGACTGACGGTCCTGGCGGCTCAGGTTTACTCCTGTCTGATTCGCAGGATACAAGTCATTTGCGTTGCCATCGTAGCGCGCGTAAAGCACTTCATCTTTTGATGTGCGCTCAATAATATCCGTCTTGATGATCTCACCAGTCTGCAGGGAAACCAACTTATACTGAAAACTGATGCTCACAGTTGACGTGTTGAAGTACTCCGTGTATTTCACGGGCTTGTACTTGGTTTCATAGAACACGTTTCCGGTTTCGGAATTCACACGCTTTACCTGATAGGACTCGTAGCCATCCCGGTTGGTTGAGCGCAGATTGCCGGTCTGATTGGTATATCCCAACACGGTTCCGGTGAGAATGGCCTGAGCGCCTGCAATCTGTCCAACCTGCACTGCCGTGGCGTCATCCACAATTCCGCTCATCTGAAGTTGTTGTTCATTGATGATGGACTGCATGTGCTCGCGGTCCACCACCCGCAGGAACGGGTCCTTAATGCCGATCATCGCATCCAGCATATAGGCTGCTACCTTCGAGTCAAGGCCCTGCACGTTGGTCGCGTTGGAAAATGGCATCATGGCTATGGTGAAGCGGCCTTTCTCGATACACTGGTCGCGCATGGCGCGGACATCGCGGTAGGAGGCTTTGCGGGCGATCACTTTTTCAAAATGCTCATAGGCTGCGCGGTACTGTTTGTCTTCGAAGTGTAGTTTGCCTTCGTTGTAGAGTGGTTCCAGATAAGCCACATCACCGAGCTCAGCGGCATCTTTGTAGTTTGGGTCGAGCTTGCGTATTTCATTGAATTTGACTTCCGCGTCCGAAAATTTCTGCTCCTCAAGAAGTGACGTTCCCTGATCGTAAAGCTCAAG
>JBKDGH010000001.1:0-16371 GCA_046336655.1 Flavobacteriales bacterium | reverse complement strand
CCGTATACTCTATAGTCTGTGTCGTGTTAAAGAATCGGGTACCCTCCGGATAGAAACCAAGCACTTCGGCAATGCTAATGGGGGTAGTGCGATTACAATAAATGAATTCCCTGACTTCAGATCCCGGATTACAGTTCCCGGCTACCCAATCAGTAACTTCAATGTCTATCTCAAACGGGCCGGTCAGCGGCTCTGCAAAACAACCCACGATGGCCGAATATCCGACGTAGAGGGGTTGGTTATTGATTTGAACACCCGTCAAACTTCCAGTGCCCGAAATGGTACCGTCAATCTGAACGCTCGGCGCAGAACAATTGAAGTTTTGGTATAATGAGCAATCTTCACTCACCATAAGAGTGAAACTGATGTCGGCCAACAAGTCATTCGGGTTGGCTGACAAAGGCAGCGTACCAAAATCCCAAACCAGTGTCCCATTGGCACCAAGGCCCGCGTCTACGTATGGTATAGCCGCAGAACTTGCCGGGGGATAAACATTCACTGAACTGCCTGTAAGAAGAACAGCCGCATAGGGCAAGGGGATTTCAATCCGCGTAAAGTGTACCGGCTCAGTTCCCCTGTTCCTGATTTCTACTTTATATTGAATTTCATCACCGGGCGCTACAGTCAACGACTGAGAGGTAGTTGGAATATCGTTTACACTGACAGTTGACAAGAAGCCCTCAACGACAGGCTCATAAGAGTCCACCGCCATGCAAATGGAATAAATTATATATGTATCCTGGTTTGAGCTATACCTGAACTTGGTATTCGTTTGTCCGTTCGCGATGATAGTATTCCCCGGGTTCGGGATATTGAACATACTGATGTCCATTCCCGTATTATTCTGAAGGTTCGGGTTCCTCGGATTACCACCGGTAAATATTGAACTGTTAAAGAAGTTATTGGTCAAGTTCTCGCCATGATTGAGCAGCTGAAAGTCGGGCGTGTTCAATTGTTGGATCTCGAATTGGTCTCCAAAGAGTGCGACATCTCCTTCTCCAGCCATTAGCCCCAGTTTCATGTTCACATCACCCACAAGCGCCGAGGTGAATCCCGATACGGGCAATTCCCACTGAGCTTCACCTCCTATCACATAAGCATATCCGTCAAATACCGTGATATCACGATGGTTCATGACCGAATTCTCATAAACGACAATCAGGCCCCAGCCTCCATAATATCCTGTTGAAGCTCCATTTCCCGTTGTCAGTGCCATGTCTGCAACCCAGTACTCACCAAGTCCAGCCTGCTGGACCTGAGTAGTCACTTCTACAAACGACACGTACATAAGGTCATCACCGGGAAAACGAATGTCGCTTGAATTCGCAACGTAGGTAGTGTAACTGTTCTCCCCGGGGCCACGAAACTTCACCGTGCGCTTCTCGAGCGTGGTTGGAGCCAAGTCCGTCCGAGCTGACCAATACAGCCCTGCGAAAAGAATGTTGCTACACTCAGGATTGGCTCCATTCTCAGCAGAAAGCGCCAAAGTCGCGGAAGATGAGTTGTTGGTTGACGGGAACTCGTCTTCATCAACCTTGATCATGGTGTTATTGCTATTATTCCGAATGTCCGAATAGGCCTGCAGCGTCATATTGGTATTACCGATCATGGTAAAGTCACCATTTACGCTGTAGATTTCCTGGGTTGGTGAAAAAACCGATGTCCGCTGAGTAAAAGGGACTTGTACTTGTGAGGAAAGCCCAAGGCACAAGTTCGTGAGAACAACCGACAAAGCCAGATTTAGGTAATTGTGATTCATATGGTTAAGGCTTATCGTGGAATAGAAATGGTATAGTAAACAGGCCTGTTCAGGCTTTTTCCGAAAAAGGCGGCCAGTGCCGAAGGTGTTATCTCGGTCTCAGAGATCACCAGAATATGAACTCCGGATGGAATAAGGTCTGCTGAATAGCTTCCCGTCAGGTCAGCCGCATTTTCTACCCTAACACGAACCATCTGGATATCAGCCAAATCAGCCCCCCCGAAGTCAATGAGGCCAATCTCGTCTGCACTTACTTGTAAACACACAGCCGCCTGACTATCGCCAGGTAGTGTGAGTTGACCTTCATTGAGCAAGGCAGTCGGTAATTCGCTGTATGCAAGGCTATTCAGCTCGGCGGCTAATGCCTGCTCACCCGGATTTTCCGAGTTTGACATCGACTGAATGGACGTTCCAAACTCAAACAACTGAGCCTGAGCTGCGCTTGTCCGACCTGTGACAAGAAGAAGCAAGGCGAGCAGCCTCACAAACCGTTTCGCCTTTTCGGAGCCGGTAAGATGATCAACACGCATCAAGCGGGTCAACGTGTAAAGGTTGTTCATTTGGTTAAAACGATAATTTGGTTAGGTATGGTCCTACCCTTTTACAGGCAGCCGTTTCACAGTTCTCGGCTTCAAAGTTATGAACAACACTTCGTTAAACAGCAAAAAAAATTCATACGTCGATGATTCTTTTTGTTTGATCGAGAATATATGGCGTTTAGGCTATAATCATCCAAAATGCAACTAACTGATAACCAGCATTCTGTATTCAAGAGCTAATGGAGGTCGGACCAATCCTTGATACATTCATCACAACGCGGCAAGCCTGCAATGAATCATTTTTTACCCCGATCAGGGTGAACAGATCCCAAAAAACCGATTCTTCCGGTTTATCTTCACCGCACTATGCCCCTTTTAGCCATTTGCCCGTTGGCCGTTATTCCTCTCCGAAGAGAACCCACCGATGCTTCGGAAATGACCTCCCAGATTCTCTATGGCGAATCCATGGACGTGCTCGAATCAGGCGAAAAATGGTCAATGGTCAAGTTGCACCATGATCTCTACGAGGGTTGGGTCAGCACCAAACAGATCGAATTCGTTAGCTCTGTCCCTGACAATCGTTCAATCTACTCCGACAGTGCGCTTCAATTGATACCCTCAATCATTCCCGCAGGAGCATTGGTGCGCGAAGGTGAAATCCCACACGTGCAATCCCTCAAATCACTGGAGGAATACGCCCGCATGTTTCTGAATGCTCCCTACCTCTGGGGAGGAAGGAGTATTCTTGGTATCGACTGTTCCGGTTTCACCCAACTTGTGTTCCGGCTCTCCGGAATCCAAATACGACGTGATGCGTGGCAGCAATCTGAGCAAGGAAAGCTTATTCCATTTATCGAAGAATCTGCAACCGGAGACCTCGCCTTCTTCGACAATACCGAAGGACGGATCATTCATGTAGGAATAGTACTGCGAAATGAAGATGCTTTTCCTCCATTGATTATTCACGCGTCCGGGAAGGTTCGGATCGATGCGCTGGACCACCAGGGTATCTATAATAAAGAATCAGGAAGCTACTCGCACAACCTGCGAATGATCCGTCGATTCCCTGTAGCGAACTAATTCTTTGTCAATCAGCGATTTTCGAGCTTGAGCACGCCACGCGGACACACCTCCGCACACATGCCGCAGCCCACGCAGCTCGCGCGACTGATGTCCTGTCCCTTCTGGGCGTATTGCCTGACGTCGATGCCCATTTCGCAATGGACGGAACAGTTGCCGCAACTGATGCACTGTCCGCCGTTGGTCGTGATCCGGAACCGTGAAAAATACTTTTGCTGAATGCCCAGAATCGCCGCCATCGGACAGCCAAACCGACACCATACGCGCGAACCGAGAATGGGATAAAAACCGGTTCCAATTACTCCCGAAAACAAGGAGCCGAAGAGGAAACCATACCATTTTGCATACGTACCGGAAAAAGTGCCGAGCCACTCCCCTTTCACACAGCTGTTGATCCAAAGCAAAAGGGTAAGTACTACAATCAGCCCCAATATCGGATAAACCAACCAACGCTCTGTCCTCCAGGCTATTCTGCGCTTGTCGGACAAATGCCTGAACGGATCTCCCGCCGTCTCCGCCAGTCCGCCGCAGCCACACACCCACGAGCAATACCATCTTTTACCATAAAAATACGTGAGCACGGGGGTAACAACTACTATCATCAACACGCCCCAGCACACCATAAAGGTGCCCAATGCGCCACAAGCCTGCAGCGAGGCCAGCGTATCGGGAAACAAATATTCCCGCTTCAACGGCCAGAAATAGGTAAAATAAAATTCCGGCTGATTGAGTCGCAGGAGAATTGCCGGAAGCAAAAACGCAAATCCCAGCTGAAAGAACATCACACTTCCCGTGCGGATGACCTGATACCTGCTGTGCTTGTATTTCCGGATAAACCGGATGCCCATTGCCAACACCGCGACGGTATACAATACCCCATACAAAAACCACTGATCCGCTTCCCGCCCGCGAAGCCACAGACTGAGTCCGTCGGTGAGTCGGATCGCACATTCGAGCGTTTGCGGAAACCAATAAAGCAATATATAAAATCCCGTCAGGACTACTCCCAGGGCATAGGCAACTGCTCCCCGCTTGGTGATGCCTCGGTGAAAAATCCCGTGACGCACACCAGAAGAGCCGAGGGTATCAGCGACTGACATAGATGGATTCATGCACTTCCCAAAAGCGTTTGTTCAAATTCTTTTATAATCGCGGCGAACGGATTGGACGTGAACTCCGGATCGAAACAAGCCTGTCCGAGGGTGCGGATGACCTCCTCTGCAGACGCTCCCGAAACGATCCAGCCTTCGCATACTTCCTGTCGCAGCCGAATGCCGATGGCGTGAATGCCGACAACTGTGTTATCCGCACTGAGCTGCAATCGCAGGCATCGCTTGTTGGAACGATCCTGCCAGTACAAACTGTCCGAGCCGTCACTATTGACCACTCCATATACCTGATACTCCAGGTCAAAAAACTTGGCACTGTTGAACCACACTCCGGGATTGTACTTCTCTTGTTCTCCACAAATTACTTTTGCCACCGCTTCTCCCATCAGTCGTCCGGTGTACCACACGGGTTCGATTGCCCTGCGATTAATCTGTGGATTGCAGAGCTCCGCACAATCTCCTATCGCATACACATCCGGCGCACTTGTCTGGAGGTATTCATCCACCAGGAAGCCCCTGCGTATCGCAATGCCACTGTCTAAGCCCACGAAGACATTCGGCTCCACTCCTATTGCCACACAGGCAAGATCACACGGATGTCGCTCTGCATGCTCCGTTTCTGCGAATTGCACTCTTCCCCACTCATCTCCGTGTATGGCTTGTATGCTTTTATTAAAATGGAGACGCACGCCGTGTAAAGTGATGTGCGCCTCGAGCATCCGGGCTTCAGGTTCCGGCAACACACTTTGCCAGTACCACGATTCACGGATGAGAAAGTCCACCTCCATTCTTCGCGAGCGCAGCATCTCCGTGAGTTCAATCCCGACTAATCCGCCGCCCGCTACCACAGCCCTCTTCACTCCTTGCCTCATGCGCTGTTCAAGCGCTTTCAGATCATGCACGTGATACAACACATGCACGCCATCCAGTTCTTCGCCCGCACAATCCAATCGGCGGGGAACCGAGCCTGTGGCGAGTATCAGTGTGTCGTACGACTTGGTTTGTCCGCTGCGCAGGGTGATCTCATGCGCTTCTGTGCGAATCGCCGTGACCTCGTCCTGTATCAGCGTGATGTTCTTTTCTTTCCAGAACCACGACTCATAAGGCTGTGTGTGCTCCAGTTTCATATGCCCCATGAACACATACATCAGCGCGGTGCGGGAAAAGAAAACCGGATGCTCATCGGAAATAATGGTGATCCCGCAACTACTCCGCTGGCGGATGTGGATCGCCGCCGTCACGCCGCTGATGCCGTTTCCAATGATCACCACTTGCTTCATCATGGCTAAGATAAGGTCACTTAACTTTGCGCCCCCGTTATGAACCACGCGCGCACTGTTGCCTTTCACACCCTCGGCTGCAAGCTCAATTTTGCAGAAACCAGCACCATCGCGCGCCAATTCACCGACGCGGGTTACGGCCGTGTGGATATTGACGCCCACCCCGACGTGCTTGTGATCAATACCTGCAGCGTGACGGATCAGGCGGATCAGAAGTGCAGGAACATTGTCCGCCGGGCCATTCGCAACAATCCCAATGTGTATGTAGCGGTTATTGGTTGCTATGCGCAGCTGAAACCGCAGGAAATCGCCTCCATTGAAGGCGTAAACATCGTACTCGGCGCCGGAGAGAAATTTAATCTGGTGCAGCACGTGGGCAGCGCCGATCAACCGGCCGGCAAAGTGCTCGCCGGTGAAATCAAGGATGTCAAGACGTTCATCCCGTCGTTCAGCTCCGGCGATCGCACGCGCACGTTTTTGAAAGTACAGGACGGCTGCAATTATTTCTGCTCCTTCTGCACCATTCCATTGGCGCGCGGACGCTCGCGCAGTGCCGATGTGGATACCACGGTCAACGAGGCGAAAAAAGCGATTGACGCCGGAGCAAAGGAAATCGTGCTCACCGGTGTGAACATCGGCGACTTCGGCACCGCGCACGGACAGTCTTTTCTCGATCTCATCCGCGCGCTGGATGCATTGCCCGGAATCGCACGCTACCGCATCAGCAGCATTGAGCCCAATTTGCTCACGGATGAAATCATCGACTCTGTGGCAAACTCGCGGGCGTTCATGCCGCATTTTCATATTCCGCTTCAAAGTGGAAGTGATGACATACTAAAAAGCATGCGTCGCCGCTACCGCACGGATCTGTACCGCAGCCGCATTGAGCGCATCAAAGAGCGCATGCCCGACTGCTGCATCGGCGTGGATGTGATCACCGGTTTTCCGGGAGAATCGGATGCCCATTTTGCAGAAACGCAGCAATTCCTGATCGATCTGCCGGTTTCCTATTTGCACGTATTTACCTATAGTGAACGCGACAATACCACTGCCGTGCGCATAGCGGATGTGGTGCCCATGGACGTGCGCAATCTCCGCACCCGTCAGTTGCGCATTCTTTCTGAAAAAAAGAAGGCCGCATTCTATCGTCCTTTTGCAGGCACCACGCGCCCCGTGCTCTGGGAAGAAGCCGATGATAACGGGCTCATGTTCGGATTCACCGACAATTACCTCCGCGTCCATCAGCCGTGGAAAAGCGAATCCAGGAACTCCATTGAACCAGTTATACTCGGCGAATACGGTGAAGAAGGATTCGCCGCTGCACGATGACCCTGCCCTTCTGTTTTCCTGCGTTGTACCTTTACCCGATTGAATCCGCACTTTTTTCATGTATCCTACTCTCTATCACTTTTTTAACGACGCCTTTGGGGTGGAATGGCACTGGGCGAAGCTGCTCAACAGCTTTGGCTTTTTTGTCGCTTTGGCCTTTATCACCGCGAGCTACACCTTGTCGCTCGAACTGAAGCGCCGGGAAGGTCTCGGACAGTTCAAAAGCGAAAAACGCAAGCTGATCATCGGCAAATCACCTGACTGGTCTGACATCGCCATCAACGGTTTCATGGGATTCATCTTCGGATGGAAAATCGTATACCTCCTGGTCAACAGCTCGCGCCTCTTCAATGGCGATGAGCCAGCTCAGGCACACCTGTTCTCCTCTGCGGGTTACCCGCTGCTCGGAATTCTCGTGGGCGGCGCATTTGCTTTTTCCCGCTGGTGGAATTACCGCAAAAAGCAATTGCCTGTGCCGGAAGAAAAGATTATCGATTTCCATGTGGTGGAATACACCGGTACGATCACCTTCTACGCCGCCATCTTCGGACTCATCGGCGCGAAGCTTTTTCACTTGTTTGAAAACCCGAAGGAGTTTGTGGCGTTCTTTTCCGACCCCGGACTGGAAAGTTTTCTTGCGGGACTTACTGTATACGGAGGGCTTATTCTCGGAGCAGCCGGCGTAATCTGGTTTGCCTGGAGAAAGCGCATGAACATCCTCTATGTAGCGGATTCCATTGCGCCCGGACTCATGCTCGCCTATGGAATCGGCCGCATCGGTTGTCACGTAAGCGGCGACGGCGATTGGGGAATTGAAAATACGTCTGCCATGCCCGGCTGGATGAGTTGGCTGCCCGACTGGATATGGGCCTATGATTACCCGAATAACGTGAACGGCGTGGGCGAACCACTCACAGAAGGACTCATTTTCGAAGGTTATGGCACGCACCTCGTTCCTCCCGTGTTCCCCACTCCCATTTATGAAACCACCATGGCCGTCATCATTTTCCTGGCGCTCTGGCGCATGAGAAAAAAAACCCAGATTCCCGGAATGATCATCGGTTGGTACATGGTGTTCAATGGCATCGAGCGGTTCACGATCGAGCAAATCCGTGTGAATAATGTCTTTAACTTTCTGGGAATGAAAGTCACACAGGCCGAAGTCATTTCCGTGTGCTTCATACTCGCCGGCATTGCGCTGATCCTCTGGGTGCGCAAGCGCGGACTGCCTGTTCAAAAAGCAGTTGGAGATTCATCCGCGCCGGTATCCTGAGTGTATAAATTGGGTTACCTTTGCAACCCGCTTTCTGACGCATTGACAGAAAATAATATGTGGCAGGAAGGTTGAGTGCGAATCCGATAACAAACACTTTCAAATCATGGCAGTAGAGATTACTGATGCAAACTTCGCTGATGTGGCGATGTCCACCGACAAGCCGGTAATGATTGACTTCTGGGCGGAATGGTGCGGTCCGTGCCGCATGGTAACGCCAATCGTAGAAGAGATGGCGAATGACTACGCCGGCAAAGCCGTTGTAGGCAAGGTCAATGTGGACGATAATCCGGATATCAGCGCCAAGTACGGCATCCGAAACATTCCTACTATACTGTTCCTCAAAGGAGGTCAGGTAGTGGATAAAAGCGTGGGTGCAGTGCCCAAAAACATTCTGACTGAAAAGATGGAAGCCCTTCTGGGTTAAGTCAATTCGTCACCTTATCAGAAGCCGCCTTCGGGCGGTTTTTTGTTTCCCGAAACACCTTGTACATGATCGCCAGGCCAAAGCTCTCCGACACTCCGGAGTATTATCGCTACTACCTCAATCTTTTGACTCAGGATGACGTGTTGTCAGCCCTTGCCCACAACACCATCAGGGTGCGGGAGGTCATGGGCGCTTTCCCGGAAGCATCCGGCGACTTCCGCTATGCGCCGGAAAAATGGACGGTAAAGCAATTGCTCCAGCACATCATCGATACTGAGCGCATTTTTTCCTACCGCCTGATGCGGTTGGCGCGTCGCGACAGCACTGCGCTTCAGGGATTTGATGAGAATTGGTTTGCACAGCACGACAATTCCTCAGCCCTCACCCTTGTGCAGGTGTGCGAAGAATTTGAAGCGGTGCGCCGGGCCACAGAAGTGCTGGTCAGCAATGTGCCCGCAGACAACTGGGACTTTCGGGGAAATGCGAATGGCATGGAAGTCACTCCCCGCGCAATAGCCTGGATGATCGCCGGCCACTCTGCGCATCACGTGCGGATACTGGTAGAACGCTATGTTCCTACCACCACCTGATCAGTCGATGCGGTAGTTTAAATCCACCAGAAAATAACGGGTGTTATTGAGCAGATAGCCATCGTTCGTCTTGGTAATCAACAGCTGAGCAGATTTGCCGTCGTTCCATGAGAAGTTCAGGTATTCCTGACCATTCATCACTTCCACGGCCCAGTATCCCGAATCTGAATTGGATGTCACCGCGCTGAAATAGCTGGAGTAATCGTTACTGCTGTAATTCGAGCCACTGTTATACAGCAGATGACCATCCGGATATAAGTAGTATGACCATTTTTCCGAGTAGCCATTGCCGGTATACACATGCAAAAACTGCTTGCCTGCGTATTTTGATGAAAGCGTGCCTTTCGGTTTGGCGGCTTGGCCGGAAGATGCGGGTTGCGCTGCCTGATTGGTTCCTGAGCTGCTCGCGGTGGCGCCGTTCAGTTCGCGGATGATAGCATCCGGATCCTCTTCCGTGCGCAGGAAGTACATCACATTCAGTGCTTCGTCTGTAAACCAGAGATTGCCCAAACCGTCGACCGACGCATAGGCATATTCCACCCCCTCATCACTGCGCACTTCCAGTGTGAGCGCATCATCCTCCACACTGCCGGAGGCATCGAGAATGACTTGTCCGTCTGTGATCTTCCCAATCACCGCGGTATTGCTTTGCACCAGCGCAATCACAATGGGCGGTTCCTCCACATAATACACTCCGGTGAACGATACATTCTGCGTCCGTGCGAATGAGGAAAGCAGAATGCCGGTGAGGACGAGAAAATTCCGGATCATGGTAGTTTAAGGATTTCAGCGAAAGGTAGTTAATCGTAAAAGAGATCGCGCAGAAACCCCTTTCTTAACTCGGCGATATAGAGTTCCACATCGGCATCTTTCGGAAGCTCCACCCAGGCGATGAGTGCATCCTGGTGTCCGCATGCCATGCACTGCGCGTGATCGCCGGGCAGTTCAGACGGCTTCTCGGCCGAGCTACACCGCGGGCATCTGACAATCAGTTCGATAGACATTAGGAAGAAAATTACAAGCGATTTGTCCCGCGGTGCAAAAAAAAAGCCCTGAATTGCTTCAGAGCTTTTTTGCGGTCGGGACGGGACTCGAACCCGCGACCCCGTGCGTGACAGGCACGTATTCTAACCAACTGAACTACCCGACCTTTATATGATTGCGTTGAGCAATCTACACTTCCTTGCGGAAGCGGGGGCAAAAATACTCATTTTGTCGTTCTATGCAAGAATTCATTCAATTTTTCCTGCCATTGGCTATCAATCTGATTGTCAAGCTCCAAAGGATTTTCTCACACTTTCTCATAATTACCGGGGGAATCAGTCTTCCCGGGGAAGTCACCACAATCACATTGGTTCTGCATTGGGAAGCGCCATGCCCACAACTACACTGAACTGAAAGTCTACTCCACAATCACCTTAAATTGTAATGTGCCGGAGGTCCCAAACACATTGAGGTGATAAAGGCCCGAAGGCTGATGGGTAAGGTCAATTACGGCCTCTCCTCCTGCTCCTGCGTGAACTTTGCCACGTTCAATCAACTGGCCCGTCAGACCGATAAGCTGGTACTCCGTTTCATTGTTAAACTCAGAATTCCCGGCGTGAGAGGTAATATGGAATCGGCCACTTCCGGGATTGGGATACAGTACTGGTCTAAGACCGGGTATTATTTCATCCGTGCCAACTGCAAAGTTCTCAGTGGAGGCAATAAGATTGAGATTTGGGTATGCATCGTCATAAAAATCACCTCCTACCCAAAGGGTTCCGTCATTGTAATACGCACAGTATACCGTCGTATTGGTGGGTAACGTAGGCATTAGGGGACTGTAAAACCACCACGGCTCACTAAACACAGGATCGGTGACCGGCGCGAAAGGATAAATACCGGAACCGACAATGCCGATGGTAAGTCCTGAGAAGCGCATGCGGCCGTGAATGTAATAAGAGCTTCCAATTTTGTAAAAGCCTTCAAAAGAATATGTCAATTCCTCATTCAGCGGGACCGAAAAGTATGAATCCCATGTATCCGGACTTACCGAATCCCACTCTCCGTTCCGATACCATGCGAAACCATAGCGGATTTCTCCATACTCAGACACCGGACCACAGGCAAACAGCGTATCATTTATTTCAATGAGTCCCTTTATTCGCTGTGGAAAGCCCTCTCCAAGTTGGGTCCACTCGGCCCCGTTCCACGCCGCAACGCTGAGTTCCTCATAATCACTGCCGTATATATTGCCCGGTTCTCCGGCTGCTACAATCCGATTATTGTATTGGAAGAGTGTATAAGTAGGTGCAGGACCTGTTCCGATTTCCGTCCATGTGGTACCATCGAACTCCCATACTCCGCTCATTGGGGCAAAACCAGAGGCGTCACCTGCCAGATACAATTTGCCATACGCTGCAAGCAATGTACGTCCTTCAGGAATCTTGGACGTACTTACCTGAATATAGCTCCAGTTATCCGATGTATCCAGAACTACTACATCATAACCAGAAAAAGTCCCTGCCACATAGAGTTTACCCTCATATACTTCCAATTCATTGCCGTTACCTTCCAACCCGATTATTGGAATGAAAAAATCTCCTGAACGCTTCGCCAATGCGCACTGAATAAAATCAAAATACAGGTTTCCCGTGACATAAATCTCACCGTCGAATTCAACCATATCCCTCACTGTGCCGGAGAAATCGTAGCCTTCATTGTTCCAGACGTACGGGGGGGGATAAGTGGGTTGAATCAATGCCATTTCATCCACGCTCAATCCGCTGAATGCCATCCATTTTTCCAGCCTTGATATCGGAATTTCCCTCAGGTAAACCGTATTGTTACGTGAACTCACTGCATTGGCCAACTCCGAAAAACCATTGACGGACATGAGATAGCCCACTGCGCAGTGCACATTGCGTGCATCAATGAACACAGGGGTCCTCACTTCTGAAATATGGTTTTCAGGAAACACACCAAAGTCAGCATATGCAGCTAATTGTGCAATCACTTTCCCGCGTTGAGTTTTCTGCCCGCCTCCAATAGATGAACTCATTCTTAAAATCCGAATCACTTCATAGAGATGAGCTTGAATGCGCTCGGCCTCGCTGGAAAAAGAGACTTCTTTTGAGTCGGTAAGTTTCCCGGAATGGTGAATCCACTCCACATTGACTTCCTCCAGGTGTTTCCGCAACGAAGTGCTTGTGCCGGGGGCCAGCGCCCAGATGGTGCTCTGCAAAAAACACAAGACAAACAGTATGGAATTCCTTTTCATGTTCTTCGAATAAAAAAATTAAACATTCAGTGTTCGAGTCAAATAAAAGTAGGAATATCTTCTTACTCATCCATTGAACGCGAACACCAAAAACGAGAAAAAATCTCATCTCAGGAAGAAAAAACGTCCTCGCAGACTGCCACCCCTCATTTACTTCTTCGAAAGCCAGGTTCGCGACTTTGACAACTCACCCTTGGAAGTTGTTATACGCATATACACGCATGGGCTGGCCATGAGGAGCGGAGAGCGATCCGGCCTTGCGATACGCAACAATACTCCCACAGCCACCCGCTCTCCGCTCTCATTCTCACTCTTCTTGAAGCGCATGAACTAACCCCATTACACGACCAAAAGCAACTGGTTGATCAGAAAATTGAGTTATTTGCAGCCTCGCAGCAGCCACGGAAAGGCCATGTAGCATGACAGGACAAGAACTCAAAATAGCATTCCGGCACGACAAAGCATACCTGACGGCGGACAGGCCGTTGTCCTTTGAGCAACTGAATTTGCCGAAAGTGGCAAAAAGCTTCAAAGAGCCTGCCTACTGGACTATTCGGGTGTTGAGCCACAGAGCCAACGAGAAGAAAATATTCTGTGAAATCACTTCCTATCACGTGGGCGAAATCGAGTTCGGTGACACCCAAAAATCACTTGCCGATACGCTGAATGGCCTCGAAATCATCACGTTCCGAAGCATTGATACGGATGGGCTATTTAAGACGCTGACCGGCAAAGCAGGAGTAGTAAGACCAACCCCTCATGAGACGGTGTATCGATCAGCAGGGGAATCCGGTGAACCAACAGAGCATACGCCAAACACCGAACCAGCAAAGCTTGCGCCACCACCCCGCAAAGTCATCATCCGCGAAACGTTTTATGTGCCCCTCAAGGATGTGCGTTTCAAACTCGGCGGTGTTTCATTGGATAAAAAATTCAAGGAACACCCGCATACGCTGGAGCTCACTATCCCCAACTATGACATCCGGGAAGAGTTTGATGCGGTGAAGAATTATTTCGCCAATGTCCTGAAGACAAAAAAAATCGGCGTAACGGCCCACATCGAAATCACAGATGGCGAAGTCACTTCCATGGAAGCCACCTCTCCTGAAATTGAGAAAATTGATAAAGAACTCATTGACAATGTGAAGTTTGAGTTCGTCAAATCCACGACCAAAAAGAGAATCAACGTGGAGCTGGACAAGAGCGTGTTCACGATGGATGAGTATTTCGACAGACTGGCTGACGAGAAATTCAAATCCAACGCATTCTACAACAATGACAAAGAGCTATTTGAAGACCTGCTTGCCATTTCAAACACCAAGCACTACAAGCACCTTCGGTTTCTATCCAGCAAACATTCCCACGACATAATGAAACTCCGGTTTGTGCACAAGCCGTTTTCGTTCATCTTTCTCATTCAGGGGGAAAGAAATTACCACATTGTCTGGGAAACTCTCGATACCGAAGAAGCCACCTATGTGTGGCACATCGCCAAGGACATCAACGTTCTTAAAATGACGTTGAGAAAGATAGAGGATATCATCAACGTCATTAAGGTTCAGGGCAAGACCGCTTACATCAGCTCAACTGAAGATGCATTCCGAAGAATCTATCACGACTATTCCAACATGGTCGACGGCTTCGTAAAGTGGAAGGGGGAATTGGAGAGTGTGTTGACTTAGCAGGCAGATGCTGGCCCTGTATCGGGCGCTTCGGTGTAAAACCCCGGAAGTATTTGCACACTTTCTTGCCACCACACCCCTCTCTCTTCTCGCACCTACGCTCACAAATAGATTTTTTGCGTAAAGCTTCTTCCAATCCGACCTCCGCGTCGGCACCATCGTGGATGCCCGGGAGTTTCCGGAGGCGCTGGTGGACAGGCTGATGATTGCGGTGGGCTGCCTTCGGTCGCGGTGCATTGTCAAGTACATTTGACCAATGACGGAAGTGCAGATAACCCGGTGCAGTGCCGGGTGAAAAGTTTCCGGCTTTCACAGACTCAAACCCACACGTGACAGACCACCCGGCCAAAATATCCATCCGCTTCTTTGACGACAAAGAGGTGCGTGCCATCTGGGATGAGGACCATGCCAAGTGGTGGTTCAGCGTGCTGGATATTGTGGGTGTCCTGAACCAGGAGGAGGATTACACCAAAACCCGCAATTATTGGAAATACCTGAAGGCCAAGCTCAGGAAGGAACACATTGAAGTGGTTAGTGCCACTACCCAGTTCAAAATGCCAGCCCCGGATGGTAAAAAACACTTGACAGATGTACTGGATAGTGGCGGTGTAAAGGCATTGGCCAAAAACTCTCCCAACAACAGGGTAATGGCCTTCCTGGACTGGTTTCTATACAGCGATACCAGCATCGACGGACAAAGCAAAAAGAAGGCGTATGCCCTCTTCGAGAGTAACCTCATCAGCGAATTCGAAGTGAGGACAGTATCCTCTTGATTAATCGGGAGAAACCAGCCGGAAACCGATGCCGCTACCGCGGTTGACGGGCGGGCGGTTGCCGCGATACGAGACGCGGCAGTAATCCGCCTTGCCGCCCCAACTGCCGCCGCGCAGCACGCGGATCGATCCCGAAGACGCACCGGACAGATTGGTCTGTGCAGCTGAGTCGTAATCTCCATGCCAGTCCTGACACCACTCCCAGACATTGCCCGCCATATCATACAATCCCAACTCGTTGGGTTGCTTTTGGCCTACAGGGTGGGTTGCTGAGCCGCTATTGCCATCATACCAAGCCACTCCATCCAGGTTACTGCCCCCGCTGTATTTGCTGCCCTTCGATATATTGCCCCCGCGAGCTGCATACTCCCACTCCGCTTCAGTAGGAAGACGAAATCGCTTGCCCGTCATACTGTTCATCTTGCTGATAAACCCTTGTATATCATCCCAACTCACCTGCTCCACAGGGCACTCATCACAGCCATAATGAGAGCTCGGGTTAGACCCCATCACAGCATTCCACTGCGCCTGGGTCACTTCATACTTCATCATATAAAATCCACTCAAAGTCACCGAATGAACAGGGCGCTCATTATCACCACAATTGCTTTGCTCAGAAGTACAGCCCATCAGGAAAGTGCCACCTGCAACCTTCAAAAAAGTCATCCCTTTGGTGGTGAATTCCCTTGAAAGCTTGTCCCCTTTAGCTTGTTCTTTCGCTTCAGCTTTTGCCTTATCCTGCTCTTCAACGGCACGCTTTCTTTTCAGTTCATCCATCTGAACTTGGGTCAGCATCTTCACATCCAAACGCTCTCCAATAAGCTCAATGGTAAGAAAATTCATACCCTTGTCGAACATGAGAAACTCTTCATAGGTGAGCGTTCGTGACGGACTGACAACCTCAAGATCCTCCACATCCCCAGCCTTCAACCGAACAGCCTTAGGTGTACCCGAGTTGACAGCAAACTCCTGGTCGCCCAATTTGATCTTCACTAACCCCGGACCTTCCCAAAGAATTTCCACGTCGGCTATCGAGGCTGAAGGTGCCGATGCCTTCGGCTTATTGGCTGGTGCGGAGGATGCCTTCGGCTTCTGAATCTGACCCATTACCGGGCCTGCCAGCAAAAGGAACAGGAACAAATAACAAGCTTTTTTCATCGGCGCAAATATAGAATTCTGGCGACTCACTGTGCAGTCTCATGGAATAGGTTGACTGGAAATTCCCGCGATTTTTGACTAAGGCTTTTAAGGTTAAACCCAGATTATGC
>JBKDGH010000030.1:0-38403 GCA_046336655.1 Flavobacteriales bacterium | reverse complement strand
CCCTATAGCATACTGTACCGGGTTTCGGATTTCTTTTTCCTTGTGCTCTGGGTTATCATCCCGTACCGGAAAAAAGTAGTGCTGGGCAATCTGGCCCGCGTATTTCCCGAAAAACCGGAATCCGAGCGCCGCCTCATCGCACGGAAGTTTTACCGGCATTTTGCAGATCTGGTCATCGAAAGCCTGAAGAATTTTTCCATTAGCCGGTCAGATGCCAACCGCAGAATGGTTCAGCACAATACAGAATTGCTGAACAACTATTCCGCCCGGGGCCGTTCCATCGTCATTTGCGGAGGACATTGCGGCAACTGGGAGCTGTGGGCAATGGCAGCACCCCTGCAGCTGAATCACATACTGCTCGGAATCTACAAGCGCCTGAGCAATCCCTTTTTCGATCAAAAAATGCGCGAGAGCCGCTCCCGTTATGGCATTGTATTGGTTCCCACCATCGAAACCGGCAATTACCTGAGAACCCATCCCGATGAAGTCAATGCACTCATCATTGCGATTGACCAAAGCCCGGCAAATCCGCAAAAGGCACTTTGGATTGACTGGTTCGGGCAGGACACGGCTGTGTACTTCGGCGCGGAGAAATACGCCACGGACTTTGACCGTCCAATCGTATTCGGAAGCATCCGCAAGGTGAAGCGCGGCTACTATGAGGTCACCTATCACCTTGTGACAGATACTCCGAAAGCTCACCCGAAGGAGTTCATCACCCGAAAATTGTTTGATATTCTGGAAGCCGATATCCGGCGGGATCCTGAGTTGTGGCTGTGGACTCACAAGCGCTGGAAGCACAAACGACCCGCAGCCATTGCTCCCGGTGAGAGCGCCCCGGCATGAAGAGTCGTTGAATTCCGCATTTTCTTTTGGCGGATCGTGAATCTCGCCTATATTTGCACCCCCAAATCCGAACCGATAACACGTTCGCGTCATGAATCGCATCAAGGAACTCGAGAAGAAACTGAATCCCGTCGCAGAGTGGCCGGATTTTAAGGCTGGTGATACCATCTCTGTCAGCTATAAGATTAAGGAAGGTAACAAGGAGCGTATCCAGGTCTTCGCGGGCACTGTGATTCAGCGTCGCGGTACCGGATCAACCGAGACGTTCACTGTTCGTAAAATGTCCGGAGGTATTGGTGTGGAGCGTATTTTCCCGTTCGCTTCTCCATTCATTGACAGCATCAAAGTAACCAAGCACGGCAAGGTGCGCCGCGCGCGCATTTTCTACCTCCGCAAGCTCACCGGTAAGGCAAGCCGCATTCAGGAGAAGAAGCGCTTCGGTGTTGTGGAAGAAGCTCCTGCAGCAGAGAACTAAGAATTTATCTTTCGATAGGAAAAGGGAGTCATTTTGGCTCCCTTTTTTCATTTATCCCAGCTGGTCCCTGACAGCTTTTTCGCCCGCTTCAATCAGTTTTCTGCGCTCCGCATCATTGAGGCGTCTTACCCGCGGCCCCATTCCGGCATCATCAATCAGAA
The DNA here is from genome assembly GCA_046336655.1 of Flavobacteriales bacterium. Taxonomy (GTDB): domain Bacteria; phylum Bacteroidota; class Bacteroidia; order Flavobacteriales_D; family Sanyastnellaceae; genus CANGTU01. The sequence continues at coordinate 36,921 of JBKDGH010000030.1, read as the reverse complement.
TCGTCCGCTGCCAGTCTTCCGGGGTGAGCAATGACCGGTTATTGGATCCCAGCACATACACATAAAACGCCGTTACGAAATCCCGGAAGCGTATGACCTCAAAAGAGCGCATTTCCGGGCTTGTTTTATCGAGGGCAATCTGCTCTGCCGAATCAATGCGAAAGCCCAGCGCACCGGGCTAAAATCCTGCCATATCAAACACATGCAATGGAAAGTTGGCATTTACTCCGCCGTCCACACACATGTCGCAGTACTCGCCTGGCGGACAATTGGTGACCACCTTTCCATGGCAATCAATGAGGACCGGTTTATAATAAAAAGGCACCGACATGGATGCCCTCACGGCATCGGCAATGCGCATATGGGGATAGGTATCTGCTGAAAAGACAAGCACCCGCTGGTTGTTGACGCTTGCCGCAATAACGGTGAGTTCCCTGAACCGCGGATCGATTGCAGAAAGCGCCCGGAGCTCTGCAAACGTCAAATCACTGCACCCGGTGTACCTCCCAATGAGTGCTTCGATCCATTCGAGAAAGGCATCCCCCTGATACCAGCCGTAGAAGCGATTCATCCTGATCGCGGAAGCCAGAAGTCCTCCGCGCGAATCGTTGAATTTTCCGAAATCGGTTTCACCGACCACCTCGCCAAGTTCCTCTGGAGAAAAGCCCACACTGAACAGACAGGCGGTGATTGCTCCGGCAGATGTTCCGGCCGTGGCTTCAACGCGGTCCAGGCACCCCAATCGGTCCATTTCAGCGAGCGCACCGGCGTAGGCAATGCCTCTGATCCCTGCCCCTTCAAATACGAGGTGGGTTGGCCCGTCGACTGGTTGTGCGAATAATGGGGTAGAAAGCAGAATACCTGCGATGAATAAAAAGGTTTGATATTTCATCTCCGAAAAGGTTGAATAGTCCGTGAAATAACTCACCTTTGAGTGCACTGATTTACTAGAGTTCAAAATGTTAGTATAGTTTAACGATGTCACACAAGGTCGTTGAAATAGCTGTTGATTCCATTGCGTCATGTCTGGAAGCCCAACGCGGAGGTGCTGACCGCGTCGAGCTGTGCTGTGCCCTCAGCACGGGCGGACTCACTCCTTCCGCTGCACTTGTTGCCGGGGCCCGGAGGGCTTTGCGCATTCCTTTGGTCGTGCTCATCCGTCCCCGGGAAGGCGACTTCGTGTATGCGGAAAGTGAGGTAGCGCTGATGGAAGATGAAATCCGGAGAATGGTGGTTGCGGGAGTCGACGGAATTGTATCCGGTGCACTCACCGGGCACGGACAGGTTGACGAAGCCATTACCCTGAGGCTTCGCTCGGCTGCGGGACATTTGCCCTTCACGTTTCACCGCGCGTTTGACTTGCTGGCGGATCGCAAAGCAGGCATTGAAGCCCTTGGGCGCTGTGGCTGCGAGCGCGTGCTGACGTCAGGAGGTGCGATGAGCGTCGGGGAAGGATTGCATGCAATTGCCGAAACTGTGAATGATGCGGGTAGCCGGATCACGGTAGTCGCCGGTGGCCGTCTTGACTCCAGGCATATCGAACCGCTCTTTAAAGCAGGCGTCAGGGAATTTCATCTCAGCGGACGGATACAGGTAAAATCAAGCATTCGCACACCTCTGTACGAAACGGATTATTTCGAAACCTCGCACAGTTTAGTGCAAGGGGTCGTGGATGAGGTCAATCGGACTTCCGCTCAGGTTCCGGGATAAGCAGCTTTTTCAGACGTTCCGTTTCGGCAAGGAAAAAAGAATCACGCAATGCTTCGCGGATAGTGATTTTTTCTGATCGCGTGAGGTGCCACGAGAGTGAAATGTGTGAATCCATATCCTGATTCAACTGCAGATTGACAAGGTCCACGGGTACCTCGCATGACGACTGAAAATACCGGAGCATTTGCTGATTCGTATAATCCTGCGTGCGCGTCATGTTGCCGTAGATGCTTCCCATAGGAGCCATAAACCGACCGAATAAAGATTCGGTTTTATCGCGAAGGTCCACTCCCTTGGGTAAATCGCGCACCTGAACGATGATGACACCAGACGTATTAGTTTCGATCCACCTGCTCCAGGCGTCCAGATACCGGTAAGTAGTCTTGAGTCCGAAATTATCCCGGATTCCTGCATCCATGACACCGATTTCAGGCTGAGAAGGCAACGTGGTTATCGGGAATACGTACGGGAACGTCGCGTTCATCCGGAGTGCGCTGATAAATCGGAGGTTCATGGCATCCTGGTCGCTGAATAACCGAGTGAATTCTACTTCTTCCTGAAGCGCATAAGGGTCATTCTCAGCGGCATCCTGACCGATCAGATAACTCATAGGCTGCGCGGCAATCAGTAATCTGCGTCCGTCGTCGATGATCGTCGGACTCAGAATCATCATAGGTATCTGTCCCTCGAATTCTGCCTGAGAATAATCCCGCAACCGTTTATCGAACAATCCTTCGGTATTTCGTGCGAGCTGCTTTTCAAATGCCCATGCCCTGTCTTTTTTGTAGGTGTACTCACCGTCGCGCAACACTTGATAGCGAATAAACCAGTCGTTCACAGCGGTAGTCAGTATGACCGGATTGAGCAAATCCCTGCTCATTCGCTCAGGATATTCCGGATTATAAATATCGATTTCTTCGCCTAGTTCCTTGCGCAGATAAACCTCACGGAGGTAGGCTGCGCCCACCATTCCACCAGACGCACCGGTAATCAGCGTGGCGTGATCCAGGAGCCGTTGATCGCACACACTGTCCGCGGCGATCAGTGCGCGCATAGTCCATGTAGCTGACCGGGATCCCCCTCCGCTGCAGTCGATAATGACGAGTTTGGGGAGTTGTCCGCGAGCGGGATAGCGCGATAAGACCTTGCGATGCCAGTTGTGCAGCATATCCAGTCCGTGTTCAATATCCCTTCCGCGCTGAAGGGAATCGGGGATTATCGTGCGCAAGTGATAGTGGGCCTTCACGGTGTCGTAATTCAATCCATATCCCCTGCTTTCAATGCGGAACAAGCGCAGATCCGCATAAAAGAAATTGAGAATACCCAGGGCGACCAGAAACACGGTAAGTGTCCATCCTCTGATCCAGCTATGCAACGCGCTGATCAGCATCAGCAACATGGTAAAAAACAGAACTGTGCTGGCGGCAGCGGGAATGACAAAATGTTCATTCTCGCGCAGGGATCCGATGATCACGAATGACAGTATGAGCGCGATTTCAAAGCGAGCTGCATTGATGTGATTCTGGGAAAACACCTTTTCGAGCACATCCCGCTCGTAGTGTGCACTTTCGCGGGCGAGAGCAATCCTCCGAAATGAATAGAGGTATGTTTCCACATGCCATGTGGTTCTGTCCTTGGCAATGGTCCATGAGCGCGGCGCCTGAAGGGGAGTATCCACGGGAGAGTCATAAGGCTCGTTGCCAAATGATCGGGCGTCTTTGTTGGTATACCGGAAATAGAAATAGGACAGCGCCTGAAACAGAGTAATACCCAGCAGAAAACTGAGAAGATTAAACACGATACGCGGCGGTTCGATGAGTTCGTGGTAATACTGAAAATTCGCGCTGCACCAGAGATACACCACTACAAACAATCCGGGAATAATGAAATTATTCAGCGCAAACTTGTGAAAAGGCCGGCTCAGTGTAGCGATAAAGGGAAACCGGAAGCCATGCATGATGTACGTGTACAGATTGAAGGCCGTGATAAAACCACCCACTGCAAACCCCACCACACCGAATGCAATAATTCCCGTGGCACCGCGGTACTCAGGGACAAGAAATTGCTGAGGCACTCCGATTCGGTCAGCAAAAAGCCCGGTGATAATTCCGAATAATACGAGCCAGAAGAAAATCAGAAAGTGGTTTTTCTTGATATGCAGCACAATCAGGCGCAGGGGAAAGAAGTAGGCTATTCTGGCCAATTTTTCGCGGTGACGGTGAAGTGCAGAACTAATGATCAATTGCATCGGCTTGCAAAAGATACAACCTCCGCGCCCTATGCCCTATTCAGAATGGATGATTCTTGCCCGCACAGGCGTATTTTTGCCCTCCCGCTAAGAAATGAGTACTGAGATTAAAAATAAAAAAGCGTATTACCGCTACTTCCTGCTTGAGGAATTTACAGCGGGCATGGTGCTCACCGGATCGGAGATCAAAAGCATACGGGCAGGCAAGGCCAACATTGCTGAAGCCTATTGTAAACTGAGGGGAGATGAGCTTTTCGTGATCAACATGAACATCTCACCCTATTCCAATGCGGGCCATGCGCAACACACCGAACGCAGGGAAAGAAAACTCCTGCTGCAACGCACGGAGCTTAACAAAATCAAGCGAAAACTCAAGGATACCGGAATTACGGTGGTGCCTATCACCCTTTTCATCAATGAAAAAGGATGGGCCAAGCTCACGATAGCTCTTGCAAAGGGCAAGAATGCAGGAGATAAGCGTGAAGACGTGAAGCAGAAAGACCTTCGGAGGGAAATGGAACGCGGGCACAGGGATTAAGCACCCGGCGTCTGATGCACAATGCGCTCCGCATCATCGTCAAAGCGCATCTGATTTTCATGCAACAGCACAATCAGGCTTTCGCGAATATCAACAGATATCTGCCAGTAATCCTGAGGTTTCACATGCAGACTCACGGTGAGTGTAAGATCTCCCGGGCCTAATTTTGAGACAACACACCAGGGAGCAGGTTCACTGAGCACACGCTGATCGTGCTTCACATAATCGAGAATGATCTTCCGGATAGACTGCACATCAGCCTCGATCGGAAATGGCAATTCAATATCCACGCGACGCATTCCGTAGCGGCTGAAGTTCACAGTGACGTGGTTGGAGGTCTGACCATTCGGAATAGTAATAAGCTGACCGTCGCCGGTGAGGAGCACTGTATTGAATATCTGAATCTCTTTAACCACTCCACTGTATCCTTCGAGCTGCACAAACTCTCCCACTTCATAAGGTTTGAACAGGATAATCAGAAAACCTCCAGCGAAATTTGAAAGAGAGCCCTGTAAAGCCAGACCGATCGCAAGCCCCATCGCGCCAATCACGGCCACAAACGAAGAGGTCTGCACACCAAGCATCCCGGCAACCATGATGATCAGCAGAATTTTCAATCCGATGCTCACCGCACTTTTGATGAAAGTGCGCAGTGTGAGATCCACATCCCGTCTTTCGAGTGACCTTCTTACAAATCGGGAAAACCAGCCGATCAGCCAGAAACCAACTACGAGGGCAAGCGCAGCCAGAGTGAGCTTAGGAAGAAAGCGAACAACTGCGTCAAGCACTTCGTCCGCATATAACTCCAAACGGTCTGCACGTAGCATACAACAGAATCAGTAATAAAGCATATCGAAAACCGATCAGGCAGCGGGCTGAGAAACCACTTTATAGCGATCATTGAACGCTTCCCAGTCCCACAGAAAATTCCGCATCAATTCATCCAGATTTTTGAGGAAGATCGGATTGGGCGTCTTCATCATCCGGAAATATTCGTCCTGATAGTCGTTCAAGTCATACTTGAAGAACACCGCCTTTGACATGGCATACAGCGTATTCTTCGAAGGTGAGTTCACGCGGCCCATAAAGTCCTTGTATTCTTTCGCGAGGATAGAGAACTCGGCTTCAGTCATACCGAACACCGGAGCGAACTTCGACACGCTATGGGCGATGATTTCTTTGTCCTGCCCGTCAGTGTAATGCTGGGGGATGTATGAAAAATTCCCCGCAATGACGATCATCAGGAAACGTCCGTAGTCGTTTTCTTCTATCGGAGGTGTGCGAACAAATTCAGGGCTGTCATTTATGAATCCTGCGATGTCCGGAAAACCGCTCTCAACGGTTTCCAAAATATTATGAGCGAACATGTGAGCGACACGTTCAGTGTTGATCTTTTTCTTTCCAAAAATCGCGAGCATGGCGGTCTGTAATAGGTTTACGATTTCTGCCATTCAAAAGTAGCCGTGCGGGATAGGGATGAACTGTGCGTGAATTTGCATATATCAACAGAGTTATTCACGGATCAGAACTGATCTTCCCAAGCTCTGGAGCATCATCTGCGATGTACTTTTGTAACGTGTACAAGCTCATTCTCAAACCTCTTTTCTTTCTCTTCAGTCCTGAACGGGCGCACTATCTGGCCATGGATCTTCTTCAGGCTGTGTGCGCAGTGCCGGGCGCGAAAGCCATACTGCGCCGGATGTACAGGCCTTCGTCCGCATGCCGTGAAGTGCAGATTGCAGGATTGACATTTCCCAATGTGGTTGGACTTGCGGCTGGCTTTGACAAAGACTCACGCTGGGTGGATGCGCTGGAATGTCTGGGATTCGGATTCATTGAAATAGGAACAGTCACGCCACTTGCACAACCCGGCAATGACAAGCCACGCTTGTTTCGTTTGCCTCAGGACGAGGCATTGATCAACCGCATGGGATTCAATAATGGCGGTGCCGCTGCTGCAGCGCAGCGCCTCCGCAAACGGTACGGGCGCGTGATCATTGGAGGCAATATTGGCAAGAACAAAACCACACCCAACGAACAAGCCACCGATGATTATGTGAAGTGCTTTCACGCGCTCCGCGACACCGTGGACTACTTCGTGGTAAATGTGAGTTCGCCCAATACCCCGGGATTGCGCGAACTTCAGGACAAAGCACCATTGCTTGCATTGCTGCGCACCTTGCAGCAATTGAATACACAGTCAGGCATCTTCCGCCCCATCTTTCTGAAAATTGCACCTGACCTGACCGAGTCACAACTCGATGACATCATTTCCATCATTGAAGAAAGTGCCATAGCAGGAATCATTGCCACCAACACGACTGTTTCCCGCGAAGGACTGCACACTTCCGGTGAAGAAGTCAGTGCCATCGGAGCAGGCGGACTGAGCGGAAAACCCATCAGGGAGCGCTCCACCGAAGTGGTGCGTTATATCTGCCAGAAAAGTCAGGGAAAAATTCCTGTCATAGCAGTCGGAGGCATTGCGAACGGAAAAGATGCAGAAGAGAAACTCAACGCAGGTGCTTCTCTCGTGCAGGTCTACACCGGATTTATTTACGAAGGGCCATCGATTGTCAAACGGATTCTGAACTACCTTAATCAGTCCGGCTGATTCTGTCTCACTCCATTCAGCCGCTGTATTTATCGCTCCATCGCTCCTTCAGCCATTGTCTCGTCTGCTCTTCCCGCGGATTTTTTCCGGGATCGTAGAACACTGTTCCCGCAATCTGATCAGGCAGGTATTCCTGACTCACGAAATTTCCATCAAAGCCATGAGCATACTGATATGCGGTGCCGTAACCGAGATTTTTCATGAGTTCAGTAGGCGCATTACGCAGATGAAGCGGAACAGGTAAATCACCCGACTGCCTCACCGCCTCGATGGCCTGGTCGATAGCGGTATATGAGCTGTTGCTTTTCGGCGATGTCGCGAGGAAGATGGCACATTCCGAAAGAATAATCCGACACTCCGGCCAGCCAATGACCTGCACCGCGCGAAACGTAGCTTCAGCCATGAGCAGTGCATTGGGATTGGCCAAACCAATGTCCTCCGCTGCGAGAATCAGCAGTCTTCGCGCGATGAATTTGGGATCTTCGCCCCCCTCTGACATTCGGGCGAGATAGTAGACTGCCGCATTGGGATCGCTGCCGCGAATGCTTTTGATGAATGCAGAGATGATGTCATAATGCATCTCGCCGGTCTTGTCGTACATCGCCATATTCTGCTGTACGACCTGCAATACCCGCTCATTGGTGATATGCCGTTCACCTGCAGGTAACGCGCGGATTACCAGCTCCAGCACATTTAAAAGACGGCGGGCATCGCCACCGCTCATCCGGAACAGCGCCTCATATTCGAGCACGGTAACATGGGCCGACTTAAGCAATTCGTCTTCATGAAGTGCCTTGTGCACGAGTTCACGGAGATGATCTTCAGTGAGTGGTTTAAGCACATAAACCTGACAGCGCGAGAGCAAGGCACTGTTGACTTCAAACGACGGATTCTCTGTGGTAGCGCCAATGAGCGTGATGGTTCCCTTCTCCACTGCAGCGAGCAGTGAATCCTGCTGGCTCTTCGAAAACCGATGAATTTCATCGATGAAGAGGATAGCACTTTGCGAAAACATCCCGCCTTTTTTAACCGACTCAATCACTTCGCGCACTTCCTTCACTCCGCTGTGAATAGCAGAAAGTGAATGGAACGGCCGTTTGAGGTTTTGTGAAATGATATGAGCAAGCGTGGTTTTCCCTACGCCGGGTGGGCCCCAGAAAATCATGCTGGGGATATTCCCCGATTCAATGGCACGCCGCAACACTTCTCCGTCACCTGTGATGTGCTCCTGCCCCAAGTAGTCATCAAGACTTGCCGGACGCATGCGTTCGGCAAGGGGAATGGAGGTCGGGGTTGTGTTCACGATTCAGGAAGTTTAGACATGGCCTCAATCAGGATGGATTATCAAGCAAGTCAGGTCTTCGGTTTTTCGTCTTTTCGATGGCCTGATCCATGCGCCATTCTTCAATGCGCCTGAAGTTACCACTGAGCAGTACTTCAGGCACCTGCCAGCCATTGTAATCCGCGGGGCGTGTGTACACAGGCGGAGCGAGCAGATCATCCTGGAAGGAATCGGTCAGTGCGCTGGTTTCATCATTCATGACTCCGGGTATAAGCCGGATGATGGCATCGGTAAGCACCGCAGCAGCGAGTTCACCTCCACTGAGCACATAATCACCAATGGAAATTTCTCGCGTCACATAATGATCGCGAAGACGCTGATCAATTCCTTTATAGTGGCCGCAGATCATGATGAGATTCGCCTTTAATGAAAACTCGTTGCACATTTTCTGGTTCAGCCGGTCTCCGTCGGGCGTGAGATAAATGATCTCATCATACCTTCTTTCAGCCTTCAGTGCATCAATGCAATCCGCTATTGGCTGAATCATCATCACCATGCCTGCACCTCCGCCAAACTGATAATCGTCCACACTCTTGTGCTTATCCTTGCTGTAATCGCGGATATTGTGGATATGAATTTCACACAAGCCTCTTTCCTGAGCGCGCCCGAGAATGGAGTCCGCAAAAGGCCCGTCAAGCAGGCGTGGCAGAATGGTGAGTATATCAATGCGCATCAGGTGTCTCAGTATTGCGGCAGGCCCGGTTTATTCTGAACCACCTCTTCAATGGCTTTCATCACTTCGTCCGTGAGCATCGGAACCACGTCCGCAGAGGTTATGGTTTCTTCCAGTTGCTCAGGCCTGCTAGCGCCGAGAATGACCGTGCTCACATGCGGGTTTTTGAGACACCATGCAATTGCCATTCTCGATAAGCTCACCCCAAGGTTATCGGCAATCTGCTGCAGGCCGAGCACGCGCGCATAGTTCTCGTCTGTAAACAACCGCGCTGCCATCCAGTCGAGTTCCTTTCTTCCGAGGCGCGTGTCAGCAGGCATGCCCTTGCTGTATTTCCCGGTGAGAAAACCGGATGCCAGCGGGCTCCAGATGGTAGTCCCCAGACCCACTGTCTTGAATAATTGCAGGTACTCCGCTTCCATTTTCCTGCGCTCAAGCATATTGTACTGAGGCTGCTCCATTACAGGTCCAATCAGCCGGTTATCGCGCGCCACCATATGCGCTTCCATGATTTCCTGGGCACTCCATTCACTGGTTCCCCAGTACAGAATCTTTCCCTGCTCAATGAGGTGATGCATGGTCCATACTGTCTCCTCCATCGGCGTCTGTTTGTCCGGACGGTGACAATAAAACAGGTCGAGATAATCCACACGAAGGCGCCTGAGCGCTGCATCACATGCTTCGCGGAGGTGTTTGCGATGAAGTCCGCGCTGTGTGGGAAGCTTACCACCGGCACCGAAAAACGCCTTGCTGCTGACTGAATAGGTATCGCGTGGCCAGTTTCTCTTTGCGAGAATATCCCCCATGACTTCTTCGCTTTTTCCCGCTGCGTAGACTTCTGCGTTATCGAAAAAATTCACTCCGTGCGCATAGGCAATGTCCATCAGGCGTTCGCTGATTCCGTCTTCTACCTGATTGGCGAAGGTGATCCATGAACCAAATGACAATTCACTGACCTGCAAGCCGGCTTTCCCGAGTCTTCGGTAATTCATGCCACAAAGAAACAACCAACCCGAGCAATCCGCTATTCTTCCTCATTATCCTCTTGATCAGCTACATGGTGCATGCGCTTGAATGAAGTTGTAACTTTCGGACCTCATGAAATCTGCATTTCGCATTCTTACTGCGCTCTTCCTGTTCGTATCACCTGCGTGGTCTTTGGCCCAGAATAATTGTGACTATGTGCCCGAGCCGAAGGTTGAGAAACTGCTAACCCAGAGCAAGGACACGAAGAAATACGAAGCGGATGAGCGCATGGCCTTCCTCGAAAAGTCACTCGAGGAAGATCCAAATTGTCTGCCCTGCCTGTTGCGGATAGCAGATATTCAGTTTCTGCGCTCGAAGCGAAGCGGTGCCAGTTTTGCTCCGGCCATCGCCCATCTGGAAAAGCTCGCAGAGATCTGCGAGTGGTACCACTCTGATGTGTACTATTTACTGGGCACGATGACCTACGCGGACCGGGACTACGAGAAGGCACTGGTCTACTTGGAAAAATTCATGCGGTTTCCGGATGATGATCCGGCGAGGATGGATAAGAACTACGCAAAGCAGTACGACGAAGTCAAGATTGCTCAGGGCACTGTAAAAGAATATGCGGATATCTACGCGGACAAGATCGAATTCAAGCCCAGAAAAGTGGCCGGTGTGTCATCCGACGCAGATGATTACCTCCCGCTCATCTCGCCTGACGGGGAAATCATGTTCTTCACCCGCCAGAGTTACACCAAGGCAAAAGGTGATTTTGAGCCGCGGTTGCAGGAACTGTTTACCTGGTGCCACCGGCCGGACATCAACTCAGAGTTCAATGCCGGAGAGCCTCTTCCACCGCCGTTTAATCTCGGTGACAACTACGGCGGAGCAACAGTTTCAGTAGACAATAAAGAACTTATCATTGCGCGGAAAAATCCGCAACCCAAGAATCCGCAGAACATTGACCTTTTCACTACCCGGTATACCCGCACCACTGATGCTTCGGGCAAAACCGTGTACCAGTGGGGTGAGCTGACTGATCTCGGCCCCAACATCAATACAACGGATGGATGGGAAGGTCAGCCCAGTCTGAGCGGCGACGGACAACTCCTGCTCTTCGTGACAGTGCGCCCGGACTGTCTGAAGGATTTGAATGGCAATTTCACGCATGATATTTTTGTAAGCAAACGGCAGGCGGATGGTACGTGGGGAACCGCCGCGCCCATCGGAAGTGGCATCAATACCAGAATGCACGAAAAGGCGCCGTTCATGCACAGCGACAGCAAGACGCTCTATTTCGCATCCAACGGGCATACAGGTGCAGGCGGACTTGACATTTTTTACTGCATTATGAATGACGACGGATCATTCACCAAACCCAAAAACCTGGGCTATCCGATCAACGATGACAAGGACCAGCTGGGCATTGTGGTGAGCAGCGACGGCGAAGTGGCGTATTTCGGGGCCAATAAACTGAACGGCGAAAAAGGATGGGATGTCTACGAATTCAGAATGCCTGAAAAAGCCCGTCCGGAGCGGGTTGCGATTGTGAAGGGAGATGTGAAGACCGAAGAAGGCGGCGCGCCGCAAAATGCCGAAGTGGAAATCAAATACGTGCAAAGCGGAAGTTCAGAAAAGGTGAAGGTGAACAACGACGATGGCACCTATGCCGCAGTGGTAAAGATGAATAAGCGCGAAGACGTAGTGCTTCAGGTAAAGGGTGAGGATGTCGCATTCAACTCGCGCGTCATTTCACGAAAAGAGGACACCGCCCCACCCGTGGTGCTCAAGCTGGAGATGGAAACACAGACCGTGTCCGAGGGAAAGCCGTTTATCATCAACGACATCTATTACGCCACAGCCCGCGCGGAAATTGAGTCCTCTTCCCTGCTCACCCTCGACCTTTTTGCGCAATACCTCATAGAGCACCCTTCGATGGAAATTGAAATACGCGGACATACCGATAATGTGGGCAATGAAAAAGCGAATCTGGCCTTGTCCAAGGAAAGGGCATTTGAAGTCCTCACCTACCTCACCAGCAAAGGTGTGGATGGAAACCGCATGACCTATGAAGGCTTTGGCCCATCCCGACCGGTAGCCGACAACTCCACGGAAGAAGGACGGGCAAAGAACAGGCGTACGGAGTTTGTTATCAGGAAAATGTGATGGGAAGTGCTACCTTTGCGGCACATTTTTAAATCACCATGAAAAACACGTTCTTCTTTCTTGCTGCAGCCCTTGCGCTGGTAAGTTGCGGGCCTTCCACTCCTGCTGAAAAAACCGATGAATTTACCAGCTACGGAGCCGCGTTTGACTCCACGGGAGCGATTGCAATGGCTGATTTGCTGGCCTCTATGTCGGACAAAGACAGCTTGAATGCCGTTGTAAAATGCACCATCATGCAGACCTGCACCAAAGCGGGATGCTGGATGGACGTGGAGAATCCGACCGGCGGCGAAGCCATCACTGTATTCATGAAGGACCACGCATTCGGAGTGCCGCTCAGCGAATGCTCAGGACTGAACGCAATCGTAAACGGTAAAGCATACTATGACACCCTCAGTGTCGACTATCTCCGTCACCTCGCAGAAGATGCCGGTAAGCCTGCCGAAGAAATCGCCCTGATCACAGAGCCGCGTGCAGTGCTTGCTCTGGAGGCCTCAGGCGTAATGATCAAAGGGTACAAAGGCACTGCACCAGCAGGTGAGCATGATCACGAAGGTCACGACCACGAAGGACATGATCACAGCCACGAAGGCGAAGAGGGACACGCGCACTAAGAATTGAACAATGCATATACTGAGGCCCGGCGAGCACCGGGCCTTTTTTGTGGTTTCTTTGCAACCGGAAAAAATGGAGCAGGTAAGCGTCTTTGAGTTGTCAAATGGCATCCGCGTGGTGCACCAGTACATGGCCCGGGAAGTCATTCACTGCGGACTTTTGATTGGTGCAGGCAGCAGGGATGAGCGCAAGGACGAGCATGGCCTCGCCCATTTTCTTGAGCATTGCTTTTTCAAAGGCACACGAAAAAGAAAGACGTTCCACATCCTGAGCCGCCTCGATGCGGTGGGCGGCGAGCTCAACGCATTCACCGCAAAAGAAGAAACGTGGCTGCATGCCTCCGTACTGAAGCCCCATCTCGAAAGGGCGGTTGAGTTGCTGGCAGATATTGCATTCAACTCCACCTTTCCGGCGCATGAAATCGTGAAGGAAAAAGCAGTGATTCTCGATGAGATCAACAGCTACCTGGACAGTCCGGCGGATATGGTGTTCGAGGAATATGATGCCTTGTACTTCGGTAATCACGCACTCGGACGCAGCATTCTCGGCTCAGAGAAGAGTCTCGCTTCCTTTGGCTCCAAAGACCTGCGGGCGTTCCGCGACCGCATTCTCCACCCCGATCATCTTGTGTTTGCGAGTGCCGGGCCCGTGCAGCCAGATGTACTGAAAAATTTACTCGAGAAATACTTTGGCGATCACATAGTAGTCCGTCAGTCGCTCGGAAGAAGACGATTCAAACCACAGGGTGCTAAATCGCGCACAGTTCAGAAGGACATCCATCAGGTGCACTATCTGCTCGGATTCCCGGCCTACGATTATCCGAGTGAAAAAAGACCAGCTCTTACGCTCATCAACAATATTCTCGGAGGTCCTGGTCTGAATAACAGACTCAGTCTGAATATCCGTGAGAAATACGGTTTTGCGTATCATATTGACTCCACTTACGCGCCATTTACTGACACCGGAATTTTTTCCATTTACCTGGGTACCGATAAAAAATACCTTTCAAAAAGCCAGCAACTGATCTGGAAGGAACTGAAGGTATTCCGGGACAAACCAATGTCCGACAAGGCACTTCGCGAAGCCAAGCAACAGCTTTGCGGACAAATCGCGATATCCCAGGACAGTGGCAGCGCCACAATGTTCAATCTGGGAAAAAGCCTGCTACTCTTTGACCGCATTGACACGATTGAAGAAGTGTATGCCCGCATTCACCGGATTTCGGCAAAAGAAATGCAGGACGTGGCCAATGAGATCTTTGATCCGCTGATGATGACCGAGCTCGTGTACGAGCCGCAGGGCTAATTACAACTCGTTTTTGATCAGTCCCACGACATGTAGTGAATGTCGCTGTTTCGGCGTTCAATTTCGTTTTTCACTTCCCGGATGCGCTGAGCTACAATGGCCATGTCTTTCATGTCATTGCTCACCAGCCAAAGGAGCGCATCATCGTCATTGTCAGCTGCAAGCGCCATCTTCTCGAGTACATCCAGGTCGTTTTTTCTGAGCCACAGAATGGCATTTTTATTCCCCTCTGCGCCGTTGATCAGTGCCATGAGATGGCTGTACCCCGATTGCATGAGCCAGTGGCGTGCGTCCTGCTTCAGGTGCAGCGCATACACAAAGAGTCCGAGCTCAGGATAGCCATTGCCAATCAGCCAGTCACGGATCTGCTTATTTCCGTTAATGGCCTCAGCCCAGGCGAGAATGACTTTGGTGGGATACGCAATTTTCATGGGATGGCAACGACAAAGGAACGTCGAAAGTATTGGCAAACGATTTCGGTCAGCCCACCCAGGTCAAAATTGGCATAATTTCGCCGGCTCAAAACCAACTAAACCTTATTGTATGCTTAAAAAAATCAGTGCCGCATTGCTGTTTACTGCCGCAGCCATGTGCGCCAAAGCCCAGGTAAATCCCACTGATGCGGAAGAAAAAGCCATGAGGGCGCTCGAAGCAGTGAAGGATTCCGGATGGGTGTTGGGCGGAACGATTGGATTCAATTCCGCTGCCACCTACCTGAACCAATGGGCGGCCGGTGGTAACAATGCGGTCAACATCGCAGGATTGCTCAATTACAAGGCGAACTACAGAAGGGGAAAAAACGCGTGGGACAATACGCTGGATATGGCCTATGGTCTGCAGCTCCTTGGATTTGATGAGCGCGCTATAAAGACGGATGATAAGATTGACTTCACCAGCAAATACGGGCGCCAGGCGAGTCAGAAGTGGTTCTACGCCGGACTGGTGAACTTCAAGTCTCAGTTTGCACCGGGTTATGCCGTGGGCGACAGAGGGATTCCGCTGTTTGATCAGCCCAAGATTTCGAACTTCATGGCACCGGGCTTCCTTCTGGTTTCCATCGGAATGGATTACAAGCCCAATAAAAAATTCACAGCATTCATTTCTCCGATCACCTATCGCGGCATTTTTGTGCTGGATGATTTGCTTGCCGCACAAGGTGCATTCGGTGTTGAAAAGGGAGAAGTTGGCCTGGATGACAACGGGCAGCTCATCGTGATAAAAGAAGGCGCCAGCAGCCGGTTGGAAATGGGAGCGTACGGTCGCGCTCAATTCCAGTCTGAAATCGCCAAAAACATTACCCTCAGCTCACGTCTTGAACTCTTCTCCAACTATTTGGACAAGCCCGGAAACATTGATATCAGTTTTCAAAACCTGCTCTCGATGAAAACCAACGACTGGCTTACCACCACCATTTTCACCCACCACATCTACGACGACAATACCGTGGTTTTTCGCGGCTTTGACAAAGAGACCAACACCCCGGTAAATCCGGGTCCGGGCCTGCAGTCCAAGTTTGTGATAGGTCTGGGAGTGAACTTCAAGATCTGACGGAAATACGTGTTTCAACAGGAAAGGCTGCCCTCACAGGCAGCCTTTATTTTGTCCATTGCAGCCATCCATCCGAGTCTGTCACAGCTGCATTCAGCCCCGAATCTCCTTCGTATTGCCGGACTCATTCGACGGAAATACCGCACCATGAAAAAAGCCACCCGAAGGTGGCTTTTTTCCATATCATCCCGGAAACGGATTAGTTCAATGCATCCTTGAAGTTGCGGAACTCCGGATCTGCCTTTGCCTTTGCGGCAAGCGAATTGTCTTTTTGAATGGCGCTTTTGAGGTTGCTTGCCACCCCTGCTGCATCGTTGCTGCGGGCCGCAATCACTGCGCGGAGGTAATCCGCAATAGCGCTGTTGTCACCGCTCGCGTCAATATCGGCCTTAGCGCCGCCGTTATCCTTATTGAGGAGCTTGGCAAGGGCTGAGTTAAACGTCTTGTAGCTGCTCATACCGCTCACTGCAGAACCGTATTCCCCGGTTGCAATCTGCACCAGACCGCGGTTGTACTTAGACTCATTGGTATTGCTTTCATTGAAGAGGGCGACCGATGCTTTGCGGTCTCCGTTCAGGCGGGTAGCAATTCCTTTGTTGTTGCTGGTCTCAGGAGTCTTCATTGCAGTGTACGCTTTGTTGAACTGCGTTGCGGCATCCTGCTGCTTGTTTTGCTGATAATACACCACACCGAGGTTGTTGGTCGCGCGGTAATCGGCGTTGTTCTGGCCGGCAGCAGCCTGATAGATTGAAGCCTTCTGACCGAGATCTTCCACCAGAGTAGCGGCCTTGAGGAGTTCCTCATAGTTCAATGTGGCAGGTGAAGTAGTAGCAATTGACTTCAGTTCCGCATCGCTGTATCCTTCGATGTCATAATTCACCCGGATGATGCAGCGGCGAAGCTGAGGGAAGATGTCATTCTGAATCTCCACATACGTCTTGCTGATATTCTTGATTTCCTGCTCACGGGCATTCAGGTCAGTAGTCTTCTGAAGAATGCGCACGATGATATCACGGTCGCCGATGTTAGACTTCTCCATTGCGGCTCTGAAGCCATCCCAGTCCTCACCTTTCGGATTCATATTGAATACACCGTCGTAAGAGGTGGCGATCTTCGCTTTATTCATGAGATCGGCGAAGACCTTCTTACCCGCTTCGGCACGCTCAGTAGCGAGGTTATCGTTCAGGAAGATTTCACCTTCAGGTGACGCGTATGACTGGAACTCGATGCTCTTCACCACAATCTTTGGATTGCTCTGAATGCCGGTGAACCACTGAGAAAGTGCCGCGAGATCCGCGTCTTTCAACTCAGCCGGACGAACAGTTGAGCTATTGTAGTCGAAGTTCACGATGGCTTCTGTGCTGCCTTGAGTGGTGCGCACGAAGCGATCTTTTGCGTAGATAGCCTTGTCATCGCTCTTCATCAAAAGCGGAGTGGTTATCACGCCGGGGGCGATTGCGATCGGGTCAAACTGCTTTGACTTGCTGCCTTGGGTTCCGAAAAGGCGAACTTCCAGATTGCTGGTAGCCATGTCAGGTGTATAGGCAATGCGATCGGTATATGAGAAGCTTTTGCCTGCTTCGTAGGGAACCACTTCTCCGTTTCCGGCAGCCTTCTCACCTTGATAGGCTTTCATTTTGAATTTGGTTTCGCCGCCCTGATACACGAGAACGGGAGTTGCTTCCACGGCTACCTTCTTCGCGAAATACTTGGGCGGGAACTTTCCGCTCATCGTGATTTCGATGCTGTCGCCATGCAGTTCCAACGGATTAGGAGAAGCTGTAAAGCTCAGGTCCGCCATGTGTTTCTGCATTGAGCCAAGATTCGCGCAGGCAGCAAACAACACGGCTGACATCACAGCGACGATGGATACGTAGAAACGATTGTTTTTCATTGTCATATGTAGTTTAGAGTATAATTCCGGAGTCCGAAATTTGGTGCAAAGCTAATCCTGTAGTTTGCCCCGCCAAGAGAATTTTTCAATATTCGACAGGTGATAACGATAACAGGCTCAACATCCCCCCAAACAGGTCGTATGACAGGGTGTTCAGGGGTTCTTAAAATTTAAGAGTGATCTCAGTCTTTTCACTCGACCACCACGCCCATCGAGCAGAACTTCTTGATGCGCTGCTTAACTCGTTCATCCGCAGACATTGCCGACAGTTTATCAAGTTGCTTCAGCAGCTCTTTACGCACATTTTCCACAATTTCTTCAGGAGCTGCATGAGCACCTCCCAGCGGCTCCCGGATGATGCCATCCACCAGCTTGTTCTTATGCATGTCTTCTGCTGTAAGCTTCAGCGCATTGGCAGCGGTCACCTTATGATCCCAGCTTCTCCAGAGGATGGATGAGCATGATTCCGGCGAAATCACCGAGTACCACGTGTTTTCAAGCATCAGCACCTTGTCGCCAATACCAATTCCCAAAGCTCCACCGGATGCACCTTCACCGATGATAATACAGATAACCGGCACGCGTAACTTCATCATTTCGTAAAGGTTACGGGCTATCGCTTCACCCTGTCCGCGCTCCTCAGCCTCCAGGCCGGGAAATGCACCGGGGGTATCGATGAACGTGACAACCGGCTTATTGAACTTTTCCGCGAGTTTCATCAGACGCAATGCCTTGCGGTATCCCTCCGGATTGGCCATGCCAAAGTTGCGGTACTGACGCATCTTGGTATTGATCCCCTTCTGCTGGCCGATAAACATTACGGTGTGGCCATCCATGATTCCGAATCCGCCCACCATCGCTTTATCATCCTTCACATTGCGGTCGCCGTGCAGTTCCTGCCAGGTTCCTCCGGTGAGTGTATTGATATAATGCAGGGTATACGGTCTTTCAGGATGGCGGCTCACCTGCACGCGCTGCCAGGGATCGAGGTTCGAATAGATTTCCTTGGTCTTATCCTTCACTGCCTTCTCAAGGTCCTTGATGGCCTTTGATACATCCACTCCGGTCTTCTGTGAACTCTGCTTCAGCTTCTCAATCTGCTCATTAAGTTCTTTGATCGGCGCTTCAAATTCCAGGTATGTGGTCATTGGTTTCTTGCTTTACTGACCGTCGGGTATACAACGGGGGGCGAAAAATACAAAATTCGTTCGCCTCAACCCTTTTTCAGAAACTCCGCCATCTTTTCAGCTGCCCTGGCGCGATGAGAAAGGGCATTCTTTTCTTCCGGTGTCATTTCCGCAAAGGAGCGCTCACTTCCCTCCGGGCAAAACAGGGCATCGTATCCGAATCCACCGGAACCGCGCTCTTCAGTGAGAATAACCCCGTGCACAGTGCCTTCAAACAGATGTTCACGTCCGTTCTGAATCAGGCAGAATACGGTCCGGAATCGCGCCCGGCGATTGGTCTTGCCATCCAGATCGCGAAGCAACCTTGCCCTGTTGTCCGCGCTGTTGCACTGCGGTCCGGCAAATCTGGCGGAATACACGCCTGGCGCACCGTTCAGTGCCTCCACTTCGAGCCCGGTGTCATCGGCAAAGCAATTCATTCCGCTCCACTCCCACACCTGCATGGCCTTTCTCCGTGCGTTGCCTTCCAGTGTATCAGCGTCCTCAATGAGATCGTGATGAAGCCCGATCTGATCCAACCCGGTCAGTTCAACCGAACTCCCGAGTATCGCAGAAACCTCTTCCATTTTATGGGCATTTGATGATGCAAAAACAAGGTGTGTCATGGGCTCACTAATTTGCAGGCTTGCGGATTATTTTTCCTGACAGGGTGCGCGAAAACTCCCGCAGGCAATATACCTCCCTCGGGCGTTCATGGGCGGATAGGCATTCCGCGATGCGACTGAGCAGGTCCTGCTTCCTCGCATCGGATAACTCTTCTCCTTCGACACAGAGCACCACTTTTTGACCCAGCCCTTCGTCAGACTTCCAGGTGATATAAAAGGGCGCGCTCAGGAGATGTCCGATTTTTTCCTCCACGCGTTCAGGAAAAACCTTGACACCTCCGCTGTTAATCAGAAAATCCGCCCTGCCGACGATCCGAAAGCCACCCTGTCCGTTCCAATCGGCCACATCATTGGTTATGACTTGCACATTGCCCAGGTGTTTCGCACGGATGACGAGGCAGCCTCTTGAATCCGCTGCCACGGTTATGGGAGGTATCGGATAAAACCAATCGGATGCGCGCGATCCTGACAGTTCACGCAGGGCCGCATGCGATAACGTCTCCATCATGCCATAGGTCTCCACGATACGGCTCGAAAGTCCTCTGCATGCTTCGCGCAATGCGGGAGAAACAGGAGCGCCTCCCACCAGTACTATCCTCAGCGGATCCAGTGAGCGGGAAGAAAACTGCAACAGATTAGCCAGTTGCATCGGTGTGACAGAGAGAATATCCGCCTTCGGCAATTGCCCCCCGAACGGAAGCGAAGAAGGCTCCTCCCAGTGCAAATCCCATCCGTTTACTACCGCCCGGGCCAGCATCATTTTACCCGCGATGTATTGTCCGGGCAAACACAGCAATGCCTTTGCTCCGCGAGACAAATCAAACACCCTTGCAGTGAGATGTGCGCTCGCCTCGATCTGACTTCTGGTAAAGCGAACGGAAGACCGGGCTCCGGTGGTTCCGCTGGATTGAAAAACCCATTCTTCTTGTCCCGCACCCCATTGCGAAAGGAAACGCAGATACTCCTGTTCCCACGGCGCAGCTGCGGGTATTGCCTGATCCGACCAATTGCTGAGCAGCCAGCCGGAATCGGTGAATACGTGACCTTGAATAGAAAATGCGGACATGGGATCAGGTTAATAGATACCAGTCATGTGGCACATGTTTCCCGTCAAACTGAAGCACGCCAGCTTGGGTATGCCAGAAAGGATGGGTGTTTCTGACAAACAGGCTACCCGTGCCAAGTCCCTGATGCATCTGCGGGTGATGATTCAGCGTCCATTGGGCAATGGCATTCAGACCGATGTTCGATTCCAGCGTGGAGGTCGCCCACCACCCGGCGCCACTCGCTCCGGCGCGTGCAATCCAGTCTTCACAGCTCTCAAATCCTCCGTGTAGTCCGGGCTTCAGGATCAGAAAATGCGGCTTTATCTCTTCCATCATTTGCGCTCTCAGCGCGGGCTCATGCAGTCCAATCAGTTCTTCATCCAGGGCGATGGGCACCGGACTGTTCGCCACAAGCTTACCCGTCTTTTGCCAATGTCCGGGCCTGACAGGCTGCTCCATGGAGTGCACCTGAATTGCAGCGAGGGCCTCCAGCACACGCATTGCCTCATCGTAACCGAATGCTCCGTTTGCATCCACCCGAATAATCATTCGGTCTGCCGGATACTTTGCGCGCAGCTTTTTAAGGATGCGCAATTCATCTTCCAGATTCAGACTTCCGATCTTGAACTTGATGCACGTAAAACCTGCCGCAGCCTTCATCATCGCCTCTTCCTCCATTTCGTCAGCCGGACTCATCCACACCAGACCATTTATGGGCAGTGATGCGTGTGGTTCCGACATGAACGGCATCCAGGGGGCAACTGCGCGGAGTGAACCCAACGCTGTCTCCATCGCCATGACCAGTGCAGAATTGACGGAGCGGAAGCGGTCATCGAGCACCTTTGCCGGTTCATTGACCAGTTCGAGAATGGCCTTTTCCAGCGTTTCACGGGTTTCCACGGAGAGTCCGAAAAGCGGTGCACACTCACCGATTCCTATGTATGGAAATGCGGGGTGACTGACCTCAACGCGCCAGCAAGGGCGGGTAACCATTACATCCCGTGAGGTGCGTGCTGGTTTTTTAAAGACCAGCTCATACGGCACCGCCCGGACAATCAGCTCTTGGTGGAACTTGATATCCTCTTGACGATCCATTCCACGGGGGTCTTTGCGGTGAAGTTTCTTTTCCACAGGATAATCCCGTACAGACAAGCCGTAATGATTATTACACTGAGCACGAAAAGAACGAACGCCTTTTTGAAGATGATGAGATTAAATAACGCCATAATAAGGCTTCCTCCGAACATCATCGCAAAGAGAATGCTGAAACGCGACTCTACGATTTTACGGAGTAAATCCTGCAGCTTTTTGTTTTTGTTTTTCCGGTAGGCATAATTGAGCAAATTGAGTGTAATAATGCTCAGGCCTGTTTCGAAAAGGACGAACGAAGGCATGAAAAACTTCATATTCAATGGATAGGTGCCAATCGTATTCCATGTTGGCGAGGGAGTGTACAACCCTTTTGAATACATTTCTGCAAAAAGAGAAAGGACGATAAGCATCGTACCTACAATACTTGATGGTGGAAACCACCCATTGGGACGGATATTTCCATTTCCGAAGACCATGCCTGCGAGAAAAAACGACAACCATGGAAACACGGAGAGGTATCCGTTATACAGCAGGTACGCGAGCAATTCCTTCGCTCCTGCACCCTGCAGGGTAAGTGCGAAGTATTCAGCCCTGTGGTCGGGCGGAATATCAAGGTTCAGACAAATCATGGACGCCAGAAAAACCAGCACCGCTGCGGATCTTAAAATGAAGTTTCCGAGTTGTCCGATTAATCCTGCCAGCAGGTAAAACACACCCAATGCAAGGAACATATTGATTGCCCATGAGCCGATGAAGAGCAATCCGATGAGAAAAAAAAGACTCCCCTTTTTCGCTGCATTGGAGAGTTTGCGGCGCGAACTGCTTGAGCGGTCGCGCAGGCCAACCGCAAATGTGTAACCGCTCAGAAACACGAAAAAGACGTGGAAGAAATCGATCCAGACAAAAAAACTTGCATACTCGAGGTTAAACTGCCGGTCGCCGATCACAAAAAAAAGGGTCACGAACATGGTTCCGATCAGCGCGATCAGATAGGCCATGTCAATACCTACCAGTCCATATTTTCTCGCCATATGAATAAGGTTGAGGGTGTGAAGATAAGTGGACGCTGAGATTATCAGCCGATCGCAAGGATATGGCCTGCGAAAAATACCAACGCACACGCAAAGGTGGCAAGCGCAGTCTTTTTCAGTTCAGGATCAATTGCTGCGAATTGCCTCACCTGCATCAGGCGACCAAGTTGAAGCACTGACAGTACCGACCATCCGATAGTAATCGCCCACATCCAGACTGTGGAATGCATCATTGCCCAGACGGTCATGAGCATGGAAGCTGTCATCACGAGCAATGCATGATACATGACACCTTTCCGGTAGCCCAGGCGCGCCACGATGGTCATTTTCCCCGAAGCACGGTCATTTTCATGATCTCTCAGGTTGTTGAGATTCAGTACTGCTGTGCTCTGCAAACCCACCCAGCAGGCGGGTAAGAAGGCTTCCTGAATGAATATACCCATATAGAGAAAAGCCGAACCGAGCACTCCGATCAGACCGAAAAACAGAAATACGGACACATCGCCCAAGCCCTTGTAGCCGTATGGTTTACTGCCTGCGGTGTACTGATACGCTGCACCAATGGCGAGTATTCCGGTGGCGAGCAAAATCCAGAATGCGGTCCAGTGTCCGGTGATTCCCAAAGCCAGAATGAGCAATGAAATACCCGTTATCAGCGCAAGAACCGCAGTAATTGCGATGGCTCGTTTCATCTGCGCAGGCGAAATTCGGCCACTCTGCACGGCGCGTTGCGGCCCCACGCGGTCTGCATTGTCCGCTCCGTGAAGCGTATCTCCGTAGTCGTTCGCGAGATTGGACAGGATCTGCAGCAGAAAAGCAGTAATCAGCGAAAGCACACACACGCCTGCTGCATGCGGATGCTCTGCAAAACCCAGTCCGCCTCCAACGAGCATTGCGGATGACGCCAGGGGCAACGTCCTGAGCCGGAAAGCGCTCAGCCAGTCGCGCAGCGAAGGCCCCTTTTCACCCGCACTGCTCAAGGAAATTTGGGGTATTTCTGAAACTCGGGATCTCTTTTTTCCAGAAATGCGCGCTTGCCTTCCTGCGCCTCATCAGTGAGGTAATACAGCAGCGTCGCATCGCCTGCAAACTCCATGAGTCCGCGCTGCCCGTCGAGTTCAGCGTTCAGTCCGCGCTTGATCATCCGCACCGCAAGCGGACTGCGCTTCATGATCGTCTTGCACCAGCTCACTGTTTCATCCTCGAGTTGAGCGAGAGGAACTACCTTGTTTACCATGCCCATGGCTTCGGCCTCGACCGCGGTGTATTGTTCGCAGAGAAACCAGATTTCGCGGGCTTTCTTCTGTCCGACATGACTCGCCAGGAAGCTCGACCCGAAGCCTGCATCAAAGCTGCCTACTTTCGGCCCCGTTTGTCCGAAGCGCGCGTTGTCCGAGGCCAGCGTGAGATCGCATACCACGTGGAGCACATGTCCGCCTCCGATGGCGTAGCCATTTACCATGGCGATCACAGGCTTGGGCAGTTCGCGGATGCGTTTGTGCAGATCAAGCACGTTCAGTCGCGGCACGCCGTTTTCATCCACGTACCCCCCGACTCCTTTTACGTTTTGATCACCGCCGCTGCAAAAGGCTTTGTCTCCTTTGCCCGTGAGCACCACCACGGCGATGTCCGAGCGTTCCCTGCAGATGTCCATCGCTTCGATCATCTGGCGGTTCGTTTCCGGACGAAATGCATTGTACACCTCCGGGCGGTTGATGGTGATTTTGGCGATGCCTTCGAAGTATTCAAAAAGGATATCGCTGTACTCTTTGATGGTAACCCATTGCCTTTGGCTCATTACTGGATGGATTTAATTGCGTGAAAGTAGGTGTTGAGGACTTTGTCGTTTTCTGTGCGGGGTGTGCGGATTTCGAGAATTGCACAACCCTGATGACCGAATAACCATTCGAACGCCTCAGAAAGTTCAGATGCTGCATTCACTTTTTGAAACGGCAATGCGTACATGCGGGCAATACCCTCCGCACTGCGCGAATGGGTGGTTTCGAAATAATCATCCAGTGCGGGGGTAGATGAAGGCCCCTCGATGATTCTGAAAATGCCTCCACCGGAATTATTAATCACGATGATGCGCAGGTTGTCCGGCCTGAGCGGCGTCCAGAACGCATTGCTGTCATACAGAAAGGCAATATCACCGGTAATCAGCACGGTGGGTATATCTGTCACGGAAGCCGCTCCCACAGCAGTGCTCGTCACTCCGTCAATGCCACTCACCCCGCGATTGCCGAAATACCGCAGGAAGGGATTCGAATCGAAGAGCTGGATATACCGCACCACGGAACTGTTTCCCATTTGCACATCCCAGCCGGCAGGAATGGTTCGGAGAATGGAATGCATCACGGTCAGATCCGAATACGGGAGCTGCACCACAACCTCGTCAGCCTTTTCGCGCACACGGGCATTTGCCGAGAGCAAATCAGAGGCATAGCTGCTCTTTACGTCCACGTCCGCCATGGCCTGCAACCACTTCTCAGGTGAACAAGCAATCACTTCTTTCAGCTTGCGATAGGTGTCTTCGGCATAGCCGCCCTCATCAATCCGCCAGTGAATACAGCCCGACTGACGAAGCCATGATTTCACGCGGCGCGAAATGATATTCTGTCCAAACGTGATCAGCACATCCGGCGCATAGCGCTTTTTGTCCTCCGCGCTCCAGCCTGTAATCAGGCGGTCAATGGTAGTGATGAAATCCGGAGATGCGAGATTGGAATGTGACTCTGTCATCACCGCAATTCCCCGTGCACCGGCCCATGCATGCAGCGCCTCCGAAAGTCCCGGAGTTGGAAAAAGCTGTCCCGCAAGTACAAGTACTTTTTCTGACTTCCTGATGTCGTCGGCACATTCACTGAGATTGTTTACCGGCAATGCCGCGGACTCCAAGGGCTCAAAACCCCCGCGCTCCCATTCTTTCATGCCGTACAAGGGTTCTTCAAACGGGAAATTCAGATGCACGGGACCGGTAATCGGACCAATGGCTGCAGCGATTGTGCGGCTTATGCGCTCCCGGTTTTCAGCGCGCTGCTTATCCGATGCAGCAGCTTTAATATCTGCCAAGGACCTGACGAAATTCTGAAACACGCCCGGCTGCCGTATGCTTTGACCCTCGCCGTGGTCAATCCACTCGGCCGGGCGGTCAGCAGATACCGCAATGAGCGGAATACGCTGGTAATAGGCCTCGGCGAGTGCCGGACCATAATTGAGCAGGGCCGTGCCACTGGTGCAAATAAGCACTACCGGTCTGCGCAATTGCTGCGCCCTGCCCAAGGCAATAAAGCCTGCTGTGCGCTCATCAGCCACCGGTATGACGGTAAAATCAGGATTCTGATAAAGGCTGACAGAAAACGGCGCATTGCGCGAACCCGGTGAAAGCACAATATCGGTAATTCCCGTGGCAATCAGCTCATTCAAAAAATCCGATACTTCGCGTTTATCTGATACCATTCCGGGCCCTGTGAGCGGGCGAATATAGAACACGGCCGGAATGGGATTGTTCCATAAGGCAGAACATCGCACAAGCGAGTATATTCGTACCAAACAGAACACGCTATGAAAGTGGTTGTATTTGGCGCAGCCGGCAGAACTGGTTTCGAAGTAGTCAGGCGCGCGTTGGAGAAAGGACACAAGGTGAAGGCAGTGGTGCGCAACCTCGCCCAAATCAGTCTGATTCACCCCAATCTGGAGGTGGTCAGCGGAGATGCCCTGAGTCAGGACTCAGTAAGCAAAGCCGTGGAAGGACAGGACGCAGTAGTTTCCTGTTTGAGCTCTGCCGAACTCTCCCACCGCCAGGTATTCATTCATCACATCATCAATGCGATGCGTTTACACAAAGCGCGGAGAGTGATCGCCATTGGCGGAATAGGGGCCCTGCAGGCCAGCGAACACTTGAAAGTCTATGAAACCACCACTTTTCCGCGTGAATATGTGGACATCACTCAGGCTCACATCCGCGTCCTCGATGCGCTGCTCACCTCACGGCTTGATTTTACGTTTGTGTGCCCTCCACAAATCAAAGAAGGAGAGCGCACAGGAGGGTACAAGACGCAAGACGGATACCCCACTCAGGGTTGGAGCATCACTACCGGCGACCTTGCCGACTTCATGGTGAGCGAACTCCAGAGTAACCAATTCGTCGGTAAAAAAGTCGGCATTTCAAACAGCTAACCGGTCAGCACGCCCAGAAGTGTGCCTGCCTTGAGCTCCGTTTCCTGCCATTCGGATTGGGGGTTGCTTTCCGGGGTAATACCTCCGCCGGCATAGATCAGTGCGCGGCCATTGGCGAGTTGCATGCACCGCAGGTTCACAAATAAATGACCGCTTCCGTCAGGAAAAAGCAGGCCGATAATACCCGTGTACAACTCCCTGCGGTGAGGCTCGTGGCTGCGGATGTAAACCATCGCCCGCTGCCTTGGTAGTCCGCATACAGCAGGCGTGGGATGCAGTGCACGGGCGACAGCCAGGGCATCTGACAATGGTCCGCCGGCAATGGGTGTGCGCAAATGCTCCACTGGTCCGGCCTGAATGGTCTCTGTCGCCCCCGCGGCGGCCTGCGTAAACACCGAAAGCTCACGGAGCATTTCATCCACTACAATCTGATGCTCTGAGCGCTCCTTCTCTCCCCATTGTGCAGTACCTGGCCTGCGCGTGCCGGCCAAAGCCATCGTGGACATCCCTTCGGCATTCCAGCGCAGCAGGGTTTCCGGAGTAGCTCCGGCCCAGATGCCGAAATGAGGGTGAGAAAGCACGTATACAAAGGCCTGCGGATAGCGCATGCACATTGCTTCGTACAGCGCAGCAAGCTGACCGAAAGAACATTCCGGTCCGCTCACAATTCGGCTGAGTACCACCTTCGACCATCCATTGACGCGCATGTCATTCACTGCGCCTGAAATCATGCCGAGATAGGAATCTTCAGAAAGAATTGCGTGACGGGCTTGCCCGGGCGCGTCATCCCAGGGCTTCAGCCACACTTCAACACCATCTTCGGTGATGTACCGGCCATCATTATAGAATGCATGTATTCCAGAGGAGCCTGCGCCCGGCAAGCGGCACCAGACGAAGTGCACTCCTTTTTCAAGGGCAGATGTGATGATATTCCACCCACTCATCCCTTTCCTTCCTTGATCATCACCGTCAGGCGACTTACGGCGATCGGTTCACCGGCTTCATCCACTACATCGATATTCCAAACGTGAATGCTGCGTCCGCCCCTCAGCAGACGGGCTTTGCCGGTCACTTCGCCGTTTCGCTTGCTTCGGAGGTGATTGATGTTGAGCTCCACACCCACTGCCAGAGCACCGGATTCACTTGCGATGAGGTGAGAGCCAAAACTGCCGAGTGTTTCGGCGAGTGCTGCGGAAGCCCCGCCATGCAACAGTCCATAGGGCTGATGTGTCCGTTGATCCACGGGCATTACAGCTTCCAGATAGTCCTTTTCCACCCTGGTGAACCGGATACCCAGAGCGCCCAGGAGGGTGGAGTCAGACATTGCATTGACTTTCAACAGGATTTCCTCTTCGCTCATACACTTGAATTTAGAGGCCAATGTAGGGTGTACTTTTGCACACACATCGCGCAATGAGCTACCGCATATTACTTGTAGAGGATGAAGAAAGCCTGGCCTCAGCGCTGCAGTTGAATCTGGAACTTGAAGGATACTCCGTGGTTCACGCCTCAGACGGGCCGCTGGCACTGCAGAAGATGCGCGGACAAGCCTTTGACCTTGCCATTCTGGATGTGATGATACCGGGACTTGACGGCTTCGCGGTATGTCAGACTGTCCGGATAGAAGGCAATACCACCCCTATTCTGTTCCTGTCTGCCAAAGGAACGGGCAAAGACCGGGTAGAAGGGTTGCGCATCGGGGGCGATGACTACCTCACCAAACCGTTTGATCTGGAGGAGCTGTTGCTCCGGGTAGCCAAGCTGATCCGGAGAAAAGAGGGAACTCCAAAAAGCCTTGCTGACCGGGATGAATACACCTTTGGGGGAGGTTCCGTTCATTTTCTGAACTTTTCCATCCGCGACCACAAGGGCGATACTCATACCCTGTCCAAGCGGGAGATCAAACTCCTCAATCTGCTCACGCAGCGCGCCGGCGAGGTTATCAGCAGGGAAGAAATTCTCGAAAAAGTGTGGGGTTATGATGTGTTTCCGAACACCCGGACAATCGACAATTACATTTTGGCCTTCCGCAAATACTTCGAGCCGGATTCCCGAAGCCCGCGTTATTTCCACTCTGTACGCGGCGTGGGCTACCGTTTTACCCCTTAATTCATTTTTTTTCAACAAAAAGAGGCAACCCCCGAAAAAGGGGGTCGTCTTATTTGTGGTTGCGCAGCTTCCAGGCTGCGTTGGTTTCAAAATTTTCCTTGCAGGTTTACAGAAGAGGGTTCGACGTGAACCCTTTTTTGTTTTCAGAGCGAAACATAGATCAGTTTTTTTTCCTGAAAGAATTCACCGGAGAAATACTCCGATAATGGGTGTATCTCAACCGGATCAGGAATGGGCTTGATTTCTTCCCGGAGGTCTCCGCCCTTGAGGCAGATAAGTCCGTTGGGAAGCGCGTTGCGGTCATTGCCGGAGATTTTCGGCCGGCACCAGTATATCAGCTCTGATAACGGAGCCACCGCCCTGCTCACCACGAAATCAAATTTGCCGTTGACCTTTTCTGCCCTTTCGTGACGGGCGGACACATTGCGAAGGCCGAGGGCATCCACCACGCCCTGAACAACTTTGATTTTCTTTCCAATGGAATCCACCAGCACAAACTGAACTTCAGGCTGCATAATAGCGAGCGGGATTCCGGGAAATCCACCGCCCGTGCCGATGTCCAGGATTTGTGACCCAGGCTGAAATGCAAGGAATTTATAGATAGCCAGGCTGTGAAGCACGTGGCGCTCGTAGAGCTGATCGATATCTTTTCTTGAAATCACGTTGATCTGCTGATTCCATTCCCGGTACACATCGCCGAGCTGCAGGAAATGGGCGTCCTGCCGGGGAGTCATAGACGGGAAATACTCTCTGAGCAGGTCCATGGCCGGGTGGTTCAGTAAATGTCACGGGTACTCTTCATCATCTGAAAGAGGAATTCCCGAGCCCGAAACAGCTGCGCTTTGACGGTTCCGAGGGGCAATTTCAGTTCTTCTGCGATTTCCTCGTAAGCCATTTCGTCGAAATAGCGCATTTCCACCAGCTTTCTGTACCGGGGCTTTAGCTTGTCTACGATTTCGCGCATTTTGCGGATGCGTTCTTCCTTCTGCATGGCTTCCGCCGGGTCGAGTACGGCATCCTTCACACTGATCTCGATGGTTTCGCCATCCTCAGTCTGGAACCCTTGATTAATGGAAATGGCGCGGATTCTCTTTTTCCGGATAAAATCAATGGCATTGTTCGTGGCAATCTTGAACAGCCAGGTCGAGAAGGCAAACTGAGGAGTGTATTGGTGCAATCGTCTGAACGCCTTGCCGAATGCTTCAACCGTGAGGTCTTCGGCATCGTCCCTGTTGTTCACCATTTTCAGCAGCATGAAATACACCGGCTCGCGGTAACGCTCCATCAG
Source organism: Flavobacteriales bacterium (assembly GCA_046336655.1). Classification (GTDB taxonomy): domain Bacteria; phylum Bacteroidota; class Bacteroidia; order Flavobacteriales_D; family Sanyastnellaceae; genus CANGTU01. The sequence continues at coordinate 6,765 of JBKDGH010000030.1, read as the reverse complement.
TTCGCCGAAAGCTTTTTGTTCGCCCTGCTGGATGGCGCGCTGAACGAGCTGGTAGTCGTACTGCCCTTTCTCTGAGAGGTGTGAAATCAGGTCCATTTTTGTGGTTTCCGCAGGAGATTACTGAAATAGAGTCCGACGTGAAGCGCGTGCAGATGGAACTCCAGAAAGGGAGCCAGCCACACGAGATCAGCCGACTGATTCAGCCTCTTGCATGCTGCCTGCAAAGTAGCGATAAGGACAAGGTACCTTACGAGGAGCAAACCACCAACTATCCACAGACCGGCATTGACAACGCACGAAGCGATCCCGGCCATGATCAGCAGATAGAATGAAAATGGCCAAAGTCCAAGCAGGTTGCGGTGTTCAGCGCGATAGAAGGGCGCGGTGGTAAAATGACGGCGCTTTTGGGCAAACCAGTCCTTCCATGTTGTTTTTGGCGCTGAAAAGGTATGCGCTTCGGGCTCGGCCACCACGCTCACGTTTTTGCGCGTGGCTACTTGATTCACAAAAAGATCATCATCTCCGGAGGCCAGCCGGTAATGACTGCGGAATCCACCCACCCGGAAAAACAGTTCTTTTTTATACGAAAGATTCCGCCCTACTCCCATGTAGGCATTCCCTCGATGGGCAAATCCGAGGTATTGCATACCCGCCAACAGGGTATCGTACCGGATGATGCGGTTCAGCCATCCCGGCCTGCGGGTGAGCGGAGAAAAACCGAGCACAAGTTCCTTCCCTTCGGTATACCCGGATGCCATCCTGCGGAGCCAGGAGGCGGATGCGGGCTGGCAATCGGCATCGGTGAATACTATGTGCTCGTATTTCGCAGCCTTAATGGCCAGAGTCAGAGCGAATTTCTTTCCCTGCATGTTCTGCTTTTCCTCATCCAGATGAATTACACGCAGGTTGGGATAGCCCAGTTCCAGCGCTTTCAGAATGGTGCCGGTGTCGTCCCAGCTGCTGTCATTGACCACAATCACCTCAAACTCCGGATGATCCTGTTCCATGATCACCGGAATGTGTTCCATCAGGTTCTTCTCCTCATTGCGGGCGCTGATGACCACCGTGACAGGCACCGGACGGTCTTCAGCGGCGCCCGGGCGATATCTCGCCACGGGAAGGAAGTACCGGAGCATATATATGAGCTGAACAATCCAAGCCAGGCAGGTCAATGCAAAGAGGCTGATTTGCCAGGTATTCCAGTCGGGTATGGGAAGCATAGGGGAACTGCGGCGCAGGGAGGACGAAATTACCTGCAGAGCTCTTCGCGGGACATGAAAAAAGGCCGCTTGCGACGGCCTTTTATTCACATCATTTGTTCACATTCGGTCAGTGGCGCACCATTACGCGGATGGATTCCATCCAGCCCTCTCCCCTCACGCGGAGGGTGTACACGCCATTGCTTAATCCCTGAATTCCAGTGTCGTGACGGGTGCCGGTAAATTGTCCGGTCATCGCCACGCGGCCGGTCATATCCATCAATTCGTAGTGCACCTGTCCGCCGCGGCTGTTCAGCACCTGAATGCGGTCGTTGGCCGGGTTGGGGTAAACTGTCAGTGCGCTGCTATCCAAATCGTCCACACCGACGCCACCCACGCAGAAGTTGGTGATCTCAGAATCTTCAAACTCACCTCCGGAGGCTACGACCTGTCCGAAGTTATTGGTCAACGAATAGCTGCCCTCGCCATACTCGCAGCACATGCCATCGCCGTAATCATCTTCCATGATCAGATTATAGCAGCCCTCCGCAAGACAAAGGTCAATCTGTAAGGTGGAGCCATCGGGCTGATTGCCGTATGTGCCGTTTGAACTGGAAATGGTGGTGTTACCCTGAGTAATTCTCCAGGACGTTTCATCCGGGTAGTTGTCAAAATTCAAGGTCAGTGTGCAATTGAAAGTCGGCCCTGCAATTGCATTGAATGAAATCTGAACACTGTTATTCGCATTGTTTTGATCAGCCTGTCCGTTCGGGCTGGACACGTTAATCGTCAGCGTGTTATTGCCATTGGCTGCATTCAGAGCCGGAATGTTCACACTGGTGGATTGACCTTGAGCGAGCGAGCCCGTCCAGTTGATGGTTCCCTGCGTTCCGCCATTGAGCTGATAAGTAATCGTGCAGCTCGTGAGTGTCGCAGCGCCATTGTTGGAGAGTGTAAATGAAGCATTTACGGTACTGCCGCAGATGCTTGCCGGCACACCGCTGATGCTGCCCGCGGCCGCATCGAGGTTAGCAGCGACAAAACCATCCGGATAACCGTCAATAAAATTTGGATTGAGACCCAGCGGATCGAGCCAATCGCGCAGGCGCGCACTCGCCGAATTACCATCCCAGCTCACGCCAAACCGGCCGTACCAGTCGGCTTGTCCGTTATTCACTGAACCTGCACAAGCGGCGAAACCGCCGTACAACTGACCAATGATCCGGTGACTCTGGTTGAAAAGCGGCGAACCACTGGAGCCGCCTTCTGTCACTCCCTCTTCCCATTCATTGATGTACCACACCGCTGCGCCTGCCTGATTGGTCTTGGTCGGAGCGTCGTCTTCAAAACAAATCTTTTTCAGGTCACCGGAAGGATGGTGAATACCCACTGCAGAGGTAGCTGAGCTGTTGAGATCCGTTTTATCCCATCCGGAATATTGCACGTTAAAACTTGCTGGTGGCGTGCTGTTCAGCTCGAGCAGTGCAAAATCGCTTCCTGCATTTCTCGCCCGCAGCACAGATCCGGCAATGCTCTGATTGGTAGGGCCGGTATTTCCCGTGCATCCTGCCGTTTCATGATTGAAATAAAAGACCCAGTTGGCCACCTGAGAAGTGTTGTTGGGCAAACAGTGATTGGCAGTGAGGAAATAGGGGGTGCCATCGTTGGCGGTATTGTTGACCAGCGCGCCGGAACAAATTGCAGAACCACCTGAAACAATAAGCGCCACAGCGCGTTTTTCCACCTGCCAGTCGGCCCCCTGCGGACAGTTCACATTGATGTTGCAGGCCCCGGAATTTCCGAATGGTCCGCGCTCTTCATTCACCGGATCGAAATCACTGCGAAGCAAGGAGCGGTAGCCATGTACGATCTGTGAGAGTTCGAGTTCAACGCCCTCGGTGCGGCTCTCCGGCACAGAAAGCTCAATCACGGCGCGGTCGGAGGCAATCAAACCCACCGGAAGTACTCCTGACTCCGCATTGTTGCGGTGATCGAAGAGACCCAGGTAACGCGTGCGGTCAGCGGACCAGATGAAAAGCTCTTCGCCTTTGCGCAGCTGGTACCGGGAAAAGAGAAAACTCATTGAAGTTCCCTCCGGACAGTGCACCGCGAGTTGCCAGATCATCCGGCCATTGGCTTCGTCATGCGTCCAGGTGCCTGAATTGTAAGGCGTGATTTGTACCTCGTGCTCTACTCCGAAGCGCCATGGTGCTTCTTTGTACTGGTCCACCACCGCGTCCTCTGCGGCGAGCGCCTCCCGATCGAGCGCCGGCATTTCCATAAAGCTGAGGTGTCCCGGAAAATGTGTGTCAGACCAGTTCCAGGGCTCACCCGGATAATTGATCTGCGCATTCACGCAAAAGGCTGCGAGCAGACCCACAGCGAGTGCATAAAAAGGCTTCATGTGTTGAATTACAGGTTTGGTTTCTATACAAAAGAAACGATTTCAGGGTTCATCAAAACAAAAAGCCGCAGGAAAGTTCCCACGACTTTTCGGACACTCTTGGTTTTTTACTTGCTCAGTAGGTGTAGGATACCCGGCGCTCGCGATCCCCGTTGATGATGAGCACCACTTCTTCCCCGCCCTGATAACGCACGTCGCGCAAGTCAAATTTCAGCGTGGTATAGACCAAGGCCCGGCACATATCGTCATTGCTCTCATGCTCCAGCCAGAGCATCATCTGTGGTGGTAAGCTTTTCATATACGCGCCGTTGGTGCTCATCGTGAACACGTGATCTTTGCATCCGCCGCCGTAATTTACTTCCACCAGCAAGGTATCTCCTGAAACCCGCACACCCGTGATGTTAAAGGCATCGGTGCTTCCGGGCCATTCATAGGCTTTATTGACCACCACGGATTGCCAGGCTGGTTCCTTTTTCACTTGTTCCGTCTGTTTTTTGTCATTGCCTGAAGTATCAGCTGTTGCGCTTTTGTTCTTCTTGCATGCGGAAAAAGCTATCAGGACAGCTGCAATTCCCAGAATAGTGGCGGTGTGTTTCATAAGGAGTAGTTCAGTGCAAATATGCCCACAAGTTCACAGAATGTGCCAGAATGCGGAATTACCCGTTTTCCTTCCCGCGTTCCTCTTTCATCTTCTGAAGCGCAAAGAGTTCATCGCGCAGCCGCGCCGCTTCCATGAATTCCATATCGCGCGCGGCCTGCTCCATCTTTTTGCGGGTCTGAACCAAGGTTTTTTCCAGTTGCTCATTGCTGAGGTGACTGAACACCGGATCGGCAGCAATGCTGACATCACTCTCGGGTTCAGTGTACCCCTTTTTACGGCTGTCGATCAGACCGCTTTGCTCAAACAATGTGGACTTGCCCTTTTTCACCTGTGAAGGCACAATGCCGTGCTCCTGGTTGTAAATCACCTGCTTTTCCCTGCGCCGGCCCGTTTCATCAATGGTCTGCTGCATGCTGTCGGTGATGGTATCTGCATACATAATCACCCTGCCATTCACATTGCGCGCTGCGCGTCCTGCCGTCTGGGTAAGCGAACGGTTGCTGCGAAGGAAGCCTTCCTTATCCGCATCCATGATCGCTACCAGCGATACTTCGGGTAGATCCAGTCCTTCGCGCAGTAGATTGACTCCCACCAGCACATCGAATTTTCCTTCGCGGAGATCGCGGAGTATTTCAATGCGGTCGAGTGTCTGCACTTCACTGTGGATGTATCGGCAACCGATGCCCATTTTATCCAGGTATTTCGCCAGCTCTTCCGCCATCCTCTTGGTGAGCGTGGTCACCAACACGCGCTCCTGCTGCTCAATGCGCTTTTGAATTTCTCCAAGCAAATCATCCACCTGATTCAGGGTTGGACGCACTTCAATCGGCGGGTCGAGTAGTCCGGTCGGTCGCACCACCTGTTCCACAATCACACCGCCGCTTTTCTGCAATTCATAGTCTGCAGGCGTGGCGGATACATAAATGACCTGATTTTGTATATCTTCCCATTCCTGAAAAGTCAACGGCCTGTTGTCCATAGCAGAAATCAGACGGAATCCGTAATCCACGAGATTGACCTTGCGCGAACGGTCGCCGCCGTACATGGCGCCTACTTGTGGCACGGTTACGTGACTTTCATCAATAACCATGAGAAAATCATCCGGAAAATAATCGATAAGGCAAAATGGCCGCTGTCCGGGCTCCCTGCGATCGAAATAGCGCGAGTAGTTTTCAATCCCCGAACAATAGCCGAGCTCCTTCATCATTTCCAGGTCATAGCTCACGCGTTCCTGCAACCTCTTTCCTTCGATGTATTTACCCTGACCGTTGAACCGCTCAGTCTGCGCTACCATGTCCTGCTGAATCTCCCACATCGCCTGATTCATCGTATCCCTGCTGGTCACAAAGAGGTTTGCAGGATAGATATTCGTCTGCTCAAACGGCATGATCCGCTTGCCTGTTTCCGGGTAAATCGTTTCGATGGATTCAATTTCATTTCCCCAGAATGACACGCGCAATGCGTGATCGGCATACGCAAGAAACACATCCACCGTATCGCCCTGCACGCGGAATGTACCGCGTGTAAACTCCGCCCTGGTGCGGCTGTACAATGATTCCACCAGGCGGTGCAGGAAACCCTGGCGGCTCATGGCCATGCCTTTCTTCAAGGGAATCACGCTTTTGTGAAATTCAAGTGGGTTGCCGATGCCGTAGATGCATGAAATACTCGCTACGACGATGACATCGCGACGCCCGCTGAGCAGTGCGCTGGTGGCGGACAGGCGGAGCTTTTCAATCTCGTCGTTGATGCTGAGATCCTTTTCAATGTAGGTGCCCGTGGTAGGCAGAAAGGCCTCGGGCTGGTAGTAATCATAATAGCTCACGAAGTACTCCACCAGATTTTCGGGGAAGAACTGCTTGAACTCCGAATAGAGCTGCGCGGCGAGCGTCTTATTGTGGCTCAGCACAAGCGTTGGGCGCTGTGTGTTGGCAATAACGTGGGCCACAGTAAATGTTTTTCCCGAACCAGTCACCCCTAACAAGGTCTGGTGCTTCTCCCCCTCAATCACTCCCTGAGTAAGTTGGGTAATTGCCGCGGGTTGGTCGCCGGAGGGTTCGAAGTCGGAGCGGAGAACGAATTGCATGAGGCGAAGCTAGGGTTAATTGGGTAATGGGGTAATGAAGTCTAACTCCAAAGCGGTCACGTAGGACATGTTCTCGAGTATCTAAATCCGAAAAAACAGAAAAGGATCAAATTCCCTCTGCGGCCTCCGCGCTCCGATCGCATTTTTTCACCACGGAGCCATTGAGGAAATAGAGGTTCACAGAGGTTTCATCTGTGATACGAGTGATCATCAAACACAGAGAAACGAAGCAAGCAAAGAATCACAAGAAACTACTCCGTGAACTCCGGGTTCCTCTGCGTCCTCCGTGTTCCGATCGCATTTTTTCACCATGGAGCCATTGAGGAAATAGAGGTTCATAGAGGTTTCATCTGTGATACGAGTGATCATCAAACACAGAGAAACGAAGCAAGCAAAGAATCACAAGAAACTACTCCGTGAACTCCGGGTTCCTCTGCGTCCTCCGTGTTCCGATTGCATTTTTTCACCACGGAGA
>JBKDGH010000029.1:0-6165 GCA_046336655.1 Flavobacteriales bacterium | reverse complement strand
CTCGAGCTCAATCAGCTTGAAACGAATAGCCCGACGGTCAATTTCGTGCGATTGAATGCAGCCCAGCATCCATCTCACCGTTCGTGGTTTGAAGAGCTGTGGAATGACAGTGAGGAGTGGACACGGACCTTTCGTGAGGAGATCATCAGCCTGAGTAAACACGGCGGCACGTGCTTTAGTCCTTATGAAATGTATATCCATGCGCTTTACAGGGTGTACGATCAGGACCTTCAGGATGAAAAGGATGTGGTGGTGGATAATGATGATCCTTCAGGAGGAAAACCCCGACTCGTGAAGTTTCAGGTAGAAAATGCCAACAGCCTGATTAAAAAACTTGAGCGCCAGAGCGTAGCCATGCTTTCGGACAGTGTGGGCCTTGGTAAAACTTACACGGCCATCAAGGTGGTGGAGTATTACAAGTCGGTCAAAAATCAACGGGTGGTTATCATCGCCCCGGCAGGATTGGTTCCTCAATGGACCAAAGCCTTCGGTGATTTCAAAATGGTGCACGTCCCGGAAATCTATAGCCTGCAGGATACGGAGAAGATCAAGGACGTGAAAGAAAATCTCAAATCCATTCCCGTGGGGTTGTTTGTCTTTGATGAGAGTCACAACCTAAAGGCTGCAAACGGACAGCGCTTTCAGGAATTCATCAACTGGCGCATTGAGAATCCGAATGCGCATACACTGCTGCTTACGGCCACGCCTATCAACAATCAGTTGCACGATTTGACCAACCAGATCATGCTCGGTTCAGGGGGCGACATTTATAGGCTCGGTCGTTTCTTCGATCGTACTCGACAGAAGTCGTACACGCTGAAGGAACGTCTCGACCTTATTCAGCAGGACGTGCGCCGACAGATGCGAGAAACTCAGACCGTGAACTACCAGCTCTTCAAAGATCAACTGACTCCACTGCTCAATCGCTTCATTGTCCGACGCACGCGACAGGGTATCGAGAAAGAGTATCCGGAGGGATTGGAAATCAACGGCAAGCTCCAGCGATTTCCCAAATCCTATCCAGATAATCTGGAATACAAAGTGCCCAATCAGTTCAGAACGGACTTGATCCGATTGGCGGAAGGCATGCCCGAACTCACCGAGGCCTATCAGATGGAAATTTCGAGTCTGGCCGAATTGGAGTACCTGGCGCACCCACTGGATTTGTTCAATCACTACACCAGACGCGAATCCGAAATTCAATCGTCGCTCGAGGTCGTCTATTCCGGATTGCTCAGCCTCGGATTTCCGTGTTACCGCTACACCATATACCGGTATGCGTATTACGGCCAAAAACGCACTGAGCTCGATCTCAACACGGACCAGAACCGTGAACTGAGCCGACAGATAGGTATTTACGGGATTTTCCGAACCGTATTTCTGAAGCGTTTGGAATCGTCCCTTTTTTCAATCCACAAGTCGCTGGGCAGCTATGAGGCCAAGCTGCTTGATTTCCGCGAGAAACTGGAGAAACTCAACAAAATTATCTCAGTGAAAAATCTCGCCGCACTGAACAAGGCGATGGACCAGTACAGTGAGGAAAACGCCGCAGAGGACGAGTTGGATTTCGATATTGAATCGTTCGAGCAGAATGAGTCGGACTTCGTGACGATTCCCGCTGATCCGGGCACGTACAATATCTCCAAACTGAAACAGGATATCGAGCGCGACCTGAAGATTGTAGGGGTGTTGCGCGAACAGATAGCCCTCCTCATCCGCAAGGATGACAAGATTGCTCAGTTAGCCAGCTTCCTGAATAGCAATGAGGACAAGAAGGTACTCGTGTTCACCTACTTCGCGGATACCCTCGAATACCTGAAAAGCAAATTGCCGGGGATGCTCCTTCATAGGCGCAACGTGGAATTTGCCATCGGAAACAAGTCGGAGATTGAAAACTATGCCCGCCGCTTTGCACCAATAGCCAAGCGCTATGAGCTTAAGCCGGGCGAGCGGGAAATTGACTACCTGCTTGCCACCGATAAACTTTCAGAAGGACAAAACCTTCAGGATTGTGGCATTATCGTGAACTACGATCTCCACTGGAATCCTGTGCGTATGATTCAGCGCAATGGCCGGATTAACAGACTTGGCACTGCGCATCAGGAGATTTATATCTACAATTTCCGTCCTACCGATCAGCTCGAAAGCTACCTCCAGCTAGTGCGCAAGCTACAGGATAAGATTAACCTGATCCGATACACCATCGGAAGTGACCAAAGCGTGCTGGATGAGGAGCCCATCCCTCAGGATTTTACCGAGGACCTATACAGCCGCGACGAAAAGAAACGGCTTGCCGCATTTCAGAAAATCTTTGAAACCAGTGAACTCCTCGCAGCGGAGAATCTGTTCATGGATGACCTGCGGGAGTTTGATCGAAGCGATCGGTTCGCCCTAGAATACAAGGAGCAGATTCGCAAACTGCCCAAAGGCAAATGGGGGCGCGTGATGCGCAGGAAGGAAGAGGACAGCTTCACCCACCTCGCGCATCTGATTGATGGGGGTGGACAAAGCGGCTACTTTTTTACGTTCAATGAGCATGGCATGCTCGACATGCTTTCCACTGCCGAAGGCCTCCTTCACATTAAAGCTACCAGCGAGGAGAATGAACGATTCAGGGATGTATTCCGCGATAAGCCGGAAACGGAGAAGCGGATTCACCACGCGCTAAAAGATTATCAAGTAGAGGCGGGTGATGAGCTCAATCCGCTGAACGCCAGCAACAGTCAGGCGCTGGCTTATGTCATCGACACCATGACCCAATACGGTTATGCACCGGAGCGCATTGCACGGGTATTTGAGTGCGGGCATAAATGCCAGAATGCCTATATCAATAAGCAGTTTACCATTCAGCTCCGGGCCATCAACCGGTTGCTGCGAAATAACAAGCATGTGGATAGCGCATTGTTTGACGATCTGGATACACTTGCCGCTACCTGGAATCCGGAAGAAGTATCTGAACGCCCGCCCATTGATGAAGTGATTCAAATTTTTTGCTGACGATGACCATTGACCAATTGAATACCGCCCTCGCCGAACTCTACACCGAGCGCACGCGGGAAAAGATGATTGACACCGCCCGCCTGCTGGTGGAGTGGATGGCACTGGAATGGCCTGAAGAAGGTCGCGAGCGACTGCTCACCCCCACAAAGGAAAACCTGAAGAAATTCCTGGTTCGCCACCCGCGCACCAATCAGCCTCAGTTTTACCGGCTCACCGCCAAGAATCAGCCGGTTGAAATACGTCTTGCGGTAATCAAGAAAATCCGAAAAGACCAGCTCCGTCAGCTGATAGATAAGGAAACACGGCTCGATTTTCAGCTGAGTCCACCCGCGATCCAGGCCATGCCTTCTGCACCTGCCTATAGTTTCCACCTTACCTGCACTCCGGAGTTTGATGGCTTGTACCTGATTCTGCACCAGGGGGATCACAAGCGGGTAATGGCACTGAGGCGGAAGCTTACGCAAACGCAGTTTCAGAAAATCGTACCCGAATGGCGGGGTATTGGCAAGAAAACGAAGCCCGAGATTGCCGCACAACTCTGGAAGAGTCTCGACCTGAAAGAGGTCAACAAGGATTTCTACAAACTGATCAAGGAAAAATACGACGATCTCATTGGGCTTGCGGCTGCACAACAACCGGCACTGAATCCGGAAGCGGTGAAGCAATTTGCGGTGCGGCTGATTGGCCGTTACATCTTCTGCTGGTTTCTGAAAGAAAAAGGAGTCATTCCGGAGCCGCTGCTCGGCTCATCCAGCATCCGCGAGCGCAGCGGAAGATTTACCTGCGATTACCTGCTTCGTCTGTTTTTCAATACCCTCAATGCGGAGGTCGCCGATCCGGTGCGACATTCCACAAGCAATGACCTCGATGCCCACTACACCCATATTCCATATTTAAATGGCGGATTGTTTGACCGCCAGGAAGAAGATGCGCTCTTTGACCAGTTGCAGCTCGATGAATGGCTGATGGGTTTTGTGGAGGTGTTGGAGCGATTTGATTTTACCGTGGATGAAAGCAGCAGCCAGTATCAGCTCGTGGCCATTGACCCTGAGATGCTCGGGCGCATTTTTGAAAACCTGCTTGCCACGCAAAACAAGGACACTGAAAAAGCAGCCAACCAACGCAAGGCCTTTGGGGCATTTTACACCCCGCGCGAAATTGTGGATTACATGGTGAATGAAAGCCTGAAGGCATGGGTGGAGAGCCGCGTGTTGCCTGTCATTCCCGACGAAGGCGAGAATACTGTTGCAGAGCCGCTGGTGGAATACAAGGGGACATTGTTTGAGGCGCACGAGCCGAGACAAACCCTTCTCAATCTGGATGCGAAAGAAATAGCCCACCGCGAAACCCTTCGTATGCAACGCACACGCATGAAGGAGCGCATTGATAAACTCTTTGCGCCCGACTGTCCGGAAAATCCATTCGAAAAGGAAGAGCTCAATGAAGTGCGTAAGGCCTTGAGTGAGGTCACCGTCCTGGACCCTGCCTGCGGGTCCGGTGCATTTCCGATGGGCGTGCTGCTGCGACTGATGGAATTGCGCCAGATTGTAGGCCACGGCCACCGGAGCAGCTACGACCTGAAGAACGAAATCCTGAGCAAGAGTATTTATGGTGTGGACATTATGCCCATGGCCGTGGAGATTGCCCGGCTGCGGGCATGGCTCAGCCTGGTGCTGGAGGCAGAGTACAAGCCGGCAGATAAGAAAAACAACTTCGGTATTGCCGCACTGCCGAACCTGGATTTCAAGTTTGTGTGTGCGAATAGTCTGGTGGACAGCGGATATGGCGTGTTTCTGAAAACCTTCAGGGATCAGATTGCCACCGCAGGCAGCAAGGCCCATGAGGTCAATGCAGAGATTCAAAAGCTCCAGCGCATACGCGATGAATATTTTGACCCGCGCGGTGACAGAGTGCGCAAGGAAGAGCTGAAACAGAGCTTCTATACCATTAAGGAGTTTATCAAGCGGGAGTTTGCCCCGCTCAAGAAATCCTGGAATCTCGAGGACTTCCTGAGCAAGGTGGATGATTGGGATCCCTTTGATGACAGCAAGCCCTCCACATTCTTCTCTCCAGAGTGGATGTTTGGCATAACCGATGGGTTTGATGTAGTGATTGGGAATCCGCCGTACGTTCAAATTCAGAAATTGGAAGCTAAGGTTAAGAGCGAACTGGAAGCCCAAGGCTTCAGCACCTACGAGCGTACCGGCGACTTGTACCAACTGTTTTACGAAAGAGCGGGGCAGATGCTTCAGGCGGGTGGGGTAATCAGCTATATCACCTCCAACAAGTGGATGAGAACCAACTACGGCGTGAGCACCCGACAATACCTCAGCCGAAGCATTCGGCCTATTATGGTGATAGATTTTGGTATGGCGCAGCATTTTGAATCTGCCACCACCTATACCAATATCTATTTGGGGCAAAAAGGTGGCTACACCGATATGCTGAACATATGCAGGGCGGGAGAAGAATACACGCCTGAATCCCCCTTGTTGGAATATGTCCGCGATCACGCCATCACCATCTCCAACCCTGGCGAAGAGCCTTGGATCGCATTCAGCAAGTCGGAGTTAGAGACCATCCGAAAAATTGAAGCGCAAGGCGTGCCATTGAAGGATTGGGACATCAAAATCAACAGAGGGATACTCACTGGATATAACGAAGCCTTTATCCTAGACCGCGACACGCGTAATCGCCTGGTGAAGGAGGACCCGCGAAGCGCGGAAATTATTCGTCCTATATTAAGAGGAGAGGATGTGGGGGCGTTTCAGCCAGAATTTTCTGAGTTGTATTTGATAGCCACATTTCCGTCGCTCAATCTGAACATCGAAGACTATCCGGCGATTCATAGTTATCTCTCTCAGTTCAGGATAAAACTTGAACCAAAGCCAAAGGGATTCACGGGAGGCGAATGGAAGGGTCGAAAAGCGGGAGCTTATGAATGGTTTGAGACTCAGGATTCAATCTCATATCATGAGGATTTTGACAAGCCGAAGATCATTTATCCGAATATGACGAAGTACCTTCCATTTACCTATGATGAAAGCGGCTTGTTGACCAATCAGAAATGCTTCATTATAACCGGAGAATATTTATTGTACCTCACGGGAGTTCTCAATTCCAGTCTATGGAAGTTTGCTTTCCGAAACCGATTTCCAGAGCTAC
>JBKDGH010000028.1:0-13100 GCA_046336655.1 Flavobacteriales bacterium | reverse complement strand
GTGACTAACTGAACGTGCGGTCCGTTATATACATAAACCACCACCGGATACTGCTTGGTCGGACTGAAATCCGACGGCTTGATCACACGCGCGAAGAGTGTTGTTCCGTCGTTCGCATCAATTGTGATGATTTCGGTTTGTCCTGCGCGATAGCTGGTCATTTTATCCTGAGCATTCAGCAGTGTGCGGATGATCTTTCCGCCTTTGCTGAGTTCCACACGATTCGCCACCGTGAGCGAGGAATAGGTATCGAGGAGGTATCCTGATTTTGAAACCTTCACGCTGTGTGTGCCTTCTGCGGGAGTCATACGGGTGAGCGTCATGTCGGGGATGGACACGGCATATGTGTGCTGCTCGGTGGGGTTGATACCACGGCCCGACACAAACATGGTTTTGCCCTTTTCGTCAAAACCGATAATCTCATCAAGTTCAAATTTCGCGGTGGTCTTGCTCACAAACTTTCCGGTCATTGTGTACAGGTAGTAGTTGTGAAATCCTTCTTTCCACGAATGCCAGAGAAAGAGGTCATTGTTGCCGGGGATGAAAGAGATGGGCTGGAGTGGTTCCATCCAGCGGTCGTCTTCTTCAGTGAGCACAGTGCGTATTTCTTTGCCCGTGGCAGCATCGTATTGTTTCAACCAAACCTTGGTGGTTGCTCGATTGAGCCAGATCACGAAAATGGATTTGTCATCGGGGCTCCAGGTCAGGTTTGTCACATAATAACCGTCTCCTTTGCGCTCTGTGCCGAACAGGTCGAGATAAATAGTCTGGCCTGTAGCCGTGTTGAAAACGCCCACTGCCGGTATTTCGCCGGATTGTCCGGACATCGGATACCGGATGTTGCGGACCGATGCGGGCTGGGTGGTATAATCGGTAAGCGGATACTCGGTCACATTGCGCTCGTCCTTCTCATAATATGCGAGAGCTGTTCCTGAATTATTCCAGAATGTGCCTTTTGAAATTCCGTATTCATTGCGGGCAATGCTTTGTCCGCTTACCACTCCTGCCGGGTTGGAGGTGATTTGTGTCTCCTTTCCTCCGGCGAGCACAAACACATTGTTGTCGCGGGTAAATGCAAGATTGGTCGAAGCACCGTGGAAATCGGCATTTTCTGATTGTGCGGGAGAAGGAGTCCTGCTCAGAACTGTTCTTCCCTTGAGATCGATTTTGAGGTATTGATTCTCGTGGACGAAATAGCATTGCGTGGTGTTGATCCAATTGAGCACTGGAAATGACTTCAGCGCATTGGCCGGTGCAATGAGGGTGCTCAGTTCATCGCGTGTGATGCTTTTCAGTTCTTTCCCTTTTATGGTGCCGATAATCAGACTGTCATTCCGAACAAACACATAGGTATCCGTTTCAGGTAACCAGTTCAACTGGTTGATTTGTTCCGGATAGAATTGCCTGAACTGTCCAAGCACCGCTTCCTCCAGACTTAGAATTTGTTGCGCCTGCGCGGAAAGCAAGGAGATAAAAGCAATCAGTGTGATTATAATTTTTTTCATGGCCCGAAGGTAAATTGGATTCGTGTGCATATCATGGTGTCGTTACCTTTGTGCCAAATGATGTTCAGGCGGCACATTCAACTGAAGACGGTCTCTCTGGGACTCGCCTTACTTCTTGCTGCCATATGGGGACTTCGATGGCACCACGCTCTGCACGGCCATTCTGGCTCACATGAACACCATCACCATTCCCATTCCCACTCGCATGATTCGGATGGCCGGGAAGGGCATAATCACGAGAACTGCGAACTCTGTAAATGGGCGCTTGCATATTTCGAAGTAGAAGAACCCGGTTCATGGAAGTGGTTCACGATCTCAAGTCATCCTGAACCGGTTTTTTATTACGTCAGTCCGGAGATTGAACCGGACGTCACGGCCAATGGTTTGCGCGGACCACCCTTTCGGGTGTAACAGTCTTTTCGCTATTTCCATTTTTCATAATCATCCCCCATGAAATTCATTCTGGTGTGGTGCGCCCTGTGCATTGCTGTGTGCACTTTTGCGCAATCACCATCCCATGTATTGCATGGCCGGGTAACCGACGGTGACACAGGAATGCCTCTTGCCGACGTGCATGTGTTCATGCACGAGGCTGAAACTTCCACCCGTACGGATGCTTCCGGCCATTTCTTCCTGCCCGGACTGGGTGCGGGGAGGCATCATATTCACGTCGAGCGGATAGGATACAAGGCCGCTGCGGAATATGTGACGATTCCTTTGCCTGCTGATAGTGTCTGGGAGCTTCGTTTGTATCCCACCTCCATTGAGTTGAGTCAGGCGGTCATTGAGCATTCATTGTCACGCAGCGAGCAGCGGTCCAATACGCTCGCCGTAATCCGCATTGGTGCAGATGACCTGGACAGGAACAGAGAGGTGACACTGGCACAATCACTCACCCGTATTCCTGGCATACAGGTTATTCAGACCGGTGTATCCATTGCCCGTCCTGTGGTGCGTGGATTAAGTGGCAACCGGATACTCGTGCAGGATCTGGGCATGAGACAGGAAGGACAGCAGTGGGGGAGTGACCATGGACTGGAGATAGATCCGTATCTCGCTAACCGGATTGAAATCATCAAAGGTCCTGGTGTACTTCTTTTCGGACCGGAGGCCATGGGGGGGGTGATTCATATTTTACCTCCTGCAGTTCCTGAGCCGGGTATGCGGGGTACAGTGCACACCACCATGCGATCGGCCAATTCATTATGGGGGTCTTCATTCATGCTGGAAGGCAACCGCAAGGGCTATTTTTTTCGCACCCGAATGACTATTCAGGAGTATGGTGATTACAAGGTTCCGGCGGATCGGTTTACTTACCTGCGCCGCGTTCTTCCGATAGAGGGAAATCGTTTAAAGAACACGGCAGGTAAGGAATTGCACGGCGCGCTTACGTTGGGCTATTCCGGTAAGGGAGGCAGCGTGAAATGGACCAACACCCTGTTTCAACAGCAGGCGGGATTGTTTCCCGGAATCGTTGGAGTGCCCACCGCAGGTTCATTAGCAGACGATGGCGACCCGCGCAATGTGGATCTGCCGAGGTTTGCAATTGATCACTTTAAATCTGCCATCAATGCAGTGATTCGCCGCCCGAAGGGATGGCTTCAGCTCGATGGCGGGGTGCAGCAAAATGTGCGAAGTGAGCAGATCTTTCCGCGCCGTGAAGGGTTTGCCCCTATTCCTGACGACGCCGAAGCATATCGTCTGAGGGTCCGGTCATCTCAGGTGACGATGCGCTGGCACTCCAACTCAGAGGGTCCATGGAAATGGATTCCCGGAGTATCGGCACAATGGATGGGTCATCGGCGATTCGGCAGAGAATTGTTATTGCCGGATTACAATCAGTGGATGGCCGGCGCATTTCTCACAGCAGAATATACTCAGTCGCCGCGCACGACCTGGAGTGGAGGACTGCGCTATGATGCCGGCCATTTCAGCAACGCGTCGGATTCTGTTCCGGTGTACGCCCAGGGCGAGATTATCACCGGATATGATGTGCGTATGACCCGCACGGATCAGCGGTTCGGGGCAATCTCGGCTGGTCTCGGCTGGAGCCATTCACCCGGCGAAACTTGGAACATCAAACTCCACGCAGGGAAGTCATTCCGTCCGCCGAATGCTGCGGAGCGTTCCATCAATGGGGTGCATCACGGGACATTCCGGCATGAGCAGGGCGACGGATCGTTGCGTCCGGAGCATGGCTACCAGCTCGATGCTTCCTTATCCCGGGAAACCCGAAGTGGCTTGATCAGCATCTCGCCTTATGTGAATTATTTCAGCGGATACATCTACCTCCGGCCGGCAGCGCAATTTTCCACCTTGCCGGAAGGCGGACAGTTGTATCGCTATACCCAGCACAATGCCATCTTCACCGGAGCAGAGCTTCAGGCGGAATGGCATCCTGTGGAAGCGCTGCATCTGGAAGCGGGGGCAGATTATGTGTTCACATACAACACAGAAACAGGTCTTGCTCTTCCCTTCAGCCCGCCTCTGCGCGCGCAGGCGTACGCCGAGTACGAATGGGAGTCAGGCCGAACGGATTCCCGGATAACCAGAGCCTATGCCGGCGTCCGTGGAATTGCGGTTGCCGCCCAACACCGCACGGATCGCAATGAAGCTAAGACACCCGGATACGTGCTGGCAGAATGTTCTGCCGGTGCCGATGTAAGGCTGGGTAAACAAGTCGCGGATGTACGCGTGGTTTGGGCGAACGCGCTCAACACGCGCTACATGAATCATCTCAGTATATACCGCCAGCTCAATTTGCCTGAACAGGGCAGTAACGTGAGCGTGGTGATCAAAATTCCTTTTGAACTTTAAAAACAAATTAAACACAATGAAAAAAGTATTGGTATTCGCATTGATTGTATCTGCACTCGGATCGTGCAGTAAGTCGGAAGACACTGAAGCACCGGTGATCTCGTATGTGCGGGTAAACGGTGTTTCTGCAGATGAACATGACCTTGAGGCGGGACAGAACATGACGGTGACGTTGCGCCTTCAGGATAATGAGGAACTCAATCAGGTCAAAGTGGGGATGCATGCTGCCGACGACGGACACACGCATGAAGGTGACGGAACAGTTGAAGAGGTAGAACCGAATATAGGTGTTTGGTCGGATTCACGCATATTGAATCTGGAAGGAACCAGCGCTGATCGTACCGTTACATTCACTGTTCCTTCCGATATCGCCGGTCACTGGCACCTTGAGGTATTGCTCATCGATCGCCAGGGCAATGAGTCGGAAGAGTACATCACCACTCTGCACGTGGAGAATCCAAACCTTCCGGTGATCACACTGACCACCAATCCGGCTCCGGTGGATGGGCACGTGGAATTGGAAATTGGTGGAACTCTTTCACTTTCGTTTGAAGTTTCCGATGCTGATGGCTTGAATGAGCTTCATCTTGAAGTGGAAGATGAAAGTGGTGCTGTGGTGTATGAGCAGGAGTTTATGCCGGGTGGGGCGGTAACTTTCTCAGAAACTGGCCTGAACATCAACTTTCCGAACGAAGGCCATTATCACCTTCATCTAGAAGCCACAGACGGATCAGGTATGATGAATATGAAAGAAGTGGAGCTTCACGTACATTAAGAACCCACCGCAAACACGAAGCCCCGGTCCTCCAGGCCGGGGTTTCTTCTGTTATCAAAACTCTATATCTTCCGGTCCGTTGACTTCTGAAAGGTCAAGAAAGACTAGCTTCGTGCGGTTTTACAATCAGCCCATGAAGTCTCTTATTGGAAGTGTGTTACTGTCGTTCCTGTTTATTCAGGGAGGTGATGCGTTAAGTCAGTGCGGAATAGTCATTAACGAACTGGTGATCAATGGTCCCGGTGCATGTGACGGATCGTGCAATCCCAATACGGAGGAATGGGTGGAACTGTACAACACATGCAATGCAGCGATTGACCTGAGTTGTTGGGTATTGGGTGATGGTGACTTCACGATTACTTTTCCTCAGGGAACGGTAATCGCACCCGGTGGCCACGTGGTGGTTGGCAGTGACAGCTCTGGTCCGAATGTGGACATCAACCTTGCTTCCTGCAATTGCACAGCTGGAAGTCTGATCGGTACCTACACGAACGCTAATGAACAACTGATCCTGCTCAATGCATCGGGTGCAGTTCAGGACGCCATTTATTGGGGAAGCGGACAATTTCCAGTAGCCATTTCAAGTCCATCCGTCTTTGGGTGCAGCGCGGTGTCTTTCAATACCAATTCACCGGACCCTGCGGTGTTCGAACAACTTCCT
Source organism: Flavobacteriales bacterium (assembly GCA_046336655.1). Classification (GTDB taxonomy): domain Bacteria; phylum Bacteroidota; class Bacteroidia; order Flavobacteriales_D; family Sanyastnellaceae; genus CANGTU01. The sequence continues at coordinate 7,342 of JBKDGH010000028.1, read as the reverse complement.
CTTTCCGGGGGAAACGGATGCTCGGTGGCACGTTCGTGTGATGGTGCGCCTGACTGGCAGGAGCGGTGTGACATGGGGATCACACAGGGTTCAACCAACGGCTCATCGGCTGTACCTGCATTCACGGCCAGTGAGAATGAAGTTTGTGCGGGCGGCTGTGTCAATTTTACCTTCTTCGGAGCTGCGCAGAGCACTTACACCTGGGAGTTTCCCGGCAGTGAGACAGAAGCATCATCCGCCATGAATCCAACGGGTATATGTTATTCCGAACCCGGTGTGTATGATGTGATTCTCACGGTCACGAACAGTTGCGGTACAGTCACCGCTATTGAGGAGGAGTTTATTACTGTAGTCGCACTTCCTTCCCCGGAAATCACGGCCAACGGTCCGGTGGAGATTTGCAGCGGTCAATCCGTAGTACTTACATCCTCTGAAAGTCAAAACATCCAATGGCTGTACAACGACATGCCGCTGCAGGGAGAAAATAGTGCTGATTATACAGCGACCATGACCGGCACGTATCAGGTGGTCTACCTCATCGGTAGTTGCCAGACGTATTCGAATCAGATTGAAGTGATCACTGAGAGCATTCCTTCGCCGGTCATTGAGCCTCAGGGAGTCGTGAATCTTTGTGAAGGTGAACAGGTAACTATTGGCGTGCCTCCGTTGTACGCTTCGTATACATGGTACTTAAATGGGGATCCGCTGTCATCGAATGAATTCTTTATCGAGGCCTCTGAAGCAGGAGAGTATTCGGTAGAAGTGACCGATGGGGCGTGTTCAACCTTCAGTGATGTGGTAGAGATAGACGTGTTTCCGGCACCTGTCGTTTCATTGAGCGAATCAGGCACCATTGAGCTTTGCGAAGGAGAATCGGTCAGCGTATCTGCCACACCAGGCTTCCCGCAGTATGAGTGGACGCTCAATGGAAATCCGGTCGGCACTGCAACGAGCCAGCAGCAGTTCTCCCTGCCGGGGGCTTATCAGGCTTCAGTGACCGTCGGACAGTGCACTGCGCAATCTGAAGTGATCTTCATTGAGGTAGCTTCAGCTCCGGAGCTTACCATCAGCCCTGAACCGCAAATAATATCATGCAGCGGTGAATCGGTTGAAGTGACTGTCGCTTCGGATGTATCTGCTTCTTCCATCGCATGGCTGATTAATGGCAACATCATTCAATCCGGAAACGATTCGTCTCTGGACGCCTCACAAAGCGGGGAGTATGAGGTAAGCGTGACTTCAGCAGACGGTTGCACATCTTCACTCAGTTTCCCGGTTTATATCGCAACACCCGCGACACCGGAGATTGCATCGTCCACAGGAGTCTTCACCATTTGTCAAGGTGAATCGCTCACACTCAGTAACAGCGGAGACTGGGCAAGTTATTCGTGGGAATTCAACGGTGCGGAGATTGCTTCCGAAGCATCGGTGGAAGTCGGTGAAACCGGAATGTACACCTTGTTTGTGACCGATGATTTCGGGTGCGATTTCAGCAACAATGAATTCGTGACGGTGGAACTGGTGCTTACCCCGATCATTTCCCCACAGGGGCCCGCTCTGCTTTGCAACGGTGAAACGATAACCCTCAGCGCGAATACGTTTGTGCAATACTGGACATTGAACGGTGTGCCCGTTCCGAACTCCGGGACTATCGATTTCGAAGCGACACTATCCGGGACATATACCGCTGTGGCAGCCACAGGGAGTTGCGAAGCGGAATCAACCCCTGTAGTCGTCAACATCGCTCCGGCGATTCAGGTGAATATTCAGTCTTCCGATTCTTCGCCGTGTGAAGGAGAAGCGGTGACACTTTCGGTAAACGGCAACTATTCATTTATCAGTTGGGTGGGCGGAAGCCAGAACAATAGCATTCAGGTCACCGCATCGGGCGAATACAGCGTCACAGTCGGTGGAAATAATGACTGCATCGCAGAGGATGATATCACAGTCAATTTCACGCCGCTTCCTTTGGCGGATGCAGGGCCTGATTTGTTCAACATCTGTGGTGAAGGAGTGGTATTGCAGTCAGCTGCCTCCGGCGGGTCCATTCAATGGATTCCATCGGTCGGATTGAGTGACGAGAGCATTGCTCAGCCTCTGGCGAATCCATTCGAAACATCCACTTATCAGCTTGTTGTGTCCAATGGCGATTGTGTGAGCACCGATGAGGTTCAGGTAATCTCCGACTGCAGCGGAATCCGCGTCCCCAATGTGTTTACTCCCAACAATGACGGAGAAAACGACGCTTTTGAAATCGTGGTGACAGGGGAAGTGGATTTTGAATTATTTATCTTCAACCGCCACGGACAATTGGTATTTGAAAGCAAAGATCCAGCTAATCAATGGCGCGGCGAATTCAACGGAAATCCGGTGCCCGAAGGAACGTACTACTATGTGCTGCGCGCAGAGGACCTCACTGGTAACGACCTCACTGGCGGTAAGCAGGAGGGACATATCACGCTGCTGAGGTAGGCATCGCTTTGGATAAATTATTAATTTGCTCACAGAAATAAGCGATATGTCGAAGAATGCGTCCATTTTTTTGCTGGCCATGATCGTGGGAGTCATGTGCCATGCGCAAACCCGTTTCTTTGAGTTCACCACCATCTGTGGCCATGGCAACTGGCAGGATACCTCGTTCATTGCTGCGACCAGCAACCCGGTGCTGATTGATACCGTACTGGCCAATCTGGCCCGACCAATGGAGATGAGGAAGTTCATCAACGGTCCTATAGCACCTGGTCATGGAGGACATAACCACAATGCCGGCCATTTATTCCTGTGGCATTTTATCCCTGATCAGTGGGACCTCGTGGAGATGGCTATCGAATTGTGCGATGGGTGTCCGTACTCGGATGTAGATGCGGACACGCTATACTGGATTCAGGTTGTGGGTCAGTTTTGCCCTTGGTCCTCCAAACCCGTGAGGGAAGTTGGTGATCCTGCCCTCGGCATGAATGACCGTTTCTGGGAAAATGGTGTTCTGATTGCGCCCAATCCAGCCGCTCAGCATGTGCAGGTTACGTGGCCACACAGGAATCCATTGACTGTTGAGGTCTTCGATCAAATGAGACGGATGATGTTCAGCACTCACCTCGAAGCGCATCACAGGTCCGTTGATATTTCCGGACTTGCGAACGGTTTATATCATATCAGAATCAGTGATGGACATCGCACGGTCGTCAGAAAGCTTATTGTGGAATCAGAGTAAGAGATCATGTCGGGTAGAACACAACCTGTCCGGTAAGGAAGAGTTGCGCATGGAAATGGCTATCCGATCTATAATACATGCAGCTTGACAAATAGCTGCTCGCACACTATGGACCACAGTCGGGCATTCACACTTGTGGCGCATTAGAAAAACCGAAGGAAACAGATCGCACCAAACCGTGATCTCTTTTTTGCCCCGGAAAACATAATGGCTCAAGAAGTGTTCTATGCTTGTGTTAAAACGTTATCGCTACTATGTTCTTCCAACTCACCACTACTGCAGGATCTTCTGGTCCACAATCATGGCTGGCCGCAACGCGCCCAGCTATTGTTCTCATTGTGCTGATACTCGGCGCAACGCTCCCTTCCAACGAGGCAAAGGCTCAGGAAATCTGTAATAACGGTGCTGACGATGACGGTGATGGTCTCGTGGATATCAATGATGGTGCGGACTGTCTTTGCATTCAGGGGAGCGCGGCAACCTCATTGATTCCGAACCCTTCCTTTGAGGAGAATGTCTGCATTCCCACAACGCCCTCGGTGCTGGGTTGTGCCACCGGTTGGGAGCAAGCTACTGCGGGCACTGCCGACTACTTTCTGAATGTGGTGGATGGTTTCTGGGATCCGGCTATTCCCTTGCCTGTTCCGGATGGCGACGGTGTTGCAGGTTTTGCTGTGTTTAAGAGTGTGCAGCCCAATGCATTCGGTGGACAGGATACGATCCCTTATCTGGAGTTCCTGGGTAGTTGCCTGTTGTCCCCTATGCTTGCCGGTGTACAATACACACTTCAGATGGATCTGGTAGGCTCGTCTTGGGATGGGGGGAATTCCAATGGGGCGTATTATGGCCCTTTAGACATCACCCTTTACGGTAGCAGTGCATGTCCTGATTGGCCTCTGGTTTATAATGATAACATTCCCCAAACCTCTTGTCCGACAGCTCTGGAATCCTGGACAGAGCTTGGTCAGGTAACCTATACGGCTGATGAGACCTGGCAAACGGTGACCATTGAGTTCACCCCGGATTCGGATATTCAGGCCATCATGATCGGTGGTCCATGCGATGTTCCGGATGATTTTCTGGTGGATTTTTTCGTGATCTCTCCTTTTCCCTACTTCTGGGTAGACAATCTCGTGCTGAACACGAGCGCAAGTTTTAACGCTGCTATCACCGCCACGGGTGGACTCTGTGCGAACGATCTCAGGCTTACTGCTGATTTTGGAAGTGAAGAAGGGGTAACTTTTCAGTGGTATGCAGAAGGCATAGCTTTGATAGGACAAACATCTGACACGTTGGAGGTATCGGAATTGAATCTCTCTCCCGGCCTATACGCGGTCGTTGCAGAGAATCAGGACGGCATATGCACGCTCGCCGAGATCGAGATTGAAGAGCCTGGATTTGTACAACCTGCGCTCACAGTCGAACCTTCAACTGGTTGCGCACCTCTTACCGTGAATTTCTTCATTGAATCGGATCCCGCGAATCTGGCCTCGCAGAGTTGGGAATTTGGATTCAACGATGGCAGCAGCGATGCCCCCAATCCCACATTCACGTACACTGAACCGGGTTTCTACGATGTGACACTCACGGTAGTCAGTGCTGAGGGGTGCTCGACCACCGCAGTGTTTACGTCTCTTATTTCGGTATCAGAGATTCCTGAAGTGACCTTCACCATTGAGCCGGATGAGGTGTGCGCGGGTACCCCCGTCCAGTTTATCGGCGGTGATGCTGCGCTCGGAAACTGCTCATGGGATTTTGGTGACGGTGAAGAGAGCGCTGAGTGCCCGTCTGCTTCGCACATCTATGAGGAAGCGGGAGTTTACACCGTAACACTGTCTATTGACCTTCCTGAAAATTGCCCTGATTTCGTATCTGAGTCGGCCACCCTCACGGTACTCGAAGTTCCTGAAGCGGCATTCACCTTTGGCCCTCAGCCGGCTGATGCGTTCAATCCTGAAGTCACCTTCTCGGATGCCAGCGGCGGTGAACCGGTGTCGTGGGAATGGCAGTTTGGTCAGGAAGGTATTCTTGGAAGCAGCACCGCGCAAAATACGGCGTTCTCATTTCCAGGTCTGGCCGGCTTCTATCCCGTTCAGCTCACTGTATCCAATGAGTCGGGCTGCACCGACAGCACCACGGCGCTGGTTGAGATCGTAGAGTTCTTCAGTATCTATATCCCCAATGCATTTACCCCCGATGGCGACGGGATAAATGATGTGCTGCAGGTGCAATCTACCGGCCTCGACGAAAGTGCGTTTGAAATAGATGTGTTCGATCGGTGGGGTGGAAAGGTGTTTAGCAGTACAGATCCTGATCAGCCTTGGTTGGGTAACCGCAATGGTGGTGAGTACTTCCTTCCCGATGGCGTATATGCTTACCGGGTGAAGGCGCGTCCTCTGAATTCACTGGACAGTCGCTATTACGAAGGATGTATTTTACTTATTCGCTGAACCTGGGTTATACATGCTGATCTTTTGTTCAATGAACGCAATGTTGAATGTTCAAACAACGGTCGATTGTCTCGTGCACGCCCTTACTCAGAAACTATTACCTGGTAGAAGATGATAGTGTATTTTGTTCATGATAGCCGTTTGCTTTTCCGCGAGCTGTTCGCTGAGTTTACCCGTATTACTTCGTCGCCTGGGAGGATGCACGCAGTATCCCGCCGGAGCCATGTTGTGCTCACCGCTATGTTGATGGCGGTATGCACTTCCCTGTCGGCTCAGGAAATCTGCAACAATGGTGTGGATGATGATGGTGATGCGCTCATTGATCTGAATGATACTGCGGATTGCGTTTGTGCGTCGGGTACGGAGGTAGAATCCCTGATTCCCAACCCGTCCTTTGAGGATTATGATTGCATTCCGGATGGATTTTCGCAACTCAGTTGTGCAGAGGTTTGGGAGCAGGCGACTGCGGCTACGAGTGATTACTTTCTCAATGTGGAGGGGGGATTGTGGGATGATGATATTCCGCTTCCTGTGCCGGATGGGTCGGGCGTGGCCGGTTTTGTGATTTCTGAGAGTACTGTATCGGTCGGAGAGCAGCAGCAGGTTATTCCTTATAACGAATACATCGGAGGATGCCTCCTTTCAACTATGGAAGCGGGCGAAGAGTACACCATTCAGATGGAGATAGCTGGATTGGCTTGGGATGCTGTTGATTCCTACGACATTGTTTTAGCTCCAGTGGATATTACGATTTTCGGGCTGCCCACGTGCCCTCCGTTATGGCCTGTTATGCTGGGTGAGAATGACGCTCCACTTGGCTGTCCGATTGCATCCGATGGCTGGATAGAGTTGGGCCATGTCAGCTACAGCGCCGACGGTACCTGGCAGACGGTAACCATTCAGTTTACTCCGGATGTCGATATTGACGCCATCATGATCGGCGGACCATGTGATATTCCGGATGACTTCCTTGTCGGTGGTGGCGGTGTACTGGGGTTTTTCGCCTATCCTTATTTCTGGATTGATGATACGGTGCTCAATACGAGTGCAAGTTTTTCGGTTATTGCCACTTCCGGAAGCTTGTGCACGGATAACCTCATTCTTGCTGCCGGGTCCACTGCGGAAGATATCGAGGGCTATCAGTGGTACGCATCAGGAGTTGCGATCGCCGGGGAAACGGACAGCACGCTGGCCTTCAGCAATCTGAATCTGGAGCCCGGGACCTATCAGGTCGTGGTAGAGCTTAGTGATGGAACGTGTACGAACTCTGAGATAGAGGTTCAAGTGCCACAGCCCGATTTGCCCGATCTGACCGCAGAACCCGATTCCGGATGTCCGCCCCTCACCGTACAGTTCAGTCATGATGGTGATGAAGAGCTGACCTGTACCTGGACGTTTGGCGACGGTACTACTTCTGATGCGTGTGATACAGAACATACCTATACGGTGAGCGGCACGTATGATGTCACCCTGCAAATCACCGATGCAAGTGGTTGCTCAGCCGACAGTTCATACGCGGACTTGGTGGAAGTACTCTCCGTGCCGGAGATCTCCTTTACGGCATCGCCGCAGCCTGCCACCATCAACGATACGGAAATCACATTTTTCCCGGAGAGTTCAGCGAATATCACCGGCTGGCTATGGGGCTTCGGCGATGTGCCTCCCGGGACATCCACGGAGG
>JBKDGH010000027.1:0-12271 GCA_046336655.1 Flavobacteriales bacterium | reverse complement strand
TAATTGAACAGCCGATCCATGGATGCATCCGGACTGCTTCCCAGATGAAAATACTCGGGGAAGCTGAGCATCATGATATTTGAAAAACAGAATCCCGCCACGGCAATGCGGTAGACGCGTTTGCGCTGCGGATTTATATTTTTCGTTTCATGGAGGTTATCCAGGTGGAGACGCGGTTCATACCCAAGGGAGGTCAGCAACTCCACTACTTTGCGCAGAGAAGTCTTTTCTCTGAGGTATTCAATCTGAATTTCTTTGCGGAGAAAATCGGTGCGTGAACTGGTTACGCCCGGATCGAGACGGTACAGATGTTCGAGTAGCCATACACACGAACTGCAGTGCATTTGAGGCAGACTCAGTGTGAGATGAGCGTGTTCGACGTCCTGATAGGAGAGCAGCTTCTCCACCACCTTCGGGTCATCGAGGTAGGCAAAGCGGCCCTGATAATTCGGAGTTTTTACAGAAATCCCAGGATTTTTCTCGTCAATTTGATAGTAGGTGCAGAGATTGTTTTCCGCAAGAAGTTCATAAACGGTTTTGCATCCGTCGCAGCAGAATGATTTGTCATCCAATACCAGAGGTCTTGGACCGCATGTGTCACCGCAGTGGTAACAAATGACGCGCGACCGCGTTCCCGCACTCATATCACTTATCCCTTACTCCTGACCTCGCAGGTATTTACTCCGAACAGGCGATAGAGCGGACACCAACGGAAGGCGGCGGTAAGCAGGAAAACGACTCCCACTGCCCAGAACCACATATCGTAGTACAGACCGGAAGCCACAAGCAGAAGGCCGAGCACTGCCCGGATACTCCTGTCCACTTTACCCATGTTCGGTTTCATGCTTATTCCTGTTCGTGGTAATCAATGGGTTCATTGTTGCCGTCAAGCGGACCGCTCGACAGTTCCTTGCCCTGTTCATTCTGGTAATTGAGCGTCCAGCTGTCAGTAGCCGTCGTTTCGAGCCAGAGGCGGCCCGAGCGACGGAAAACCTGCACGTGCAGTCCAAAGCGTGTGCGAAAAACTTCTTCAAGCTGAGCTACGGTCATTTCGCCGTCTACTTCAAGAGTGATTCCATTGGTTCGAACCGCGACATCGCGAAGCAATTCGTTGGGCGTACGCATGTATTTCTTTTCAGAGCCTTTGCCGGAATCGTGAGGCTTGCTGAAAAACTCAATTTTTAAATACGGAAACAGAGCGGAAAACTCCTGCTTTATCTGTCCCAGGCTTTTGCGGTCTTCAAGATCAATTTTCATATCAAGCGTGAGCTCAATGCTCAGTGTTTTTTGGTTTCTGATACAACAAAGAGCGGAACGCGGGTGCTGAATGCCATCTTCTTGGTAGTGCGCTCATTGAACATTCTCCAGAAAATGCTTCGCTCCCGGGATACCACTACCATCGCACTCATCTTATAGCGCTTCGACCAGTCCTGTATCACATCTACAGTCTGGTTCGGAACGGAATTCAGAAAATGAAGCTTCGGCTCCTTTTCTCCGAACACCTTGTATACCGGCTTCAGATTGCTGTCATCTTTTCCTACATAAGGGTTGTCCATTACATTTACGTAGTGCATTTCAGCACCGAAGTGATCGCGTAATTCTCTGATTACGCGAAGACCGGTGCCGGTAGGAATCTGCTTTTGATCGAAGGCCAGACCGATGCGCTTCAGCGGGCGGTAAGTTGTTTTTTCCGGAACAATCAGCACCGGGCAGCTCACATTGCCTGCCACGGAGGTGGAGGTGCTTCCGAAAACCACTTCGCTGAATTTGTCCATGTGTCCCATGCCCATGACCACAAGAGATACTTTGCCTTCGCTGACCAGGCCCTGAATGAGTTCTCCGGCAAAGCCAATCTTCACCTGCTTTTCAAGCTTGAGATCCGGACCATACTTCTTCCGCAACTTTTCATTCAGGATTCCCATTTGCTCCTTGTCCGTTTTCTCCAGTTCTTCCAGGGTAAAGCCCATATCGAAGAAACTGTCACTTACCACGGGGATGTGCGTGGCGTGAAGCAGAATCAGTTTGGAGTTGGTGTCCAGCGCCAGCCTGGCAGCGTAATTCACTGCATTCAGAGAGGATCCGGAGAAATCTGTAGTCGCTAAAATGGCCTTCATAAGGTGGGGTGTTATAAGAGTACAAGCAGAACGGACGCAGCAGGGCGTCTCACGTTCGCAATTCACGCGAAATTCCTTCAAGTAAGCCTTATCTTGCCTGAGGGCCGTCAAATCAGGATATGACTTTTGTCATATCTATTCATTCTGATTGATAAACAATGGGCTAAAAGGAAATTACGGCAGAGACTCACACGGAGAATGTGGAAAAGCTGTTCCGGGACCTTGTTGCTAATCATAGCATAACAATTACATTTGAACGCGGAGAACTGTAAATCATCCGCTCATCCTGAAATTCAAATGAAAAACCACAAGGAAAACCAGGAGGTCTCCCTCCGCGACGAAATTTCGAGGCTCAGGGAAATGAACGCCCTTCTGGAGCAGCAGCTCCGGGAGCGGGAGGAGGCCATGGAAAGCCTCTTTTCGTTCATTGTTGAGGCGAGAAAAGCCTGAGCCCGGCGGGTTGACCCCGATGCCTTCCAAGATTAGATATCTTATAGGAGTGGGGTGTGAACCGCCACTCTGCATATATTGGGGCAATTAACCCCTTATGTCCATGCGAATTGTCATCCTTCTTTGTGTGCTTGCAGCGCATTACTCTGCGTTTTCACAATCTCCCGAATCGGCTTCAGACCCTCTTGATGTGAGGTTTATCACTCCGTCACAACCTGACCTCAACCGGCAATCGGAGCTGCGCGGGCAGCCCGTATGGCAGTCATTTCTGCAGCAATACGGGACTTGGTTCGTTCATTTCAACGAGGCTACAGGGCTTCCTCACCGGGCATACGGAAAGCCATTTGCGGTAGCCGGCAATAGTCCGATGGAGCGCGCCTTGCATTTTCTGGAGAATCAGGGAGCAGCGTTTGGCGTGGCCGTCACTGATCTCGTGCCTTTCGAAGGCCAGCCTTCCGGTAAGTACGAGTGGGTGAACTTCAGGCAGGTGTATCAGGGAATTCCAGTGTTCGGCAGCCGCATTACCGTGAAAATGTCAGGCTCTCAGGTCGTGCTTTTCGGAATGGATTACTATCCGATTGCAGATTTTCCAGTTCTGCCTGTCAGCCCTGCGGTTTCTGCAGAAGGCGCAGCCACAGAGGGTATCAGCGGTATACAATGGATCGATAATCCCGGCGAGCTGCTTATTTTGCCGGTGCCCGCTGAACGATCATTTGAACCTCATTTGGTTTACGCACTCACCGTGCATGCCATAAGCTCCACTGGCATTCCATCGGCTTACTATTGTCTGGTCGATGCAAATACCGGAACATTGCTGTACCGCGAGAATCAGGTCCGCCACTGCGGTGCCAATTGCACGCATCCCGCAGGAGCGCATCCTCCGGTAAATACCACCGCTACCATCAACGGTGTCATTCACGAACAGAATCCATGGATTGCCGCTGAGGAAGCTGCGCTTCCCAATATTCAGGTAACTATCGGCGGCACCAATTTCAATGCAGATGAGGACGGGTTGCTCAGCGTCACTGCAGATCCCGGCACATCAGCCACCATTCAACTCATGGGGCCGTGGTCGCGTATTTATACGAATGGTGTAACCCCCCAGCAGTCCACCACGCTGCAAAACGGATCGATGCTGTTCACCGGAGGTAACCTGAAGGAGCGCTCTGCTTACGCGAGTGTACAGCGCATTCATGAGCATCTGAAAAACTGGCTCCCGCAATTCACCGGTATGGATTTTCAGCTTCCTACCAATATTGATATTGCCGGTGAGTGCAACGCGTTCTACGATGGGTCTTCCATTAATTTCTATAACATCGGTGGTGGTTGCAATGCGACATCCCTCGTGCATGACGTAGTGTATCACGAATACGCGCACGGCATCAATGATGTCTACTATCAGTCCCTCGGCGCAGGCTTTTTCAATGGTGCGATGAATGAGGGATATGCCGATTTCTGGGCCATTTCACTCACCAACAATCCCGTGCTCGCGATCGGTTTCTATACCGAAAATCAGGAAGGCATCCGGATTTATAACGAAGAGCCGAAGGTGTATCCAACTGATCTTATCGGACAGGTGCACAACGACGGTGAAATCATCATGGGCGCCTGGTGGACTTCACATAACCTCATGGGCAGCAACTGGAATGTAACGATGCCCATCTTCCTTGAGGCATACAATGGATTGCAGGCCACCAATATGAACGGCAATGAGGGCGTGGCTTATACGGATGTGCTCATCGATGCGCTTCAGGCAGATGACGATGACGGCGACATCACCAACGGAACGCCAAACGGAAATCAGATTGTGGAAGGATTTTACATCCACGGCATCACGCTTCTCAGCAACGCTACACTATCTCATACCACACAACAATTCATCCCCGCCCAGCAGGACCTCGCCATCAACGCCAACCTGACGCTTCAGTTTCCATTCACCCAATACCTGCAGGATGTGGAATGCGCCTACCGAATCAACGATGGCGGCTGGCAGTTGCAGGCCATGGATAATACCGGCGGAAATACCTTTTCGACTTCTATCGAAGGACAAGAGCCGGCAACCGTGATCGGGTATTATTTGTTTACCCGTGATGTGAATGACCTCGTAAGCAACGTGACCCCAATGGGCGCGCAGCTTGAACCGTTCCCGACACTTCCTTACTTCGTGCTCTCCGGCGTTGAAGTGGTGGGCGTTCAGGACTGCGATGAAAACGAGGACTGGGGGGGATGGCAGACCGGTATTTTCGGAGACAATGCCACTACCGGACAATGGATCAATGACACACCCATCGGCTCACAATCGGAGGAGGGGGTGATCGTGCACACATTCACTCAGATGACTCCGGGTGGTGAATACTGCTTCGTGACCGGCAATGCACCGAATGAAGGCGCTGCGCTTGGAACAGCGGACGTGGATGCCGGAAGAACCACGTTGCAATCCACCATTATCGATATGTCGGATATGCAGGAACCTGTGATCGCTTACTGGAGATGGTACACCAACAGCCCACCCAGTGGCGCGAATCCCGGCGCGGACTACTGGCAGGTATATATGAGTAATAACGGCGGTACCACGTGGACGACCATCGAGGACACGAAAACATCCGATATGCGCTGGAGAAGAAATGCCTTCCGAGTGAGTGATTACCTCGAGCCAACTGACCAGATGCGCTTCCGTTTCATTGCATCCGACTCAATTCGTCCGGGTGAAAACCTGGATGGCGGATCGCTCGTCGAAGCCGCGCTCGATGATTTTATTCTGTACGATGCAGTGAATGTTTCTGTAGCTGAACTGGAAAAGGCACAGAGCGATTTGCTCGCCTGGCCGAATCCGCTTACCGACCGCGAGCTCGAATTGGCTTTTGCAATGACCAATCAGGGTGCGGTAGAGGTAAATGTGTTTTCTGAAACCGGCCAATTGGTGCATCGCATGTCGCTCGGACAACTCCCATCCGGCGTGGTGCGAAGAAGAATCACCCTGCCTGAGCTGGCAGCTGGTGTCTATATGCTCGAAGTGAGCGGCAGCGAAACCAAAGCCACGCGACTGCTTGTGCGATAGAAGAAATAATCATGCAACAAAAAAGGCGGCACCTGTTGAGATGCCGCCTTTTTTATTCCATTATTCTATTATATCTCCGCGCTTGCTGCCGGCAGGTCGCGGTTTACTTTCTTGAACAATCCCTGAAGCACTTTGCCCGGACCTACTTCAATCACTTCGGTGCATCCGTCGGCAATCATCTGATTCATGGTTTGTGTCCAGCGCACCGGAGCGGTGAGTTGTGATACCAGATTGCGCTTGATGGCTTCCGGGTCGGATACGGCGCTTGCGGTGACGTTTTGGTACACCGGACAAACAGGAGTGCGGAAAGGAGTGGCCTGAATGGCTGCCTCCAGTTCGACGCGCGCAGGCTCCATCAGCGGACTGTGGAATGCTCCGCCCACCGCGAGTTTCAGTGCGCGCTTGGCACCTGCTGCGCTCAATGCGGCACAGGCTGCATCAATGGCTTCTGTTTCTCCCGAAATAACGAGCTGCCCGGGACAGTTGTAGTTCGCAGCCACCACCACGCCGGGAGTTGACGCGCAGATTTCTTCCACCACGCTGTCCTCAAGCCCGAGTATGGCAGCCATGGTAGAAGGATTGGCTTCACATGCCTTTTGCATCGCCATGGCGCGGGCATACACAAGCTTCAGTGCATCTTCGAAAGCAAGTGTGCCGTTGGCCACAAGCGAACTGAATTCACCCAGGCTGTGTCCAGCTACCATGTCCGGACGAAAGGAATCGCCCATCGCTGTGGCCAGCGCCACACTGTGCAGGAAAATCGCCGGCTGGGTGACGCGCGTCTGACGAAGGTCTTCTTCCGTACCGGAAAACATAGTATCCGTGATTCGGAATCCGAGGATGTCATTTGCCTGATCGAGCAGGTTTTTCGCTACTTCCGAACGTTCATACAGGTCTTTGGCCATGCCCGGAAACTGCGAGCCCTGACCAGGAAATACGTAGGCTTTCATGGAGGCGAATGTAGATACTAGATACTGGATACTAGATACTGGATACTAGATACTAGATAACCTTGCCCCAGCGATTGTCTCTCAGATCGCCGTTTCCCGTTTCCCGAGTCCCGAGTCCCGTTTCCCGAGCCCCGCGTCCCGAGTCCCGCGTCCCGCGTCCTCGTCTATCTTTGCTCCCGTATTCATGGAAATCCTCTTCATTCTTGTGCTGGTGCTTCTCAATGGCATCTTCTCCATGGCAGAGATGTCATTGGTTTCTTCGCGCAAATTCAAACTGGAAAATGCAAAGAAGAAAGGGCAGTCGGGAGCGCGCACCGCACTGGAACTTTCAGAGCATCCTACGCGTTTTCTGTCTACCGTCCAGATCGGCATTACGCTGATTGGCATTCTCCTCGGGGTATACAGCGGCGAGAATATTACCAGTGATGTAGCTGCATGGCTCGGTGGATTCCAATCCATTGCGCCATGGGCCGACAGCATTGCCGTGGGAATCGTTGTCGTACTCGTGACTTATCTGTCCATCGTGCTCGGAGAGCTTCTTCCCAAGCGACTCGGCATGACGTTTCCCGAACCCATCGCCATTGTACTCGCACGGCCCATGAAGTGGCTGTCATACGTCACATCGCCGTTTGTATGGTTGCTCACCGGAACCAATGATTTGCTGCTCAAACTACTGGGCATCAAAAAGACCTCTGAGAGCAGGGTTTCAGAGGAAGAGATCAAATCCATCATCAAGGAAAGTGCGGAAGGCGGAGAGATTCAGGACATCGAACAAAACATCGTGGAGCGGGTGTTCGAACTCGGCGACCGAAAAGTGAGTTCGCTATACACTCACCGCAGTGATCTGGTGTACTTTGATGTGACTGACTCCTGGGATGTCATTTCTCAGAAGATCAATTCCGAAAAGCACAGCGCATATCCGGTGTGCGAAGAAGACGATATCGACCATGTGCTTGGCGTGGTTCTGCTCAAAGACCTTTTTGGCTCCAACAGCGGCCAACAGTTTGACCTTCGGGCGCTCATCCGCGAGCCGCTTTATCTGAATGAAAATATGCTCGCCTATCAGGTACTTGAGCAGTTTAAGAAGGAGAAAATGCACTACGGCATTGTGCTCGATGAATACGGAACCACACAGGGTATGGTGACCATGGATGATGTGGTAGACGCGCTCGTTGGCGATGCCACTGAATTTGATCAGGATGAATATTCCATCGTGGCCCGCGATGAGTCTTCCTGGTTGGTGGACGGACAGTACGCAGTCATCGAGTTCTTCAAGCACTTCGACATCGCTCCGGATGAGGAGTTGCAGGATCAGTTTACTACGGTAGCCGGATTATTCATTCACCTGCACAATGCCATTCCGGTGGTTGGCGCAAAAACAATCTTCGATCAATTCGAGCTGGAGGTGGTGGATAAGGACGGGCAGCGCATTGATAAAATTCTCGTGAGAAGACTTCCGGAAGAAGCAACCGAGTAATTTTCACCTTGTCTTATGGAATCCGGCGGAGTCATGCGTCGACTCCATATACTTGCTGCCATGAAATATTTCGCCATACTGCTTGTCGGATTGATATTGTCCTGCCGCCCCGCATCGGACCAAACGTATTCACCCCTTCACACCATCAATCCGGTGATCGGTGACGCGTCCTGGCTTGCTGCCCATGGTGAGGCTCCCCGCGCGGATTGTGATGAGCAGGAGCGTATCATGTGTCACCTTCTCTACGCTGCCGAGTTGCTTTCAGCCGCGCCGGTTGCTCATCTTTCCGAATCGCAGCGCGCAAACCGCATTCAACTCATGGAATACCTCCGTGAATACGCTCATGCAGGAGTGTTTCCTGATAATTCCGGCGTGGAAGGCGGTCGCCGTCCGTGCTTCATTGATGAGGAAGGGAAAATCTGCGCAGTGGGTTATCTGGTGGAGCAAACCCTCGGACGCGATGTGGCTGAGCAAATCAATGGCCGGTTTCAGTATGCAACGATCGGTGAAATGGATCTTGATTTTCTCAGCGAATGGATGTCTGATTATGGGGTCTCACTCCGCGACCTTGCCACGATCCAGCCGACGTATGAGTACATGTTCCGGACCTACACCTATCCGGGGTATTATGCCCAAAGCGGATTTTCGCTTCGAGGTATTGACGCTGGCTATCCGACCTGGACAGTCGGTACCACCGGTGTTCTGAAAAAGAATTATTTGCTCAGGCGATTTACCGGCTATGATTTATCGTTTCGCCGCGAGAGTCTCGGCGGCATTGACTACTTGACCCATTTCAATGTTCAGATTGCGGGAACATTGGTGAAGAAGCTCGGCTTCCGCTTTGGCGCCGGTGTGGGATGGTATGAAGTGCGCGCGGATGAAGGACTGGCGATAAAACCACAGTTCAGCGGATCCTGGCCGCTTCTGCAGGTTACAAGAAGAATGAGTCTGTCCGCGCATGTGGGCTACGGCTATGACATTATACCCTCACGAAGTGATGTGCTCAGGCATTCCAATCACGATCTCTTCGCCGGACTGCGACTTGCTGTCACTCCGTTTTAAAGAAAATCACTCCGTCCAGGCGAGTATTCCGCCGCGCAGATTAATCAGGTTGGTATACCCGTGTGTGTGCGAGAGATAGTCTATGGCGTGAGCACTTCGGACTCCTGCCCGGCAAATGAGTATCACCGTTCCTTCTTTCGGGATGCGATGCACGGATTCGGGGATTTCTCCGAGCGGAATCAACTCTCCGCCCAGGTTTTTCGCCGCGTATTCATAAGGCTCACGCACATCAATCAGCACAAATGATTCCCCTTTTTCCTGCATGGCCTTTAATTCGCCTGCGGTGATTTCACGCATGAGTTGTTCATTTTTAATCCCACAAAACTGATCGTAGTCAATGAGCCCGTGCTGTGTCGGCGTATCTCCGGTAAGCGGATTATCCGGGCGTCTGGAAAAGCGAATGACCCGGCTTTCCATGGTGAGCGCATCGATCATGAGCAACTGATTGTACAACGGCTCTCCGTAGCCGGTAATCACTTTGATGATTTCCATGGCCTGCATGGTTCCAAGTATTCCGGTGAGGGCGCCCAGCACACCGCCTTCTGCGCAGCTCATCACCGCATCGGGGTAAGGTGGCTCCGGAAAAATATCCCGGTAGTTGGCGCTCCGAAGGCTGTCATTCATTTTTCCGTGAAATACCGCGAGCTGTCCCTCAGTGCGGAATACCCCGGCGTGCACCAGCACCTTATCGGCGAGCACTGCGGTATCACTGAGCAGATAGCGTGTGGGTATCCGGTCCGTACAATCGGCGATCACATCGTAATCCTTGGCGATCTCAAGCGCATTGTCAGCGGTGATTCGAAAGGGATATACCGTGGTTTGCACCAGCGGATTCAGCGCATTCACTTTTTGGGCGGCCACTGATGCCTTGGATTGTCCGCATTCTTCCATGGTAAAAAGAATCTGACGTTGGAGATTGCTCGTTTCTACCACATCCCCATCGGCCAGACCAATATGCCCGACTCCCGCCGCGGCCAGGTAGGCAATAACAGGATTTCCAAGTCCGCCGCATCCGACGACCAGCACGCGAGCCTGCCTCAGGCGAAGCTGCGCGTCCTCACCGAATCCGGGCAATGCAAGATGCCGGCTGTAGCGCTCGCGCTCTTCAGGTGTCAAACGGGACCGGGTGCTCATTTCAGACTGCGCGAAGGTATCCGCTTTTTTACAGAATGTTAATGCCTGTGCGGATGCGCGGGGATTCGGCTATCTTGCCCGCATGAGCCGGAAAACGATTGTAATCGTCATCTTACTTGCGGTGGTTTCGCTGGGGCTAATAGTGGCCGGACAGGTCTATTGGGTGCGGAAGGCTTACAGCATCCAGGAGCAGCAGTTCAATGACCGCGTGGTGATGGCTCTCACCCGGGTGGTGGGCGAAATCCTGATTATGAATAAGGACTCGGCAGTGACCGAGCCCGTGCTGCAGAAGCAGGCCAATTTTTTCGTAGCCAACATCAATGAAACGCCCGAGCCCTACCTGCTGGAAACTTTGCTCCGCGAAGAGTTTGAACGGAGCAATCTCACGGAAGACTTTGAGTATGGTATTTATGACTGCTTTACGGATAGTATTGCATTTGGCGGAAAGGTGGATTTCGGAAATCCATTTACCGGCCGTGCCGTACAGATTCAGGAATTAATTAACCTTGAGCCCGACGGGCACTATTTTGGAGTGCTTTTTCCGAACAAGACAGCGCTGATTCTCCGGCAGCTTGATTTCTGGATGTATTCCAGCATCATCATTTTCTTTATTGTGGTTTTTTTTTCGTACACCATTTTATTGCTGCTGCGCCAAAAGCGTCTGTCTGAAGTAAAAACGGACTTCATCAACAACATGACGCACGAGCTCAAGACACCGATCAGCACCATTGCCCTGTCGGCTGAAGCACTTTCGTCGCCTGACATTGCGAAGCAACCGGATCGCCTGACGCAGTATGTGCAAATCATCCGCAATGAAAATAACCGCCTTCGCAGTCAGGTGGAAAAGGTGCTCCAGATAGCCTCGCTATCACCCGGACGTGTGCGGTTGAAAAATGAACTGATTGATGTGCATGCAGTCATTCGCAAAGCGGAAGGAACGTTCAGAATAAAACTGGAAGAGCAGGAGGGACATCTGGCTCTCAATCTGCAGGCACCCAATCCGGGCATCCGCGGGGATCAGCTGCACGTGACGAATATGATTTACAACCTGCTGGACAATGCCGTGAAGTATTCCGGTGAAAACCCGCAGGTGACAGTGCGCACGAACAATGCAGACGGCAAGTTGCTCGTGAGTATTTCGGACAATGGAATAGGTATCCCCAAGGCCTATCAGAAAATGATCTTTGATAAATTCTACCGCGTGCCCACCGGAAACCGCCACGATGTGAAAGGCTTCGGACTGGGGCTGTTTTATGTGCGCACTATGATGAAGGCCCATGGCGGACGCGTGTGGGTGGAAAGTGCGCCGGGAAAAGGAAGTACGTTTATACTTGAATTCAATACCGTGTAATGATGGAACATACAGGATCGGATACACCGCGTATCCTGCTCGTGGAGGACGATATGAACCTCGGTTTTGTGATACAGGATATCCTCCGTCTGGAGGGCTTTCGCGTTCACCTGAGCAAGGACGGCAAAGAAGGGCTGATGCAGTTCAACAAGGAAGAGTACGACCTCTGTCTGCTCGACGTGATGATGCCCAAAAAGGATGGATTTGCCCTCGCTGAGGATATCCGAAAAACCAACCGCGATGTGCCGATAGTCTTTCTCACAGCGCGTGAACATTCGGATGATAAAATCCAGGGATTGAAGCTCGGTGCGGATGACTACATCACCAAGCCATTCAGTTCAGAGGAACTGGTGCTCCGCATTCGTGCAATACTTAAGCGAAACAATCGCTTCCGTGAAGACGAAAAGGCGAAGGGGATTTACACCGTCGGACAATACACCTTTGATTATCCCAATTATGAGTTGCGCCATGCCGACGGAGAGAAAAGGAAGCTGACCAAGAAGGAAGCCGAATTGCTGCGCCTCTTTTGCGAGCACAAGGGCCAGGTGCTGGAGCGCGAGCTCGTGGCCAATATGATCTGGGGAGACGACAGTTACTTCGTGGGCCGCAGTATGGACGTGTTCATAACCAAACTCCGCAAGTACCTCTCAAAAGATCCCGCACTCGGTATTACCA
>JBKDGH010000026.1:0-6742 GCA_046336655.1 Flavobacteriales bacterium | reverse complement strand
TCCATTCATAAGTGAACGGTTCGCCCACACCGATTCCCTGAGCGGTGAGTACTAATCCCTGACCGTCATCTTGTGCGGAGATGCTTGCATTGAATGCATCCGGGAAAAACGGAACGGTGTAGGTGGTTTCGCCGGTACATCCGTTGGCATCAGTAACAGTCACCACATAGTCTCCGGCTTCGAGTCCGAATACCGACTCACCGCTGTCGCCGGTACTCCAATTGTAGGTAAATGGCGGCGTGCCTGTAGCGTCCACGATAATAATCCCTGAACCTTCATCGCCGCATTGGGGAACAATATCCGCAAACAGTGACGGACTGCCGCCAAAGGCCATGCTCATGCCCTGATATCCTCCCGTGGTGAATTCGTAGCCATAGCGGAAATGAGTAACATCCGAAGCACTCATGCGGAATTCGGAGTGTTGGGCGCTCGACAGATTCAGGTCAATGGCATAGATGGAGTTACTACCGAACGGGAATTCGGTCGAGAAGCCTTCAGGTGCATTGCCGACTACCGGTGTGGAGTATACTAACTCTGCGCTGAACCCGGGATTGCTGAAGGGGTTAATTCCGGTGAAATTGGTAGAGAGCAATTGCCAGCCGTCTGTTTCTTCATTAAGGATTTCGAAGGAGAGCCATTCCCACAATGATCCTCCGTCATTGTATAACGTCTCCAGACTCTCTACAATAATCTGAGTCGGGAAGTGGTCTGCGAGGATATTCTGTCGCGTGCCGGTCAGACTGGCATCGGCGAATATCTGTATGTCATACAGAAATCCCGCCCAGCCACCGATGCGGTCAGTGGATCCGATTGGAAGAAACGGAGAGTTCAATGTCTGCGAAATCGCATACCCGTTTTCAATGCCGTTGGGATCGTGGGCGATGTGCTGCAGCCGAACCCATAAGTTGTTTTGTCCGCAATCGCTCACCGGGAAATAAATGCCAGTGGCAAACAACGGGTGATCCGCCGGCGCATTGCTGAAGTTGAATCCGGAAAGATCCATTCCGGAGGCGGTGAGCACGGTGCCGGGCGCTGAGTTCTCATCGGGTGAGAGGTAGTATTCGGTGCCGTAGAAGTTGAAGACCTGTGAGTAGGCATTCACACAGGCCAGCACAAGCAGAGCGGAAACAAACGGTTTCAATGCGGTATGAACGTTTAATTAAGGACAATCTACGACATATTTTGAGATGAAGGGCCGGCAGTGGTTTGGAGGGCCGGTTTCTTTTCTTTTGCTATCTTCACTTCGACAATTACCTTTAACCTCAACCCCGATGAATTTAACGTCAGGTCTTTTTTTTGCCCTCCTGTTCAACTTCGTTGTTTCAGTCAATCTGATAGCACAAACGAGCGCCGTTATTGGTGACTTGGCAGTGAGCCGCTATGGGCACACCGCCACGCTTTTCGGAGAGCTTACGGGTGATGAACCTATTCTGTCAGTTACTCTTGTTGTAGGCGGTTCTGATGGAATAAGTGTGTTGGATAATGCAGAAGTGGACGGGATAATTCTACCCATTTCTGTTCCACGAATGGATCACACTGCTACCTATATCCCCTCTGTGAACTACGTTCTTATCGCCGGAGGTTACGATGGGGATGTCACCAACCACTCGAGCACTGATTTGTTTGATCCGGAAACGCTCGAGTTTCTGGAAGGGCCTGTAATGGCTCATGGTCGCTCCAACCACAGAGCTACATTGCTTTCGGATGGTCGCGTGCTGATTACGGGAGGTTATGACGGAAGCATAAATCTTGCGGCATGTGAAATCTATGACCCGGCGACCGCGCTTTTCTCAACAATTGCGCCGATGAATCAGGGCCGCAGTTCACACACCGCTTCGTTGTTGTCCGATGGACGGGTGCTGGTAACCGGAGGATTCAACCCCGATTACGGGTTTCAGATGAACTCCTGCGAGATATATGATCCAGTAACGAACACCTGGACGTTGGTTGCCCCTATGAGCGTGGCCAGAGATAATCACGCCGCGAGCGATTACGAGGGATTAGGTTTAGCTTCTTGGAAGATTGCGGTAAGCGGAGGAAGAAGTTATAATCCTGAATTGAATTTGTTCGAAGGGCTTAGCTCGGTTGAATTGTACGACCCAGATGCCGATACGTGGGAGCCTCTGGAATCCACTCAAACAGGCCATTCGTATCATACCATGTTCGATGTGTCAAATGGGCTGTTTATAGCCGGTGGTGTTGACCACACGGGATTTGAAGTTGAGCAAACATTCGGGAGATATGAGTACAAGAATTATCAAGATGGTGATCCATGGGAGGATATATACGGGGGATCGCAGCAACCAATAGTCGAGGGCCGGTTCAAGTCCGCATCGGTTTTGCGATGGGATATGTCGGCTAGCGTGGACGTCTATACTTTCGGAGGCGTTGATTCTTTTGGGTATGGTCAGACAGTAAATCACACCAATTTTAATTTGCTCAATGCTCCCAACATCGGCTATGACGGTGTGTCCGTCTTTCCCAATCCTTCAAGTGGCAGGTTTGCCGTGCGTACTTCTTTTCCTGCGAACTGGCATGCATCGCTCAGAGATACGTCCGGCAGGGAGTTAAAGTCCATCAATTTTCAGGGTACGGAGCTCGTTATTAATGACCTGAGTCCGGGATTGTATCATATACATCTTTCAATGGATCGGCATAATATCGTCAAACGTGTTGTGATCAATTGAATTAAATTCAGAGTACACGCGATGCTTGGAAATAGACCATGGCCTGAATGGATACAGGAGTATTCCTTAAGTCATCAGCATAAATTCAATCGGTTATGCCACACAGTCGGTATTCCGATGATCGTGGTGTCATTGTTGCTTTTCATCGCTGCACCATTTTTCGAGGGATTGTGGATGATTGCTGCGGGGCTGTTTGTGCTCGGCTGGGTCTTCCAGTTTATCGGACACGCCTTTGAGAAAAAACCGCCGGAATTTTTCAGAGACTGGCGCTTTTTGTTTGTCGGTCTGCGCTGGTGGTTTGCCAAAATCCGGGGAAAGGCCTGAGCGAAAAAAAAAGAATCCCGCAAGCCATGTGCGGGATTCAATCATTTTTTTTGGATGTCAAGGCATTGCGGACATTATCCTGTGGCGATTTCCCGTTTGTACAAATTCCAGAAAAACAAGGGCAGAAAGACAAGCACAAGCAGGGCCATGCCGAGCAGCATTTGAATATTCGCAGAAAGCCAGTGCATGATTTTGAACACACCGGCATTGCCGATCAGCAATCCTGCAATGGCACCGCTCATCGTGCGGATGGCAGCGAGCCGTGTATAGGCCGCCGGATAGCGGATCACGGAGATGATCAGCACGAGCATGCACAGGATGAGCGAGAGATCGCCGGTCAGCAGCAGATAGTCCGCTCCGGGCCAATTCAGAAGCCGGAATGTGATTCCTGAAAGGATACAGAATGCGGCAACAAAGCCGGAGAAAAACAGCGCGGTTTTCATGGGGCGTGAAGGTTTTAAATGAAGCACATTTTCTAATTCAACCTCAATGTCACTGAGCTGTAACCCGCCGAGAATGCTGACCGATCGCTTCAGCGCTTCTTCAAACGGGACACCCTGGGCCAGCATATCTTCAATCAGGCAACTGCAGTGGTCGATCAACTCCGTCTGCAGCCGCTCATTTTTGATTGCCGCCTTTACTTCCCCGAATATTCGTTCGGTTTGGATATCCGTGAGCTCAGCCATGAGCAAGAGGTCGTTCGTTGAGTATCAGTTCCTGAATGGTGTCCAGAAAGGTCAATAATTCCTGAATCTGGGCCTTCGTCCGGCTCTTGCCGGTCTTCGTCAGCTTGTAATAAATCCGCACCCGCTTGCCGTTCAGTTCTTCCTCACTTTCGATCAGTCCCTCCGCCTGAAGCTTGTGCAGCGCGGGGTAGAGCGATCCTTCCTTGAGCAGAATTTTTCCCTGTGTCCGCTCTTTCACTGCACGGGTGATGTCGTAGCCGTACATCCTGTTGTTCTCTTTCAAAAGAGAAAGGATGATGGTCGTCAGCGTGCCTTTGATGAGTTCGTTCGATTGCATAGGACAATGATACATCGATTTCCTAGGTATATCGTTGATGGGTTGGGGATATTGTGTGAAGGAACGGAAAATGGCTGGGATGCGGGAGACTGGAGACTAGAGACTAGAGAATGGAAACCTCGCCGGATCAACTGTCCTTCAGCCAAGAGGCCTCATTACCCCATCATCCCATTAACATATTACCCTATTAAAAATGCACTCAGGCCGTGGGGCCTCGCATCTGTTCCCGCGCTGCTCATTTTCCACCACGCACAAGGCCATCACTTCGGAAAATGAATAAGGCGCGTCCAAAGATGCTGGGATGGATCTTATGCGCTGAGCGCAATTTATGGGGCTGATCCGGCCCCAGCGGGGCCCATCTTTGATAGCACGAAGCGCGCAATGCGTGGGATTTTCGCCCCCGTAGGGGGCCATCTTTAACAAGAGCGGAGAGCGGGATGGAGATTGGAGAATGGAAACCTCGCCGGATCAACTGTCCTTCAGCCAAGAGGCCTCATTACCCCATCATCCCATTACCATATTACCCTATTAAAAATGCACTCAGGCCGTGGGGCCTCGCATCTGTTCCCGCGCTGCTCATTTTCCACCACGCTCAAGGCAATCACTTCGGAAAATGAATAAGGCGCGTCCACAGATGCTGGGATGGATCTTATGCGCTGAGCACAATTTATGGGGCTGATCCGGCCCCAGCGGGGCCCATCTTTGATAGCACGAAGCGCGCAATGCGCGGGATTTTCGCCCCCGTAGGGGGTCATCTTTAACAAGAGCGGAGAGCGGGATGGAGATTGGAGAATGGAGAATGGAGAATAGAGAATGGAAACCTCACCGAATCATCATTCCCTCGGCGGTGCACTGCCATCGTTGAATTGTCGAATTGTGAATTGTTGAATCAATTCCGTTGCCATTCAACAGGCTCACCGCTCAGGTAAGGTTATCTGGATCGGGTGGCGGCTGTGTGCTGGGTTAATGCGCTCTTCCCTGCGGTCGGATAAAAGAAAAATGATTAGTTGTCAAAAATTATAACACGTGGGAAGGACGAAGAGTAAATAGACTTGCGCCAAGGTGCGGTTATGAAAAACTATTTTGTTCATTGTTTTACGAAACGTTGATATGATATTCCACTTTTGGATTTCACGGCAACTATATAAACTCCTAGCTTTATGGCTGAAATATCAACCACAGCAGTTTTGTCATTTATTTTTTCCAAGTGAATAAGTTGGCCAACGGAATTGAACAATTGAATTTCAGTCATAAACGTTTTTCCTGAAATAGTTATGTTATTGGTGGCAGGATTAGGGCTTATTGAAATGATTTCTGATTCAATTTCGGTTGTGTAAGTGGGCAAAGGAGATAGCTCTCCACCGCCATTCATAGTACGATAAATGTTACTACCGCTTATACCATAACAAACCTGTGGTGAAGGACAATCGAAATACGAAAAATTTCGATAAAACCCATTGGTATCAAACGGTGTTTCTATGCAAAACCAGCTCTCACCGCCATTGAAAGTTTTTATTAAACTACAAGGTACAGGGTCAATATTAGCCACTAAGGCATAACCTTCTATAGGTGTTAAAAATTCAAACTGGAAAACATTGTCGCCATATGGAAAATCCAGAAACTCAAATGAAACACCAGCATCTTCGGTTCGCAGAATAGAGGCAAATTCCGAAAAGCCCATAAGTCCCTGTGCCCCCATCAGCCATGTGTCTTCATCAATAAGATGTATTGCACGACCGTTTCTTTCGGGGTCTTCATTTACAGTGGGAAATTCTATAAATGGTTGAAGTTCACAGTCAAAACGCGGCCTGATAGTGCCTCCACCTAAGCTAAGAGAATTACAAGCATCAATGAAGTCTATGTCATATCCATTTAGGCTATCCCTATAAGTCCAAGTTAGGCCTCCATCAGGTGTTTCAATTGCATGTGTACCTCTATATGCTATCCCATAATTTTCATCTGCAAATTCTATTTTTTCAAAGTAGTGATTTTCGACAAATCCTTCTATTTCATGAGCTGTCCAGGTAATTCCACCGTCATCGGTTTTAAGGATGTAGGGTTGAACTTCTCCACAAGCCCATCCATGCAGAGAGTCAATAAATGTGATGTTAGTGAGCCTATCGGCCCAAGGGTCATCAACATCTGTATGGCTATAAACGGACACCCAAGTTTCACCATAATCAGTTGTCATAAGCACCTCTGATGTTATGCTCGGCCAAGTAGCATCGGTTGTCTTTGTTGTAAAACCAGTACTATCATTAATAAAAGCAAGACCCCTGAAATATATAGAATAAGGCAAGGGGCCTTCGACCAAATCCCATTGGGCGTTAGTGCTTATCGTTGACACGAGTAGGAGAATTGAAGCGATTGTCTTTTTCATTGTAAGATGGGTTTAAGAAGTAACAGCAGACCATTGACCTGCTGTTACCAAATGAATGTTTACTGCTTTACAAACTTGAGATCAACTTGCCAACGCAAAGTACGAGGAAGTAATACTTTGCACAATGAAGTCATACAAGCGTTTAGGATGTGAGGAGCGAGAGCTGATCAGTATTCTCCTTCATGCTGGTTATCCATGTTCTCGCATTGGTGAGCTGTTGGATCGACCCACATCGACAATAACAAGGGAGGTAAAGCAGAACGGAGGTCGTGAAGCGTACCGCGCCTTTCGGGCCCATTCAAAGGCCCAGGAAAGGCAGCGGGATGCG
>JBKDGH010000025.1:0-2184 GCA_046336655.1 Flavobacteriales bacterium | reverse complement strand
TGGTCGATACCTTGACGCCGACTGGGTATGCGCAGGTGGCGGAGGAAGTTGTGGCCGGGTTTGTGGTGCGGCAGTACACGCATGGGCTGATGCGGGTGAGCCAGCGGCAGAATATCTCTGGAACCTGGACGACTAGCTACTTCGGGTATGACGGGTTTGGGAGTACGCGGCAGTTGCTGAGCGCGGCGGGCGTGGTGACGGATACGTTTGCCTTCGATGGGTTTGGGAATCTGGTGGCGAGAACGGGGTCGACGCCGAATCAGTACCTGTATCGGGGGGAGGCGCTCGATGCCGGGACGGGGATGTACTATTTGCGGGCGAGGTGGTATCGGCCGGGGCTTGGGCGGTTTTTGAACAGAGACACGTATGAGGGTGAGAATAGACATGAGCACCCTTGCTTAAAGTGCGACAACAATGTTGAGCCAAATATAAATCACAATCTATATCAGTTTGCAGAATCTGACCCCATAAATAGAAGCGATCCATCGGGTTATAGCTCACTCGTCTCCTATTCGCTTCTCGCAAGAGTCATTCTTGGGACATCTGTTATTGTTACCGCTGGGTTCTATGAAGCTGAGACCCATGCTGGCGAGAATTTGTTCATGGGGGTGTGGAATAATCTCCTAAGAGGATCTGTAATCCTCACATATTTTGCAAAGAAAGCCGACTTGGAGAAGTTTAGGTCTTTCGGGAAGAGGGTTGGAAGGGAAAACGGCTATCGCCCTCCAAGGCCTGATGACTTCGAGCGTGTTCATGATTGTTTAAAGTCGATTAAGTTAGGTGCTCACGACCCTAATGTTACCAACGAGGATATTCTAGAGGCCTGGAGGGCTATATTATGCGAGTAGACTTATCTCAGTATGTGCGGGTTGAGGATAAATCAAAAGAGCTTCAAAGATCACTTTCAACTCTGATTGGATTGAAGCTAGTATCCGCGCGGGTATTCGCTGCTTCTACGTGGCATTTTTATTTCGGGCCGCAAAGTGTTTCAAGCGATCATTGCAATATCTATCTTGCAGTCGAATGTCCATGGAGAATACATCAAGACGATTTCATTAAAATAGGTTCTGAAGACTACGATGAATTAGAGGGAAGCAGCGAGCGCCAGAGTCAAGTAATCAGAGCTTTGATCGGTGAAGATGGGCTCTTCGTCGAGTCTGTAGCTGCTGATTCGCTTGGAGGATTCACTGTAGGTCTTTCAGATCGATATGTATTGGATATTTTTCCTGCCAGCGACAATGAAATGGAATGGTTGTTTAGGAATCCATCCGCATTCAATTTAATTCTGATGAGTGGAGAGTTGAGCAAAAGACGGAATTTACCTCATTAAACAGTTGTGGGTGAGATCACACTGGGAATGCGAATGGAGCCTTGGCTTATGGACTCGATCCGATAGCGAACTGGTTGGCATTGACTTCGACGCTGGCGAGGATCCTCGCGCAGACCAATCCGTTCGAAGGGAATGGTCGTGTCGTTGCGGATACTTATGATGCGAATGGGAACGCGACCGCTTCGGGCTGTAATATGTTTGCTATTGTTTCTTCGGCGGGGCGGAAGCTGACCGAGACGGATGCTCGCGGCAATGTAACGCTCTATGGGTATGATGCGGCGGGCCGGATGACGAGTGTTCGCGATGGCGCCCTGAATGTGACCACCTACGGGTACGACGCGAAGGGTCAGCGGACCTCGATGCTCGATGCGAAGGGCCGGACGACGTCGTATACCTATGGCTCGCGCGGGCGGCAGTTGGTGACTACGCTGCCTGGCGGGGCGACGACCTCTAAGGCTTATGACGGGCTGGGCTTGGTGATTTCCTCTACCGATGAGGAGAACCGGGTGACGCAATATGGATACGGTGCGGCGAGCCAGTTGACCTCGGTGACGGATGCGCTGAACCAGATTACCCGGTACGCGTACGATCTGTCGGGCAACAAGGTGTCGCAGACGGATGCCAATAACCGCATGACCACCTATGTTTACGACAAGCTCAACCGGCGGACTTCGCGGACCTTGCCGCTCTCGCAGATGGAGACCATGAATTATCCTGAAAACGGCAGTTGCCCCCCTCACGCAGTCCCCTCCAGCAGCTTCCCTGACCGCTTTTCCGCGGTGAAATATTGAAAAATCCAGCGCAGCATCACGCACCACCTCTGACTCAGCGCCAACTGCTCCGCCATTATCTTG
>JBKDGH010000024.1:0-12556 GCA_046336655.1 Flavobacteriales bacterium | reverse complement strand
AATTCATGGCGAGTTCAGCCGGTTTCACACCCCTGTGGACGTTCTTCTTCGCGTATCTGATCATCACTATTGGTGAATTGTGTTTGTCGCCGATTGGACTGTCCATGATCACCAAGCTCTCTCCCACCCGATTGCACGGCGTGATGATGGGCACCTGGTTTCTGGCGAGTGCGTACGGACAATACGGTGCCGGCTTGATCGGAGCCGCCATGGCGAGCAGCGACAGCATTGAAAATCCGACCAATTTCCAGAAGCTTGAGCTCTATACCTCAGGGTATATGACCATTGGATGGATTTCCGTGGTGGCGGGTATCGTGCTCATTCTGGTTGCTCCGAGGTTGCGGAAAATGACCGGCAGCGTCCACTAACCATGTCCCAAAAATTCCGGCCAGAAAAAATGGGACATGCCATGTTGCAGAAACTCACTCACAGAATGAAATGGATCGTTGGTATTGCAGTGGTGTTTCCTGTCCTCCTCAGTGCGCAAACTGCCACGGTGGAAGAGCCCGCTCATCCCGTCAATTGGGTCACGCTGGAAGAAGCCATTGAACGCTGCAAGACCGAGCCGCGTAAAATCATGGTGGATGTGTATACCACGTGGTGTGGTCCGTGCAAGATGCTTTCAAAGAACACGTTTGGCAATCCCGTGGTAGCGGAGTATCTCAACACCCATTACTACTGCGTGAAGTTCAATGCAGAGTCGTCCGATACGGTGCACTACGAAGGCCAGGAATTTACCAATCCCGAGTACAATCCGCAGGCCACCGGGCGCAACAGCGTGCATCAGTTCACCCGATATGCAGGTGTGAATGCCTATCCGACCATTCTCTTCATGGATGAAGCGGGGAAATTTCTGTTGCCGGTGCCGGGCTATCTCACACCGCCGCAGATTGAATTGTATCTGAAACTGGTGGCTGAAGAACACTACAAAACGATCACCACCACCGAGCAATGGCAAGCGTGGCAGCAGGCGTTTCAGGCCACCTGGAAATAGTGCTTTCGCGCATTGTGGTTGAACTTATCGGAGGTCTGTTCTGTTTCCTTGACAGAAATTCGGAAGAACGCTTGAAAACACTTTGAGCGATGTTGCCGTACAGCTATCTTGCGCACCGATTGGACAAAATCTAAAATATTCATTATCAATGAGCGAAGTTGCTAAATTGATTCTCGACGGAAAGGAATACGAGCTTCCGGTAACCCAGGGAACAGAAAACGAGAAAGCCATCGACATCACCAAACTGCGTGATCTCACTGGTTACATCACCATCGACAGCGGATATAAGAACACCGGTGCCACTACCAGTGCCATCACGTTCCTCGATGGCGAAACCGGCATTCTGAACTACCGCGGTTACCCCATCGAACAATTGGCCGAGTATGCAAGCTTCCTCGAAGTGGCGTACCTGCTCATTTACGGCGAACTTCCCACAGAGAAGGAGCTGGAATATTTCACCCGCAGCATTGGTCACCACACGCTGGTCCACGAAGACATGAAGCGCTTTTACGAAGCGTATCCCACAGGAGCACATCCGATGGGCGTACTCTCATCGATGATTGCTTCGATGTCCACCTTCTATCCGGAATCACTCAATCCGAACCGTCCGTTCAAGGACATCGAGCTTACCATGCACCGCCTGATGGCGAAGATGCCAACGCTTGCAGCGCAGGCGCACAAGGTGAGCATCGGTCACCCGATCATGTATCCGAAGAATGCGTACACCTATACACAGAACTTCCTGCACATGATGTTCGCGCTCCCAACTGCGGACTACGAAGTGGATCCGATTGTGGACGATGCACTGAACAAGCTGTTGATACTCCACGCGGATCACGAACAGAACTGCTCCACCTCTACCGTGCGCATGGTTGGTTCATCACAAAGCAACCTCTACTCTTCCATTTCTGCCGGTATAGCTGCACTGTGGGGACCGCTTCACGGCGGCGCCAACCAGGCGGTGATTGAAATGCTTGAGCGCATCAAAATTGATGGCGGAGATACCGACAAGTGGATTGAAAAGGCGAAGGACAAGAACGATTCGTTCCGTCTGATGGGCTTCGGTCACCGCGTGTACAAAAACTTCGACCCGCGTGCGAAGATCATCAAGAAGGCATGTGACGAGGTATTGAATAAAATGGGCATTCACGATCCCGTGCTCGATATTGCCAAGCGCCTCGAAGAAGTAGCGCTTGAAGATGAGTACTTCATCGAGCGGAAGCTTTACCCGAACGTGGACTTCTACTCAGGCATTATTTACCGCGCAATCGGTATTCCTACGGAGATGTTCACCGTGATGTTTGCACTGGGTCGTCTGCCGGGCTGGATCGCACAGTGGAAAGAAATGACCGAGCACCGCGAACCGATTGGTCGTCCGCGTCAGATCTACACTGGTCACACCAAGCGCGACTACATGCCGATCGCGAAGCGCGGTTGATTTTGACAGCGAAACAAAAACACTCCCATCCATTGGAAGGTCATGTACATACAACGGTGTCCGCAGGCGTGGGCACCGTTTCTTTTTTTCATCCGCAGAGCAATTCATTGCCGGGCACACTGCTGCGTGCATTGGCTGCGGAAATCCGCAATGCGGGCACACGCGATGACATCGCGGTAATCATTCTTCGCAGCGAAGGCGACAGCGCATTTTGTGCCGGTGCAAGCTTTGATGAACTTATTGCGATCAAAGACCTCGAAGCCGGACAGTATTTCTTCTCCGGATTTGCAGAAGTGATCAACGCGATGCGCACGTGTCCGAAGCTCATCATCGGCCGCGTGCATGGAAAAGCTGTGGGTGGTGGCGTAGGACTCGCCTCCTCGGTGGACTATTGCTTTGCCACGGAAAAAGCATCAGTGAAACTAAGCGAGCTTGCGGTGGGCATCGGGCCGTTTGTGGTGGGACCAGCCGTAGAGCGAAAAGTGGGAGTGTCTGCCATGTCGCAGATGGCGATTCACGCCACCGAATGGCACAGTGCGGCGTGGGCGCGCGACAAAGGATTGTACGCAGAGATTTTTGAGCGCGTGGAAGCCATGGATGCCTCCATTCATGCGCTCGCCGGGCGACTCGCCGCGTCCAATCCCGAGGCGATGGCTGAGCTGAAGAAGATCTTCTGGCAAAGCACTGAGCACTGGGATCAGTTGCTGAAAGACCGTGCGGCCATCAGCGGAAGACTTGTACTTTCTGAGTTTACGCGAAAGGCGATAGAATCCTTTAAAAGCGCCCGGAAGTAACCTGAGCTATTACTTGTTGTAGTTGTCCACCGCAAACCACTTGGCATCCTGCTTAGGACGTTCAAGCAGGTAGCTTGATCCGCCCAGAACCAACCCAAGTGCGACCATCGGAGTAAACCGGATGGATTCATCAGAAGAGGTGTTGGCCGCTTCATTCTGTCGGACCATTTCATAAGCCAAAATCCCGGCGCCAGCGACGACAAGTCCGATTTGCGCATAGCGGAAATTCCGGAACACATTCATTTCCTGTTTGCTTTCGGCATTGTCGGCCAGTGCGAGGCGCAGGTTTTTGTAGTTCGCCTTTTGCACGGCGCCATCGCCTTTGTTGAAGTACTGGAACGACTCATTGGTAGCGAGCATTTCATTGTCTTCTCCTTCCGTAACAGCCAGGTTTTGCTCCGCGTAGACTTCAAACTCAACCTCTTCGAACAGGTTGATCTTACCTTCCTTGATGCGCATGGCATAGCGCTCCGCGCGGTCGTTGTACAGCTTATTCAAATTGGCGAAATAGCCGTGGTAGTTGCGGAAAAAAGCAACCTCCGACGATTCGAAGTTTTTATCGTCGAGCTGAAAAGAGGACGGCTGAAGAATGGGAGAATTGTAGGAAAGATTCACGCCTGAAAAGCGCTCCCCGCTGTAAAGCACCACCTCGTTCTGAACGGGAGTAACCTGTGCCTGCAGCACAGTACAAAAGCACATAAAAGCGACGAGGAAGAACGATACACAGTGAAATAAGCGCGTCATTGGGCAGCAGGTTTTGGAATCTTCTACGAAGAAGCGTCAGATTTCGTTGCATCGGAGAGCTTTGGCAACACCTGTTCTCTCAGGTAGTTGTTGATAATCACCGTGAGCTCATTCGCCTTTTCGAAGGTGGTGAAGTGTCCGCTGCCTTCCAGCACAATCGGATTGTTCATCCTATGCGTCTTAAAGAGCTTGTCCTTAGAGCCCACAATCTGGATATAATCCCCGTGCGGAGGTTCGGTATTTCTCCAGTCGAGAATGGCCTTTACAGAAAAATGCATGAACTCCTTCCCATTGCCGCGAAGCATTTCATAAAACAGCGCGCGGTGATTGTCGTCCTTAAACCCCATGAACGTGTCAGCCAGCCAGGATACACTGAGCACCTGTTTTGGCGAAAGCACGTGCTGGATGCGGGTGCGGTGGACGGCCTTGAGCAGTGGAGGAAACTCATGCCGGCCTGTAGGCGCAGAAAGCAAAATCGTAGATAGTGGCTTTACAATACGGGAAAGCTCCACTGCCATCATTCCGCCCATTGAACTGCCCACGATCACGTTGTTTTGCGTGGTGATGTGTGATGCCATGATGTCCGCGTACTCCGAGAGTGTGCGGGACTTGCCGTGAGGTTTCCAGTTGAGGTAGTGCACATTGCCATGCTCAATGCGGACGCGCTCATACAGGCGATGATCCGCGCCCATACCGGGAATCAGATAGACATTGAGAGGATGTGACATGGGAAAGTACTTGCTACAAAGCTAGGTCTTCTTCGAGCGAATGTCCAGCAGCAGGCGTGCAAAAAGTGTGAAGCGCGAAACTCATTTGCGCACGAGCAGCCAGGTCGTCATGTCACCGCTTTGGACTTCGCCATATGTTTCAAATCCAATGAATTCATAAGCCTTTTTGTTGCGGAGAATGGTGGTTTCCGCAAGCACGGGCAGATTCATTTCACGCGACATATCACAAAGCCGGTGTTGTAATTCCCGCGCGGCATTGCCATTTCTGGCCTCCTCCACCACCCCGATGTACCAGCAGTGAATGAATGGCGAAAAGCGCTGTTGACGGCGGTGAACGCGCTGTGATCGTCGCAATACGCGGAATACGCGAATCAATCCCACCGCACCGAATACCAATTTAATCTCATGATACAGTGTGCGCAATGCCGGGGCCGGTGCGTCGCTGCGATAAGCCACCATTACCCCATTGCGGTCGGATGAAAGAAACAGTCCATTGCGATCTGTCGCGAAATTCACCAGAAACTGCGCGAGTACATGGGCTTTGCGCTCGCTGTTACCGCCTTTTCCGATGGAAAACCACACGGCAGGATTGTGCTCGAAAGTGGCCGCCATGATCGCCACGGCGCGCTGGCGGTCAGACGGCGTCACGACTTCGGAGAAAATGATCGGTGTGTTCAATGCGACAGATTACGGTGCGGTATGCATCGTACCAGTGGCTCCGACCGAGTGCTTTGGCGCGCGCGTGCAGCATATCCTTCTTCCATGCGTCGATGGCTTCTTCGTTTTCCCAGTAGCTTACAAACACACCACAAGGAGACTGACGGGCACTTTCCCATCCGATAAATCCGGGCACCCGGCTCACGGCACGCATGGTCGTTTCATCCATTTCCGCATAGCCGGAAGGATCATCTGAACGTTCAGAAACAAAGAGCACGGCCCAGTGACCGGCTTTCAGAGTTAACTCGTGATTCATTGGCATAGCTGCGCAAAGGAAAGAGAAAATAAAATAGTAGCCTTGTTCGTGCGTTCTTTGCGCCATGTTCCGCTCTCCCCTGCTGATCGCGTGGCTCAGCGTATTCATCCCACTAAGCGCCATTGCCCAGCGCGATGTGCGGATTTATCTGCCCGGCACATTTACAGCAGGTTTTGGCTATGCTCGCACCGACCGCGATCCGGGTACACCCTGGTTTCAGCAGCCCGGACAAGCCTTTCAACTGACCGCCGGAATAGGCGCGCGGTACAGGGATCTCTTCGGAGCTCATGCCTCTACAGGATTGATGCTGAATGTGTTCTCCTTTGAAAAACCCAACGCCAGTTATTCCATTGCCAGTTACGTCACCACGACCCAGGCCACGGTTTACGGGTGGATTCCACTGAGCAACCGGCATCATTCATACATACATATAGGTGTGGCAGGAGCGCGGTTCGGATATGGTGAGGACCTGATCGAATCAGAAGAAGAAGGCTTCCGGGTCTCTGCGAAATCGTTCGGCCCTCCCAGGTATGCCTTAATTCCAGAGATCGGTGCAGTGAAGACATTTTATCGTTCCCATCTTGGATTATTGATCAACACGCCATTTTTAATCAACCGGGAAGATGTGCTGGAATTCCGGATCATTGATCCGCAGGGCGGACTCACGGCGCGTTCACGCGGATCCTATCTCGGACTGCATATCCGGTATGCGTGGGACATTTACGGCTATAAAGATCCACCGGTGCCGGTGCTACCGCCGCCTGACAATCCGGAGATCCTTGCACGGACTGAAACACGCAACCAGCGCTTTACGGTGCGTTCGCGCACGGCGACCTTATACATCGCCGACAACGGACAGGAAGATCAGGACAGCATCTCTGTATTGCTTAATGGCGTATACATTGTTTCGAATTACGAGTTGAAACGCGAGCCCAAGAAAATCAGATTGCGGCTGCAGCCGGGAATGAACAGCGTGACGGTGGTGGCGCACAACACCGGACAAATACCGCCGAATACCTCGAGCTGCGAGCTGCGTGCGGGATTCAGGCGTTACAAATTCGGGATCAGTACGGACCTTCAGCGCAATGAAGTGCTGATGATTGAGGTCAGATAAGCGCGATTACTTCTTGCCGGGACACTTCTTGCAGCGCTTGCCGTGCTTGAACGACTTACAGCATTTGTTCTTCTTGGCTTTTTCGCCGGAAAACAAATCGGACAGCGGGCAACCGTTGAGGCATGACGAGTGACGGGCAAGTGGCTCAGACATGGGACGAAACTATTCCCATAGCGTTGAACCGCCAATACCATTTTTGCGGTATTTCAGCCATTCCGCAACAGATTGTTATATCGTTATATTGCGATATATTTGCCCGCATGGGACTCACCAAAGCCGAAGAATTTTCAGTGCGCGATAACCGCATAGCCGGTTACGCCAAAGCGCTGTCGCACCCCGCTCGGGTTGCCATTCTCCACCTCCTTGCTCAACGGCAGTCATGCATGTGCGGCGACATTGTGCAAGAACTGCCCTTATCGCAAAGCACTGTATCACAGCACCTCAAGGAGCTCAAGCAGGCTGGACTGATCAAAGGAGAGATTGAGGGCGTAAAGGTGTGTTACTGCATTGACGAGAAGGAATGGAAAAAGGCGCGGGAGGTCTTTGGAGGCTTCTTTGAAAAAATCACTGTGCAGAGCCTATCGTGCTGCTGATAAACATGCACTCATCGCTAAAAAACGATCAAGAAATGGAAACAGAAGAACAACTCAAGGAGATCGTCCGAAAGAAATATGCGGAGATCGCTATGCAGGACAAGGCCATCAACCAGAGCTCATGCTGTGGTGCGGGCGGTTGCTCCACGGAAGTGTACAATATCATGACCGATGATTATACCGCAGTGGAAGGCTATCAGGCCGATGCGGATCTCGGTCTCGGCTGCGGCTTGCCTACGCAGTTTGCCCGCATCAAAAAAGGCGACGTAGTCGTGGACCTCGGTTCGGGCGCCGGCAACGATTGCTTTGTTGCGCGCAATGAAACAGGTCCGGAGGGCAAGGTCATCGGTATTGACTTCACGCCTGAGATGATTGAAAAAGCGCGGGAGAATTCCGATAAACTGGGCTTTCACAATGTCGAATTCAGACAGGGAGATATTGAGAAGATGCCGATCACCGCGAATAAAGCCGATGTGATCGTGAGCAACTGCGTGCTCAATCTCGTGCCCAATAAGCGGGCTGTGTTTCAGGAAATTTTTCGTGTGCTCAAACCGGGCGGACACTTCAGCATTTCCGATGTGGTGCTGGTAGGTGAGCTCCCCGAAGCACTGCAGAAAGACGCCGAGATGTACGCCGGATGCGTATCAGGAGCCATTCAGAAAAATGACTACATCCGCATGGCGCACGAAGCGGGATTTCTGAATCTCACCGTACAGAAGGAAAAGCCTATTGTGATTCCCGATGACATCCTTGTGCGCTACCTTGATGCGGATGCATTGGCACATTTCAAAAGCGGAAACACGGGAATATTCAGCATCACACTTTACGGCGAGAAACCAACAGAAATAGCGTGCGCACCGGGCTCCGGGTGCTGCGGATAACCGAAAAAACCAAAACCACTTATGAAAAACGTTTTAATTCTCTGCACCGGCAATAGCTGCCGGAGTCAGATGGCGGAAGGGTATATGCGGCATTTTGCCGGGCCTGAGGTCAACGTGTACAGTGCCGGCGTGGAAACGCACGGCGTAAATCCGCGGGCGATTGCTACCATGAAGGAAGATGGCATCGATATCTCCGGCCACACCTCGAACAATATGAATGAGTACCTGGAGATTCCCTTTGATTACGTCATTACCGTGTGCGACAATGCCAAGGAGCGCTGTCCGTATTTCCCCGGTCGTGTGGAGCGTTTTCACTACAATTTTCCTGATCCTGCAAAGGCCACAGGTACTGAGGAGGAAATCACTGCTGAGTTCGCCCGTGTGCGCGGGATGATCAAAGAATACTGCCGGGATTTCGCAGAAAAACACCTGCACTGAGGTATGGAAAAGCAAAACGATCCGGGCATTGGATTCTTTGAGAAATACCTGACCCTTTGGGTCTTAATCTGCATCGCAGCAGGCATATTGGTAGGCGAACTTGCCGGCGTGCACATGGAACGCGTGGCATCATGGGAAATCAGTCACGTCAATATCCCTGTGGCTATTCTAATCTGGCTCATGATCTTTCCGATGATGGTTCAGATTGATTTCAGTTCACTGAAAAAAGCCGGCGGAAACGTGAAGGGGCTGGGACTAACCGTAATAGTGAACTGGCTGATCAAGCCGTTTACCATGGCCCTGTTCGCCTGGATCTTTTTTGACCACCTCTACTCCGCATGGCTTACTCCGGAAGAAGCGGATCAGTACATTGCCGGCGCGATACTGCTCGGAGCGGCGCCCTGCACAGCAATGGTTTTTGTGTGGTCCTACCTCTCCGGAGGTGATCCCAACTACACCCTCGTTCAGGTTTCTGCGAATGACCTCATTCTGCTCGTGGCCTTCATTCCCATTGTTCGGTGGCTGCTTGGCATTACGGATTTCACCATTCCGTATGATGTGTTGACGACATCGGTGGTTGTTTTTGTGGTTATCCCACTGGTCGCTGGTTACATCACCAACCGCTACCTCATTCTGAAACACGGTGAGGATTGGTTCAGGAGCAAGTTCCTTCCCAAGCTAAAGCCGGTGTCGATGATTGCATTGCTCACCACATTGATTTTATTGTTTGCATTTCAGGGGCAGCAGATACTGGCTCAGCCAATGCACATTCTGCTCATTGCGATTCCGCTGACCATACAGACCTACTTCATCTTTTTCCTCACCTGGTTTGCCGGGAAATACCTGAAACTGCCGTACCGCACCTGCGCGCCTTCAGCGATGATTGGTGCGAGCAATTTCTTCGAACTCGCGGTGGCTGTGGCTATCGCGTTGTTCGGACTGAATTCCGGCGCTGCCCTGGCTACCGTAGTGGGCGTATTGATTGAAGTGCCCGTGATGTTGTCGCTTGTATCGATTGCAAAACGCTGGCAATACCTGTAAACAACCCCGGAACACGAGATCCTTCAGGATGTAACCGGTTGTGACACGGCTCCTAAAGTCCCCGAACTGCCTCATGCAGAGGAGGGTTGCTTCGATTTTGAAGAGTATTTGTAGCAACCCCATTGCTTGTATTACTTTTGCCGCGGAGAGATGGCAGAGTGGTCGATTGCGGCAGTCTTGAAAACTGTTGACTGTAACAGGTCCGGGGGTTCGAATCCCTCTCTCTCCGCATCACCAAGCGATCCCCGGCCTTTAGGACGGGGATTTTTTATTTCTTTAACCGCGGTGTAAGCTCGCTTGCATAAGCGGTTGAAGAAATAAAAAACACCGGAGCGAAGCGGAGGTGATCGCTTAGTGATGCTGGATCCCCCAAAGCGGATCACGCAGTAATCCCAATTTTCACCCGCAGCGCAATGGAGGCTGCATCATTCTTTACAGGTTGAAGCTCCCCTTCTGCGGATCAGCTTTAGCTAATCCCACTTTTTTATTCACCACCCAATCCCGCGAGAGCGGGATTTTTCATTTTGGTACGGATGCGAGTCCGGCACGAAGGGACGAGCGAGCAGTTTATTCGCGGCTTACGAAGGCTAGAATTTCGCGGTTTTGGCGCTGTTTGGAGTTTTTCCGGGCTTATCTTTACCCTACCAACCTTTCGTCATGATATCCATGTTCCGCGCGTTGTGCGCCTTGTTCTGCTTTCAGTTTCTCATTGTTCCGGACAGTGCTGCCATTCGCGTGTACTTTGATTATCGGGTGTTTCATGCTCCGGGGTCAGGGCCGTATGTGGAAATCACCACCTCCTTTGAGACAATGGATATGAAAGGCGTGCCGGTGGGTGAGGAATTGTCCTATTCTGCCGAGCTGACCCTGGTTTTTTCCCAAGGCGGAGCAGTGAAGGAATTTAAAAAAGTGGCAGTGAACCACAGCGCCGCACCAGGCAACACCGATCCGTTCATGTCGCTTGAACGTGTAGCACTTCCAAACGGCACCTACGAACTGGAGTTGAGCGTGAAGGACGTGAATGCATCCGATGGAAAACCAGAGACATACAGGCAGGTGATTACCATAGATCAACCAGCCGATGCCGTATTCGTGAGCGATATTCAGTTTGTCAGTGCCTACTCCGCTTCAATGGAGCAGAATGCCTTTACCAAGGCGGGATTTGATATGTTGCCTTATCTCTCCTCCTACTATCCGACCGAACTGAATACCCTGATGTATTACGC
The DNA here is from genome assembly GCA_046336655.1 of Flavobacteriales bacterium. Taxonomy (GTDB): domain Bacteria; phylum Bacteroidota; class Bacteroidia; order Flavobacteriales_D; family Sanyastnellaceae; genus CANGTU01. The sequence continues at coordinate 1,592 of JBKDGH010000024.1, read as the reverse complement.
GGAGATCTACCGCACCGATGAGGTATTCGGAGCGGGTCAGGCCTTCGTATCGAGCGTTTGCATTACTGATTCGAAAAACAATGAAATAGCGGAATGCAAGCGCATCAAACGGGAGAAGGCCGCAGCGGTGGTGCCATTGCTTCAGGTCATTGACATCCGGGCGTTATCCACCGGAGACTATACCATCCGGCTGGAAGTGCGCGACCGCAACAATGAAGTGGTCGCCACGCAGCAGCGCAAATTTTCGAGAAACCTCGTGATCAATTCTGCACCCGATCCGCTGCTGGCCAGTGATGAGCTTGTGCAGGCCTCATTTGCCGGTAAGTACACGAACAAAGACAGCCTTTATGACATCCTCCAATCCCATTTGCCGGTAGCAAAAAGCGTCGAGCGCACTACGATTGACTATCAGCTTCCCGGCGCAGATCTGAAAGTGCTGCAGAGCTTCTTTTACTCCTTCTGGCAAAAGCGCAATCCGCAGGATCCGGAGGCAGCATGGCGGGAGTATGAACTGAATCTGGCACGTGTTCAGGAGACGTTTGGAACAAAAATCAAGAAGGGATGGCAGACCGACCGCGGACGGGTGTACCTCATGTATGGTGCACCAAACACACGCGTAACCCGCTACCATGATCCGGATTATTTCCCGTTTGAGATCTGGCATTATTATCAAACCAATACCGGACTGAAAGACCGTCGTTTCCTGTTCTACAACACCACCCTCAACTACGATTTTGAACTGCTCCACAGCGATATTCCTGATGAGGTGCAGAACAACGACTGGCGCCGCCTTGTGCGCTCGAGGGAAACCTCACGTCCGACTGATGTGAGCCGGATTGCCTCGCAGCAGCTCACCGACCCGTACAGCGGTGATGAGATCGAGGATCTGTGGTACAATCCCCGTTAAACCCGAATAAATCCGGCCGTGTGATTCACCCTGGCCTATTTTCGCGGCTCTTTCACACCATTCAGTGCAACGCACAGCTGTAGCCATACTCAACTGGAACGGAGAACATTTTCTCCGTCAGTTCCTCCCCGGAGTGGTGGAGCACAGCAAGTCCGTGGCAGATGTCTACGTTATTGACAATGCCAGTACAGACGGATCGCTGGGCTATCTCAGCGCCTCGCATCCGGAAGTGCGTGTCATTCGATTGCCGCGCAACTACGGCTTCGCCGGAGGATACAACAAAGGCATCCGCGAAATTCCCCATGAGTTTATCATCCTTCTCAACAGCGATGTGGAAGTCACTCCGGGCTGGATTGAACCCATGATGCAGTATGTGGAGGGTCAGGCGGGAATGGTGGCCTGTCAGCCGCGCATCCGCAACTACAAAGACCGCGAATGGTTTGATTATGCCGGTGCAGCAGGAGGGTTCATCGACAAAGATGGATTTGCATTTTGTGCCGGGCGCATTTTCTATGAGTTTGAAAAAGACCACGGACAATACAGCGAAAACGAAGAAGTATTCTGGGCTTCGGGCGCTGCGTTGTTTATTCGCCGCGACGCTTATGTGCTTGCGGGAGGACTGGATGAAGACTTCTTCGCGCACATGGAAGAGATTGATTTGTGCTGGCGATTGAAGAACCGGGGA
>JBKDGH010000023.1:0-3774 GCA_046336655.1 Flavobacteriales bacterium | reverse complement strand
CGATAGCCGCGCGGCTGGCGGGCAGGCTCAATAAAAAGACGTCCTATTTCCTGATCGGAGTTCTTGCGTCAGCATGGAGCGTGAGGATATTGGTGAATGCTTTTTTTTAGAAGCCAGATACCAGATTCTGGGTAACCTTTTGAGGACCAGGATGGTCTTTGGTGAATGCGGCATCTTCGGCAGGACCTACTCCTTGCGGCAAGTTGTCAAAAATTTATTCCGGTTATAAGCACATATGTCTTATTCTTGTGGCTTAAACACCATCCATTATGAAACGAATTTGCTTATTTATTGGATTAAATGTGCTCGGGCTTATTGCACTGGCACAAGGCACAGTAACTAACCTCAATCAGCTAAAGCCCGATGAACTCAAGACCATCATGAAGCGGGAAATAGTTGTGGTGACGTATTCAGAGGCGGCCTCTGAGAATGCGAGCCTTGAGAAAAAGCGTGCTAAGGCCAAAGGTGAAAAGCTGGACGAATTGAACAAACGAATTGCCATTAACCGTTCGACCGATGAGATGTTCCAGCAGAACCTTGAGCGGATTGTCCGCGAAAACTGGAAACACGGTAAAATGGATAAGCTCCGTGTAATCTCACACGAAGAGGCGAAGGCAAATGCCAAGGACAAATCAGGGGCAAAGTATGCGATGGTCTTCGTGCGCTCATTCACAAAATCCGCCAGTATCTACGACGGAACAGGAATTGAAAAAATCGAATTGAGTTCAGTGTGTTTTCAGGGTGGTGAGTTCTATGGCAGAAACACCGATGTCATAGCATTTCCGATGGTGGTAAGCAATGATGAGGGGTATGTTTCTGAAACAGACCTGACCACTTCAGTGCGCATATTGAACCGATATGTGGAACTTGCCGGAAAGTCTGAAAAGCGCCTTGCCATGGACGATTTCATTGATGGAGAGGTAGCTGCAAATTGCAGCCTCAAGAAGAAATCGGTTTTGCATTTTCAACCTTCATTCCTTAAAGATGCAACGGCTTCTGACGTGAAGAGCAATTGGCCAGCATCTGTAGAAATGGACAAAGGTGATTTGTTTTATCAAAATTATAGCCCCATAGCAGAGGATGCGTTTGCTGTGTTCATCCCCACGCAGATTGGTGAGGGGAGTTTTGGTCCGGTGTCTACGCAGGCCTTGATTTTCTCACGCCTCGTGGTGCAGCCTTCGACTGGACTGATTCTCGGATTCGCCCGCACCAAGATGGGTGAACGCGCGGGGGAATTATTCTACAAGGTCGGCCACCTTGAAGATATCGGCAGCTGCGGTAAGTAAGTTTCTCCGCTGAGCGCTGGATGCCACCTGATCTTCGCTGAGGCCTTTCAGCGGGCAGATCGGCATTCCGGCTATTGGGAAATGCGCTTTGCAGCCGAAATGGTGGGCCGCGAGAAACAAGGGTAATTCAGTTTATCATCAGTACAATCCGCGCCCAGTCATGGCCGAAATCAAAACCAAACAGCACGATGGTGATGTCAGGGAGTTCATTCACTCCTTCACGGACAATGTACAAAAGCGTGCAGACAGTTTTGCGCTCATCGAAATGATGGAAGAGGTGACGGGGCATCCTCCCAAAATGTGGGGACCGTCAATCATCGGCTTTGGCGCCTATCACTACAAATCCGACCGGAGCGCACAGGAAGGCGACTGGCCGCTGCTGGGCTTTTCACCCCGAAAGGCCGCCATATCCTTGTATGTGTATTCCGGAGGCGCCGCGCAGGATGAGATGCTTACCCGTCTCGGGAAATTCAAGATGGGAGCTGCCTGCATTTACGTGAAAAAACTATCCGACATCAATACTGATGTGCTTCACGAGCTGATGGTTTCGTCCCTTAGCTTTCTGAGAAAGAAGTATGGATGATGCGCTCTTTCTTTCGTAAATTTGGGTTATGCAAACATTTCATGTAAACATTCTGAATCCTAAGGCAGCCAAATTGTTGCAGGATCTTGCGGACATGAAGCTGATTTCAATATCAGAATGCAATGTTTCTGAATTCAGCAACATTGTAGAGAAATTGAGAAAGAAAGCAGAAAATGATATTCCGGGAATGGAAGATATTACCAAAGAAGTTGATTTGGTAAGAGCCAAGCGCCATGCGAAGCGCAAATCATAGAATAATTCTGGACACCAATCTCTGGATTAGTCTTCTTCTCTCAAGGGATTTCAGTAGGTACGATTCTTTGTTACTCGGGTCTCAATCAACCTTGCTCTTCAGTGAAGAACTATTGGCGGAATTTCTAGAGGTTACTTCACGTCCAAAGCTCAAGCGATACTTTTCTGAGTCAGACGTAAACGCACTGCTTTCAGAAATCTCGAAAATCGCGGATTTTGTGTCTGTCACTTCCAATGTTCATGGCTGTCGCGACGAAAAGGACAATTTTCTTCTGGCACTATCTCTGGATGGAAAAGCTTCTCATTTGCTCACAGGAGACAAGGATCTTTTGGACTTAAAGAAATTTGGCGAAACAAGAATTATGACCATTGGCCAGTATTTCGATGAATATCATGCAAAGGGCACGTCTTAGGTTTCGGGGTATGCCCATTTTATACCTGCGTGTTCGGCCCAATTCGAATTATCTTCGACTCACTTTTGAAACCAAACTCCATGAACCGTTTTTCTTTTCTGGCCATGGCCGCCCTGTTCGGCTGGTGCTGCAATTCTGCCGTAATCGCTCAACCTACGCATCAGGTGGGCAATACCACCCTTACGGAATATGATCTCGTGACAGGCATCACCCTGCCGTGGGAAATTCTCTGGGGTCCTGATGACCACATCTGGTGCACCACCCGTCCCGGACTGGTCCTCCGCATCGATCCGGAAACTGGTAACTACACCACGGTGCTGAATAAGTCTTCAGTGATCGCGGGCAGCGGGGCCAACGAACCCGGCATGCTCGGCATGGCGCTTCACCCTGATTTCCTCAATACGCCGAAGGTGTACATCGTGTACAATTACAACGTAGGTAACCAGATCCGCGAGCGACTGGCGTCATTCGACTGGAACGGAACAGCCCTCACCAATGAGGTGTTTCTCATTGACAACATCCCCGGCGCATGGATTCACAACGGCGCACGCCTCATCATCACTCCTGACGAGAAAATCATGATGAGCACCGGCGACAAAGGCGATTCGGGTGCGAGCAGTCAGGACCTGGATGCGCTCAACGGAAAAACACTGCGCATCAATCTCGACGGTAGCATTCCTTCCGATAACCCGAACCCTGACAGCTACGTATGGAGCTACGGCCACCGAAATGGGCAGGGGCTTTGCGTGGGACCAAACGGCATCATCTACGAAAGCGAACACGGCCAGAACAATGCCGATGAATTCAATATCATCGAACCCGGTCGCAACTATGGCTGGCCCACTGTACAGGGTTTCTGCAATACCACCGGCGAGCAGACCTATTGCGCCGCAAACAACGTAAAAGAGCCGCTTCTTGAATGGTCACCGTGCATCGCCGTAAATGGCATCGAGTATTACAATCACCCTGCTATTCCTGAGTGGCAGAACTGTGTACTGATGGCCGTGCTCGGCGGATTGAGCGCGCAGTACGAGCGCCTCACTGTGATTCACCTCAGTGAGGACGGACAAACCGCAACTTCTGTGCACCCGCAGGACAGCTATTTCTCCAGCTTCAATCTGCGCATCCGCGATGTCTGTGTAAATCCGCACACCGGCGCACTGTACGTGGCATTCAACGGATCGAGCTACCCGGGCAGCGGACCCAATGCGATTAAGGAATTCCGCAACCTCGACTTTGC
>JBKDGH010000022.1:0-25542 GCA_046336655.1 Flavobacteriales bacterium | reverse complement strand
GCAGAGCAAGTTCAATGCAGTGCTCGAAGGCCTGAATGACGATTACAGCAAATTCCGCATCAGCGAGGCGCTGATGAACACGTACAAACTCGTGTGGGATGATTTCTGTGCGTGGTACCTCGAAATGGTGAAGCCGCCGTTCGGGCAAGGCATGGATGCCACGACATATGCAGCTACCGTAGACATTCTCGAAAATATCCTCAAGGTACTTCATCCGTTCATGCCGTTCCTCACAGAAGAAATCTGGCATTACATCCGGGAGCGCGAAGCGGGTAAAGGAAGCATTTGCGTGGCTTCATGGCCGGAAGTTGGCCCTATTGACCAAGCTCTTCTATCGGATTTCAGCTTCTTTGAAGACATTATTACAGATATCAGGACACTTCGTCAAGAGGTGGGAATTCCAAAGGAACCAATTGTGCTTGAGGTAAGCAATAGCACAATTGGCATTGAGCCCAAAGAGCACCCAGTGAACGACAATGTGCCTATACCTTCGCTCGCACTTTGGCTCAAGTCACTCCCGAGTAGCTTTGGGAAATTCGAACTGCGCGAAGGAATTGCTCAATTGGGTGACGATTACCTAGCAGAACTTAACCTAACATTTGAGAACCCATTTCATCCAGTAGACGGGCTAGACACAAAAATCACAATTCTAAACGAGAATGGAATAGACTTCAGAGACATTCACAAATTGAAGTTTAAAGATATTGTGAACCAAGCTCAGGTATGGATAAGCGTTGTTGGTTTTGGTGCGCTTGCGGGAACTTCACTTAATGGAATTGGATGGGATGTGAACGATGAAATAAGCTTCACGTACGAAGGTTCGATACTTGTGAATGGTCAACAAATCATGAGTGGCACTGCCATAGGGAGAGGAGGGATCAGAATAGAGTTATTCGATATAATGCGACTACTTGCGTTCAAGTCATTAATTCAAAAACTTGGTAATGTAAGTAGCATCATTATCGGTCAACCATCCGGTGGTTTGACTTATTCATTCATCCTTAAAGGATTCAATTTCGAAGTTCCAATTAACAATTTCATTGATATCGAAAAAGAAGTCAAGAAAATCACCGAAGAGCTCGATTACACGCGCGGATTTCTGAAATCGGTGGAGGCAAAACTGAGCAATGAGCGGTTTGTGAATAATGCACCCGCACAGGTTCTGGATGGGGAGCGGAAGAAACAATCCGATGCGATGACCAAAATTGCCCTTTTGGAAGAGAAGCTCGCCGGTTTGAAATAAAGACCGCAGTTGCAGGTCAAACAACCGATTTTCAGGGGCTGCAGAACAGCCGCAGATATTCTCCCGCCCGCGGATAACCAGCGTCACGACTGGCATTGAGGTCAGCACAGCCGTTGACCAATGCATAGGTCATCAGGTAGGCGAGTCCGCGGTTAAACAATGCCTCACCGTATTCAGGGCGAAGGGCCAGCGCGCGGTCGTAGGCTGTTATTGCCTCGCTGTAGTCACCAAACAGCACATGGATATTTCCTTTCAGATTCCAGTGCTCCGGTGTTTCAGGCTGCAATTCAATAATTTTATTCGCATCGGACAAAGCCTGATTAAAATCGCCCATCATTTTAAACGTGAAGGCCCGGTTGAATAAGGCTGAAGTATAGAGACTATCAGATGCCACTGCCCGGTCATAATCGCGCAGCGCACCCTCTGTATCTCCGCCTTCCTTCCGGAGCATACCCCGCGCGAAATAGGCCATACCCATTTCGCGGGACTCCTGAATTGCGGTAGTCAGGTCTCGGATAGCCTCCTCCCGGTTGCCGAGGCAGCGGTGGGCGCATGCCCGGTTGAAATAAGGCAGATAAAATGAGGGATCAGTCTCCACCGCCCTATTGAAATACCTCAGTGCACCAGCGCAGTCGCCGGAATACATAGCAGCCAGGCCTTTCAAATCCATGGCCAGAGCCCTTCCCGGCGACATCACCAATGCGCTGTCAGCGTGGGCATTCGCACTCACCAGATCGCCCATCAGCAGATATACGAGAGCCGTCCGCTCGTGCTCGTAGCCCGGAGAAAGTCCGGCGCGCGACAGGCTGTCGAGCTGCTCAAGCGCAGTCTGGTAATGCCCCTGAAGGATATTGATATCCACATGCTGATCCGACTGGTATAGCGAAGAGCGATCGGTGGTACTGCCATCGAAGGCGCGCATGGGTCTGCCAGCAAGCATACCAAGTGCTGCACGCTGATCGTAGATATAAACGGAGTAAGGATTGAGTGAAACCGCCTGCTGATAATCCGCGCGCGATTCCTTGATTCTTCCGACCATTTGATTCAGAGCTGCTCGCTTCATCCATGCATCAGCATATCCGGGATCAGTTTGTACTGCCCGGTTATAAGCATCAAGGGCATACTCCCAATTTCCAATTCGAAGGAAATTGTCCCCATCCCGTATAATCCGGATGGACTCCAGCCTTGCGGCCTGCTGACAGAAGCCAGCGAGACTGCTAAATCCCAGAAAGACGCAGAGGACCAATCGTACCATAATCATTTTCAACGTTATCTCATTTAAGAACACCCTGCTAAAAATGAAAGTTCAGCAATTGTGCCAGAAAGAAAAACCGATTGCTTCGTTGCGCGCACTACTTTTCGCATCTGAACAAGCAATCAACCATATTGTTACTGTAATCATGGCTACTATCACCCTGGGCGGGAAGCCCATTCAAACCGCCGGCGATCTGCCGGCCGTGGGCAGCAAAGCCCCTGACTTTCGGTTGACCCGCATGGATCTTCAGGACATTCGTCTTTCGGATTTCGCAGGAAAGAATGTTATACTCAACATCTTTCCGAGCGTTGAAACCGGCGTATGCGCGTCATCCACGCGGACGTTCAACAAACTCGCGTCTGAGCTCAAAGACACAGCAGTAATCTGCGTTTCCAAAGACCTTCCTTTCGCTTTCAAGCGTTTCTGCGGTGCGGAAGGCATTGACACTGTCGTGTGCGCGTCAGAATACAAAGACCGCTCATTCAGCGAGAACTACCACACGGAGATCCTCAATGGCGGGTTTGCAGGACTTATGAGCCGGGCGGTAGTGGTTGTGGGCCCGGACGGCAATGTGCGCTACACCGAGCAGGTTCCGGATATCGGTCAGGAACCGGCGTACGACAAAGCGATTGCCGCCCTCTGAGGCCGGCAGCCGGGTCAGGCCGTCGTTTCTTCAATGTTAAATTTTTCCGCACGTAAGAAGCACTGACGTGTGAGGCCTGTTCTTGCCTCTAACTTTGTAAGAAACCCGAAGCCCTTCGCCGGGCGATGCATGAAACCCACAGTAAAGAAGAGGAAGACCGAGTTCATCAACCGCGAACTTTCGTGGCTTGCATTCAACGAGCGGGTGCTTCAGGAGGCACAGGATCGGAACGTTCCACTTATTGAGCGCGTCCGCTTCCTCGGTATTTTCTCCAATAATCTGGATGAATTTTTCCGCGTTCGCGTGGCCTCACTGCGAAGGGCTGCCTTGTTCAGATCAAAGTCCATTGACCCGATGGATTTTGATCCGCGTCAAACACTGGATGAAATACGCAGTTCGGTGTTTCGCATTCAGGAAAAGTTCAATAAGACGTTTGACAAGTTGATTCAAGAGCTGAAGAAAGAGCATATCACCTTTGTGAATGAGTCTCAGCTGAGCAGCACCCAAAAAGCATTTGTCGAAAAGTACTTTGAAACCAAAATCCGACCGTACCTCGTTCCATTGATGCTTTCCGGGAAGACGAGTTTTCCGCCATTAAATGACAACTCCATTTACCTCGGCATTGAGCTAGGTTATAAGGCAAAGAGCGTATCCAGCGCGTATGCCCTGATCGAAATACCTTCTGAACTACCCCGCTTTGTAGAACTTCCCGCCGAGGGTGAAAGGCGATTTGTCATGTTCATTGACGACGTGGTTCGCTACCGGATGCGGAAGGTTTTCGGGGTTTTTGATTACGATCAGGCCAAAGCATACGCGATCAAAATCACCCGGGATGCGGAGCTCGACATTGATGACGACCTCTCTAAAAGTTTGGTGGATAAGATGACCAAGAGTCTGAGCCAGCGAAAAAAAGGAGATTACGTGCGCATCAATTACGACCGGGAAATGCCGCAGCCTTTTCTCGATTTTATTCTCAAGCGCACAAGGATCAAAGACACGGAAAACATCATTCCCGGTCCGAGATACCACAATAAACGCGATCTCCTTCGCTTCCCTGATTTCGGAAGGAAGGACCTTTGCTTTGAACCGCTGGAGCCTATCCTTCACCCCCGGCTGAAGGATAAGCCCAGTGTCATGGATGAATTGCGGAAGGGCGATTTGCTGTTGCACTTCCCGTATCATTCGTTCATCAGCATTCTCGATCTGCTTCGCGAAGCGGCAATTGATCCGCAAGTCCGGACAATTCGCATCAGCATCTATCGCCTCGCGAAAGATTCACAGATTCTGAATGCCCTGATCAACGCAGCCCGCAACGGCAAGCGCGTGGTGGCTGTGGTGGAGGTGCAGGCGCGGTTCGACGAGCACAATAACATCCTCGCCACACAGGCACTGACCGAAGCCGGAGCGCGTGTGATTCCCGGTGTGCCCGGATTAAAAGTCCACTCCAAACTCATTCAGATCAGCCGAAGAGAAAACGGAAGAACAGTAAGGTATGTGCACATCGGCTCGGGCAATTTTCACGAGCGCACCGCCTCATTGTATACGGATACTTCGCTGCTCACCTGCAATCGGGAGATCGGACGTGAGGTCAGAAAGATGTTTGAGTTTTTCGAAAGCAATTATACGCGGCATTTGTTCCGTCATATTCTCGTTTCTCCATTCAATACACGCCGGCGCTTCACCGACCTCATCAATGCAGAAATTGCCCATGCCCGAAAAGGACAAAAGGCGATGGTGACCCTTAAGATGAACAACCTTGTGGATGTGTCGATGATCCGGAAACTGTATGAAGCATCACAGGAGGGTGTGCAAATCAGACTGATCATCCGCGGAGTATGTTCGCTGATCCCCGGAGTGAAGGGCATGAGCGAGAACATTCAGGTGACCAGCATCCTCGGGCGTTATCTGGAACACGCGCGGATTATAGTATTCCACAACAACGGCAAGCCGTTGTACTTCATTTCGAGCGCCGACTGGATGACGCGCAACCTTGACTTCCGCGTGGAAGTAAGCACTCCGGTATATGACGAGAAGTTGAAAAAAGAGCTTCAGGATTACCTGAATCTCCAGCTATCGCCGGATGCAAGGGCACGGATCATTGATCAAAAGCATTTGAACCAGTTTCAGCAGCCCGACAGTGGAAAAAGTGTTGATCCACAAATCGCCGCTTACCGGTATTTTCGCAGCCAGAGCGAGAAGAACCCCGGGTGAAATTTGCGGCAATAGATATTGGCTCCAATGCGATCAGATTACTGATCGAAGAAGTGCATAACGATGAGGGAAAATACCACATCGAGAAAGTCTCACTGACACGGGTGCCTGTTCGGCTGGGTGAAGATGTCTTTACCAAAGGGAAGGTTTCCAAGGAGCGTATCCGGCAGTTGGTGAAAACCATGAAGGCCTTCTGGTATCTCATGGAGGTGCATAACGTAGTGTATTTCAGAGCTTGCGCCACCAGTGCGATGCGTGAGGCGAAAAACAAAAAGGAAGTACTCGGCCTGGTTGAAAAGGAAGCCAACATAGACATCGAAATCCTGAGCGGTGACGAAGAAGCTGAACTGATCTTTTCCAATTACTTCGCCCAGAATCTTCGCCGGGAACAGAGCTATCTCTACATCGATGTGGGGGGCGGAAGTACAGAGCTGACGCTGATCCGCGATGGGGAGCGTATAACCGGAAAATCATTTGACCTCGGCACCGTGCGCATACTCACCGGTACTGTGAAGCCATCAGAATGGAAGAAGGTACAAATGTGGGTCGATAAAACCATTCCCAAAGGCGAAAATCTGGTGGGCATAGGCACGGGAGGTAATGTGAATACGATGTTCAAGCTGCAGGGGAAGAAAATGCAGGAGACCATCAGCTATAAGGAGATCGAGGAGCAACACCTCTACCTCAGCTCGTTCAGTCTCGAGCAGCGCATTGTTAAACTGCGCATGAAGCCCGACCGCGCCGACGTTATACTTCCCGCAGCAAGAATTTACCTGACCATTATGGAGCATGCCGGAATCTCCGACATGATTGTGCCTAAAATCGGCCTTTCCGACGGAATTATTCTGGACATGTTCAATTCCTGGAAAGAATCGCCCGCCCGTTGGAAACGGGACTTCATTCTTTGATTCTCATTTGGCCGCGGAGCAGGAGCAAATTCCAGTTAATTTTGAGTCCCTTAAAAAAACCAGACACTACAACAGATGAAATTCATTTGCTCCCTTGCGCTTATGTGTATTTGCCACCAGCTTGCTGCGCAGGTGTTGGGAACGCCGCTGGCTAACTGGGATTTTGTGAACGGGATTCCTGCCAACTGGGAGAACGGAAGTACTTCCGGAATCGGAATCTGGGAATACCGGGGTCCGGATACCACTCCCAGTAACGCAGTATGTTCGCGCGGTTCTTGCGGAGCCGGAACTGTGCCGCCGGCTTCCGGCACGCTGGCCAATGGATTCGTCATTTTCGATTCCAACTACTGGGATGACAATGACGCTCAATGCGGCGGCCTGGGAACCGGTCAGGATCCGTCTCCCCACACGGCCTGGCTGATTACAAATCCGATTAACCTCTCCGGAGCGACAGGTGCTGTGATCACCTTCCAGCAGCAGGTGCGTTTGTTTCAGGCTACCACTAAAGTGCAGGTATCCATTAATGGCGGCGCATTATGGACGGATATCATCACAAACACGGTAAATGTTTCTCCTAATGTGGAATGGAAATCGGGCAACATTTCCGCCATAGCCGCCGGACAGAGTAACGTGCAATTCCGTTTTCTGTTCACGGGAACCTATTATCACTGGTGCATTGATGACATTACCGTGTATCAGCCCAATCAGAATGACCTGCAGCTCAGTTCCCCAGCCTATACGCTATTCGGAAACAGTGAGTTGCCTGCAGCGATCTCTGACATGCCATATGACCAGTATCCGCAGTTCATGGTTACTCCGTTCAATTTTAAATCAGTGGTCACCAACATCGGTAGTCAGCCAGCCAGCGACGTGACCATGAATGTAAAAGTGCTGAACTCACTGAACAGTACCCTGTACGATCAAACATCCACGCCCACTCCCACCCTGGCCGGCGGGGCTTCCACGACACTTCAGATTGCAAATCCATACAACCCGCCGACCGCATTAGGAGATTATCGGATCGCCTACAACGCGTCCATGACCCAGTCGGATCAGAATATTCCAAATAACAGGGATACACTGGATTTTACTATCACTACAAACACTTACGCCCGTGATGAAGGTCCGATGCAAAATGTGTTTGTTCCGCAACTGGCGTTTCAGAACCAACGGCAACACATAGGCAACTTTTTTGAGATAAAAACAGCAGGCTATCAGCTCAATTCGATTTCGGCAGCCGTCGGTACGGGCACTGCTCCCGGCACGGTAGTAAAGGGTTACGTATACAACTATGAACTGAATACAATCCTCGCGGAGAGTGACCCGTTCACTATCAACCTCGCCGATATCAATACCACCGGAGAAGAAAAAATCATTGTGCTTCCATTCAGTTCGCCTTTCCCTGTGATCGCGGATTCCAATTACTGTGTGATGATCGGCAATGTAGATCCTTCACAAACCTTGCGTGTATGCAGAAGCGGTGCAAGCCCCGAAAACACCTCATTTGTGCGCTATCCTGACAGTTTTGGGTTGTTCTATTTACTAACCACCCCGGTCGTGCGAATGAACCTCTTTCCTTTAGGGGTAACCAGCGGTTGCACCGATTCAGAGGCGGCAAATTATGACCCCACAGCCACCGTTGACGACGGCTCGTGCCTCTATCCGGGATGCACCATTCCCGGGGCTGACAATTACGATCCGAATGCCAATTTTGACGATGGTTCGTGCATCCTCGCCGGATGCACTGATCCGGATGCCGACAATTACAATCCCAACGCAACCAGCGACAATGGCTCATGCATATATCTGGGATGCACCGATGAAAACGCTGACAACTACGATCCTCAGGCTACTGAGGATAATGGTTCCTGCCTCTACTCCGGCTGTACCGATCCTGCGGCCGATAACTACGACCCTGATGCCAACGCAGAAGATGGCAGTTGCATCTATTCCGGTTGCACGGACCCATTGGCCGCGAATTATGATGTCAATGCGAATCAGGATGACGGGAGCTGCATATACCCCGGCTGTACTGATCCGGAAGCCGATAACTATGATCCAAACGCCAATCAGGAAAATGGCTCATGTGCATACACCATCGCTGCGATATTCACATTTGATACCGAAGGCTGTGCGCCTCATATCGTCAATGTGATCAATCAGACACAGATCGTGGACGGCAGCTTCTGCACATTCAGCATCAGTGACGGCACTGAACTCGGGGGCTGTGTCGAATCCTTCCAGCACACCTTCACCGAGCCGGGTGAGTATTTCATCACCATGACTTATGTGACACCTACGGGTGAGTCTCAGGATGTAATCGGCCCTATTATAGTCTCTGGTTATCCTGACGTTCCGGTAATTGAAGAATCCGGAGATGCGTTGGTTTGTCTGAACTGCGGAAGCGAAGATGCGACTTGGAGCTATAACGGCCAGGCTACCGGTCAAACAGAAAGCACCCAACCGATTCTGGTGGATGGAATTTACCAGAATGGTTATTACACCCTGACTACTACCAATGAAGCCGGATGCAGCAGTGTTTCTGAAGAAGTCCTCGTGCTGCACGCCCAATTCGATGTAACACCGGAAACAGGATGTATTCCTTTTGATATTACACTTGAGGATTTTACGTTGTTGCTTCCGGACATGACGTGCACATTTGCTGTAGGTGAGAGCATCTTCCCATCAAGCGTCAATCCGATCGATGTAACAATTGAAGAAGCAGGCCTGCTTGAAATTGTGCTGAACTGCACATTGGGTGATCTGACTGTAAGCGCCCAGACAAGCATACAAGCATTTCATGGGATTACCCCTGATCTTGTATTTGACGAAGTCAACGGCCAGCTCAACTGCACCAACTGCGGTGGCGAAAACACCACCTGGAGCATTGATGGTGCGCAGGTAGCCACGAATGTTTCTTCGCTGTTTGTGACAGAAGGACTGGTGGAAGTGGAGCTCATCGCGGAAGGAGGTTGCGAATCCCTGTCGTCCATTTTACTGATCACGGTTGAAGAAGCACGTCTGTCAGCCGTGAAGGTGTATCCAAATCCTTCCGATGAAGGATGTATGGTGGAGTCCTCCTTGCCCGTGCTGCGCTGTGAGGTGATTGATCCTGCCGGCAAGGTGATAGAAGTTCATTCACCCGTCCGCAACGCATTCATGCTGAATACCGGGAGATTGGCCTCCGGCCTTTACACCCTGCGATTGCATCGCAGCGATGGTCAGGTAATGCGCCGTATTTCAGTGCAGCATTGATCACCGCCAAAGCATATACGGTGGATTGGTGTCGGTTAATGTGTCGTTAAATACGACCATGTGATGAGCACATCAATGCACCTTTGTTTCATCAAAAGCGAAGGAATGGACATGGTAAACCCACCTGTTAATGTTTCGTTAAAGGGTGTTTTGACCGCGTCCATGTGGCCCTAGTTTTGAGTAGAACAGAAAAAACCAACAATTTAGTTACACACCAATGAAAAAGTTTATCTTCTCTCTGGCTCTGATGTTTGGTGCTTCGGCCATCTCGTTTGCACAAACTCAGGTTGTTTCCGGTCCTATGATCACCCTTGACAAAGAAGTACATGACTACGGAACAGTTTCTTTCGGCGGCAATGGTCTTTGTGAGTTCAAAGTAACCAACACAGGTACTGAGCCATTGATCCTGAGCAAGTGCAAAGGTTCTTGCGGATGCACCGTGCCTACCTGCGAACCAAATCCAATCCTTCCCGGTGAGTCTACTTCTATTTCAGTGAAGTATGATACCAAGCGTTCAGGCCCGATCAACAAGTCGGTAACCATCAACAGCAATGCGGTGAACGAGCCGGTGAAAGTGGTGCGCATTAAGGGTAATGTGGAAGCTGACCCAAATGCTCCGGCGCCTTCAGGAGTACCAGTGAAAGATCCAGGTGGCGCTCCGAACAACAACTAATTATCAGAGGTAGCGCTCATGATTGCACGAGCTGCACTTCTCTTCATCCTCTTGAACTCCGCAGTGGCCTCAGCGCAAACTGCGGAGTTTTCTTTTTCCAAGAAGATTCTCAAGTTCGAATCGATCCGAGAGGGTACTCCGCTGAGCATGGACTATCCGTTTACCAACAGTGGCAGTGTGCCACTGATCATCAGTGACTACAAGGTTCAGTGCACATGCACCAAGGTTACGTTTCCGAAAGAGCCGGTTCTTCCAGGCGAGAGCGGAGTGATTCGCGTGGAGTTTGATTCCGAAGGTAAAATCGGCTGGCAATACCGGACGATTCTTCTTTACGCCAATGTAGCTTCCGGTGCTGATGAGCTGGAATTCAGGGTGAAGGTGAAGCCTAAAGAGTGACGGACGAAAAGGTACTGCATAAAAAAGCCCCCGAAGTTTCGGGGGCTTTTTGTTGGGGATGAATTCCGGTATGTTATTCCACAATCAGCTTTTCCACTGCACGACCGCGATCGGTGATGATTTCCACGGTGTACATGCCCCTTGCAGGCAAAGACTCGTTCATCTGCCAGAGTGAAGTATTCATTCCGGTTCTGAAGAACACCCGCTTGCCGGTGAGGTCATAAATGGACACTGCTTCAATCGGTGCATTGGCACGGAAGGTCACGTTCTCACGTGCAGGATTCGGGAACACGGCGAGGGTAGCTTCCTGGGTTTCCTCCACTCCTACTGAGCAGGCATTGCCCGGAAGATTGAGCACGCAGGTCACGCGGGGAATTGCATAGCCCATGATCGAGTCAATGTATGCGCGACCCTTGACGGCTGACATATCCGGATTGGTCATGAGACCTGCAGTATTGTTTGGATTGGTAGATGCCCACCATTCCCATGGAGCAGAGTCTGCTCCAGAACCTGCAGGACGAATCAGCGGGTACAACCCGTTAAATCCGTTGTTGTTTGCATTCGCTGCGTTAGTGTATTCAACGCCCGGCTCGTAGTTGTCCGCAAGCAGAAACACGTCGTTATTGCCAAACAGATTCAACTGCGCCTGCACATCATAAGCGCCGCTCACCTCCACCACAGGAAGGTTTACACCCGGAACGATGAGCACTCCGGTGGTGTAAGGAGCAAAGGGGTCAGTTGGTGCTTGAAATGAGATCATGGGAGCATCATCCGCGTCAATCCATGAGATATCACCGCAGGCACCACCCATGTTCACCGCCACGTTGAAGTCTGAGTCGTAGCCCAGGTGGTTCGGGTAGCAAAGGGTATCTCCGTCATTCGGGTTAACGCCGAACGTAGTACCGAAGATGTCTCCATTCACTTCTTCCAGAACCATAGGAACAGGGACGATTACACCGGGACTTA
Source organism: Flavobacteriales bacterium (assembly GCA_046336655.1). Classification (GTDB taxonomy): domain Bacteria; phylum Bacteroidota; class Bacteroidia; order Flavobacteriales_D; family Sanyastnellaceae; genus CANGTU01. Next base: position 13,992 of record JBKDGH010000022.1, on the reverse strand, counting down.
CTTCCACATCCCGGATGAATTTCGGCAGTACGATGTCATCATACTGGTCAATAGAGGCGGCTGCGAATGAAATGTATCCGCCGGTGCCCTGACCCCAAACCACTACTTTATCCGGATCGATTCCGTATAGGTTGCTTTGTTCAGCCTCAGTCATGCGGAAAAAGCGAATCGCGGTGCGGCAGTCCTGAACACCGCGGTAAGCCGCGTTGATCAGCGTGAACACGCGCTCGTCCTGAGTAGGTGCAACCGGATTCCAGCCAAGGCGGTAATCGCATGAAGCTGCGACATACCCCATGCGGGCGAGACGCGAGCAGATTTCAACCGCCGCTGAATCGGTGCGCAGACCGCCCGGGCTTTGGTTTTGCGGATGGGGAAGGAAATTGCCTGTATGGAAGTAGAGCACTACCGGGCGGTTGGTTTCCGTGTCACCTGTTGGCTCATAAATGTCCATTTTCAGTTCTTCCGGAACTGCTTCTCCCACGAGCTGATAAAGCAATACAGTAGCGTTCACACCATAGGTCACGTTGGAGGTCACCGTTACGTCTTCAAATACCTCCTCGAGGTATCGCTGTGCGTAGACGCCTTGTACAGAACACACAATAGCTGCAGCAAACAAAGTAAGGATCTTTTTCATATCTGTTGGTTTGCTTTCAAAAGTAAAGAAGAAACACACTGTCCCTCAGGAAATAAGCCAGAGAAATTTGAACACCTGTTTTGCTGATGAGAAACTACTCTCTGGGGCGCGGTTCGTAGAGGATACTGAAATAAGCCAGCCTGCCGATCACAGGGCCTCCGTAAGTCTGAAAGGCCCTGTTATTCAATAGGTTAGAGGCTCCCAGCTTCAGCATAATTTCCTGGCTCTTAATGGTGTAATTGATCTGTGCATCGAGGAGGTCATAGGAAGGCACAACCCCGGTAAACTGGGGTGAGCCTTCAAAGAGGAAGCTTTCCATCCACTTGTAGTTCAGGCTGTATCCCCAGCTGTTGCCGTTCTTTTGTTTGAGCCATTCTCTCCCGGAGAAGCCGGCGTTGATTTTATGCTCGGGAGTATTGAACGCCGGGATGATCGGGTCGTCCTCATTGGTGCGCACAATCCTGTTCCAGGAGTAGTTCACGTTGAAGGTGTGGACTTTGTGGAAGTAATAATTCACGCCGATGTTGAAGCCCTGTGTCTGGACCTGATTCTGGGAATTTGCGGAGTAGCGGTAGACCTGCACATCACTGGGCAGACCGGTCTGTGCATCAAATTCGGCATCAAGGCCAATATTGAATCCAATGAAATGAGTATACCAGCTCGAGTAGAAACCAGCATCCACGTATATCTTCTCACCGAGCGAACCACGATACCCTGCCTCGAGTGTTCGCACCTGTTCGGGACGGATCGGTGCAATGTCAAAATAGCGGATATCGTTCGGATTAAGGGTACTGCGGTAATTCTGAAAACTGGCAATCGTGATCAGACTATCCACCCCGCTCAGATTACCGCTGAGAATCGCGGGCCCCACGTTCAGGAAGAGATACTGGTCAGCGAGTGTGGGATTGCGCAATGCGGATGAAAACGAAACACGCAGAAAGTGCTTCTTTCCAGGCTGATAAACCAGTGAAGCTGCCGGACTGAATACGGCATCAAAATTCTGGTTCTTGTCCACACGGGCCGTTACCGAAGCGATCAGTTTATCCTCGAGGAATTTTTTCGTCAGGCCTGCATATAATCCGAATTCGCTGTTAGTAATCCGCGAGGTGGTATCAGAAAAAATGGTCCCGTCGGAAAAGGGGCGGTACATGCGGCCATTGGCTCCTACTTTTACTGTGGCATATTGCAAGAACCCCGGGACAGACAACTCGCGCTCCCTGCCTCCTGGCCACAATTTAAATCTCCAAGTTTGTGGTTCTATCTCCCATTGATATTCTCCGTGCACATGGTACAGCGCAGAGCGATCAAAGAAACGCGTACCGCCTTCGTCCTCATTGTTCTTTGCAGAAGTGATACGCTCAAATGCTTCATTGAATTCCGGCGATCCGGGTTCGAGGTAGCCATCCTGTGAAATTCCTGGGATGCCCGCATTGCCGTTATTCGTCCAATTCTCCACCACCCCATGCCAATATACGAGCGAGTCGTTGTATTGATTGAGCCATGAATCGAGCGCGTCATAATCGTAAGGAAGAAAAAACTCGGTAAACGGATCTCCCGGAGACCAATCCGGATTTTGAACCAGCCCGGGATAATTCAGCTCGCCGATAAGGGGATTGATGCTATCCTGCCAGTATTTGATGTAGGTCTGAGCCCAGTCCTCATTTGGACGGGCTTCATCAAGCAGTCGAAGTGCGGTGAAATAAGGGTCGTAGGAATTTCCTGCGTCTTCACCGGTGGCATAGAATCGCAGGAAGTATTGATCCTTTTTGCGCAGTTCCACCCTTCCCTGATAGAACAAAATATCACGCAGACTGAAGCGGTTATCTCCCTGAAACACGGTGGTACCGTTTCCAAGATTACCGGCAAGAATCAACTCCGGAGAATTGAATGCCTCTTCGGGCTTGAGCCTCCAGTGCACGGCTGCATTGGCTTTCAAGTTGCGCGTATCGTAATTCACCAGGTCCCTTTCGCGGTAACCGGTGCGGTAGAACGTGCCCACACCACGGTAATTCCATGGAGCGGTGGAAGAAAAATCATTGGCCGGGAAATATTCGTCGCCGTAAATATTTACCGCATCAAAACGGCCCGGGTTTTCCTTGCCGTCCGGGCTTCCGTAAATCGGGTCATAGTTTTCTGCTTCCCAGTCGTCGGCGCGGAGGTAGTAGACGTTCAGCTTGTAGGCGATGAATTCCTCTTCATTCTTGTTTTCAAACTTCTGTGCCCATCGGATTTGGGGTTCCACCAGGTTGCGCTCTCCGACACGGAGTTGCGCAGACAATCCATCGAACACAAACGGGTTTTTCGTTTCCATGAAGATCACACCGTTAAATGCGCCCGGTCCGTAGAACGCGCTGCTCGCACCTTGAATGATTTCCACGCCCTTCACATCGAGGTCGGGAGCTCCGAGAAAATTGCCGAGGGAGAAATTGAGTCCGGGCGACTGGTTATCCACGCCGTCGATGAGTTGGAGGGTTCGGACAGGGGCAGTGGAGTTGAATCCGCGGGTATTGATTATGCGGAAACCCAGACTGGCTGTTGTCAGGTCGACGCCCTTCAGCGCGCCCAGTCCTTCATAGAAGTTGCCCGAAGGCGCTTCCTTGATGGCCATGAGGTCCATGCTTTCCACAGTAAGCGGCGCCTGTTTTTGCTTTTCGCTGATACGCTCTCCGACAATTTCCACCTCCTTGAGCATTTCGGAGTTTTCAATGAGCACGATCTCAATGCGCTCTTCCACCGAGGTGATGAGGATTTCACGGGAATTGAATCCGATGTAGCTCACTACAAGGGTTGCAGGTAGCTGCGTCACCGTTAAGGTAAACCCCCCTTCAAAATCCGTCAGCGTGCCGTTTGTAGTGCCTTTTTCTCCCACCGATGCTGCGAACATGGGTACGCCACCTTTGGCATCCACTACCCGTCCCCGGACAACCTGAGCGAATAATGACACACTGGAACACACAAACAGAATAAGGAGAGCGCACCTTTTTGGGGCCATAGTTAAGTCGTAGTTTCAACGAATGTAGGAAAAGGCACGAATTGCGTCACGAGGATTCGCTGCCTGCCGCAGCGGTTAGGTGTAATTTCGGCGGCTGCATCTACCCCCTGCACCCATATGCTCTTCAACTCGATTGATTTTGTCCTCTTCCTGCCGGTGGTGTTTGTGCTGTATTGGTTTGTGACCAATAAATCGCTGAAAGGACAGAACCTGCTTCTCCTTGCGGCGAGTTACTTTTTCTATTCGTGCTGGGACTGGCGCTTTCTCTTTCTTCTCCTCTTCTCCACCCTGTTGGATTATTTCACAGGACTGAAAATGGAAAAAGCCTCCGGAACGAAGCGAAGGGCATTCTGGTTCTGGCTGAGCATCGGTGTCAATCTCGGGTTTCTCGGGGTGTTCAAATATTACAACTTCTTCGCTGATTCCTTTGCGGTGGCGCTGGAGCAGGTGGGTGTGAAAGTGCATCCGATAACCCTTCAGGTTATCCTTCCCGTAGGTATTTCCTTTTACACCTTTCACGGACTTTCATACGTCATTGATATCTACAAGCGGCGCATACAGGCCGAACGGAACTTTGTGGACTATGCCGTGTTCGTGAGCTTTTTCCCCCTGCTGGTGGCCGGACCCATTGAGCGTGCCACACATCTTTTACCTCAGATTAAACGCAGCCGCACCTTTTCGTATGCCCGGGCCGTGGATGGATTGCGCCAAATTCTGTGGGGATTGTTCAAGAAAATCGTGATTGCAGACAATTGTGCCATTCACGCAAACCTGATTTTTGATCAGTACGAAACACTTTCAGCTCCGGCTTTAGTGCTGGGTGCGTTGCTGTTTGCCTTTCAGATTTACGGTGATTTTTCGGGGTATTCAGATATTGCATTGGGCACCGCACGGCTTTTTGGCATTGAGCTCCTGCGCAACTTTGCATACCCCTATTTCTCCAGAGATATAGCGGAATTCTGGCGTCGCTGGCACATTTCACTTTCCACCTGGTTCAGGGATTACCTCTATATCCCGCTTGGAGGAAGCAAAGGAGGCCTTGGGAAGAAGGTGCGCAACACCTTCATCATCTTTCTGGTGAGCGGATTCTGGCACGGTTCAAACTGGACGTTCATTGTGTGGGGCGGATTGAATGCCTTGTTTTTCCTTCCGCTTTTGCTGTCCGACCGCAACCGATCCAATCTCGATGTAGTGGCCCATGACCGCCTGTTACCCAAGGGGAAAGAATTCTTTCAACTGATTTCGACTTTCCTGCTGACGTCACTGGCCTGGATATTTTTCAGGGCCGAAAGCGTGTCACATGCCGCCGGCTATCTCAAAGGATTTTTCATCCAACCCTGGGGCATACCCGCATTTAAAGGGGTTGAAATGCTCCCTGCGCTGGCGGTGCTGCTTGTCCTTTTCTTTTCAATCGAGTGGATTGGCCGCAGGCATGATCATCCGCTGAAGGAGTGGCAAACCATCCGGCAACGAAGTGTGCGATGGGGGCTGTATATTCTGCTTGTGTTCCTTATCGGCCTTTTTATGCCCGCTGAGGAGTCCCCGTTTATTTACTTTCAATTCTGACCAGGGATGCGACTATTTCTCCTCACCCTGTTGAAGTTCCTCGCACTCTGCGCGCCGGCATACGGGGTTTTGCTGTTCATCTGGGGAAGCATTTTCCCGGACATTCACGCCGCCAACCTCTCCTACCGCCCTGTATCGCCCGGTCATTTGCACACCCGCCTTCGCGAAGCGCGCACAACGCACGATGTGGACCTGCTCTTCCTCGGATCGTCACATGCCTATCGCGGCTTTGACCCCAGAATATTTGAGTCAGCAGGAATCCGAACATTCAATCTTGGCTCGAGTTCACAGACGCCATTGCAGACACGCGTATTGCTGAATCGCTACCTCGATCAGCTGAATCCGGAGCAGGTCATCTTTGAGGTTTATCCGGTCACCTTTGAGCTGGATGGCGTGGAGTCCGGCATTGATCTCATCGCCAATGACAGCAAGGATATTCAACTGCTCGAAATGTCGGCTGAAATTAATCATCCGCTGGTTTGGAACACCCTGTGCTATGCCGGAATGCGCGCCGCGCTGGGCCTGGATAAGGACCTCAGCGAGCCGGTTACCCGAAAGGAAGACACCTACATTCCGGGTGGTTTCGTGGAAAAAACACGTGCGCATTTCCAGCCGGTATCACAGCCTTTGCAGACCTGGAGCATCACTGATTATCAATGGCAGGCTTTTCAGGATTGTCTGGATATGCTGCGGAATCGCGACATCCGTTATACCCTCATATATGCCCCGATCACCGATTCATTGTATTATTCGTATGCACGAAGGGCCGCCTTTGACAGTCTGATGGCCACATGCGGCCCGTATGTAAACTTCAACACGCGCATTGCCCTGAATGATTCACTGCATTTTTACGACAAGCACCATTTGAATCAGGATGGGGTGGAATTGTTCAACCGGTCGCTGATCAAATACCTCGAGGCTGATGGTATGAAGTAAAGACACATCAGAAGCTCCGGATATCCGGGGCTGCTCACCTTGCCTGTGATCAAAACCTGATCTCTTATGGCTCTGCGTTGAAGTCGAATGAACCAGTCAGGATGTAAATCGGTCCGTGAGTCAGGCGAGTCCAGCCTCGGCCATCATCTCCATGACAGCTTCCACGATGTCGTCCACAGAAGGCTTGGAGAAATAATCACCATCCGTGCTGTATGCTGGCAAATGAGGCTTTGCGCTGAGTGTGCGCGGCGAGGAGTCGAGCCACCGCCATGCGTTCTGCGTATTCACCAGATGATCAAGAATGTAAGCCGATGCGCCGCCGGGCACGTCTTCATCCACGATCAGCATGCGGTTGGTTTTACTGACTGACTTCGCACAGATGTGACCGGTATCAAACGGCAGCAGCGTGCGCACATCCACCAATTCCACAGACACACCGAGTTTGTCGAGCACTTGAGCTGCCTCTGCACACAGGTTGAATGTGGATCCGTATGAAATGAGAGTCAGGTCGGTTCCCTCGCTCACCACTTCCGGCACTCCGAGCGGAATGCGGTATTCACCGAGGTTGGACGGACGCGGTTCTTTGGTGCGGTAGCCATTGAGGCATTCAACCACAATCGCCGGTTCGTCGCCTGCCAGCAGTGTGTTGTACATGCCTGCGGCCTGAGCCATATTGCGTGGCACACACACGTGCATTCCCCGCACGCTGTGAATGATTGCTCCCATCGGGCTTCCGCTGTGCCAGATGCCTTCGAGCCTGTGCCCGCGGGTGCTGATGATCGCCGGTGCCTTCTGGCCGCCGCGTGTGCGGTACTGCACGGTGGCGAGGTCATCCCGCATGATCTGCAGTGCGTAGAAAATGTAATCGAGGTATTGGATTTCCGCCACGGGACGAAGTCCGCGCATCGCCATACCGATTGCCTGCCCGACAATCGTAGCCTCCCGGATACCGGTATCTGACACGCGCATATCGCCGTATTTCTCTTGCAGTCCTTCGCAGGTCTGGTTCACTCCGCCGATTTTCCCCACGTCTTCGCCGAAGATGAGCACTTCCGGACGGCTGCTGAGTTGCATGTCCCAAAAGTCGCGGAGGAGAATTCTTCCGTCAATCATTTCAGGCTGCGCATCATACTCCGGATTCACCGGGGCGATATTGCCCACCGCGAGGGACGACTCGCTGTAGAGGCAGGAACTGTAGCGGCGGTCACAGTCGGCGCGCAATGCATTCAGCCACGCACTTAGTTCAGCCTTTTGCGGAGAAGAAGTATTTCGCAGAAGCAGCAAGGCCCTTCTGCATGCGCTGAATACGTCCTTGCGGATAGCTTCCGTGTTTTTGGAGAGCAGAGTCACTGCAGACAGAATCTCCGGCAATTCAGGATGAGCGGATGCCGCTGCAGCAAGCAATGAGACCGCGCGCTCCACATCCTTCTGAATATCTGCTCTGAAGTCAGCCCAGGCTTCTTTCTGTTCGCTGCGCACTTGCAGCCTGGCCTCTTCGCGGATGGCATCGAGTTCTTTTTGTGAAGCAGCGCCATCCATTACAATGAACTTGGCAAATTGCACGAGGCAGTCGTATTCCTCATACCACTGCAGCAATTCCTTTGATTTGTAACGCTCGTGTGAGCCGCTTGTGCTGTGCCCCTGTGGCTGAGTGAGCTCCTCCACGTGCACGAGCGCAGGGAGGTGATTTTCCCGGCAGAAGCGAACTGCTTTTTCATAGGTAGCCATCAGCTCCGGATAGTTCCAGCCCTTCACTTTGAAAATACGAATACCATTGGTGGTGGTTGATTTTTCAAAGCCCTTAAGCGCTTCTGAAATGCTCTCTTTGACGGTCTGGTATTTTTTCGGAACTGAAATTCCCCAGCCGTTGTCCCACACGCTCATGCACATCGGCACACCCAGCACTGCGGCGGCGTTCATGGTCTCCCAGAACAATCCTTCCGAGGTACTGGAATCACCTATCGTACCGAAAGCCACTTCATTTCCGCTATTGGAAAACGATGTGAATGAGGCAAGGCCGGGAACGTGCTTGTACAATTTCGAGGCCTGTGCAAGTCCGAGCAGACGGGGCATTTGTCCGGCTGTAGGACTGATATCCGACGAGGAATTTTTGAGTTGTGTGACGTTTTTCCAATGTCCGTTTTCGTCCAGGAAACGAGTGGAATAGTGGCCACCCATCTGACGTCCGCCCGATGCCGGCTCGGCGTCCACATCGGTGTGTGCATAGAGGGCAGCGAAGTATTGCTTCACGGTGAGTTCACCGATTGCCATCATGAAGGTCTGGTCGCGATAATACCCTGCGCGCCAGTCACCGGCCTTGAAATAGCGGGCCATGGCAATCTGCGCAATTTCTTTACCGTCGCCGAAAATGCCAAACTTGGCCTTCCCGGTGAGCACCTCTTTTCGGCCGAGGAGCGAGGCCTCGCGGCTCACGCACGCGAGGCGATAGTCGTCGAGCATGCGCTGGCGGATTTTCTCTTCGGTCAGAATGTGCGCGGGCGTTTCGAAGGTATTGGACATGCCGCGAAGATACGAAATGGAACAAGGCGTTCAGAGTGCACACGCGAGTCGCGCGCCGAGCTGAGCATTGTTTTTTACCAGGGCAATATTTGCATTCAGACTCCTTCCTGAGGTCACTTCTGCGATGCGCTTCAGGAGAAAAGGCGTAAGCGCTTTCCCGCTGATTCCGAGGTGACCGGCCTCGTGGATACAACGTTCGATCACCGGTTCGATTTCATCCCGGGGAATTTCATCCTCAGCCGGAACGGGATTGACGACCAGCACGCCACCATGCGAATCCACACTGCGGTGCGCCCGAATGCATTGTGCAAGTTCGCCGACTTCACTCACGCTCCATTCGAGGAGAAGTCCGGACCCGCGCGAATAAAACGCCGGAAATTCCCGGGTGTTGAATCCGATGACCGGCACTCCGTATGTTTCGAGGTATTCCAGCGTTTTCGGCAAATCCAGAATCGCTTTGGCTCCTGCTGAGATGACAGCCACCGGAGACCGGGTGAACTCAATCAGATCTGCCGACACATCCCAGGTGGACTCAGCACCGCGGTGCACACCACCGATGCCGCCAGTGACAAACACGGGAATGCCGACATGAGCGGCGGCTATCATCGTCGATGCCACGGTAGTTGCACCGGTGAGCGAGGGATTAGCGAGGTATGCGGCCATGTCGCGGCGGCTCACCTTACCGGCTGACTGGCCCTTTTGCGCAAGCGAGTCCAGCATTTCGTGTGACAGTCCGGCATGGATTTTCCCGCCGATGATGGCAATGGTAGCGGGAACCGCCCCTTGATTCCGGATGATCTCCTCCACGGCCAATGCGGTGTGCACGTTTTGCGGATAGGGCATTCCGTGAGCCACGATGGTAGACTCCAGCGCCACAACGGGTTGTCCGGACTCCATAGCCTCTGCCACTTCATCACTGCGCACGATCCGGTCTTTGAGCGACATAGTGCAAAGGTGATCAATCATTTTGAAGGTCAGCGAAAAACTTGACTCAGATTAAGGTGCGGAGCACGGGTACGCGGATAAGTTTGCACCGATGAAATTGTTATTCCGCTATGTGCGCCCGTCGCGCAAACTGGTCTTTCTGGCGCTCGGACTTGCGGCTGTGAATCAATGCTTCTCCCTGCTTGATCCATACATCAGCGGCAAGCTGATTGATCAGATGGGTGTGCATTATCAGGACTATAGCGGACAGAGCGGACGGTTTGTAAAAGACCTCCTGCTGTTTCTCACTGCGCTGATCGGTGTAGCAATGATTTCGCGCATTGCGAAAAACTTTCAGGATTATTTCACGAGTGTGATTATTCAACGCACGGGTGCCAGGATTTATACCGAAGGGATCAAACACTCACTCGATCTTCCCTTCGAGGTGTTTGAAGACCAGCGCAGTGGAGAAACGCTGGGCAAATTGCAAAAAGTCCGGGCAGACTCGGAAAAACTGATCACTGTGAGCATCGGCATTCTGTTTCAGAGCATCGTGGGAGTGGTGTTTGTGATGGTGTACGCATTCTCGGTGCATTGGCTTATTGCACCGCTTTTTCTGATTACTGTTCCGCTTCTTGCGGTCGTGAGCAACGCCCTCAGCAAGCGGATAAAGACTGTTTCAAAAAGCATTCTTGCGGAAACCACCACACTCGCGGGCACCACCACCGAATCCCTGCGCAATATTGAATTGGTGAAGAGTCTTGGGCTCACCAATCAGGAGATCGGCAGACTGAATCACACGACACACCGCATTCTCGGACTCGAACTAAAGAAGGTGAAGTACATCCGTTCACTGAGCTTTGTGCAAGGCACCACGGTCAATTTTCTTCGCACGGCCCTTGTGGGATTTCTTTACTGGATGGTTTTCGGAGAAACGATCACACTGGGTCAGCTCATGACACTGACGTTCTATTCTTTCTTCATTTTTGGTCCGCTTCAGGAAATGGGCAATGTCGTAGCGACATACCGCGAAGCCGAGGCATCGCTTAACACTTTTGAAGAAATACTCTCCATACCTCCGGAGCGTTGTCCGGAAAACCCGGTCATCCCGCAAGCGGTGAGTCATGTGAGCTTTCGGAATGTGACCTTCCGGCACCGCAGTGCATCCACGGATGCCATTCAGGATGTTTCATTCGAAGTGACGAAGGGCGCAACGATTGCCTTCGTCGGACCTTCTGGTTCCGGAAAAACCACATTGGTAAAACTGCTGGTCGGACTCTATCAACCCAAAGGTGGACGTGTGGAATTTGACGGTATACCGGTGGAGGAAATCAGCCTGAACCACCTGCGCAGTCAGATTGGCTTCGTGACACAGGACACTCAGCTTTTTGCAGGAACGATCCGGGAGAATCTGCTTTTTGTAGCACCGCAGGCAACGGAAGAAGAAATGCTGGATGCTTTGCAGCGCGCGAGCTGTCATCGCCTGCTTTCACGGGCTTCGGATGGCCTGGACACCGTGATCGGCGAGGGCGGAATCAAGATCAGTGGTGGTGAAAAGCAGCGTTTGTCCATTGCGCGGGCACTGCTCCGCAAGCCGCGGTTGCTGGTACTGGATGAAGCCACCAGTGCGCTCGATTCCATTACTGAAGAAGAAATCAGCACCACGATCCGGGAAATCAGTGCGGCGCGGGAGACCATTACATTCCTGATCGCCCACCGCCTTTCCACCATCATGCACGCTGACAAGATATGTGTACTTGAGCGCGGGCATGTCGTAGAAACAGGCACACACCATTCGCTTTTAGCGCAAAAAGGACTTTATTATGCCATGTGGAGGCAACAAATCGGCGAGCGGTCGCGTACACGGGTACCGATAGCCTGAATGCGGTTTTTTTCGAAACAGCACAGAGCGGCCTGACCCGCGCATGAAATTCGTATTCGCACTCTTTTTCGTCATGCTGTTCGCTGCTGCCATCGGACAACAGGATGAGCACATTTCATGGAGCAGAAAGGCGCTCAGCTGGTCCCATTACCGCGAGCAAACCACAGGAAGCGGCAGTCAGGTTGCATTCACCTATATCGGTATTGAGTACAGCATACAAGACTTTGAGGGCAAGCCGGCTGCTGCCTTTTACGCGATTGTGAGGCCTGCTGACAGTTGGGTCAAAACGGGCAATGCGACTGATGAACAACTCATTCATGAACAGGGTCTGTTTGACATTGGGGAGTTGTATGCACGCAAGATGCGCAAAGACATCTCCATGCGCCTTCGCACCTTTACCGGAGAAGTGACCATGACACAATTATTGCCGGAGGTACGGCGTGTATATGTCCAGCGCATGAATGAAATGCTTCAAAAAATACAAGCCTGCAATGTTGAAACCGCGCATGGAAAAAATCAGAAGGCCCAGCAGAAATGGAATGCCTGGATAGACGAGGAGCTAACCAAACTGAGCATTTTCGCAATAGGCGATCAGGGCTTCTGATCTGTTTCAGGACAATTAATTTTCCGAAACGTCAGATTCACCCGAAGACCGGTATTCTTAGCGGTTTTTGGAATGGCGTGCTCCCATCTTTCCTGCATGTGATGCATCAGCAATAGTGTGCCGCTGCCGAGCGGAATTTCAAATTTCCGCGTGCCCTTCTTCTCGCGGATCAGAAATCGGCGCTCGCTGCCAAACGATACTGAAGCAATTAGTGACTGATCCATTTCGGGTTCATTATCGCGATGCCATCCCATGGAGTCAGTCCCCGACCGGTAGCAATTGGCAAGTACAGAGTTGAATGAAAAATGGGTGATCCGCTCGATCTCACGGCGAAGAAGCTGAAGCTCACTAGTCATTTCCTGCTCCGGCCAGTGAATGCCTGAGTAGGTGTACGGCAGGCCATACCAGGCCGTCAGACGAGGCTCCGGATAGAACTTGCCGAACATACGAATCTGATTCTGTTTCCAGTTCAACTGGTCAGTGAGCTTTTTCCAGTCAAATGAAGCGAAGAATCCGGGATATACTTCAATTGCTTCGTGGTTCTCCCGGAAGATCACCAGAAGCTGCTCCTCACCCATTCTGTGTTGGCTCCTGTGAGGGCTTTTCTGCCGGTGGTGCAGGACTTTGAGGTACCTGCGGCCGATAAGGTTGGGTCGATGCCGGTGTACTAACCGGGCTCTCATCATCCAGTCCGAGATCGAGCTGATCGAGTTTTACCGAAGTCTGCTTGCGGATTTCCTGAGTGCCTTGCATGATTTCGTTTTGCACGTCGCGTGCGGCATTCCGGAACTGATAAACGGCCTTTCCCAGGGTTTGTGCCAGTGCAGGCACGCCTTTCGCGCCGAACAACAAGAGGTACACGAAGAGGATCAGCACTATTTCTCCCACGCTCATGCTGCAAAGGTAACGGGGAAGGAGGAAAAATGAATGCAACAAAAAACCCCGGAAGGTATCTTCCGGGGCTTTCACTATTTCGCGTCAGATTATGCTGTGGCTACCTTGGTTTCAGAAGCATCAGAAGATGCCTCTTTCGAACCAAAAAACCGGCGCATATCCATTACAATCGGAGTTGCGATAAAGAGGGTTGAATACACCCCGGAGATAACTCCGATGATCATCGCAAAGCAGAATCCTTTGATGTCATCGCTTCCGAAGATGAACATCACGAGCAGGGTCAACAATACCGTCATGGATGTGTTGATTGAACGGCCCATGGTGCTGTTCAGCGCATCGTTGATGGTTTGCTTCAGCTCAGGATTGCGGCGGTTTCTGAAGTACTCCCGGATACGGTCGAAAATTACCACCGTGTCGTTGATGGAGTAACCAATTACTGTGAGGATTGCACCCACAAAGTTCTGGTTCACTTCGAGCGTGAATGGCATGATTCCGTTGAGCAGTGTGAATGCAGTCACTACCATGAGGGCATCGTGGATAAGTGCCACAGATGCGCCGATTGCGAAGTCCACTTTTCTGAATCGGATCACGATGTAAACACCCACCAGCAACAGTCCGATGACCGTTGCCCAGAAGGCCTCCTTGCGGAAGTCATCGCTCATTGTTGCATCTACTTTGTAGGAAGAGGTCACTTCATATGGAACATTAAGTCCAGTTAACCCCGAATTGATGCCGGCAGAAACCAGTTCATCTGTGTTCACCTCTTCGCTGTTGATGAGGTAGTTGGTCGTGATCTTAAACTCCTTGCCGCTGGTTCCGATAGACTGTACAGTGATTGCAGCCTTGTTGCCGTTTGGCTCAACGAGTGACTTCTCGAGGCCATCGCGCACTCCATCTACATTCACTTCCTGAGCAAATGCCACCTTGTAGGACGTACCACCGGCAAAGTCCACACCCAAGTTTAACCCGCGGGTGAACATATAAACCAGTCCAGCGCCGAAGAGAACAAGTGAAATTATGTAGAACATCCGGCGCTTGCC
>JBKDGH010000021.1:0-10661 GCA_046336655.1 Flavobacteriales bacterium | reverse complement strand
GGCACTTTTCCTTCGCGGATTATGCCAAGAGTCGTGGGATTCATACCTGCCTGTTTGGGGCGCGAAGATAGCGTTAGGGTAAGCCGGGAAATGATGGTATCTTTGCACACGCTTCAACGGAAGTGCCGTTATGCAGCAAGTCACCGATTTGATGCACGCGGGGCCCGACCCTGGTTTTGACAGCGGGCAGAATATTTAAGCAAGCATGCAGAGCGTCTGGTGTTCCCGCTCTTTAATCTCAGAGTACCAGTCAGAAATGACAACACTTCTTACGCGCTTGCAGCCTAATCGCCGATTGCGATTACGCCTAATCCTTCCAAGTTAGGGAGGACAAGCAAGTCTCGCCGGATGACCCCGCTCCTGGTTTCCGGCAATGAGGCTTCATCAAAGGGAGATCGCCGGAGACAAATCCTGTAGTCAAAGGCTAAAAACCACAGGATAAGTGCATGATGGGCCGCGGGTGGCCAGCCGTGCATCGACAACCAATCATCCGATAAGCATGTAGAAACCTTAGGGATTCCCTGTTTGGACGCGGGTTCGACTCCCGCCGGGTCCACAACTAACGACTGGCTCAGGCCGGTCGTTTTTTTTTGAATAAACCGAATCGTCGTTTGGCTGTTTCTGTTACGTGCAGGGACGAGCCAGTGTCTGGTTCACGCCCGACCTCCGGCTTCGCGATCATACGCCACTCGAAAAAGCGGCTGCCAGTGGCTTGCCGGTGATGCTGCTGTGCGCGGATGAACCTTCTCAGAATACCCACCCTGACCATGATGCCCGGCACCGCAGTTTTGTGATGCAGTCGCTTGCAGCAATGAACAACGAGCTGAAGTCCTACGGAAAATCAGTCACGGTTTTACGGACAGAGATGATTCCGCTGCTTGCTCAACTCAGAAATCACTTCGGTACAGTTCAGCTTTTTTCCCATCAGGAAACAGGCCATCACCTCTCCTACCGCCGCGACCTCGAACTGGCCGCTTTTTGCAAATCGCATGGCATCCTCTGGAATGAAACGCCCACAAACGCCGTGGTGCGCGGATTGAAACACCGCAGCACATGGAATGAAAACTGGATGCAGAGAATGAGCGCGCCGGTGGTCTATACCTCACCGCATTCATTTGCCTCTGCAGAATTGCCCGGACACATTCTCAGTCAGTTCGAAGTCGTCCGCCCTGAATCCACAACTGCTTCTTCCATCATGCAGCCCGGAGGAGAAGCCGCAGCGTACCGCTATCTCACCAGCTTTCTGAACGACCGCGTGCACGGTTATGGAAAACTCATTTCCAAACCGGAGGAATCGCGTCGTTCATGCAGCCGGCTTTCCCCCTATCTCGCTTGGGGAAATGTGAGTCTGAAGCAAGTGGTGCAGGCCACTTTCACTGCGCGGGAGAAGCAACGGAACACACGCCAGTTCGACCTGTTTATCTCGCGACTGCATTGGCATTGCCATTTCGTTCAGAAATTCGAGAGTGAATGTGAGATGGAGTTTCGCAATCTCAACGCAGGATATGAGCACATCCGCACGGAACTGAATCCCTCACTGGTGAAAGCCTGGGAAGATGGCATGACAGGAATCACGCTGGTGGATGCCTGCATGCGCTGTCTGCGGGAAACCGGTTATCTCAATTTCAGAATGCGAAGCATGCTCGTATCGTTTCTCACGCATCATCTCTGGCAGCCCTGGCAGTCGGGTGTGCATCACCTCGCGAAGCAATTTCTCGACTATGATCCGGGCATTCATTATCCTCAGTTTCAGATGCAGGCCGGCACTACAGGTGTGAATACTATTCGCATGTACAATCCCTACAAGCAAGCTGAAGACCACGATCCGCAGGGGGATTTCATACGCAAATGGATCCCTGAACTGAAGAATTTACCCGCTCCATTTATATTTCGTCCGGAGCAGATGACACCGCTCGATCAGCAGTATTTTCATGTATTTCCCGGACGTGATTATCCGCTGCCGGTGATTCATGTGGAAGAAGCCGCAGCTCGCGCTAGGGAAGTGCTCTGGAAAACAAAACGCAGTGAAGAGGTGAAGGAGCACAATGCAGGTATTCTTCGCAGGCATGTGAAGCCCTCGCGGGCGCCGGGCACCTCCTCGAAATAAACCGCTGCAATTGTGCGTTGAGGCTTCAGGAGTTCGCTCCATGCTTAACCTGCAAGTCATGAAAATCCTCAAAATCATCTGGGCATTTGCCCTCGTGGCCTGGCTCGCCTCGTGCAGCAGTCCGCAGCGTGGCTTCGACTACAATGCACACGCAAAAAGCAACAAGAAATACGGCAAGCGTGCGGCTCACCGCGCTGATAATGCCAGGAATGACCTCACTCAGTTTGATTGCGGGAGATAGGCTCTTTTATTCCAGGGCCGGAATAATCCTACAGGCGCACTCTCCGAAACCGAGGCGAACACCATCACTTACAGCATGCCCTCGAAGGATGACAGTATCTCCGTCCTGAATGAATGTTCTGGAGCTCCCATCCTTCATTTGCACTGGTTTGGTTCCTTTCCATGCAATCTCAAGCATCGAACCGAATGATCCTTCGGTAGGTCCGCTGATGGTGCCGCTTGCGATCATATCTCCGCAGCGTATGTTACACCCATTGACCGTATGATGCGCAAGCTGCTGATTCATGTTCCAGTACATGTGACGGAAATTGCTTTCTGACACAATGGTTTCTTCTCCGTTTTCCGGCTGAATACTCACTTCAAGCGCAATGTCCAGGTGCTTCTGCCCCTGATAGCCGAGGTACGGGAGAACTTTAGGTTCCTGCGCAGGGCCGGCTACACGGAAAGGCTCCAGCGCGTCCAGCGTGACTACCCATGGCGAGACTACAGAACCAAAATTCTTTGCGAGAAAAGGTCCGAGCGGGACGTATTCCCAGCGCTGGATATCGCGCGCACTCCAGTCATTGAAGAGCACAAGCCCGAAGATATAGTCATCTGCTTCGGATGTCGAAATACGCTGTCCGAGCGGCTTTCCGTCGAATGTGATAAAGGCTACTTCAAGCTCAAAATCGACTTGTTTGGAAGGACCAAACACCGGCATGGAGTCGTCGGATGCATTGGTTTGTCCGAGCGGGCGATGAATCGGAGTGCCGCTCACCACAATGCTCGAAGCCCTTCCATGGTAGCCTACCGGAAGGTGTTTCCAATTGGGCAGCAGGGCCTTTTCCGGATCGCGGAACATCATCCCCACATTGCGCGCATGATCCATGCTGCTGTAAAAATCCGTGTAGTCACCGACCTTCACGGGGAGTAACATCTGCACTTCAGACTGATTTACAAGCACCTGACGTGCGTGATGTTCACGGTCGCGCAGATCAGGCATATCCGAGCGAAGCAATTTTGAAATGCGGTTGCGCAGATCCCGTGTTGCCTGCTTACCGTGACGCATCATGCGGTTGAGGTTATCGCATAAAAAATCATCGAGGGTAAACGGAAGATTTTCGAGATAGCCGAGAATGTGCAGTGCTTTCAGATCAAGCACTTTTTCACCGATCGCCACGCCCACGCGGGGCAACTGAGCCTCCGTGCGGAAGACCCCAAAAGGAAGATTCTGAATTGGAAAATCACTTCCGGCGGGCACGTCAACCCAGCTCCGGAGTTTGGGATCATTGGCTTTAATCTCTGACATACACTTATCGGTTGGTGGTGGTAAAGGTAACCGCCCGAATGAAATTTCCGGAATTCCGGATTATTGATATCCGTTTGCTGCCCTACCTTCCGGTCGTGTTGACACCTCGACTCAAATGGTTCATTGCTGTGCTCACTGCACTCGGCGCAGTGCATTTTGCGTTGACCACCGTGTATTCATTTCAGTACCTGCCTGTGCCAGCCGCAGTGCGAGAGGCTTCGCACACCTACACGGTTCCCTTTTTTCACCAGAACTGGAAGCTGTTTGCACCTGAAGTGCCTGTACATGACAATCAGCTTGAATACCGATACGCCGCGAATGGTGCATGGACCGGGTGGTCAGATGTATCAGGCTCATTGGGTTATGCACCTCATGGCAAGATTGAGTACATCGAGCAGGTGATTACCGGGGCTTTGGCATGGCAGATAGCCAATAATCTGTACCAACGCAACCAGCGCATGCAGTTCGACCGGATTGTGCAGAGTTTTGATTACCGCCGGGCGTTGTATTTCACAAAACAATTGCATAAACAAACGACAGGACATACACCGGGTGATTCCCTCCAGCTCAGGGTAAAGTTCCGTTTCACTCCTACGCCGGATAAAGCCTATACCTTTCAGTCCAGCTACCTCGAATTCCCGGTGTATCCGTTTTATCATGCCACACAGAATTGATCCATTTCTGGCTTCGCTGACACAACCAGTGAAAAGGTCATTCGCACTGCGACTGGCGGGTCAACTCGTGTATGCATGGCTCTGCGTCTATGCATTGTTTCTTTGGAAAGATGCAGAACTTATCTGGGGGCCGGATTCGGTACTTAAGCCGTTTGGAAGTAAAGGAAGCTGGATCGAAAGTCAGATGTATATGCTGATTTACCGTCCGGAACGGTTTTACTACATCTTTTTCCCGCATCTCATTGCGAGTGCTCTGGCTATGACAGACCGGTGGTGGACGTTTGTGCCCCGCGCTGCTTCCTGGATTACAGGGCTGATGCTTTACTACGGAGCCATTCAGGCACACAACAGCGGCATGCTCGTCATCCTCTTACTTGCCTTTTATCTTATTCCCGCACACACCAATACAACCAATCCGTACCGACATGTGCTGAACCATTTCAGTATGGGCGCCGGAATGCTTCAGGTCATGCTGTGTTATCTTTTTTCTGCGATTTTCAAATTGAATGGCATGCAGTGGATTTCTGGTGACGCACTCTACTATGCGCTCCAGATTGACCGTTTCAGTCACCCGTGGATTATGCAGCCGGCAATCTCCGGTCAATACCTTTTGCTGAAAATAATGACCTGGGGTGCTCTTCTGTACCAGTTTGCTTTTCCCGTGCTAGTGCTTGTAATAAAGCGCAAGCGCGTCTGGTTTCTGATGGTCGGCGTGCTCATGCACGTGTTCATCGCCATAGTGATGAATCTCTGGGATTTCGGGCTGGCTATGATTGTATGCTATGTTTTTTTTCTGCCGGGTTTCAGCACATTTGGTAAAAAACGAGTTTCGGACACATTACCTTTGCAACCCGGTTTAGAGCATTAAACACATTGAACCCAGCACAAAAATATCGCCTCGCCTGCACCCTGTCTGTCCTGACCGGCTTAGCGATGTTGCTTCAGTTTTCTGCAAAGAGTTTCGTGTATGTTCACTTCCTTATCAATCAGGAAGAAATTGCGAAAACCGAATGTGTGCAGCGTGCAATTCCGGGAAACTGCTGTCAGGGAAGTTGTGTCCTTGAAAAGGATCTGAATACCAATGGTGCAACGGAAGACTTTCCATTTAGTCTCATCCGCAAACTCAATGATGTAGAGTCCTTTGTACAAGTGGATTCAATTCAGAAAGCGTTCTATCCCAACGAACTTAAACCGAACCCGCATAGCCGGTCATTTCTTCGGGCCCTGATCTGGGCGGAGGAAATATCCAAGCCTCCGACGTATCTGCTGTAGTAATCCATCTCAGTTTACTTAGTAAATACAAGTCTAATGACGCGATTAATTGCCGTCATGGCTGTGTGGTTACTACCGCTTTCATCCTTTTCCTGCGATGCGTGTGGTTGTGCACCAGCCATGACAAGTTGGGGAATTCTGCCCAACCAGTTTATGAATTTCGTCGGTCTTCAACCGTCGTACCGGCTCTTTCGCTCTACTCATCCGCCCGGCATTGACTTCAAGCCAGGCACCAATGAAGAGCACTTTCTGCGCATTGAACTCAATGCCCGGATTACCCTGCACCGCAGATGGCAACTGCTGTTATCCGCTCCCTACCGCCACACGGCAGTGTCCGGAATCAGCGAAGCTGCCAGTTACAGCGGCCCAGGTGACGCCAGTGTGCAAGCAGGATTTCTGGTGATCGAACCGGACGAATCCAAACAAGTGCGTCACGGCCTCCAAGTCACGGCGGGGGCGGAACTCCCAACCGGGCGCTTTGAATTCAGCCATGAAGTGCCCACCATGTTCCAGCAGGGCAGCGGTACTTATGATTTGCTAGCCGGGCTGCAATACTCGGTGCGCGCTGGTCGGATGGGTATTCTGACAGAAGCCTCCGCACGCCGGAATGGCGTAACACGCGATCATTTTCACCCGGGTAATTCTGCGCAGGCTTTGGCGAGATTGTTTTTTGTGCACCGCAGGGAAACCTCGCGGTGGCTCCCGTCGGCTGGTGTAAGTTATGAAACATGGAAGCCGGATATTACCGATATCAGGTTTCCGATGTTCAGGGCTGCATACACCGGGGGAATGCTGCTTAGTGCAACGTGCGGAATAGATGTATTCACTCCGCGCTTTGCCTTTGGACTGGAATATCAACTTCCGGTCAACCAACACATAGGAGACGGGTGGTCAAATCTCGTCCATGGCGGACGAGCCCGTGTCCTCTTTTTTATTGTATCAAAACCACGTAAAAACGATTTACAATGAAATCCATTTCTTTTTTTCTTTCTCTGGCTCTGCTGAGCACTGCTGTTGTTTTTTCATCGTGCAAAAAAGACGAGGAGCAGCAGGAAGACACTACACCAACACCAACTCCGCAAGCCGTTATCACCATCAATGACCCTTTGCCCAATGCGATGTTCAGCCTGAATGACGAAGTTCATATTGACGTGGACATCACCGCGTCATTCGAAATGCACGGCTACATGGTGGAATTGATTAATGAAACCAGCGGAGAAGTGGTGTGGACCACAGATGCCCATGACCATGGAAACAGCTTTCATATTCACGATCATTGGGTGAACAACGTCACCGATCACAGCGATATGAAACTGCGTGTTACAGCGGAGCTTGATCATGACGGAGCCACTACGGTTAAGGAAGTGCACTTCCATTGTCATCCGATGTAAAAAGACTTCCTCACAAAAAAGCCGGGAACGAATCCCGGCTTTTTTTTTATAAAAGTTCTTTGACTATGCGTTCAACCGAATACCCTTCTGCTTCGGCCTTATAATTGCGCACGATGAGGTGACGGAGGATTGGCGTTGCGACGGCCTGTACATCTTCGATATCCGGACTGTACTTTCCGTTGAGCGCAGCGTGGCATTTTGCAGCCACAACGAGGTATTGCGAAGCCCGTGGACCAGCTCCCCACGAGAGGAAATTATTCACGAGTGCCGGAGCCATTTCGCCACCCGGACGCGTTTTCGAAACCAGTCTCACGCAGTATTCCACCACATTGTCAGCCACGGGCATTTTGCGGATCAACTGCTGGAAAAACATGATTTCCTGTCCGCTGATCACGGACTGCACATCAGCGACGCGGTTACCGGTGGTCGACTTCACAATGTCCACTTCTTCGCTGAAGCTTGGATAATCTACCCAAACGTTGAACATGAAACGGTCGAGCTGCGCTTCAGGCAGCGGATATGTACCCTCCTGTTCAATCGGGTTCTGAGTGGCCAGCACAAAAAACGGCGAGGGCAAATCGTAGGTATGTCCGGACGCCGTCACCTTTCGCTCCTGCATAGCTTCCAGCAGAGCGGACTGGGTTTTTGGCGGGGTACGGTTGATCTCGTCGGCGAGAATGATATTGGCGAAAAGAGGGCCTTTCACAAATTTGAAATGCCTGTTTTCATCCAGAATTTCAGAGCCGATGATGTCACTCGGCATCAGGTCAGGTGTGAACTGAATGCGGTTGAATGTGAGCCCCAATGATTTTGCAATAGTATTGACAAGAAGTGTCTTCGCCAGGCCGGGAACTCCGACTAGCAGGCAGTGGCCATTGCCGAATACGGAGATCAGCACGTCGCGCACCACCGCATCCTGGCCTACGATGGCCTTGCGGATTTCCTTCTGGAGGGCGGCGTATTTCGACTTGAGGCTGTCAAGAGCTTCGGCGTCAGATCGGAAAGGGCTATCAGACATAAGTTGTGTTTCTCAGATAATGATGAGTGCGAATTTACCATCAACGGACCTTCACATCCGCGCATTTGGAATCATTTGGATTTTTTGAGCCAATCGAAGCTCATCTCACAATCCTTGTATTCATCGGAAAAAGAGACAAAAGTCCAGGCCAGTTTGCTGCGCACCCACTTATCTGTTTCCTGTTGCTTTTCACGGGCTTCGGCCTGCGACTGGAAGATTTCATAGTCTTGCTCGAGGTTTGCCCGGTGCGCGGGCAGCCGCTGATCCAAGCGGTAAATGATATAAGACTGACTGCCATCACCCTTGGTATTGAGAATTGGTTCAGAAACCGCGCCGGTATCCAAACCCCGGAGGGTAAGATTCAACTCAGCCGGCAACTGAGCCACATCAAAGCGAAAACCACTTTGCGGATTGCTCACCTTTCCTTCCTGATTCCGGGTGTCTTTGTCAGTGCTGAATCGCAGGGCGGCATCCATAAATTTCAGAGAGCCTTTCATCAGTTCGCGGTGGATGGAATCGGCCCTGAGTTTCGCTGAATTAAAATCCTCTACGGAGACTTTCGGCGACATCAGGATATGACATGCCTCGTAGTAATCACCGCGCTTCTCAATCACTTTGACAAAGTGATAGCCATATTCCGTTTCAAACACCGGGGAATAATCTCCTTCGGGGGTATTGAATACAGCGGCCTCATAAGGCGGAACAAACATGCCACGCGATTGGAGCGGATAGCAGCCGCCCTTGTAGCGCGAGCCGGGATCTTCGCTGTGACGGGCAGCCTGCAGCGTCATGGACGTGCGGCCCGCCATGATATCCTGCCGCACCGAGTCGAGAAAATTAATCACTTTTTG
Source organism: Flavobacteriales bacterium (assembly GCA_046336655.1). Taxonomy (GTDB): domain Bacteria; phylum Bacteroidota; class Bacteroidia; order Flavobacteriales_D; family Sanyastnellaceae; genus CANGTU01. Next base: position 1,820 of record JBKDGH010000021.1, on the reverse strand, counting down.
TCGCGCTGACTCCCGGATGACCGGATCAATCACGATCTGTGAGTATGCCACTTGCTCACCGATGAGGGGTAGCGAATCTGCCGGAAGTGAGTTATAGAAACGAAGCACGTCTGCCGGCGTTGTCTTCACGTTTTTGGTGATTTCACCCTGCTGCTTCTGCACCAGCAATTGCTCCTTGATAATCTCAAAATATTCCTCTTTCATCTGCGCCACGGTTTTGCCGTAGTACGCTTCAAACTGCTCAGCCGTTCCGAACATTGTCATGAAGTAATTGAGGCGACGTTCAACCTGCGCATCCACCTCCTGATCGGCTACCGTCACGCTGTCGAGTTTAGCGTGGTGAAGCAGCAGCTTCTGATAAACCTGATTCTCGAGAATAGTGCACTGCTGGCTGGGGGTTAGCGTCCCCTGACCTTTGGTCATTTCTATTTCAGCAGCCTGAAGGTCAGAGTACAGCACGATTTCATCACCTACAATCGCCACGATTTTATCGATGAGCTGCATATCGCCCTGTGCAAAGGATGCAGTGCAACCCCACAGTGCGGCGATGAAAAGGGTGAGAATTCTCATTTTTCCTGATAGTAGGTTTCGATTCGTTTCTGGGCGATGGCCTTGTTGTAGAGATCCTCTCTCATCCGGTTCAGAAGCTCGAGCTTCCGCCGGTTGAGAATCATATTACGGATGTTATCCCGCTCAAAACTCAGGGGTGACTGTGACCCGCTGAGCTGATAGTCGGTAATGCGAATCAGGTATACATTATTGTCTCTCTCAAAATCCACGTCGCTGTTCGACTTCAGGAATGCCTCGCGGTCAAACACCTTAAGCGGGACCTGTTTTACAAAATCATCCCACAACATCCAGCGCTCCTCATCGAAGTAATAAGATGCGTTGTTGTCCACGCAAAAGGAAATCCATTCGGTAATGTCATCCGGCTTATTTGAAAAGAACAATTTACGCAATAGCTTGAGTTTGCGCGTATCCAGATCAATACTTGCGGCGCAGAATTTCACTTTTATGATGTAATCCTTCAATTGAAAATTCTGGATGTTGTCGTTATAGTACTGTTCAATCTCTTCCATCGCCACAGCAGTATCCAGCTTTTGTCGGACCCACTCTTGCTCGTAGGTGTAGGTGAGCAGTGACTTGCGGTAGTTCTCAATCTGCATTTCGAAGTTCTTCTTCTCTTCTGCGAGGGTGAGTTCGGCTTCAGTGAGAATGACTTGTTCGCGAATCCATGACTGAATGAACCGCTCTGCGAGCAGAACACTGTCTTCGGGTGAGGAATTATCGGGTATCACTTCACGCACATCTTCCCAAGTGAGCGTTTTCTCGCCTACCTTGGCTACTAAGGCGTTCTTATCCGAAGGATTGTTACACGCCGTGATGAAGCCCAGTATCCACAGCAACCTCAGGCCATATGATACTGACCTGATCAACGGATCGTGTATAGCGCTTCTTTATTGATCGAGTAAGAGTAGGTGGAACGGAGCTCGCGCAGCCATTCCAGCTCAAGGTAGTTCTGGTATTCTGACGTTGCCATGCCTCGCGCCTCGGAGAATTTCTTGGGCGCCGGAGCGAGCACTTCCTTTACGAATACAATAAAAACCTGTTCGTTGAGCTCCACATTCTGACTCAGCCCTTTTTTCCACTCAATTTTCGAGAGTACATCTTTCTCTTCGCTTGTAAAAATGCCCTCCTGAATTTCAATATTGAGCTGAGTGCCTTCATTGATTTTGGCAGCGATCTCCGAACGGTCAGTGCCAGCGCTGATCATCACACGGGCGCGCTTTGCAATCTCGGCATTGGCGCAGGTGTAGATC
>JBKDGH010000020.1:0-6967 GCA_046336655.1 Flavobacteriales bacterium | reverse complement strand
CTATTACCCTGATGGTTGGGTTTGCCGCATCGACGGAAAAGAAGTAGCCACGGCGAGGGTGAACTACATCCTGCGTGCTACCCGCGTTCCAGCCGGTGAGCACACGATCGAATGGTCATTCGAGCCACAGGAATGGCGCACCGGAAATAAGGTTTCGATGGCCGGATCTGTGCTCTTGTTTTTGCTCCTCGGGGTTGTGGCATTCTCAGAATACTCCGGAAGAAAAAAAACGGGCGCTGATTCTTCCAACTGATCGCGATGGGAGCGCTCACCGCCACGCTCACTGCGCCGGTAATTTCAATAGCCATCGCATGGTGATCTATAAAAGATAATGAGGAAATCCCTCGTTTATGGCACATCCGGAGCACAGGCTGCTCGCATTGCAGCGGGCAGCGCCGACCAATCCATCCATCCTCGCAGGAATACCAGTAATGCAATAGCCGGATTGTTCAGCGCATGGATTTCAGGGCGCGGCGGATGAGCACCAGGTGGGAGAAAAGCACCAGCGGCACAATGACCGACGGAAGCCACACATACGGGAAATGCGTCATTGCATAATTCGGCTGACTGAGATCCCAGGCCTGATACGGTGACGGAAGCGCGCCTGCAGAGCGCACCACAATGAAGGCGACAAGGCCAAGCGAGAGCATATTCCATACAAGCAATACCGCCCCGCTCAACGTGTTTTTGCGGTAGCCGAACCACCAGATTGCCAATGCGCTCACTCCCGCGACAATGTCAAAATTGTAACCGGAAAATGTCATGCTCCACGGCACCTGCTTCCAGGTTGCCAGAAGATAGAGCGCGATTTCAACGGGAATGCGCACCACATGAAGAAGGGCAAGTGATCCTGTATGCAACCCGTCCATAAACCGTCGTCCTGCCGGAAGGATAAACAACAAAAGGTATATAGAGCCCGCTGTGGCGAGTGGAAACAGCAGATTCGGGGGGTATACTTCACGATCCATGTACCACCCGTTAAGTGAAAGTGTACTCTGAAAAATCATCCACATCAGCAACAGGAGCGCCACCGGATGCGCTCTTCGCCTCACGGTGTCAGTGGCTCCGCGCAACACCGAAGCAATGAAGAAGCCCATGGTAACCAGTGTGGTCACGATGAATAATACATCAAGGGAAAAGGGAACCTGATCAAGCATAAAAGCAAAGAGATTAGTCAAAAAAGTACTTTCTTTCGTCCGGTGAAGGTATCCTGCACGCAGGTAACTTACCAAACCAGCGGTAGCGGTTCCGTCCAACCCAATTGTACACTGCATCTCTCAAAAACCGGGGAAACACGAGCAACACCAGCACAAACTTCCATCCGCCACCCATGGCAGCCATTGCCCTGATGACTCCTTCTGATGCCGTATAGCGCTTGCCGTCTGCCAGATACACCATGGACTCCAGATCTCCGGACGATGTGATGCGGAGCCTTGCAGCAGTCTGACCCTGAAGCGCCGCAAAACTAAGCCTATGGTGCTTATCCCACCTCAGCAGGCGCGCTACCACCCCGCTGCACAGGCCACACACGCCATCATAGAACACAATGTGATTATAGTTGTTTGAAGTCACTTCGCGTGCAAGTTAAACAGCGTTACCGCTACCTATTCATACCTTTGAAGCAATGATTTGTTCCACACCAGAGCAGTTTCGTCATGAAATTAACTCAGGCCGCCGCCTGAGCTGGAGAAAAGGGCGCTCCGCATTGAAAGGTGTGCTGCTCGGACAACTATCCGGCCAGGAGCTTGCAGACTGGAATCACATTGCAGCCCGGGCATCTGTATTCCTGCATTCCGATTACCTTACCGGACTTGCTTCACAATTGCCGGAAGGTGATCGCTTCTGGCACTGCCTGTTCTACAAAGACGGAAGCGCATGCGGCATCGCTGTATTTCACCTGACCACCTTCCGGGCCAATAAGTCGCAGACGCTTAATGACGATTGTGTATTTACCGATCTTCTTCGCAAATCACTTACAGGCAACCGCACTGAAGCGAACGTGATGATTTGCGGCAATGCGTTTGCTACAGGTGAGCACGGCTTTCTTTTTCTTCCTCACATTTCGGCAAGTGAATCCATGGAAGGTATATGCACCGTCTTGTCGGACATTATTGACAGAGAAAGAAAGCACGGTAAGAAAATTTCCGCAGTGGTGGCAAAGGACTTTTACCCCCGCAATAAATCAGTGGTGAAGGCCCTAGAAAAATGTGGGTTCAGGGATTTTGAAGTGGATCCCAATATGATCCTGCCCATTCAACCGGAATGGAATGTGCTCGAAGACTACCTCGAAAGCATGAGCACCAAGTTCAGAACCAAGGCCAACGCGGCAATGAACAGGTCTTCCTCACTCACCATCAGGTCAATCAGCTCGGAAGAATTCAGGGGCAACAGCGAGCACTTTTACGCGCTGTATCTGCAGGTAGCATCGCGCGCGGAGTATCAGCTGGGCATACTGACCCGGCAGGCGTTCATCGCGGTGAAAGAAAATCTGAAAGAACGAATGATCATTCGGGGATACTACCTGGGGGATCAACTGGTGGGCTTTCTCACTGCGTTTGACTGCGGCGACCGGCTCGATGCACACATGGTGGGAATCGACTATGAATTCAACAAATCACACAGTATATACTCTTCCATGCTGTACGAATACGTCCGACTGGGCATCCAAATGCGGAAGAAATGGGTTATGTTCGGACGCACAGCCGGTGAGATCAAAACGACTATAGGAGCATTTCCTGTGCGCCTTTCGTGCTGCATCCGCCATCCGGGTAAGATTTCGAATCTGCTTTTGAACTGGCTGTTTGCCTACGTAAAACCGAATGCCTTTCCGGTTCGTCAACCCTGGAAAAAACACATCCACTCCGAACTTCTCCGGCGCATTGACGAAGGTCCGTTCTGTTGCTGAAAGAGGCAAATAAATCACACGTGACCGCTCACTCCTCAGTTTCCCCGCGCAAAAATGAACTGATCCTTCTCCTGCTTCTGGCATCTGTTCAGTTCACGAACATCGTGGACTTCATGATCATGATGCCAATGGGAGATATCCTGAAAAAAACGCTGGAGATCAGTCCGGCCCGCTACGGCTGGCTTGTATCGAGTTATGGACTTGCCGCCGGACTGACGGCATTCCTTGGTGTATTCTACCTGGATAATCTCAGCCGCAAACGCGCCCTGCTAACGGCCTATGCAGGATTCATCTTAGGCACCGCGTCGAGTGCCATAATTCCAACCACTGACAGCAATGAGCTAAACTACTGGCTGTTTGTCGGAACACGCGTGCTCACTGGTATCACCGGCGGGCTGCTCGGCGGATTGGTACTTTCAATCGTTGGAGATGTAATCCCTGTGGAGCGCAGAGGGAGGGCAATGGGTATTGTCACGATTGCATTTTCCCTCGCCTCCGTTATCGGTGTGCCTGTTGCTTTAATACTGGTGGATGCATTTGACCAGAACTGGCACGTACCTTTTTACGGAGTCAGTCTCCTCAGCCTGCCCGTGTGGCTTCTCGGATTCCGCTTCATCCCTCCGTTGAATGCGCACCTCACTGAACGCACAAGTGAGTATAACCGCCTCGACACCTTTGTCTCCACCTTCCGGCAACCAGCCCTGCGCAACGCACTGCTTTTTTCAGCCGTGCTGATTATGGGTCAATTCACCGTTGTGGTTTTTATGACGCCCTACATGGTCAACAATGTAGGACTCGCCCAGACTGACATCAAGTACATCTACCTCACCGGCGGTGCATGCACGGTGGTTTCGGGGTTCTTTATCGGCAGAATGGTTGACCGGTTCGGCAGGTACCGCGTCTTTACGGTGTTTGCGCTGCTTTCTGTTACTACACTGCTTGCCATAACCCACCTGCCGGCTTCTCCGCTATGGCTGATTCTTATTATCGGTGGATTATTCTTCATCTTCATTTCAGGAAGAATGATTCCGGCGAATACCATCTCCACCTCCCTTGTGGAACCGCATTTCCGGGCAGGCTTCATGAGCCTCAATTCAGCGTGTATGTCACTGGCATCAGGGCTCAGCGGAATCATTTCCGGAGCGATTGTGACGCAGGTAAATGAAAGTGCGCCATTGGTTCATTATGAGCGGGTGGGTTATCTGGCCTCCGGCGCCACACTCGTTGCACTGCTGCTCGTGCGGAAAATGAAAAAACTGGCAGGTCAGCGCTTACCCGGCCAGTGATCCGGCACAATCATGCCGCGTGACAATTCCCGGTATTCATCACCTTCCTGAAACAGCTGAACCACAAGACATCCGGAATGATGAAGTAAAATGGCGTTTACCTGCCGGTGCAATTCAATCCCGCCCACAGGCATGACCTCACTCACCAGTGATCGCCAGGGTGCAATCCAGCGGTCGCGCTCCAATACGATCCATTGCGCCGGTAAATCGGGTATGACCCTCAATTGTGATTGGTGCATCCACCATCCGGCGGAATGACCGCGGTGCGCGTGATGCGGTAGTTTGCTTTTGCCCAGCCGGTCAAATGGAACGAAAAAATAACCCTTCATGATTACCACGGAATGAAGGATACCTGACTCAGCCGGAGCAATCGATCGCAATATCTCCCTGGCACGGCTGGCGTCAAGCTGACGCTTGAGTGTGCCGATCTTCCGCTCCAGTGTATCCTCCGGATTCAAGCCGAACCATGAATCCCATGCGGTGTGATTGCCGTCTCCCAGGTAGTACTTACACGCTGACTCCACATGTATCCAGTCGCCTGTAGCAATGTGCCTGAGTAAAAAATCAATCTCACCTGTTGTTCGCTTTTCGTGTTGAATCACCATTCCGCTCCCGGCCAGTTCAAACGCCGGGTGATGGGTAAAGCAATAGTGCAGAATGCGCTCAAAACGCTTGCCGATAAATCCGGAAGGGTGACTGAAAAGCCTCGCCAGATCAGTCTCCTCGATTGCAGCTGCTTCCAGAATATGCGTTACATCTTCTTCCGAGGACCAGTGTCCCGGCCACTGAGTGACGCCACCGGGCCAGCAACTATCCATCATGAGTGGAGGAGATGTCAGCACCCAGCGGAGCTCTTCCACAGGCCACGAAACTGCATTGCTGCACGATGTATTCATGTGCGTAAAAATGGGTGAAATGTTTGAAAAGCGACCCTGCACACCTTCCCGGACTTCTATTTTTGTCCAAATCAAATTCCGACCTGTGCGACTCGCAGCCACCATACCTCATCCGCATTGCAGAATTTCCATTTTGTCGTGGAATGAAAAATGGATCATCGAAATGGAGGCTGGTCAGTACAAGCAATCCTTCAAGATTTCCCAGGAAAGCATCCCCGACCTCGAGCGGGTCAAGAAACTGGTAACCTCTGAACTGCTCAGCGGAGCATTGGATCGCTTTCATTCCATGCACACCGACTTTGCCAAATCCTATTCCGCATTAACCTCTCAGCCATGATCGCGAAAATCGCCCTCGGACTCAATGTTATCCTCGCCATTGCCGTTGTAATTCTCTTCACACGAACCTCACCTGCCGGTATGACGGCTGAACCGGTTACCGGTGAACCGGAACAGAGCGTATTCTCTGCAAATGACAGCGTAAAGGCGCCAATTGTAGCCTATTTGAATGGCGATTCAATCAACGAGAAGTACCTCTTCATCGTGGAAAAAAGCAAGGGCCTCGAGGCCGGACTGAAGAAAGCAAACTCAAAGGTTCAGGCGGAATATGACAAGCGTCAGAAGGAAGTGGCTGAACTGATGCAATATGCTCAGAGCAAGCAGTTGCCTGTCGATGAGCAGGAGGTCATTCAAAACCGTCTGATGCAGCTCGAGGAGGAAATGGCGCAGATTGAAGACCGAGAAAAAGGTTCATTGCTTCAACAGGAAAGCGAACTTCAGAAACAACTGCAGGAGCGGGTTAATCAATTTCTTACCGGTTATGCGAAGCAAAAAGGCATTGATTATGTACTGAATTACCAGGAAGGACTTCAGCTCATTCTTTACGGCAATAAGGTGTTTGACATCACATCAGAAGTGGTGAACGGACTGAACGAAGAATACAGGACAGAAAAAGCAGCGAAGTAATGAGTTTGGCGGAACAAAAATTCAGGCAGAATGTGGCTGAGTACATTCTGTTCATGTGGCAGATGGAGGATCTGGTACGGGCCGTGTATTTTGATCCGGAGTCGCTCGACGAATTCATTCGGAGCTACACACCGAGTCCTGAGGCATTTGAAACCGAGAAAAAGTGGTTTCGTGATCTCGTCAGGAAGATGCGCACCGAACGGGTTGAACAGCGCGGACACATCGGCGAAGTGCATGAGCTCATTTTCGAGCTGAATTACCTGCACAATACGCTCACCAATGTGATCAAGGATAAAGTGTACCTCGACCTCTACAAGGTGGCTCAGCCCCATATCCGGGAGTATATTGCCCGGACTGACGGAAAAAGCCTGAACGATGTGGAGGCATGCCTCACTGCGCTGTATGGCCTGCTCGTGCTCCGCCTGAAGCGAGAGCCGGTGAGCAAGGAAACGGAAGAAGCCATGAGCGCATTCAGCAACCTGATGGCCCGTCTGGCTCATCACTACCGCATTCTCCGGCAGGGCGAAACCAATATGAACCTCAACTGAGGATTCCCTTTTCTCCGAAATAAAAAAAACCGGAGTTGAGTCCGGTTCTTTCTTTTCAGTTTAAGCCATCCTGCATACATTCAGGACAAAAGGCGCTGCCGGAGGATAAATTCAAACTGTTGATTCTGGCGAACCAATTGTCTGATCGTTCTCTCCTTCTCAAATATTTCCTTGCACTGATCCCAGGCGTCCTTGATCATTGCGTTTATCTCGTTGATGTTAAAAGGCTTCGTAAGCACACCGAATACACGGCTTTTGTTGATCGCCTCCACCACCGGAATCATTTCCGTATATCCGGTAAGCAGAATGCGCTGCACACGAGGGAAGTCATTAGACAAGCTTTCCAGAAACTCCACCCCGCTCATACCG
>JBKDGH010000183.1:0-6912 GCA_046336655.1 Flavobacteriales bacterium | reverse complement strand
CGGTATCGCACTGCTCCACCGTCGAAACTACTGAAAGGGTATAAACCATTTTACATTTTGCCAGAGGGAATGGTTTGTCCTCTGACGCCACAAATGTTTTCACATCCGGCAGGGTGAAATCAACCCGATATGCTCCGGATGGCGTCGGATGGAAATGCCGGAAAACGGAATGGCGAAACGTGTAAATCACACAAAATCAATCCGCTGGATAAATCCCGCAGGTTCCCAATGGGTTCGTGAAAAGGGATGTTTTTTCCTGAAAAAAGGGGCGAAATGGGCATTTTTTCTCCGCGAAGAGATCATTTTCCGGTATAAATGAGCATGGAAAATCACACCTATATATATAGGCGCTATTAGCCCGGATTCTGGCCTATCAGAAGTTGCTCTATGAATTCAAACTCTGCCCTCATGCCCTGAAGTTTGGCTCGTGCTTCATGCAATTGCATCATCACTTGCCGGTTGTCCGTTGCGAGCGAGCCGGTCAAGCGTTTAGACTCAACCCATCTGTTTACATGCTCCTGCATGGCAGCATCCGGATGGGTGAGGGTTATTGGTGCAGTATGCCAAATGTCGCGGTATTTTATATCTGTGCGTTTTTCCAGGTTGCGAACGATCTTTTCCTGTTGGATCAGTTTGCCGCTGAGCATGCTCTTCTTTAACTGAAGCTGATTGACCACGTCGGGAGGAAGAGTGGAGTTGTTTTCCTGCGACCCATTTTCGCTTTGCACTACCAACTGATTCAACTGTGCGATGAGCGGGAGAGCTTCCTGCGGCGGACTGAGTGTGCCATTTAATACGTAGAAGGCAGACCGACGGGAGATGAGCAGCAGTTCTGCGAGTTGTCCTGCGCTTATTCCAAGCGCTTCGCAGATATACGAAAGCGAATATTGATTTTGCACTACCGACGAAAAATATGTTGCTGAGTGCAAAGTAGAAAAAAGTTTTTGTGATTGCACTTTCAATACGAATAATTGACCGGAGTGCAATGGGTAGAATTCTCCTATATTCGACGCAACTAAACTTAATTCTACGCTCATGGATCCGAATTATTTCTATGTCAATTGGGAGCGCCTCATGGAGGTGCTCGGCGCCATTGTGGTGATCTCCTTTTTTCTCGAACGAGCCCTTTCCATGTTGTTTGAATCCCGATATTACCTCCGAAAGTTTCAAGGCAGAAGCCTGAAAGAGGTAATTGCCACGGCCATCGGAATTTTTATCTGTGCTTATTGGAAGTTTGACGCTCTCAGTTTTGTGTTGCCCGGGGAACAGACGACCATTCCGGGATACATCATTACCGGTGCGATCATAGCCGGAGGCAGCAAGGCTTCTGTGAAATTGTTCAAGGATATTCTCGGCGTAAAGAGTGCCGCCCAAGCCGCCCGTGATTCCGGAAAACCGGTGGATCCACCCACTACTCCTCAAATAACCCAAGACTCATGAGTAATTATCTACCAACTCAGTTCATGCGAAAGGTGTTCCTTTTTGCGATTGGGTTAGTTCATTGTGCACTGGCCTTCGCCGATCATGCCGTGCTCTATCGCAATGCGGATATAAAGAATTCGCCGGTTCGGAATTCAGAAGTAGTTTACGAAGCCGAGAAGGGGGAAATGTTTGAGTTGCTGGATGGCGGAAAGCAGGTGAACGGATACTACCACCTCGATCTGGGGGAATATGGTTCCGGTTATCTCTATCGCACGCTCGTAAGATTGTATGAAGGTCCGATTCCTGACACCTACTGGCCGGATAATGAGGAAGAGGAGGAGAGGGAGGTCGTGACTGAAAACCGTCGAACGCGGAGGAGTTCCGAATTGCCTGAAGAAGTTCAGGAGTATTATTCGCTTGCTGAAGGTCTCACTGGCGAGGAGCTGAAAAATGCCTTGCACCGCACCATTCGCGGACACAAGCGGTTCACGTATGCACAGGCTTACGATATTATCGAAGAAACGGACAGAGATCCCCGGCGCGCCGGCAATGTGCTGCTGTTGTATACCCTGCGCTCGCAGAAGGCAGCTCATCGTGACAGAGGGACATCATTTGATTATGACGGCGCGGGATATTCATTTATTGATGCCTGGAACCGGGAGCATGTATGGCCTAAATCACGGGGATTTGATCAAGAAAGAGATACCGCATACACGGATGTGCATCATTTGCGGGCAGCGGACCGATCGGTGAATTCCGCTCGACAAACCCGATCGTTCGATATGTGCGAGGAGTTCTTCTTTGACAATAAAAATACAGTGCCTACCCCTTCGCGCTATTCGGCAAACTGGACATGGGAACCACCTGATGCAACCAAAGGAGATATCGCACGCATGCTCTTTTACATGGCTGTGCGCTATGAAGGGCCTGCTTATGACCTGGAGCTGGTGGATGAGATTGTGCCGCGAAACGGTAAAGAACCTCTCATGGGAAAACTGAGTACGCTGTTGGAGTGGCATCGGTTTGATCCGGTGGATGACATGGAGCGTCGGAGGAACAATCTGATTCAGAATAAGTATCAGGGCAATCGCAATCCCTTTATTGATCACCCTGAATGGGCGTTTGAAATCTGGGGCGAACCGGAATTTCCGGATTTTTAATGCATCGCAAAATGTATGAGAACAGGCATCTATATCACAGGTCTAGGACAGTCGTTTACCAATGAGTCGGTAGAGAAGTATGCGCAGCGACTGATGAATGAAATGAGTTTTCATTCGCAAGGCACGGAGTATGAAATGCGATCGGAGAGGGCAGAATACAGCCCTGGCAATTCCACCACTTTCGTGACCATTCACGAGCGAAAGGGGGATGAACGCGTACCCGTATACCGGTTGTATGATTACCAGTATCACGAGATTCTCACCTCACGGTTCAATGCGTTTTCCATTATCGTGAAAAACGCCTGGCTGCTGATGCTTGTGCTGCGCAAAATTCCCGACATGTTTCTGGCGCCCTTTCGCCGTAGAGGTTTCGCCCATCCGTATCAGACACTCTATGTCTTTCTGATTTTTCTCATCATTGCGTTTTCTGTGTTGGTGATGTTACCCATGACAATCGAAATGGCGAGGGGATATTTATCTAATCTGGATGTAGAAAAGAAGGAAGCGGCCAATGTATTGATGGCATTCTGGGAAATGCTTCAAAGTCCATTGTTTCATGTTTTGGTTCCGCTGGTGACAGTTACCAATGGGCTCTTACTCCTCATTCCGCAGGCCAAAACGTTTCTGCTGATGCTGGCCACAGAGTTCGTGTGCGCCAATGATTACCTGGAGCACGGACAACAAAGGCAGCTTGTGCTCGGTCATCTCGATTTGCTGCTAGAGTTCATTGCGGAAAAGGAAAAGCCTGAGGCCATTGACATTCATACATTCAGCTTCGGAAGCATCATCGCCATTGATTTTCTGTTTCCATTCGGCCATCAGGTTTCAGGCAATACGGAGCGGTATGTGAAAACGCTTATCACCATTGGTACCCCCGTGGAGTTCGTGGACAGTTACTATCCGCATTTCTACGATGACCGGTCGAATGCTATGGCGGATAAGCTCCGCTGGGTCAATGTGTTCTCCTCAGGGGATGCACTCGCCACCAATTTCAGAAAGGACTCACTCAAGAAGGAAGCCATGTATGGCATCCGCAATGTGAATCTCATTCCGAAAAACATCAATTACGAGGTGGGGAATATCCGCACCTCCGGACCAATTGCCTTTTTGCAGATGAACAGCGTCCGTATTCACGGGATGTACTGGGATAGTTCACCGCTCGGACAAAGCTGTCTGAGGAGTGTGTACCACGAACTGCATCAGATGAAGGTGATATAAAGGTGATCCAGTTCCTGATTAAGAACCGGATCACACACTTTCATTGTTTACTTGATCTCCAGCTGAAATGTAGCCGGCAGCTTTTCATTCAGCTTTTTCATTTCGCGCTTACTGTTCACTACATCCAGTTGCCCATCTTTGTTGATGTCCTGATGGTGAGAGCCCACCAGAATGCATCCCTGAATGTCGCTGTAATAGTTGCCGTGATGAATCAGAATCCAGTCGCGGTTTTTGACATTGGTCACATGGAAGTGACTGCCGTACTTCTGACTGGTTCTTTTCTTCACCGTATACACACCCGCGGGAATGCAGCTTATGCGCCGTCCGTTGAGCCTCCACGGAAGTTCAAGTGTTACGCACTGGTGAATGATTTCATTGCCTTGAACAATGACGAGCTGTCCGAGCGTTTGAATGCCATTGTCCAGAAACCGGTTGATGATTACGTGCATGGTCGTATGGGGTTAATCGTTAAGGTCAAGTAGTCCTTTTTCGGCGAGGTCGGTGAGTATGTATTCGATTGTGGCATCCGCAAGATCCTTCTTTTTAGACGCGATACCAATATCAATGATACGATTGGTAAACCAGCCACCAACATCTGCTACGCGGCGTTGAATCCAGTTTTTACCCAGAAGTTGCTTCAGCAGATTTTCGAGTTTCTTTTTTTCAGCCTGATTGAGATCGATCTTCTTTTCCTTCTCCTCTTTGAGCCGCTTGTTGGCCAGTATGAGGAGTTCATTGATCCGCTCGGTGATCTCAGGCTTTAGCTTCATCAATCGTTCAGCCTTGTAACGGGGCATTTTGGGGAAGTCGTAAAACCTGAAGTGATCTTTAGGCACTCCGCCGGGTTGCTGCGACATCAGCACAAGATTCATGTCGGGCACTATCGGCAGAAAGAACCTTCCGGAACCGGCCGGTGATTCCACCTTGAGTATGTTGATCATCTCCTGTGTCCAGTTTGCATGAATCGGATGCACCCGACCATTATCGGGGTCATATTCCAACGAAAAGAAGTACTGAAAGAAGTTGCGTGCGTTGTTGCGCCCGAGGAAGTAGTCGTGATGCCGGAATTCCTTGCTGAGGAACCCTCCGAACGCGCTGAAGCTTTCGGATGCAATGGGCCACTTTTCGGCTTTGTTGTTTCCGATTTTCTTTCGGGGAAAAATGACCCCACGCATAAAGTCTTCGCTGAACCCATCCAGCATTTCCTTGCGCTTCACTTTCACCTGATTGCGCAGCATACCGAGGATAGGGCCAGCTACCGAGAACAGGTCATCCGGGGCTTCATATTCAGGTTCGATTTCCGCCCTGTCAGGGAACGGATCAATCATGACAACAGCGTATTTCTTCGGGGATTCTTTATCCGGATTACCATGTCGGTCGCGCAGCACTTCAAGGACTTCACCGTATGGTTCATTATTGATCGCTCCACCATCAATGGCTACGAACTTGAAATTAGGTGGCATGCGGCTGAAGTCAATCACGTCAATGATATCATGCAGCAGCTCTGCGATGGCTGCCATTTCTGCCTTGGAAAGACTGAAATTGGCGAGCCTTCCGGAGAGCCTGTGTTTACTGGCGGGAAGTTCCGCAATGAGTTGAAGAAGCGTTTGCCGGTCCTCTTCAGTACATTCTGTGCTACTCATCACAATGCCGTGAATGGCATTGACCGGTTTTTCATCCTGCTCGATCAACGGGCCGAATTGCCGGAATACCACCCGCGTGATTTCGTTTTGGATGTACTTCGGCGGGAAATCACTCATGGTGAATTCGCGAAACTTCAGTCCAATGGGAAATGCCCCGGTGGAAATCGTGGCGAGCGTCATGATTCGCTTCGCCTCCGATTCACGCGCATTCAGCCAGAGGTATTCGTAATTATCTATTGGACTGGCTGATGCTTTGAAATGAGCCAGAATGTAGTGCTCCCAGGTAGTATGTATGGGATGATCCAATGCGCGACTGCCTTTTCGGTTGGGCGTGGCAAAATCAACATCCAACGGCACACCGCGCAGGGAGGCCAGAGAAAGCAAAAGCTCAAAATCCTTGGCGAAATAGGGGGGGATATGACCATAGTCGTACGTGTCATCTTTCGGTGAAAACGCCCGCTTGGCAATGTCGTCGATCACGCTGCTGTTCAGCAGCGATTTGATCTTTCCACCATTGAGGTCATCGGTGTCCCAAAGTTTTTCAAACGTTTCCCGCTTGTCCGATGTGCCGGGAACAGCGTCGGGATCATCGAGCAGCACCCAGCTGTCGTAAAATACATTGTTGCGGATGCCTCCAATCCGGGTGGCATCCTTCACCGGATTTCTCTTTTTGCGCATGGCGTGGAGAGCCGCCATAGCCGTGGTCATGCCGCCTGCGCTGGCGCCTCCCATCACATCCACAATGACGCGGTGCCTGGGAATATGACGGGCAAAATCAGCGGGCAGACCGATAGAAGTGGGGTCTTTCTTGGCCATTTCCCACAGGTCCATGATTTCGAAGAAGTAGTCCATGACACCTCCGGTATAGCATCCGGCAGAGATGGCACCGGCCATCGTAAATCCCAGGTGAAATTCGGCTTCCTGAGCGGGGTTAACGGGTTCTGGCATATCAGAGAGTGTTTAGGTAATTGCTGGTTTATCTCACGTGGACGAAAGGTATATTTTTTCAGCATTGCCATCAAGCCAAACGAAATATTCGGCGGTTTTTATGGGAAATCCGGCGGGATTTCAGGAATATCCGGCGCCTGTAAAAAAAGAACCCCGCCGAAGCGGGGTTTTTCTTGTTGTTTTCATAGTGCGGTGGTAAGCCGCTGAAAAAGGGATGATATGTCGTGCGGAATTACGCAGCAGCGTTCTGGGCTGCAATGATCTCCGCTTTGCGGGCTTCTACGGCGGCGATGAATTCCGCGTAGGCCGCAATTTTGAATTCGAGT
This sequence comes from Flavobacteriales bacterium, assembly GCA_046336655.1. GTDB lineage: Bacteria > Bacteroidota > Bacteroidia > Flavobacteriales_D > Sanyastnellaceae > CANGTU01. Next base: position 195 of record JBKDGH010000183.1, on the reverse strand, counting down.
CGTCCGAGCGAGAACTGACGTTCCACAAACGGAATGCTCCCGAAGGTGAGCTGACGGCGCACCAGACGCAGGCGGTCGGTTTCCAGACGATTCAGCTCGATGCCGAGGTTGGCCTGTTCCACCGGGCTCGTGCTTGCGGCGATGGCAGCCTGCTTTTCGGCAATCTGCACATCGAGCTGCGCAATCCGCGAAGGA
>JBKDGH010000182.1:0-15535 GCA_046336655.1 Flavobacteriales bacterium | reverse complement strand
GCCGACGATGGTGCGGGCCGGCCGTGTAGCGTCGTTCACTTGGCCGCTGCCGGCGCCGTTCGCGCTCGACAGCGGCGCCCCCGCGCTCACGTACCTCTCGGCAGTCGATGCCTACGGCAACGTGATCGACCCCGCGTTCCTGACGACGGTGTCGGTGGGCGTGGCCGACACCACGGTGGCGACGCTCCGCGTGTACCGCGGCGCGAGCAACGAGGTGCCGACCTCGGGGACGTGGCGCGCCTACCCGTCCGCTTCGCCGCAGTACCGGGCCGACTGGGTGGTCGTCACGCCGCGACGCACGGGGCGCACGGCGGTGTTGGTCGCCGCTGGGCCATTGCGTGTGGAGCATGGGATCGTCGTGCAGGCGGCGCCACGCAGCACCGCGATGGGCCGCGACTCGGTGTGGACCTTCCGCGCGGTCGGCGACGGGGTGGTGGCGATCGCGTTTCGCGGTGCGACCGGGACGCTGCACGCGCAGGTGGCCGAGGGCGACTCGCTGCGCGATGCGATGACGCCGGTGCCGACGGGGCCGGGGCGCATCGTGGCCACCACGGCGCGGGGCACGACGGTGGCGTGGTCATACGCCGATCAGGTGCACGTGAGCCGAGACGGCGGCCGACAATGGAGCAGCTGGGCGATGCCGGACACCGGGCTTCGGTATGCGTCGGGCATCACGGCCGACGGCACGATCGTCGTGACGAAGGGGAATCGCGCGTACCGCTCCGCTGACGGCACGTGGCAGGAAGAAGTCGCTCCGACTGGGTATGGCTTTCTGGGCCTCGATGCGCGAGGCCGGAGCATCTGGGGAGCGTCGGCGTACTTCTCGACGAACCTCGAGACGCTGCGCCGAGTGACGTCGGCTGGAAGCCGACCGCTCGTGACGCCACTGTCGCTCGGGCGCATTGACGGGATCGTGGCCGTGGGGGACACGACCTGGTTCGACGTGACCGAGCAACAGCTCGGCACCTGCGGCAAGACGATCTGTCCCATTCCGGTGCGCCGGCTGCACCTTCGCGCCGTGGGCGACGACAGCGTGCTCGTCGAGGCGCCGGCGCCGCCGATGCTGCCATACGGCGGGCAGAGCCCGCGATTCGAGATGGCGCGGGACGGGACGCCGATCGCGGTGCGTGGGGGGTAGTATGCGCGGCGAGGAGGATCGTGGGTGATGATGCCGCTGACGAATGAGTTGCTGCGGCGGAACGTGTTCGATCGCGTGGAGTGGAGCTCGACGGGGCGGGCGTGGATTGCGGGGCGGGTGGGGGTGGTGCGGTTGGATGGGGTGGGGGTGCCGTGAGGCACGGCGGATGACGCACGAAGAGGACACGAGCTCGGCCGACCAAGCGTTGGCTGCTGTCCCACCACTGCCCGTGCCGCCGGGGACGATGACGTTCGAGCGGATCACGTCCTTGGATCCGGCGCTGTTTCGGCCGGCTCTGCACTTCAGTGTGCGGTCGTCAACGTCGCTGCAGGTGGAGCCGCCGACCGGATGCTGTTCGGGATGTGCCTCGAGTCCCTGGAGCAGGCGTGACGTTTCCGGGGTGGTCATTGCTGATCACGGTGGGAAAGGAGGGGGGACTTACTGCACTGCGTCCGCCCAGCGCACGGGGCGCTTGAGCGCGTTGAAGCGGCTGAATGGCACGGTACGCTCGTGCTGCAGCCGCCCGACGACGATCCCCAGCGCGATGCCGAGTCGCTCGGCGAACTTCGCGAGAGCCTCGGCTCGCAGGTCGCCCGCGTTGACGAACGCCGCAAACTCCGTCGGGGGAATCAGGAAGTCAGCTGCCCAATCGTTGGCTTCGTGTTCTTCGCGCCCCTCCTGTACACTGGTGTCCAGAAAGACCTCGCGCTTGCCGTGCAGCAGCAGGTGGGCGGCCTCGTGAAAGAAGGTGAAGTAGAGGTGATCGTCGGTCTTGTACCGATGGCTCAACTGAATCAGCGCGCGGTGTGACCCGAGCCAGCGTGCCGCACCGCTGACGCGCGACGCGGGAAGCTCAGGAACGAAGCTCACGACGACGCCGGCCTTCGCGCAAAGCGCGGACACCTGATCGACGAACGCCGCTGGTTCCTCGCGTGTCATTCCTCGCGCCTCGACGAGTGCGCTTCGGAACTTCGCAGCGTCAAAGGGGCCCGTGCGCACGGACTGGGCCTCGATCTCGCCACGACGCAGCCACGCAGACAGCGCAAATGGATCTGCGTCGAACGCGGTGGATTTGCGGTAGGCCACGCCCGCAGACATCGCGAGCAATTCCCACTGCGTACGGGAAGCCACACCGAAATATTCGAGTACCGATCGAACGATCGCGGACGGATCACGAGATTCCGGCAGCCACCCACGTTGCCGCATTGCCCGAAGGGGAAATGACTTGGCCCACGTCACGTCCGCCGCAAGCCGCTCCGCTTGCTCCGCTCGCGCGAGTGCGGCCCGGTTGTTCCGTTCGCGCGCATTCCAGAAATCCGCACTCACGCCAAGCACCAGCTCGAGTTCGAGCGCGGTCTCTGGTGTGAGCGCGGCCTTGGCGTTGACGATCTCGCTGATGGTCTTCTTGGGCCGTCCCATACGCTCCGCGAGATCCGCCTGTGACAGCCCGCGCTCCTCGAGCAGTTCGCGCAGGGTGTCACCCGGGGGGGAGACGTCCGGGGGCGAGTATGTGTTGCGGGTGGGATCAATCATGGGTGTCGACTACCTCGAGAATGTCGATGGCGGTGACCGCATCCCAATCGAGGCCGCCATCGGGTTTCGTTGGCACAGGATCGTGGTTCGGTTTGAAGAGCAACCGATCCAGATGCACGAGATCGAGCGAGAGTTGTCCCGCCCTGTCCCCCTTGAGTTCGTGGCATCGCCCGGGGAGAGAGCGGAAGTCGCCGAGATGGGGCGCCGCGCGGAGATCATCGAGCCGCTGGCGGATCTTGCGTGCCTGTTCGGGCCCCCAGGTCTTGGTGGCCCGTTTGGTGTCGGTGCACTGCTTCTCGAGCTTGGTGGATCGAAACGTGATGTCCATCGCTCGTGAGGCGGTGCACTTGTAGCGTTAACCTTTAGGGTTATTGCAAGGTATCGTCACGTCGAGGCGGCGGCAAGCCGATTTCGCCGCACCGGGGCCAGATCGATGCGGAGTCGCTGAGTCGCTGCAGCCGCCCCCAGAACGCCGTCTTCGTTACGCTCGGCACGAAAGGTTGCAATCAGCCGAACCCCAACGTTGCAGATGGCCGACGGTGCTGTGGAGGCAATGGCGGTGACGCTACTTCGCGGTAATGGAATCTACCCGCCCCCAGAACGCCGTCTTCCGCGCGTGCTGCTGCCGCACCATTGCCACAAACGCTGCGTGATCCACTAGCGGCGCCAGCGAGGCACGACGCGCCGCCAGCTCCGCCAATCGTTGCCAGTACTTCGCGGCAAAGCCATACGCCTGCGACTCGGCGCGCGCGAGAATGCTGCTCAGTAGCGCCGGTATACGGCCGTGGCGGCACGGACGTAACCGCTCACGTCGAGCGCATCGACGACTGGCAGCAACTCGTCGTACCGTCGGCCGTCCAGCGTGTCGTGGTCGGTGATGAGCTTCGCTTCTGTGGCATCGGCATCGCTGATACCCAGCAGCAGCCGAGCGGCGGTGATGGTATTGGGGTGCGCGCTGATGCTGCCGCGGGTTCGGGTTGGGGCCGATGTGTCGATAGAGCGTCTGCTTGTCGACATTTGGGGAACTCGGGTCGATATCGTCGACAGGTCGAGGCCGTCGGCGTCGAGGGACGTATCAAGCGTGCGCCATAGCTATCAGAAAACAGCCATTTCCGATCAACTAACGGGCCATTATCAACCCATCAATACGCCACTAACAACTCTAGAAAGAAGCGATAAGCGTTCTAGGGATCATTGGCCCGAACGGCGCCGGCAAGACGACGCTATTCAAGATGATCACCGGCGGCGAGACGCCTGATGCCGGCACGCTCAAGGTCGGCGAGACCGTGTCGCTGAGTTACCAGGATCAGAACCGCACGCTCGAAGGCAAGCGCACGGTGTGGGAAGAGATTTCAGGTGGCCGAGAGCTGATCCCGGTGGGGAAGAAGGAGATGAACTCGCGCGCGTACGCGAGCGCGTTCGGCTTCAAGGGCTCGGACCAGCAGAAGCTCGTCGCGAATCTGTCGGGTGGTGAGCGGAACCGGTTGCATCTGGCGAAGACGCTGATGACCGGCGGCAACCTGTTGCTGTTGGACGAGCCGACGAACGATCTCGACGTGGATACGCTGCGGGCGTTGGAAGAAGCGGTGCTCGACTTCTCGGGGTGCGCGGTGGTCATTTCACACGATCGGTGGTTCTTGGACCGTGTGGCGACGCATATCCTGGCCTACGAAGGGGATTCGGAGGTGGTCTGGTTTGAGGGGAACTACCAGGCGTACATCGAGGATCTGAAGAAGCGGAAGGGACCGGATGCGGATCAGCCGCATCGGATTAAGTACAAGAAGCTGGTGCGGAAGCAGGCGCGGGCCGCTGCGGGACTGTCAGACCCCCCGCGTAGGGTTTGAGGGCGGCGGGTTGCGAGGTGCTGTACCTAGAGTGAGAATCGAGTGTGTCGCGACGCCGCGCCGCAGAAAGACCGGAAACGGGCTTCTGAGGTGCGGCGTGTTGTATCTGCAGGCCCAAGAGGCAAGGACGCGCGGGAAACTAGAAGGCAGCTCTTCGAATCGAGGAATCAAGAATGGCACTGAAGCCCTGTCGCGAGTGCAAGACGGAGATCTCGGATTCAGCAGTGAAGTGTCCGCACTGCGGCGTTCCGAGCCCGACAGCGCGGCCGGCGGCACGGGCGCTCGCTGGTCTTCTCACAGCGCTCGGATTCGCTGCGATGGTGTGGTACTTCTTTCTCGGTGGAATCCAAGGATCCGTTGCTAGCGACTTTGAAGAGCAGTACGAAGTCGCGAAGCGCGGAGGAGACTCAATACAGATGTGCGTGCACGCCGGAATTGTCGCCGCTGCATATCTTCAGGCGAAGGACGAGCAGAGTTATCGTCGATGGCAAGAGACTGAGCGCACAGATTGCCGGGCCGCTGGTGTTCAGCGCTAACGGAACTCAACTTGGGAACTTACGCAGCGTTCGCACTCGCTGGGCGCGCTTCGGCGAGTCCAACAGGGCGCAATGTGCGAGGTATCTCGAGCGGAACGACTAGGGCTCTTCACTCGACGCCGGAGCCAATCCAGTGACGCTTCGCAGGCGAAGCGCGACCGAGATATCAAGCAGATCTTGCTTGACAAACTGTGCGACAGTCAGCCCACGCGACCAATTTGAAGTGGGACTTGCTATCTCGAACAACGACGGGTTGTCGGTGTCCGCAGCCAGAGGTGACCACGCGGCAGACGAGTGGGGACTGGACTCCGAGCGTAGCGAACGGGCACCCGTCTCCGGATTCTCTGATGAAATGCCCGCCGAGGCGTGGACGTATACCGTCAGTGCGACATGATCGGGTTCATTGTTAAGCACCGACAGTTGGGACTCGGGAAGATTGAGTCCGCGCAGAATAGAGCCTATTCCATCCGCTTTGTCGCTAGTGGCCAGGTAATGCCATTCGGCGTCGGACAGTTTGGACCGGATGGCTCACTGACCCGAGACGTCCTCGGGCTTGGCGCTCGCTGCCGCACGACTCGAGGTGACTGCGTCATCGAACGCGTGGCGAAGAGGCCAGTTGGGCCGTCTGATCCCTACTCGTACTCGGTTTCTTTCGACTCGGGTGAGGCCGCAGTGCTCGCTGAGTCGGAGCTTGTTCCAATTCTCGGTGCAGAGTCGTCCGATCCCGAAGTACGCTTCGGCGGACTGCAATTGCAGCCGTACGCGCTCTTTCAGAGCCGAGAGCAACTGCGTCATGCCTACGCGCGTCTTCTTCGCGAAACTGCCGGACTGCGAGCACTCTTGGGGAGCCGCGTCGACTTACGACCCCATCAAGCGTTCGTGGCGGGGACGGTGCTTTTGGAGCCGCGCCGCCGATTCATCCTTGCAGACGAAGTCGGGCTAGGGAAGACGATCGAGGCCGGTATCGTCATACATGATTTGCTCGCCCGAAAGCCGGACGCGCGAATCTTGGTACTTTGCCCAGGCGCACTCACCCAGCAGTGGTTGTGTGAGTTGTACGCGAAGTTCGGCGGCCAACTCTTCACTCTGCTTGATCTACATGATCCCGGAACGATCGACTGGCAGAAGCAGCGCCGCGTCATTTGCTCCACGGCGCTCGCGGCGCTGACGGCGAGCACAGCGATCGAGTCGATGGCGTGGGACATGGTTGTGGTGGATGAGGCGCACCACCTCCTAACGATGCACAGTCTCTTCTCGCACGTGGAGCGCTTGTCGCGAAAGGCTCCGGCGTTACTGCTGCTATCTGCGATTCCTGCACACGAGCGGTCAGACGAGTTGCTCCGGTTGCTCACCCTTTTGGAGCCAGAGCGCTACGGCGCTGTACTGGGTGTCGAAAAGGAGCGTTTCAGAACACTACACGAGCAGCAACCCTCTATCGGGAGGGGGCTCCGAGTAATCGAGCGACGAATCGCAGCGCTAGAGTCTGGTGAGGTCAAGGTCTTGGACGTCTGCGACGTCGCACGAAAGATACTTGCGACGCCGCCGATCGAGGGTGATCGCGATCTATTGGACCGCCTAGACGCGATCGAGGCTGCCGCGCGAGTCCATACGAACGACGATAGTGCCGCTGTAGCAACGCTTTCGGCCGCTGCGGATGGGTCCGCTATCTCAACCGTAGCGAAAGCGCAGCTCAACAGGAAAGACACTGAACTGTTGACTCCGGCTTCAGAGAGTTCACGCGCGGGCGACTTTCCGCGCGAAGTAACTAGGGCGGACCAAAGCCAGGAGAATGAGAGTGGCGCGATGCGCGCGCAGAGCGAGATGGTGCTCGCGGCGAGCAGCGCAGCGGCTGACACACACAAAATAGCTGAAGAACAGATTCGGTCCCTCGCCGCGCGGGAGTTGCGCCGTTGGGCGTATGATGTTGCCGACCGATACCGACTTAGTCGCCGTATCTTGAGGAATCGGCGGGCGCGCTTGGTCGAGCAAGGACAGATCGCTGCAATCACACGCTCCGTCGCATTGCAGCCCTTCGCACCGCATTGGCTCGAGACGGAGGCGTCGGACGCGGTGGAACGACTACTTCGGACCGCGTCGGACACGTGTCGCGACGAAACCGGGCGCACGTACTTGGATGCACTCGCTCGGGTGATGTGGCAGTCGCAGGCCTCATCCGGTTGTCTACTTGACCTCCTTCTTCGGTTGCAGAAAGCGAAAGCGAGCACCTTGAACGCTAGTGGCTTCGAGTTTCTCAGCATCGGCAGCGCAGTCGGCTATAGCGACTGGGGGCTCTATCGGGGCTTGCTGTGTAGGGCCGTTCGAGCGCACCTGCCAGATGCTGAACTCCTCGCTGCTGTAGCGGCGGCACGGGCGTGGGCTGCCGCGGGAATTGATGCATCGTACCGTATCCGCAGGGTTGTTGATCTAGTCACCTCCTTCTCGGGGCTTAAGCCCAAGCTCCTCCTGTTCGCCGGCTATCCAGGACTCGCCGAGGAACTCCGCGTCCACCTAGCGAACGCCTTCGGTCACGACGCCGTGGTGGCCTTCTTGGCAGAGCAGTCGATGGAGGAGAAAGAGACGTGTGCCCTACGCTTCCAGCAGGATCCTGACGTCTGGCTTCTTGCTTCGGACGAATCGGGTGGAGAGGGGCGCAATTTCCAGTTCGCATCCGCACTGGTGCACGTCGACACCCCGTGGCATGCGGCTCGGGTAGAGCAGCGCGTCGGGCGTCTTGACCGCCTGGGCCGCGAACGGGTGAGCGCGGAAGTGCGGTCCTATGTCATCTACAACGACGGGAGTGTCGAATCGGGCCTCGTCCGTCACCTAGACCAGGCCTTGGGAGTGTACCGTCGGTCGATCAGTGGGCTAGAGTTTGCGCTTCGCGATGTGGAGCAACGCATCCTCGCGACAGCTCTCAATGGGGGTCTAGAGGCACTGGTCGAGGCAATACCCGACGTTTCGCGGTTGGTCGATGAAGAGCGCACGCGCGACGAAACGGAGGCTGTGCTGGACGAAGCTTCATACGAAGCATCAACTGCCGCGCGGTTTCGTGCAATTGCGCGTTCGGAACGCACCGAGGCTGGCATAGAAAGAGCAACCTATGAGTACATGCGCCAACTTACGGATGCGCGTGGCGCGCGGCGATTGGATACCGCCCACGGCCCCGGTGCGGTCATTCGGTTCCAGCCGGAGAGGACGTGCTACGGTGCGCTCCCTATTGATGGCACGGGTGCCGAGTTTCTCGCCGGCAACTTCGACGGCACGTTTCGGCGTGCGGTAGCCCAGCAAGCACCCAGCCTTCGATTCTTCAGCGTCAGCGATCCGCTGTTCAACGCGATCATCGGATCGCTCGACCGCCAAGCGACCGGTCGCACGTTCGGCATAGAGTTGCTGAGCCCCGGTAGGGGCCCATGGGTCGGAGTCGAGTGCCGTTTTGTTCCACGGCTCCAAACTACGGCGCTGGATGGGAGCGCCGGGCTACTGAATCGGTTGGATGCTCTCTTCATCCCAAAGCCAGTTGGTGTTCTCATCGATCTCCAGGGCACGGTGCTGTCTGAACCGGACGCGGACGCCATGGTGAATCTTCGACGCCGCGCGGAATATGCGACACGGGGGCAGACGTGGTGGGATCTAGCGGAAGTCTCTGGTGCAGTTGGGGGCGTGTTGGACGCGGACAATTGGCCGGACACAGTCAATGCCCTCCTGAAGATTGCGCGCGTGGAGGCGCATCGACGAATCGCTCAAGACCTTGACGCCGCCATCAAAGCTGAGCGACGGCGTATGGACTCGGCGATAGCGGTCCTAACGGACGCCGCGCGCCGAGGTGATGGCGATGCGGCTCGGCGTGCCGAACAATACGCCGCGTTCGCGTCGGCCCTTACAGCGTGGCAAATCGACTTAGACGCGGTGGGACTGGTGTCGGTCAATCAGCGCCTGCGAGCGGGCCGCCCGATATGACCGGTTCAGCAACGGGCAAAGAGTTGGGCGACTCGCGCAAGCATGGTTCAGAGAAGCCGACCGATGGACGGTCTTCTCTCAGACGAGCGCTGCAGGAGGCCCTCGCCGACCATGCCGCGCCAGCAACGCCGGGCGAGCGACCAAGGGATACCATGCGGGCTGAGTATGCGCTCTGGCGCGTCCTTCACGCGTGGAGCAGCGAAGCACCACGGATTCTTGGCCCTCAGGGGGCCAGCAGTGTGAGCCCAGACGTCTTGGTGCTACTACGTCAATTCATTCGCTGGGATGGGGCACCGCTCGCCGTGCGCTCTCTCCATCCCGAAGTGATGGACGCGCTCGTGCGGTACGGGGACCGCATTGGCCTGCAGTACATTGCGGGTCACATTGAGGCGAAGCCGTTCCAGCCCGGCTGGTTGCTCGAGAAGGGTGCAGTCGTTCCGCTGGACGAGGTGCCAAGGGAGATGCGCCCCGACGAGCGGACCCCAGAAGCGCCGCATTCCGCCGAACCGTGGCTGCACGATCAACTGGGCTTCGCTGCATGGGGCTCGGCGGCGCAGAAGGAGGGGGTTTGGCGCGCCCTGACCGCGTCCGCCCGAAGCACGACGCTCGTCGCACTTCCCACGGGGGCCGGAAAGAGTCTGTGCTTTCAGGCGCTTGCTACCTGGGCGACGGGGCTGGTCGTGGTTGTGGTCCCGACGGTCGCACTCGCGATTGACCACTACCGCAGCGCATGTGCGGTTCTCTCTCTGACGTCGCGGCTTTCCCCACTCTACTACACCGCCGACGACCCGAATCTCCCCGCAGAGCGGGTGCTCGAAGAGCTACAAGAAGGCCGGTGCCGACTTCTGTTCACTTCCCCCGAAGCGTGTGTCTCCGGGAATCTCCGGAAGGTTCTCGCGGATGCCGCCCGATCCGGGCGCCTCGACGCGCTTGTGATCGACGAGGCTCACCTGGCCGACAACTGGGGAATGTTCTTCCGCGTGGATTTTCAGGTGCTCGCTGCGCTCCGCCGGCAGTGGCTTCAGGAACCGACGGCCCGCCTGCGGACGCTCCTGCTATCGGCCACCTTCACGCACGAGTGCAGGAGGACGCTCCGCCGGCTCTTCTGGGACGAGGGGCAGAAGTGGAGCGAGGTGGTGAGCCAGCGACTGCGCCCTGAGTTGGTGTACTACACGCGGGTATTCGACAGCGCTGAAGGTCAGCGCGAGGCTGTATTCGATTGCGCTTGGCGGCTACCAAGGCCGGCCATCCTGTACACGACGACCCGCTCGGACGCCCGTGCATGGACGCAGCGCCTGCGCGCCGAGGGGTTTCGGCGAGTCGAGTGCTTCGACGGCGATACGCCTGCGCACGAACGGCGCATTCTGCTGGATCGCTGGCGCGACAACTCAATCGATTTGATGGTCGCGACTTCGGCGTTCGGCATGGGCGTCGACAAGCCGGACGTGCGCGCGGTTGTGCATGCCTGCTTGCCGGAGGACTTACATCGTTTCTACCAGGAGGTCGGTCGGGGCGGGCGCGACGGGGGCAGCGCCGCAAGCGTACTTCTACCCCTATTTCCGCGGGACCGCGACATCGCGGGTGGTCTCGCACCGCGCCTGCTCACGCCGGAGACGCTCGGCAAGCGGTGGAAGGCGATTTGGGACACTCGCACGGCGACCGACCAGGCCGATGTGTGGCGACTTCGGACCGACGCAGTGCCGGAGAACCTCTACACTCTTGAAACCGGACGTCGAAACATCGCGTGGAACAAGCGGCTGCTCCTGCAACTCGCCCGCGCGGGGCTGGTGCAGTTGCTCGACATTTGCATTCCTCCGACCCTTCCCTCCGCGGCCATGGAGCAGATCCCTGCAGCGTCGAGCGGGCGCAGCTCGTCCTCACGGACATCACGGCGAGTTGAGGCGCCACCAGAGGCAAGCCCTGACGATGTCGACATCGTCGGCGTGGATGACGTGATGGTGATGCGCCCGGAATTGGCGACCGTGCGTCTGGCGTTCGCGCCGGACAGCCGGGACATCGAGGAGCGCATTCGGCAGATGCGCATGGAGGAACTCGAAACGCTCCGTGCTGGGTTCGACTACATGCTCGCCTTCGCGCAGCGCACACAGTGCATCGCTCGCTCGCTCCGACACCTTTACGGAGGCGACGTGGCTGGGACGTGCTCGGGGTGCCCTGCGTGCCGAGAGAGCGAGCGAGGCAGCTCCCCGACGCCTTGGCTTCCGACGCTGGCGGTCGGCGTGACGCAGCCCGCACGAGCGGTGATCGGCAACGTCCCCTCACCCGCGCGCGGGGAAGCAGCCCGACGGCAGTTCGAAAAGTTGGTGCGCCGTTTGGCAGCAGTCGGGGTGCGGCGCTTTCTCTGCTCGGCGGACATGTATACCGCGGTACTCCGGAGCGTCTCCGCTGCGCACGGCGGCCTATACCGCGTAGATCCATGGGACGCCGCCTATGGGGCGCAATGTGCGTCCGACGAGATCCTGGCCGTGCTACACGCGGGAATGATTGACTCTGGGATGCTGCGCCTCGCTGCGGGAGCGCACATCTACCACATGCTCACCGACGGGACACCGCCGCTCGACCAGGAGGGGCGCCGACCCCTCGAGCGGGACGGCGTGCCGTTCTACCCGACGCCGGACTTCTGGCTCCCGTAAACGACCTATGTTCACCGACCAGCCAGTCACCCCGCGGCGCGTAGAAATCCTCCTCGACGTCCTCGCAGAGTACGGACGCCCAACGCCACTGAAGAAGGGAGCTTTGTTCGCACTACTGCAGCCGGAGACACTTCCGAATTTCAATCCCGGGGCGGCGAGTCCGAGAAGCCAGGCAGAGAGCGCGCTCCGAGCCGCGCGCGAGCTCGGACTCGTGAAGGAGAATGATGAAGGCTGGTGCCTCTCAGACGCCTACCGTGTAGGTAGGCGCGATGAGACGCGCATCCAAGTGCTGCGGGCGCTCGACGCGTGCGTATTGGTCGATACCGCCGTCGAGCCCTACTTCGCGCTGTTCTACGCCTACCTGCTCGGCCTCGGCGCTCGCGCGGACAAGCAACACGACGACGAGGCTTGGGCGTCCGCTTTCAATCGTGCACTCGGCTACGGCGCGGACCAGCCCAACCCATTCAACGCCACAAAGCTCCGTGGACTCTGGCGCTGGCTTCCATACACGGGGCTGGGGTGGTTCGACAATCGGCAAGTTTTCCAATGTGACCCGTATGAGCGTGTGAAGCGCGCCCTGCCTGCCGTCTTCGAGCATGATGAACGACTTGACGCAGACGTGTTCATGACGCATTTAGCGCGTGCCTGTCCGGAGTTGGATGGTGGGCAACTCTTTCGTCGCGCAAACGCCGATGCTCCTATCGGCGGCAAGGTGATGTCGGTCGGGCTGGCGCAAGCGCTGCTCGCACTGCACGAGGACGAAGTCCTCGTGCTCGAGTGTCCCCGCGACGGACGCGGGTGGGACCTTCAGGCCGCCGAGCCCTCGTTCGACGGCCGCACGCTACAGTCGCCACGCCTTGACGCCGTCACGGTCGCGCCCGGGCGGGCGCGCCGGCGCGCGACGGCGGGGGCGGTCTCGTGACTCCGGCCGGCGTTCCGCTTCCGACGCATTTGGGTCAGCCCTGCTGGTCGACTGACGCCGCGGAGCGCGCGATCAGCAGTATCGCGCGCATGAGCCCCGAACTGGAGCCCTACTTTCTCGCGGCGCACGCTCCCATCGAACGGCTGCGTGACCGGGCGGGCGCTCCGTTGTCGGAGAGCGATCTGTACGACCGGCTATTCGCGCAGGGACGGCGCAACGTCTTCGCGGTTGTCCGCGGGGACCCAGGATCGGGGAAGTCGCATCTTATCCGTTGGCTGCACCTGCAATGTACGAACGACATCGTCGCGGGTCGTATGTCAAACGTGCTTCCGGTGCTCGTACAGCGGCGCACGGGAAGCCTGAAGGATGCGCTGACGCAGATCGTGGAGCAGTTGCCCCCACTGTATCGTCGGCACCTGCGGCAGATCGAAGACGCGATCGGCAACCTGTCACCCGACCGTGCTCGACACGCCCTGGCCGGCGCGATGCAGTTGCAGCTCGTGGACCGATCCGACCTGCCGACAACGTTGAGTGCGGTTCACGAACTGCTGCTGTCGCCCGGCTCTCGGGAGTGGTTCATCCGGTCCGGTAGCACGATCGACCGGATCGTGCGACAGTTGATGGAGGAGAGCGACATCACGCAACGCGAAGTGCTGCCGCAGTTCACCGAGGAGGAGTTTCGAGTACAGCAGCGGTACCTGAGCAACAATGCGGCCAAGGCTCTCGATCTGATCGAGGACCTCGGGTACCTGGCGGAGGAGCGACAAAGGGCCGCCGCGCTGTTCAATAGCGTGAGCCGCCCCGCAGTCAAGGCGATGAGCGGCCTCATTGGCACTGGACTGCGAGACGTGTTCGACGCCATCCGCCGCGAACTCCGAGCGGAAGGGAAGCGTCTCGTACTTCTCATCGAGGACGTGACGGTAATGGCGTCGCTCGACGACGATGTTCTCAACGCCGTCGAGCCAAACCCCGACCTGCAACTCTGCGACCTCCTCGCGGTGGTAGGGATGACGCAGACGGGGTACAGCCGGCTACCCGAGAACCTCACGGGGCGCATGACTGACGTGGTGCAGGTCGGAGCAGAGATCGAGACGGAGTGGCTAGGCAATCCGAACCAGCTCGCACGGTTCAGTGCGCGCTATTTGAACGTCGCGCGGCTGTCCGAGGACGGCACACGCGCGGTAGCAGGCGACCGCCGCGAGGGAGGCGACGTCGCACATTCAGCGTGCAGTGGGTGCCGCGTCCGAGACACGTGCCACGCCACGTTCGGGTCGGTCGAGTTCGATTCGGCTCACGTCGGGCTATTCCCGTTTACGGCGACCGCGCTTCAACGCCTCTTCGGCGCACTCGACGAGAGTGTAGCTGGGGCGCGCAAGAACCCGCGCGGACTGCTAGAGCACGGCTTGCTGCCGGTGCTTCGCGTCGACGGGCCTGCCCTGGCCGACAGAGCCTTCCCCCGCCAGAAGCTCGCCGTACGGCTTGAGGAGCCGCCCTACTGGTCGGCCTTTACAGCCAAGTACCTCGGTGCTTGGTCATCCGGAGAGCAAGCGCGTCTTCGCGCATTCGCACAGGCATGGATTAGCGCTTCGACAGCGGATAGCGCCGCCCAATTGCTTGAGCCGTATCGCCAAATCCTCGGCTTCGGTGAGTTCAGCGCGGGTGTGGCTCCGATCGAGCGCCGACCGGAGCCCGTCTCGGATCACACGGGTCCGAACCGCGTACCGCCCGACGACATCCGGGAAATTCGCGAGGAGCCGCGGGAGCTGACGGCTTATCGGAACACCTTGGCCAGGTGGAAGCAAGGCGACGTCCTCGATCCCGACGACACGCCTCGCGAGCTACTCCTTGCCCTTCTTCGTCGTGCGATCGAGTGGGATGATGAAGCAGTCCCCGTTCGTGTGTACGACAAATTCCTGAAGAACAAGGCGTTCGTGCGCATCGAGGGTCAGCGGTCAAGGCCGCGGGCGGGACAACACGTCGCGCTTGAGATCGAACGAAACGAAGAGTCCCGTCGACTACTCGAGGCTCTCGGGCGCTGGAAGTGGCAAGGGACCGAGAGTTGGCGCTTCGAGGGTGGGCAACTGCATCGACGAGAAGCGGCCAAATGGCTGCGCCGGCACCGCTCACGCGTCATCGCGGCTCTCCGGCCCCCCGAGCAACTCGGGATGAAGCCAGCGATGGAGTACGCCGTGCGAATCCTCGGCGCGGTGGCGCTCCTGCGGCGACGCGCCGACCTACCCCCTGACCGCGCAGGCGTGCTCCGCGAGTTGCTCCGGCCGGTACAGGAAGAGCGCCCGGAGACGCTCAACGCAGAGGACGACCGCATCGTACAAAGGCTCTGGGCAGCACAGCCAGCGGCCCTGGAGATGGTTCTCGGAGCGGTCAACGCACCGCAGGGTAGGACGCAAGGGGGAATCCTGTATATCGATCCGCTGCCCGTGCTCGAGCACGCCGGGTCACTCCAGCGCACCCCCGCGGGACCGCCGCTCGACAACCGCTATGCGGATGGAACAGCGTTCTGGCAGGAGCCTTACCGCCCCCTTGGAGAAGCGAGCGATCTCGCAGCGGATCTCTCCGCGCAGTTCGATGCAAGGCGTACTGCGATGCTCCAACTCGTAGCGCGAGACATCCGGTTGGCATTGATCGACGCTAATCTCGACCCGGAGGCGCTGGAAACGTCGATCCCGGCGTTCTGCTCGGAGGTGAACGACCTGCTGGAAGCGCAGGCCCAGCACTATACGCGCAACTACGCCGAAGTGGAGGGGCGTCGCACCTTGTACAAGAGTAAGGCGAAGCTCTGGGCGCAGACCATTGCGAGTGCGAAGCGCGTGGCGATTGTAATCTATTGTTTATAAATGAATATTCCTTAAGTAATGCCTATGCGGATGAGCGGGAGTAGCGCGGGGAATTATGGTTGCAATTTTGAGGTGATTATATCGAACTCAGGTTACTTT
>JBKDGH010000019.1:0-21961 GCA_046336655.1 Flavobacteriales bacterium | reverse complement strand
ACTTGCTGCATAACGGCACTTCCGTTGAAGCGTGTGCAAAGATACCATCATTTCCCGGCTTACCCTAACGCTATCTTCGCGCCCCAAACAGGCAGGTATGAATCCCACGACTCTTGGCATAATCCGCGAAGGAAAAGTGCCACCCGACTTCCGCGTTCCTCTCACCCCGCAGCAATGTGCGCAGGCGCAAGCTCAGTTTCCGGGATTAACCGTGCTCGTTCAGCCTTCACCGCTGCGCCGCTTTACGGATCAGGAATACACTGACGCAGGCATTGAACTTCGTGAAGACCTTTCTGCATGCGATATCCTGATGGGAGTTAAGGAAGTGCCGGTAGATATGCTCATTCCTGAGAAGACGTACCTGTTCTTTTCGCACACAATTAAGAAACAGCCGCACAATGCGAAACTCCTCAATGCTGTTTTGCAGAAGAAAATACGCCTCGTGGATTATGAGACATTGCGCGGAACCGATGGCAAGCGCATCATTGGTTTCGGACGCTATGCGGGCATTGTAGGAGCCTACGAAGGATTCAGAACGTTTGGAAAAAAGCACGATCTCTTTACATTAAAGTCACCCTCCGAGTGCTTTGACCGAAAGGAAATGGAGGTCGAAATGAAAAGGATTCAACTCCCTCAGAACTTCCGCCTCGTGGTCACCGGTTTTGGCCGGGTTGGTCACGGTGCGGAGGAAATCCTCAGCCAGCTTCCCATCCGCAGGGTGTCAGTAAAGGAATATGTCACCGGTAAGTTCAATGAGCCTGTATATGTGCATCTGGATACCCATGAGTACTATGAGCGGATAACCGACGGTGGTTTTGATAAGCGTGACTTTTACACCAATCCGGATCATTACTTTTCAGTGCTCCCGAGCTACGTGCGCAAAGCAGATTTATACATGGCATGTCACCTCTGGGCTGTAGGAAATCCTGTGCTGATCCGCAAAGAAGATTTGGCACAACCCGACTGGAAGTGCCGGGTGATTGCAGATATCAGTTGCGATGTGAACGGTCCGCTGGCAAGCACAATCCGATCTTCTAAAATCTCTGATCCGGACTACGGATATCATCGTCTGCGCCACGAAGAATGCGACCTGCACGATGCGGATGCGATTGCAGTTATGGCCATTGACAACCTGCCGTGTGAATTACCACGCGACGCCTCGCAGGCGTTTGGTGAGGAGCTGCTTTCTTCTGTGCTGCCATTATTGCTGGGCGATGATCCGCACAACATTGTGTGGAAGGCCACAGAAACCACATTCGAAGGTGAGCTCACTCCGCAGTTTGAATACCTGCATGAGTATGCGATGAACGCGTGATTACTGACCGCGAAACGTAAAGGTGATTTTGCCTTTTTGCTTCTTCGGTGAATTCGGACTGTAGTCAAATTTCCAATTGCCCGCATAGTTGCGGGCTTCACCGCGGATGCACTCATCCGGACTGGATGAGGCCTCGTCAATTTCCACAGAAATTACATTTCCGGAAGGGTCCACTTCAATGCGCAACACTACTTTACCTGGAGAGGGACAGCGGTACATCGGACGAGGCGTGGAGCGTGTGGACCGCCCTGCGAGATCAAATTCTGCAGATACTGGACCCGAGAAACTCTTGTCGCTCTGTTTGCCAAACCAGTCGTAGTTTTCTTTCTGGGTGTTTTTCTGGTCCTTGTTATTCGGATCGGCAGGAGTTGGAATCGGCTCGGTCACCTCACTTCTGCCGGATTTAAGCCGGTCAAATTCAGCCTGCTCCATTCCTCGGAGCTGGGCATTGACTTCCGCCTGGATGTTTGCCTGTGATTTACCCGTATAGCTGATTGCTTCCGAGGTCTTTCCTGATCGGGAACTGGCCACAAGGTCGCGTGCTTCCTGACCGGCCATCTCCGGATTCATCTGCTCGGCCTCAAGCTGTTCCGGCTCCTCAAACTGCAGGTCAAATTGCTCGAGTTCTTCTTCCTCTTTCCCGGCGTTCATTGCATCACCCGCGGGCATGGCTGTGGAGAAATAGATGAGCGCAATCACAAAAATGTGAATGCCGAGCGCGAGGATGACCGCCTGATAAATCAGCGCGGTACCCTTCTCAGGGCGTTGGTCAAGCAGGCGGCGGACCTGTTCGGGAAGTCCGCTGTTGACCGGTGTTTGCTGGGAGGAACTCATCGGCACGTTACGGGTACAAAAGTAAGTGGGGAGGGTTCATAAAAATGGTTGATTATGAGACACCCCCGGCAATTTGCGGATGCCCTGAAAAGTGAATGACTTCAGGAATTCTCATTTTTGGCATATATTTGTAAAGAAACCCACCCAAATCGTAAGTAAACACATCCAATCCAATGAAAAAAGTACTTGCTCTTTTCGCTTTCATCGCGCTTGCAGGCGTGGCTTCGGCTCAGATTTCAACCTCTGCTTCACCGCAGCCGGTTGAGAAGGCCAAGACCGAAAAGGCTACATTGAAGAAGGCTGAAAGTGAAAAAGAAACTGTAAAGTCTGAAAAATCTTCATGCACTTCGTCTGAGAAGGCTGCTTGCTCTAAAGACGGCGCGAAGTCAGGCAGCTGCTGCAGCAAGGACGGAGCGAAGGCTTCAGCCGCTGAGGGAAGCACTGAGAAGTCATCTTGCACCAAGAGCGAAAGCGGAAAGGCTTGCTGCTCAGGCGAAAAGAAAGCAGAAAACAAAGAAGGCAAGAAGTAATCTTATTTTCTCTGATACGAAAAACCCCGCTACTGCGGGGTTTTTTATTGCTCTGAAGTCTGCGGTCCTGCTACGCCCTGGATAGCCCGAAGTGTTTTTCTGCCATTTCCCGCACATTGTCTCCAATGGCAAGTGCCGCCGTAGCTGCGGGTGAAGGTGCGTTAAGCACGTGAATGCTGTGATCGGTATACTCAATGCGGAAGTCATCGCGGGTATCCCCGTCGCGGCTCAGCAACAATGCGCGCACTCCCGCGCGGCCGGGCTCGATGTCTTCCATGGTAAGCGAAGGCACGAGGCGTTGGAGCGTATGCAGAAAGAGTCGCTTGGAAAAGGCCCTGCGGTACTCATCAATTCCGAACTTCATGTTCTTCATAAAGAGACGCCAGGTTCCAATGTATGATAACGCATCGAGGGTATCGCGAAGATCGAAATCGGTTTTGCCATACCCTTCGCGCTTGAAGGTGAAGACAGCGTTCGGCCCACATTCAACGGAGCCGTCGGTCATACGCGTGAAGTGAACGCCGAGAAACGGAAAGTCAGGGTTGGGTACCGGATAAATCAGATGACGCACCTTGTGCTTCGCCTGCTCTGTGAGCTCATAGTAGTCACCGCGGAAACCGACCACCTTTTCGGGCAATTTAACGCCGTCCTTTCGCGCCAGGCGGTCAGCCTGAAGCCCCGCACAGAAAATCATTTTGCGGGCAAGGTATTTTCCCTTATCCGTAATAATGATCGTGCTGCCGTCTTCAGTGCGTTCGAATTCGAGCGCTTTTTCACCCGTGTGTACCTCTGTGAGGGGCTGCTTTGCAATGGCCAACTCAGCCATCTTATCTGTAGCACCTCGAAAGTCAATAATACCCGTGCATCCCACATGGATTCCGGCGATACCCACACAGTGAGGCTCGATTTCACGAATCTGTTCCGGGGTCACACGCGTCATACTTTCAATGCCGTTCTGAATACCGTGCTGATGAATTTTTTCCAGATGCGGAAGCTCTTTCTCGTCGGTGGCTACAATCAGCTTTCCGCACACATCGTGAGCAATGCCGTAATCCTTTGCGAACTGCACCAGTTCGCGGCGGCCATTTACACAATTGACAGCCTTGAGCGAGCCGGGTTTGTAATAGATGCCGGAGTGTATCACTCCGCTGTTGTGTCCGGTCTGGTGATCGGCCAGCCTTTTTTCTTTCTCAATGAGAAGAATGCGCAGGTGCGGATAATGCAACTGCAGTTTGTACAAGGTAGCGGCACCCACAATGCCGCCGCCGATAATGGCGATGTCGAAGGATTTTTCCAACGTCTGTGAATTTTGGCAAAAGTATATGGTGCAGCGATTTCACACCTGTACATTGGTCAAAGGGAGGACTTAATTTCCTGACAATGGACCGAGCGCAACCGCATGGGCTTTGTCCTACCTTTCAGCCCATGAAAGCGACACGCAAAGTGCAGAATGCCTGGGCTTTTTATGACTGGGCCAACTCCACCTATAACCTGGTGATCGGCACTGCCATATTCCCACTGTTTTTTGGAGCAATGACTACTCAAAAGGATGAGTTTGGCAAGTTGATTTCCGACGAAGTGCTATTCTTCGGCTTACCCATGCACAATACACAGGTGTATTCTTACAGTCTGGCCATCGGTATGGCTCTGGTGTGTCTTGTTACTCCGGCGCTGGCGGGAGTGGCTGATTACATGGGCAGAAAGAAATGGTTTCTGCAGTTTTTTTGTTACGTCGGCTCTGCTGCGTGTGCCAGCCTGTTCTTTTTTGATTCTGAATTCCTCGAGTGGAGTATGCTGTCGGTGATACTGGCCTGTCTTGGTTTCTGGTGCAGCTATGCCTTCGCAAATTCTTTTCTTCCGGAAATCGCGGAGCCGGATGAGCAGGACAAACTGAGTGCAAAGGGTTATTCACTCGGTTACGCAGGAAGTGTGCTGTTGCTGCTGATTAACCTCGGTCTGATCATGGGCCTGGGAAAGGAGAATGAAGGCCTGATGACCCGTCTTGCATTCATTTCTGTGGGAGTGTGGTGGGCCGGCTTTGCTCAGTACACATTCCGCCATTTACCCGAAAAGCGCAGACATCCCGATTTCAAATGGCAGGCAGTAGGCTATGGCTTCAGGGAATTGCGTAAAGTGTGGAAGGATCTTCGCGAAACGCGGAGGCTGAAGCGTTACCTCCTTTCGTTTTTCGTTTTCAGTATGGGCGTTCAGACCATTATGCAGATGGCTCAGTTCTTTGGCCAGAAGGAAGTAGTACGAATGGATGAGATGGGGCATGAGGTGACCGGTTTGAGCACACCGCAGCTCATCATTGCGATCATCTTTGTTCAGTTGATTGCGATTCCCGGTGCGATTGTGTTTTCACGCAGTTCCAAAAAATGGGGCAACCTTTCCGTGCTGCGAATCGCATTGCTTATCTGGGTAGGCGTGTGTTGTTTTGCGTATTTCGTGGTGCGTACACCGGCCACTTTTTTTATTGCGGCCGGATTGATTGGATTCGTAATGGGTGGCACGCAATCGCTCGCACGAAGTTCCTATTCCAAGTTTCTGCCTGAAACCACAGATCATGCGTCGTACTTCAGTTTTTATGACGTGACCGAGAAGGTCGGACTGATCATTGGCTTGTTCGCGTTCGGTTACATCGAAGGACTGGCCGGCAGCCTGCGAGCTTCAGTACTCGCGCTGATCGCATTTTTTGTGGTCGGTTTGATCTTGCTGATGGTGGTTCCGAGGA
Source organism: Flavobacteriales bacterium (assembly GCA_046336655.1). Lineage (GTDB taxonomy): Bacteria > Bacteroidota > Bacteroidia > Flavobacteriales_D > Sanyastnellaceae > CANGTU01. Next base: position 16,548 of record JBKDGH010000019.1, on the reverse strand, counting down.
AGGAACTCAGCAACATCGGAGAAGAATACAAAGTATAGCCGCTTATACCGAAGCGCTGATCCATTCACCGGCAAACCAAGTGAATGCAATTCCTCCTGCCATCACAATCTTGAGCCAGCGGCTGAGTTTGGTGTAATCTGACTTCTGACTGGCTTTGGAAGTCATTCTCACACACGCAAGCAGGGGAATAAAAACAAGCAACATGGCCATGCCGAAGGTGAATCGGTTTTCTGCAACGAGCGGATTGAACATCCACACTGCACCTGCGAAGACCAGAATGAGTGTGACCGCGAGTATATTGCGCGTGTAGGTCAGCGTTTTAGTTTCTCCCCATAGGATAGGCAGCGTGCGGTATTCACCCAGGCGGTCACCTTCGATGTCTTCCAGATCCTTCACGGTTTCGCGGGCGAGCGTGAGAAGGAAAGCAAATAAGGCATAGGCAAATAACCACAGCCACAGTCCGCGGAAGAATGGAGCCGGATTGCCCATCATATCCGAGTCATGAGCGCGGAGAAGCGGGATGTCATAATAACCTGTCCATAGGGGAATTGCAGCCACCATGAGGGCAACAACCAGATTTCCATAGAATGCGCGTTTTTTCAGTACCGGAGAATACCACCAGAGAATGGTGGCGATGATGACCGGAAAGAGCATACCGCTCCAGCGGTTGGTGTGCCAGCAGATAACCAATGCGAAAATGACCGCGAGGATGTTCAGGCCCTGATGCATGATCATAGCCACGCGACGCTTGACAAGCCGGCCTACGATGAGCTTGTCCGGCTTGTTTATCGCATCCACCTTGCGGTCGAAGTAGTCATTGATAATATTGCCTGCTGCTCCGAGGGCGAGTAAAACGAGGCAAGAGATGAAAAACAGCCCTTCGCTGAGTTGGAAATGAATGCCCAGTCCGCTTTTTCTCAACAACGGAAGCATCACCAAAAACCGCAGCGCATACATGGTCAATGCCATGATGATCAGGTTTACAGGACGACTCAGACGAATCAGTGCGGTCACTCCGGACACAGCGGGATAGTTTATAATTTACCGGCAAAGATGGTGGAGAGGCCTCTAAATTTGCACACAACTGAAGATTATCCCATGGAAGAGAAGGAAAAGGAACTCCCGACCGTCAATGATGTGGCCAAGACGAGGCGTGTGCTGGTGGTTGGGAATCACGACTACATTCTCCGGAATGTGGAGTCGCTCCTGCAAAAAGCGGGATTTGAAACAGCCGGTCATACGGAGGAGGAGCAAGCCCTTGATTACATCCGCTACAATCCGCTCGACGCCGTGCTGATTGGTGGCGGGGTTGATCCTCATATGCGCCTTAAGATTTCGCAGCTTGTAAAATCGGATTTTCCGTCAGTGAAACTGATTGAGCATTTCGGAGGTCCTGCGACAATTCTCACCGAGGTTCAGTCTGCGCTAGGATAAGCTCACTATCCATTAATTTCGGATGTGGCTTTGTGTACTTCGTTCTTGCCGTCTTTTTTCAATGCGTAGGTAAATCCAGGCCTTATGGCATATGCTCCCGTTTCACCTGCTTTATTCACCGCCAAAAGGCCAACCTGAAATTCTTCGGTCATAAACCGGTTGATTTTCATCACGCGCCGGATTGCTTCTTCACAGGCCTCCTGCGGATGAGCACCTTGCCGCATAAGTTCCACAATCAAAAACGCGGAGCAACTGCGGAGTACTGTTTCTCCTAAACCGGTGCCGGTTGCAGCCCCGACTTCATTGTCGACATAGAGCCCGGAGCCGATGATCGGACTGTCACCCACGCGGCCACGCATCTTGTAGGCCAGTCCGCTGGTGGTGCATGATCCGGCCAGATCGCCGTCCCTGTCCATCGCAATCAATCCAATGGTGTCGTGGTTCTCAATGTTGACTACCGGCTTGTATTCACTGGTCTTCAGCCATTCCTGCCACGCCTTATGGGCTTCAGGATTGACGTAAGTGCTCACCGGAATGCCCTCTGAAAGCGCAAATTGCTGTGCACCTTCACCGACCAGCATCACGTGCGGTGTTTTTTCCATTACCAGGCGTGCCACGTGCACAGGGTGATCAATGCCTTCGAGAAAACAGACCGAGCCTGCGCGGCCGGTATGGTCCATGATGCACGCATCGAGTGTGGTTATTCCTTCTCTGTCAGGAAGGCCGCTGAGTCCAACGGAAAGATTGCTCCGGTCGGCTTCAGTGACCATCACCCCGGCTTCAGCCATATCCACTGCTTTGCCTCCGGCCTCAAGTGCGCGAAAAGCACCTTCATTCGCTGCAATGCCGGCATCCCAGGTGGAGATTGCCAGTCCGCCGTGGTAGGGCTCTGCAGGTGGATTTACCTGGCCTTTTTTAGGGTCAGCGGTTGGCGCACACGCGTGCAGCAATGTCCCCGCTCCTGCGAGACCTGCGATTTTGAGGAAGTGCCTACGGTCAGTCATATTCGTTGGAAATCAGGAAGCCACCATTTCCCGCTTGAGGGTTTCAACGGTATCCGGTGGCAGGTTATGGAGATCCAGGAGCATAAGTCCGTCCAGCGCGTTATTGAACTGCGGGTCGGAATTAAACGCCAGAATCCGCGCATTTTGCTGAAGGTATTTTTTCAGAAGCACCGGCATGGTGAAGCTGGATGGCTCAATGTCACTGATGATTTTGTCCATCTTCTTCAGATCACTTTGAGAAGCGGCAATAAGCACATCGGTATCCACATTTCTGATCTTCGGACGGAAGGCATTGCGCGGCTCCACATGTTGTGCAAGTTCTTCGTCGAAGTAGTGTCTGCGGATAAACTGTATGATCAGTTCCTTGGACACTTCCTGGTAAGAATTGCTGATGCTCACCGGACCGATGATATATCTGAATTGTGCGTTACCGAGGAGGTAGAACAGAATGCCTTTCCAGAGCAAAAAAAGACTCAGACGGTGTTTTTGATAATCCTTGACGATGAACGACCGGCCGAGTTCAATCGACTGACTGAGGATTGGTCGCATCTGCTTGCCCATCCGGAAGAGGCTTGAAGTGTAAAAGCCTTTGGTGCCGTATTGCTGCATGATCTGTCTGCCGTCACCCACGCGGTATGCTCCTGCAATGCGCTTCTGTTCTGCATCCCATAGTATCAGGTGGTTGTAGTACAAATCATACTCATCCAGGTCAATGCTCTTGTTTGTGCCTTCACCCACCTCGCGGAATGTCACCTCGCGCAATCGTCCGATCTCGGTGAGGATATTCGGGATGCGGTTACTGGATGCCACATAGCATTCGAAGTTGTCGTATGACAGCGTGCGCAAATCAGCGATGGATGCAATTTCCTTTTCGATTACGCCCTGATTTGCCGCAGGAATCAGTGCTGCCTGCCTGACCGGAAAGCGAAACAATCTGAAGTAATCCCGCTTAATCTCGAGGCTGCTGCCAAGCGCGTATGTCTTGGCGCGCAGATAGCGACCGAACTGATCGATGGTGGAGAAGGCGCTGGTTTCTTTTTGCGTAATGGGCTTACCGATGCGCATGCGAAAGCTGTGTCCTTTCTTGTTCAGTAACTCCGACGGAAGAGCAAGAGTGCGGAGGTTCGGATGGATAAGGCCCATCAAATGGAAGGCGTAGGAGTTACCCCCGTCAAAATACACGGGTATAATGGGCACGCCGGCATTGCGCACAATCTTCATTGCGCTGTTCTGCCACTTGCGGTCAGCAATAGTCTTCAGGTCTCCCTGAAAGGTTGAAACTTCACCTGCAGGAAACAATCCGAGCGGTTTTCCTGACTCCAGGTGGGCAATGGCCGCTTTCAGCCCACTGATATTACTGAACGCACTCTTTCGTTCTTCAAACGGATTCACCGCGAGAATGAAATCGCGGATCGGCTCTACATTCTGCAGCAGAAAATTCGCCATGATTTTAAAGTCCGGACGGGCTTTCGCAAAGGCATGGATGAGGGCCAGGCCATCGATGGCGCCGTACGGGTGATTGGCTACAACCACGAAAGGACCTTCCTTCGGAATGTTGTCGAGGTCTGACTGGCTGCAATGGCATTCCAGCTGAAGTATCTGGAAGAGACGGTCAATTGACGCCACACCCGGTACTTCGCAGATCTCGTCATAGAGGTCATTGACCTTGTCAATTCGCGCAACCCTGCTCAGCAGCGGAATAATGGGATTATCCCGCGTCAAGCGCGTGGCTGATGCCAAGGCTTCTTCTGGTATCAGCTTTTTCAAGGGATGAGGATTTGGTCGGAATGCAACGTCTAGCGAATCATCACAGGCTGCGCAGCTGCGCCATCAGCCGTGCGGAATACCACCTGATAGACACCTGAGGCAAACAGAGAGGCATCGAAAAAATACCTTGATTCACCTGGAGGAAATGTGCCGGTGCGGACTACATGCACTTGCCTGCCGGTCATATCGAGCATTTCCAGTTGACCTTCTGTAGCCCTGCCCAGGATAAGCGGAATGCAGGTAATAGCTCCGGCAGGATTTGGGAAGATGTTTCCAAAAACTGAATCATCATTCTGTGCTGCAATTCCTACTCCAACCGTGTCGTCCAGTATGCTGAATGACCAATAACCATCAGGTGCAGGCATCGGACGAACCTGCACTTTGCCAGTGGTGGCTTCGCCGCGGACGTAATAGTATATCGTCGTACCAACGGGTTGAGCGGGTATAAGTCCTGACCAGTTTCCTTCACCGGCTTCGGCCATGGCAACTTCAGCGTATTCTCCTGTGAGTGACGTTTTCCAGAAAAGGGATGCGTTGGAAATGCCGTCCCGGTGATTCATATAGGCGACTACTTCATATGGATTGATGTCATCTTCGGTGTCGCTCAGCGGAAGGTGCGAAATCAGCAGTGGTCCTTGCACGCCCACGGAGTGAGTAATGCAGTGAATGGCACCACTCGCGGCGATGATGGTTTCCGCAGAGTTATCACAGTCAATTGGAATGATTTCATAGCCTGGCATCGTTTCCTGATAAATGCGGATGGCAGTGGTGTCGTATTCCTCTCGGTAGGTGGGAAGAATAATTTTATTGTTGACGAATACCGAGTTGGTATACGTGCGGTAGAATGAGGCAGGATCGGAAGAAGGCCATAGTCCGCTCGGACTATCGGGCATGGGGATGCGTACAATTTGGAACGGCGTACCCCATTTTGTCTGGTAGTTTGACAGCACATACTCGATATTGGCGTTGATCTGCGGTCCGTCAGCAATACCTTCGGGATACTCGCCTATGAGAATAGTCTGCTCATCAAGCAGCTTCATGTGCATATCGATGTGATTGATATTGTCGTATTCGAGTGCTGTCATCTTGATGTACGTGTGCACCCCGAGAAAGTCCTGCACGATCTGATCGATTTCCTCATTCGTTTTCGGAGTCACTCCGTAAGGGTTGCCCGGTTCATTTTCTTCGAGAATGAGTTCAGATGCGAATGCAGTGCCGAAGCCATCTGTCATCCAGTTACCACCTGTGTTCACCAGGTCTGTTGGTGCTTCTGTCATAGTGTACAGATCCAGCCCGAGGTAATCGGCAATAACCTGTGGGGATGCATCATCGTCCGGACGGTTGGGCCTGTTGTAAATCCAGTCTACCATAAAAAGATCATCTACCTCGTTTGCGTAAGCGGGATTTCCGGCATAGTCACGCATCCAGATTGAGTTATAAGCCGCCTCCAGAATGGTGACGTTGTTGAGGTCGGGCAATGCAGGGGCTCCTTGTGCGCCGAGCAGGTACGTTTCGGTCTGAGAAGGATTTTCGGAAAGAATGATGACTTCGCATTGGTCTTTCGCAGCGGCAACGATTTGCTTGAGAATGCCGGGGTAGCTGGTCCACGCAATGGTGAGCGCCTGAATTTCTTCCCATTCCGCCATGCCGCGGATGGATTCAAAGGGTGGGGGAGAGGCAATGCCTCTTTCCGGTGTGGAAATCTGAAAATCCCCGCGTTCAAGTTGTGCTTTTTCTTCAGGAGTAAATCCTTTAGGTAGCGGCAATAGCTGCGCATTCATCGTGGTGCATGTGCAAACCAGGAGCAAACTGATGAAAAGTGGCTTCATAGGAGGTAAAGGTATTGAAAACGGGGTTGAACCTATATCGGATTCAGTATTCGATAACGAGCGGAGTGCTTACGAAAGCAGGGCACCACAGGCTGTCAATAATGAGCAGGTTTCCGGATTCGGCGGTGATTTCAGCCCAGTACTTCAGCCAGATGTCGCCGTAAATTCTGCATGAGAACGTGGTGTCTGCATCTGCTCCCCATATTTCCTTCCAGTCGCCGTTGCAGCATGCGCAGTCAAAGCTGGCCTGGGTGAACCGGAATCGGATCAGGTCCTCAACGGCGGCTTCTCCGGTATTCGTGAGGGTGACTTCGACAAATGCTTCCGGCTGCAGACGCACATTCTGGTACACCACCTCGTCGGGCAGAAAATCTTCCGGATCCAGCGTAATGGTGGCCGGGATATACGATGCTTTGGCTGCGAGCAATTGCACTTCGGCGAGTTGTTCGCGCGGCCACTCAAGCCGGTATGTGCCGTCGGATATGGTGCTGCCGGAGGCTGCCTGAGTGAATGCCCCGCTGAACACATTGCCACCAACAGTGCGCTGTTCCACGGATACTGTCACGCCGGAAAGTGCTTGACCGGTGGCATGCGATCGAACCTGTCCTTCGAGGATATATACAGGATCTTTTTTGCGGCATGACGGCGCCAGGATGACCAGCACAATCACCATTAAAATTACCCGTAGAGGTTCTTTGCGGCTGGTCATGCCCTGATGTGTTGCTTGTAATGTTCGTAGACTGCCAGGATTTTCCGGACAAAGTGATAGGGTTCACGGGTATTGCAGTAGCCGTGCTTCACTCCCGGCATGGTGTAGTATTTCTCCTGACTTTTCAGTAACAGGGCTTCGGCTACGTTTCCGTCCCAGATCGTATCAATCAGCCCCATATGCCCGGCAATGTGCCGCGCGTCAAGGATATGTCCCGGACCAATGTTATAGCTGGCCAATACAAATTTGAGTCGCTCGCCCGGATTCGTGACTTTATCCTTCCACATCCTGTCGAGGTATTGGATGTATTTCACCCCGGCCCGGATGTTTGGCTCTTCGGTTTGACCGTTCTCACATCCGAACCTGGAAGCTGTTTCAGGCATCATCTGCATCAGTCCGAATGCTCCGCTCCACGAGACGGCATTCGGATTGAATCGCGATTCCTGATACACCAGAGCTGCCAGCAGTTTCCAGTCCCATCCGATTTGAGGAGAATACTTTTTGAAAAGGCTGTCATACACACTGATCTGGTTGTCAGAAAGATTCGGGAGCACGAACGGACCTCTGAAGTCAGTGCGCAGTTCGGAGGCGAAGTATTTGCCATACAGACTTGCAGTCTTTCGCGATACTGCAGTTTTTTTCAGCCACGTATTCAGCGTCTCGAGCAATTGGTATGAGTTGCTTCTCACAGCCCAGGCGATTTGTTCGTTACCCGAAATGGCCAGACTCATATCCAGTTCGGGATAATCTTCCTTCTGAATAATCGCGAGGTTTTCATCGGTCACGGTAGCCGATAATTCTCCGGAAGCAGTGAGTCGTATCAGGTCTTCGGTACTGATTTGTCCCGGCGCCTCATGAATGTGGAATGGCATGCCGGATTGCATTTCCATGGATTTTAAACGCGAATAGAATGAAGAGTATTTGTGCACCCAGATGGGAATGAGATGAAGCTGAGCGGTATCCGTGATGTGGGGATAGGAGGCGCTGTCGGGCGGACTAAGGCGTTGCACGAGCACTTCGCGCGAAGTGTACAGCGGATCAGAAAATTCCACTATATCAGAGCGCTCAGGCGTGATAGTAAGATTCGATGCAATCAGATCGCCCTCTCCGCGATTGAGTAATTCAAACATCTTGTCCACGTCATCGAGTAATCGTACTTCGAGCTTCACTCCCAGGCTGCGCGCAAAATCCTTGACCAGTTCATAGTCAAACCCCCTTGCCTGGCCGCGATATAGAAAATACGTGGAGGCGCTGTTTTCAGTGAGCAGGATGAGTTTACCGCGAGCCCTTATGGAGTCCAGGTCGAACTTAACCGGTGAGGGCAGTTTTCGCTCGCGGTGAAAGGGGCCGTTGTCGCATGAAAGGAGTGCACCAAAGATCATCACCAAAGTGATCATCAGCCACAGGGCACTGCGCACGCGAAGAGTCATATCCGAAAGGTAATCACGAATGGCAGTTGAACAAAAAACCCCGGAATAACCGGGGCTCTATGGTAAGCGGATGGTTGGTTATGGTTGATTTACTTGCGAATGAACTTTTCAGTTTTGTTATCGTAACTGAGGTAGTATTCTCCTTTCGGCAGTGTAGCCAGCTCAAGTGATGATCCTGTACCGCGTTTGACCACCTGTCCGAAGGAATTGTACAATTCATAGGCATTCTCTGCAGAGAACTGAATCACATTGAGTTTCTTGTCATATTTATAGGTCACAGGCACTGCATTGCTTACTACTTCTGCAATGCCGCTTTTTCTGATTTCGCCGTCGTAACTCTTTTGAGACACGCGGAATTTGTTCAACCCGCTGGTCAGGCTAACCTGAAACTTATAGGCGTTTTTCCCATTCGTTCCGTTACCCATAACTTCGCCCACATTCACCCATTTATTCCATTTGAATTGCTGGACGGCAAAGGGTAGTTTCCCCATCTCGCCGGTGGTTTCCCAGGTCAGAAGCCCCTGTGCACTGCATTCAATTTTTGAGCACTCAAAAGCGGGGGCCGGTTCCAGCGCACCGGGGTTCAGAATACGGGGAGTGCACCCGTCTTTATGCTTGAGCACGACCACAACAGGGTCACCCTCTCTAAGGTTGAAGAGTGTAAGGTCAATTTCAAATGCCTGAGAATTCACCTCGTCGGAAGTCACTAATCCGTTTACAGTGACTTCGTAGATGCAGTAACCAAGGCCGTCGTCAGAAACAGGATTAATCACAAACACATTGCGCTGCTGATAGCGACCTTCCAGAACGAGATTTCCGGCTGTCACGAAGCCGGAGAATGCGGTGAAAAGCAGTGCAATAACGTAGCGCGTCATCCGTAGGTGTGATTTCAGTAAGTGTGTACAGTAATACATAATGCTGCTGACTAGTGCGTGCCTAACAAACTGCCAGACGCAAAGGTACTTAATTTGAGCTTACTCGACATGAGCAATTCGGGGAAAAAAAGCGCGAATGAGCTTTGGATTGCCTGAAACTCACTGTCCATCAGAGGGATAGCTTTCAGGAGGCGCTCCCCGCCGGTCACCCGCGTAGACAATCCGAGAAAGCTCCGCTCAATTCCTTCCCGGGTGGCATAATGGGTCAGCCAGTCATGCCGTCTCATATACCCGAGTGTGATGATCATCCGTTCGGGCATCTGATGTGTTGACTCAGTCAGCGCTGCATAGCACGCGCTGGTAAACTGATTCAAAGGACTGGAGTGCCAGTTCAGCCAAGACACTGCAAGCATATGGTCGAAGTAGATGTCGATGGCAACGGAGGAAAACAATCCGAGTTCCGGACGAATCAAATTCCTCAGTCTGAGGCATTCGGGATGGGTATCCGTAAAGTGATCAATGTGCCTGTGCAGCAGAATGCCGCGGCTCACACGCTCAGGATAGCGCTCAAAATTCCTGCCTTTCACGGCATCAGCAATGAACTGTCCGGTCAGTAATTCAGAATCTCCGAATGCAAGCAGGAAATGTGCGAGATAATTCACGTGTCCCAAAAATAACACTTCTCAGGCCGCACGACCTGTTTATTTGCCACCGGTGGATTTGACCTTTCAGGACCAAACCGTAATCCTACATTTACCGCAATGAACAGCCGCATAGCGATTTACTGGTCCAGTCAGTTTATTGGATGGGGGATTTTTGTGCTCGGCAATGTGGTCATTGCTTCTCTTTTCGGAAGTGCATCCAACTCGCTGTGGTTGGTGTCAATACTCACTTTCATACTGGGGATTGGGCTCACACACGGGCTTCGTTATTTCATTCACCGCGGAGGCTGGCAACAAATGTCCCTGGCGGCCCTCGCTCCGCGAATTTTAATCTCATCCTGTGTGTTGGCCGCGTGTTTTGTTCTTGCAAGTAACGCGCTGGCGAATATGCTTTCGGGGCGGGTTCCGTTCGCCTCTTCTGCCGGACTGAGGGCACTGCTGATGAACAGTATCAACTTCTGGGTGGTGTTTTTGATCTGGGAGATCATCTATTTTTCCTTTCACACTTTCAGGAGCTGGAAGCTGGAGGAAATTAAGAATCTTCAACTCCGCGCCGCAAAAACCGAAATCGAACTGAACAGTTTTAAGGCACAGTTGAATCCGCATTTTATTTTCAATGCACTGAATAGTATCCGCGCTCTTGTGGATGAGAATCCTGCCGAATCCAAACGGGCAATTACCATGCTCAGCGGGATACTACGGGGTACGCTAACGCTTGGAAGGCAGCAGGTAGTAGCTCTCGGAGAGGAGCTGGATATGGTTGCCAAGTATCTGGCAATGGAGAAAATCCGCTTTGAAGAAAGGCTCTCAGTGAGCATGACCATTGAGCCTGAGCTTTCCGGTATTCTGATTCCGCCGTTTATGATTCAGACGTTGGTCGAAAACGGTATCAAGCACGGGATCAGTAAGCGCACAAAAGGCGGAGAGTTGCGTATTGCGGTTTCACGGGATCAGGGTTTTTTGAACGTGGTTATCGAGAACAGCGGCGAGTTCAGGCCCAATCCCGGACAAGAAGGAATAGGTATTGCCAATACCCGCAACCGGTTGTCATTGCTATACGCAGACAGGGCAAGCCTGACCCATTCAAACCGCAATGGCATGGTGCGCACTGAATTGATTATTCCAATCCAATAATAAGGTATGAAAACACTTATTGTCGACGACGAACGCCTCGCGCGCAAAGAGCTGATCTCTCAACTTGCAGCGCACCCGCAGATCGAGATTTGCGGTGAAGCTGCAAACGCTGATGAGGCTATCAAGATGATTGAAGCGGTCAATCCCGATTTGTTGTTTCTGGATATTCAAATGCCCGGCATGAACGGGCTTGAAATGCTGGCACAACTCGATCGCGCCCCACGTGTCATTTTCGTAACAGCATATGATGAATTTGCCCTCAAGGCATTTGAGGTAAATGCACTGGATTATCTGCTGAAGCCCGTGGAAAGTGAGCGCCTCGCGGAGGCCATTCAGCGGATCAGGATTGAAGAGAATGAAGACAATGAACTGGCTAATCGCGGTGTGGCGCCGAATCATCTGCTCGGACAGGATGATCAGATTTTTATTAAGGATGGAGAGAAGTGTTGGTTTGTGCACCTCCGGGATATCCGTTTGTTTGAATCTGAAGGGAATTACGTGCGCGTCTATTTCGACCGGTACAAACCGCTGATTCTGAAATCACTCAGCAATCTCGAAGACCGTCTGGACCGCACATTCTTCCGGACCAACAGAAAGTTTATCGTTAATCTGCGGTGGGTGACAGGCGTGGAAAACTGGTTCAATGGTGGACTTCGACTCACCCTCAAAGATGGTTCGCAGGTGGAAGTTTCACGGCGACAGAGTGCGCGGCTCCGTGAGCTGATGAGCCTTTGAAATCAGCCGCGAATACCAATCAGAATCACATCATCAAGTTGAGGAAGATCACCTTTCCATGTTTGGAAGAATTTCTTGAATCTCGCCCGTTGCTCAGGCATTTCAAGATTGCTGATCTCATTGATCAAATGGAGAAGTCCTGATCGCTTGATTTTCTTTCCTAACGGGCCGCCGAATTGATCGGTCACACCATCCGAGAAGAGGTACACCTGATCTCCCTTATTCCAGTTAAACGTCTGACAGGTAAATGCACCATCCGGGTGCGTTGTTCCGCCCACAGGACGGCGGTCCCCGCGAATCTCCTGAATGACACCGGCTGTTTTAATAATTACCGGACGGTTGGCACTTGCAATTCTGATCACTCCCTGTGCCCGGTAGATTTCAACCACTGATAAATCCATTCCATCTGACAGGTTGATACCGCCACTTTGCGACTGAAGAAGGAGATTGAGTTTGTTGTGCATGGAAAGCAGGAACTGTTCCGGTCCTTGCACGGACGGATCCGAAGCTACTTCATTCATCAGCATGCTTCCGATAAGTGACATGAAGGCCCCCGGCACACCGTGTCCTGTGCAGTCTGCACATGCTATCATCACCCGGTCTTCTGTTTCGCCTATCCAGTAAAAGTCACCGCTTACAATGTCCCTCGGCTTGTAGTATACAAATGAATTCGGAAAGCATCTTGTGATTACTTCGGGGGCTGGCAAAACTGCTTGCTGGATATTCTTTGCGTAGATAATGGAATCTGTGATGTCTTTGTTTTTGATTTCGAGGAGTTCCTTTTGTCGGACTACCTCACCGGTGCGCGCGGCGAGTTCAGTTTTGAGATATTCCTGATTTTGCTTTAGGAAACGCTCGCGACGCTGGATAATCAAACGCACAAGAGCGAAGATGCTGGCTATGGCAAGGGCAATAAACCACCATTGCTGCCAGAACGGCCTGGCAACGGTGATCGTGAAGGCAGTGAGTTCTTCACTGCTGACACCATCACTATTGATAGCCTTGATTCGGAATGTATACTTTCCCGGAGGCAGGTGCTTATAGAGTGCCCTGCGCTCAGGTATCGGATCGCACCAGTGGTCATCATAGCCCTCAAGAATGTATGAGTAAGTGACACCCGGGGCATCACTCAGCGTAATTCCGGAGAAGTTGATTTCGAGCTTGTAGTCTCCCGCAGGCAGATGGATGTCACCGCTCGTGGGATATGCATTGTCATTGATTGTAACAGCGTCTACAAGGATGTATGGCGCATACGTATTGCTCAGGTCTTTGACTGGTTCATACCGCAGCAGTCCGGAGCTGGTTCCGAAGAACAATAGTCCCCCCATTTTGCAGCATGCATTTTCCAGCATTCTTATCTCACCCGTTTCATCCGGGTTTCGCAGGCTAATCCGGGATATAGCAGTTTCCACTGCGCTCAATGCTCCTCGATGTCCGATCCAGATTTTTCCAAACTGATCGCACAGCATGCTATAGCAGAAGTCTGAATACAATCCGTCTTCTTTGCGCAAGACAATGGGATTTTCGGTATCCATGGATATGATTCCGCTTCCCTCTGTGCCTGCCCATATCACACCAGTGTTGTCCTCGGTGAAGCAGCGCACGGGAAATGACGTATTTATTAACGGAATCTGAACCGTGTAGAGCTGGCCGTTCTCCATGTAGTTTATTCCACTTGTGGAAGTGCCGATCCAAATCCGGCCGTGGGAGTCCTTGAAGAAGCCCCTTACCACATTTCCGCCCAGACCGTTTTCCATCGTGAGTCGTTTGACCACCTTTTCCCCTTGAAGAAGGAAAAGTCCGTTATCAGTGCCTACCAGAATGTACTCTCCTTCATCAATAATCGAATTAACACGCTGGCTCAGCAGATCGTCGGATAGCTTAACCGGACGGAAGACATCACTCATGCTGGTTTTTCTGAAAAGTCCGGAGGTATGAGTGCCCGCCCACACGGTTCCTTGTGCTTCGCGGTAAATGGAGATAATTGGCTCAGATGGTAGTCCTTTCCGTGATAACGTGTAATCCGCAATTAGTTTACCCTCAGTATTGACCGCCACTATTTTACCGTCCAGTCCGGCGAGCGCCATGGTGTCTGATGCATGCAGTGAATGGACCATTGCTGACTCTGCATTATCCAGCACCTGTGTGCTGAAGAAATCGTCTTCAAGCATCATCAGACCTTCGCCCATGGTTCCTATCCAGAGGTTGCCCTCAAGGTCGAGAAAACTGCAGCGCGCACTGAAATTCTTTTGCTCACTCTGGTCGCGGTAGTAGGTAATCCGGGAATAGTCGCTTCCTGACCGGTTATCCAGTTTGATTAGTCCGTGCGAATTTGTGGATAGCCAAAGCTGCTCGTTATCAGTAATGCGGATGTGATGAAAGAAAAAGTCGCCAAGTGGATTGCCCTGCACCGTAACCGGCGTGATGGAATACTGTGATCCCGCTTGCGTGATCCGGAATATTCCTGCATCTTCCGTCACGACCACCAATGCACCTTCCTCGCTAATCGCTATGTCACGCACACCACTCATTGGAACTTCAGTGATTTCCTCCACACTCAGCGTCGCATTTTTTTCTGCACGCCCGCGAAGAAGTCCCATGTCAGTGCCAATCCAGACATAGTCACCATTGGGCATAATGCTGTATACATTGTAATCGCCAAGAACCGGTGCGTCCAGTTTCTGCCATGTTGATTCTGACTTTCTGAACAGTCCGCTGTTTTGAGAAGAAATCCAGATTTTCCCTTTAGTATCAGCTGCGATATCTGTGATCCTCGAACTGACTTGCGGATTGAGTATCACTCGTCGCAGATGATCATTTTCAATGAGGGTAAGGGTTCCATCCCCATGGCCGAGAAGTATGGTTCCATCGGACTGCACAAAGCTTGATTCAATCAGATTGTCTGACAGCGAGTCTGCGGTAGTGAAGGACTTGAACTGTAAACCGTCATAGCGATACAGCCCTTCACTTGTGCCGATATAGAGCCTGCCTTGAGGCCCTTGTGCCAACGTGTTGATGAACTTTATACCAATGCCCTGGCGCTCTCCAAAACGGGCGAACTTGAAGGCCTGACCCCATGCGTGGGTCAGACTGAATAGGGCGATGAGTATGAGCGAAGCGTTACGCATGTGGGATCAGTCTCACGCTATTTCTTGGCTTTCACTAGCTGGCGTTTACTGACTTCTCCCCGGCAATGAGCCAACATTCGGGATTGCGCTGAACGGCAGAGATTGCCGTCATCTCCCTTCACACCCTGACAGCTCAGTTTGAATACACAGCCCCCGTTTTTCCGGGTGAACTCTCCATACGCCGCATTGAAAGGGCCTGAGGTGAACCCCGTGGTATCGCAAACCGGGTCAGCGGTAAGGGCCTTAGTACCTGGCAGGATGCTGCTCTTGTAATTTCCGATAGCGGCCGGATTGCGTGCATCATTTTTGCAGTTGTGCGGAGCGCGTTTACCGAATGTGAGGAGAGAAGGGATAGTCGCTTCCTGCCTCAGAACTGGTTGTGCAAATGTGATGGTATGAATGAGAAATGCGATGAGAAGTAATAGGGTGGTTCTCATAGTTCCTTATTTGGTGTGGAATATAATCGTGAATTCCACTCTTCGGTTTTGTTTGCGTCCTTCTTCTTTTTCGCTGCTGACCAGCGGATCAGTGGATGTGTGATCTCCTGAGATCAGTCGGTCCCGGCTTGTTCCTTTCATTCTGAAATTGTCTGCTATGCCTTAAGTCCATTCCTTCGATAGCTTCATTATTGAAGTCCTTTCCGCTGGTAGTGCAAGTGCGGGCTGCAATTATCATGATTGCACACCACGAAGCACAATCTATGTGCGTAAATGTGGACATGATTAGGCGTTGTTTTACCGCTCTTGCTCCGGATTTGTTACGCAGCACTCAACAGAACTTCTTGATAACGGGCATGAAGGATGATTTGTCTATCCTGAATGTTTTTTAGTGCGTCTATATTCATACTTCGTCGAAGCAACTACTTTTGGCCACTTTCTGCCTTATGACACTGATAAAATCCATTTCCGGCTTCCGGGGTACCATTGGAGGCTCGCGCGGTAAGAATCTGACTCCACCTGATGTTGTCAGTTTTACAATTGCGTTTTATCGCTTTCTGTCAGCTTCTCATGAGGCTGCACGCGTCAAAGTAGTCACCGGACGCGACGCCCGCATTTCAGGTGCAATGGTTCAAGGGCTGGTGAACCAGACCTTGATCGCATTAGGAGCGGACGTGGTTGATCTCGGATTATCTACCACCCCCACTGTAGAAATTGCTGTGCCGGCTGAGAAAGCCCATGGAGGTATCATTCTCACTGCCAGCCATAACCCTGCGCAATGGAACGCCCTCAAATTGTTGAATGCAAAGGGTGAGTTCATTTCTGCTGATGACGGAGCCGAGGTGCTTCGGCTGATTTCCCTGGAGGATGAGGCTGTGTTTGCAGATGTTATGAAGCTGGGTACACTCACGGCAAAGGACTATATGCAGGAGCATATCCAGCAGATTCTTGCATTGCCTCTTGTGGACAGGGAGCGCATTGCTTCAGCCAACCTGAAGGTTGTTGTCGATGGCGTGAACTCGTCAGGGGGCATCTTTGTGCCGGCTCTGCTCGAGGCTCTCGGCGTGGTTGAGATTACGTGCATTCACTGCGAGCCACATGGTCACTTTGCGCACAATCCGGAGCCATTGGAAGAGCATCTTCAGGATTTGTCCCGGACTGTGGTGGCACAAGGAGCTCATCTCGGAATAACAGTGGATCCCGATGTGGATCGCCTGGCTTTTGTCTCCGAAGATGGCTCCATGTTCGGAGAAGAGTATACCCTTGTAGCGGTAGCTGATTATGTACTCTCACGCACACCAGGCAATACGGTTTCCAATCTTTCAAGCACCCGCGCATTGCGTGACGTCACTATGAAACATGGCATGTCATACAAAGCAGCTGCCGTGGGGGAAGTCAATGTGG
>JBKDGH010000181.1:0-18716 GCA_046336655.1 Flavobacteriales bacterium | reverse complement strand
GGATGGAATAATTGGGGTTGGAATAATGGCTGGAACAATTGGGGAGGATATCAGAACTGGAACAATTGGAATGGTCGTTTTTGGGGTGATCCGTTTTGTGCGAATATGCCCTTTTACAATCTGGGTTATTTCTGGAACGGTCAGGGCTATGGATTCAATGGCATGGGCGGTGCCTGGGCATGGGGTGACGACAGCATGAACAATCAGGTCACTTTTGGTCATCGCTCGCCCATTGCGGCAAACAGCTATTTCAGTTCATCTTACGATCACAATACGATCTATCACGACCGCGTAAAGAAGCCGATTCTTCAGCAGGGAGAAGGTGGTGTGCCATCAGAAGTGGTGGACCGCAAGCCCAATTTGGATGAGCAGCCCTTCGTATCGCGATTCCCGTATGTGGAGCCTCCGCGTCCCTCGGGAAATACGGTGGATCGCGATGCACGCAGGCCTGGCGGAAATGATGACTATTTCACTCCGAGGCCTGGTGGCGCAGGCGACACTGAGCGCCGGCCAGACCGGGTAGAACCCCCAAGACCCAATGACCCTCCCGCAGAACGAAAGCCTTCATCACCTCCATCGGGCGGTGGTGAGCGCGACAGAGGCGGAAGGGATGGCGACCGCAATTCGGGCAGCGGATTCTCGAATCCTTCCCAGGGTAGCGGACGCACCTCACCATCGCCGGGCTCGCCCTCGCGATCTTCCGGTGGTTCTTCGCGCAGGAGATGATTCAGGAGTTTTAATTGTTCACCGCTTAATCGTTTCACACTATGAAGGCCCTCTGGATGACTGGTGTTTGTGTCCTTGCCGCGCTTTATAGCCTGCAGGCGCAGAATGAGGTAGATGCAATCCGCTTCTCCAACACACAAGTGCCGGGCACTGCGCGGTCGCTCGGCATGGGCGGTGCATTCGGCGCACTCGGTGCGGATGGCAGCGCGTTCTGGATCAATCCCGCAGGCCTCGGTGTGTACCGGCGTGGTGGGGTGGAGGTGACGCTCGGACTGAGTGATTACTCGTCAGCAGCATCCTATGAAGGAAATACCGCCCGCGATGGCCGGGCCAACCTCACCGTGCAGAGCCTGTCGCTCAACAGCACGCGCATGATTGAAAACTCGCCTTGGAAGAGTTATACCATCTGTGTGGGTTATGGCAAACACAACAATTTTCATGAGCATATCACCATTGAAGGGAATGCGGCCAACACCACCATGCTCGACATTTTTGCGCAGCAAGCCAACGGCACTCCTTCCGGGGAATTGATGGATGCGTTCCCGTTTGGCGCCGGACTCGCCTGGGAATCGTATGTGATTGATCCGCTGAGCACGGAAGACCTGACCTATGTGCCCGCAGCGAGCGGCGGATCAGTGGCACAGCGAAAAACCATGGAGCGGGAGGGAGCCATGACGGAAACATCATTCGGTTTCGGGGCTAACTACGATGACTGGTTATATCTGGGCGGAACTGTGAGTTTCAATGGAATTAACTACACCGATGAATCGCGTTACCGCGAAACCTTTGAGCAAACGGACAACCTGAGCACCTGGCAGTACAGCGAGGAATTGCGCGTGACCGGTACCGGAATCGGACTGAAAATTGGCGCCATCGCCCGTGTGTCGGAATGGCTTCGCGTGGGAGCAGCATGGCACAGCGGAGTGCGCTACGGACTCACAGATACGTACAACGCGGAAATCTCTTCACAATTCACTGACGGTGGCATGGAAGGTTTTGAATCTCCCGTTAATGTGTCGAATTATGCCTTGCGCACACCTTCTCGCATTCATGGCAGCGCGGCATTTGTGTTGGGAGATGCGGGAGTGATTACAGCGGACTATGAATTCACCGATTTCGGCTCCATTCGCATGGAAGGCACTGCATCCAACGAGTATTCATTCGATGAAGAAAATCAAACGATCGGTGCGATTTACCGGTCTGCCCACCGGGTGCGCTCGGGCGCTGAATTCAGAATGGCTGAATCATGGAGAGTAAGGGGTGGAGTACAATATGCACAAACGCCCTTTGTGCCAAGTGCCAATTCCAATTCCGCACAGCTCGGTTTTACCGCAGGTGCCGGGTTTCGCTACGATGCGTTCTTCGCTGATCTGGCAGCCATGTTTGTGCAGCGCACTGAAGATTACTTCTTCTATGATCCGAGAATGGTGCAGCCCGCTTCTATCGGTATGAGCCGGCTTTCGTTCCTGCTTAGCGGTGGAATCCGCTTCTGAGTGGTTACTTCTTTTTCTTCTTATCGGTAACGATGAACTCGGTGCGGCGGTTTTCCTGATGCTGGGCTTCAGTGCAGTTTTCACCTTCGCTGCAATCGCATCCATTCAGCAATTCCTTTTTGCCGATGCCTTTGCTTACGATGATTGAACGCGGCACTCCGCGTTTTACAAGATAATCCAGTACAGCCTTCGCACGCTTCGAACTCAGGTCCTCGTTGAATCCTTCTGAGCCGCGACAGTCGCAGTGGCTCCGGATTTCAAACCTGAGATCCTGATTGTCGCGGAAGAGCTTCACCACACTTTCGAGGTAGGGGATTGCATCCGGACGAACTTCCCACTTGTTGTAGTCCCAGTAAATGTTCGGAATGGGGTATTTGCCCTGACCGTTCTTGCCCTGGCCGTCTCCGTCTCCTGAGCCGTCGCCGCCCTGACCGGTTGTGTTATTTCCGTCGCTGCCGTCGGTCTTTTCTGAAATGTATACTTCAACCAACTCAGTGACGCGTTGAACGATGTTATCAGAAACAATTCCTTTGGTTGAAAAATCCTCAGTGGTAGCAAAGAACCCCTCTCTTTCAATTTTCACCTTGTAGTCTTTACCGGGAAGAAGTTCGGCATTGTACTTTCCGTCAGGCCCCGTAAACAACACTGTTTCTGAGCCGTCAGTAAGGTTCATGAGGGTCACTTTAGCGCCTGCCAGTGGTGAACTGCCATCTTTTGACATCACCAAACCTTCGAGGCTGATCATTGGATTGATTTCAGAGAAGGTATAGATGCGGTCTGCCCCGCTCCGGTCGCTGGAGAAATATCCTGATTTGCTGTCAGCGTTCCACACCATGCTGAAGTCATCAAAGGATGAGTTGAGTGGATAGCTGACGTGCCGTGGGGCACTCCACACGCCATCATTCATAGCGGCGTACATGACGTCCAGTCCGCCGAGTGTAGTATGTCCGTCGCTGCTGAAATACAGGCGACCGTCACTGCGCATGGAAGGAAATACTTCATTGCCGGAGGTATTGACCTCATTGCCGAGGTTTTGAGGAGTTCCCCATGAGCCTTCATTCTGCTTAACCATGAAGAGGTCCATCTGACCGGCACCGCTCATGTTGCTCGAGAAGTACATGGTACCACCGTCAGCAGAGAACGTCGGGTGTGCAAACATGTATTTCTGGGTGCAGAATGGAAGCAACTGGGCCATTTCCCATGAACCGTCGGATTTCTTGCGGCTCATATAGAGCTGGGTGTTGCTCACATTGTTGTCGTCACCGCCGAGTTTGCCCGCATTGAGCTGGAAGCTGCGGGTGAATACCATCAGCTGACCGTTGGGTGATACGGCCGCAACGGCGTCATGATACGGACCATTCACTCCGGAGAGCGGCTGCGGCGCACCCCATGATGCTCCTTCTTTTTTGGAGAAATAGAGGTCCGTGAATGCCTTGTTGGTGTAAGGATCCATGTCACCTTTTGAGGAAGGTGAGGTGATGATCAATCCGTCGTTATAGGGAAATGCGGAATACACCGGTGAGCTGGTCGGGATGTTGACACCATCCACCTGAATGAACAGGGAATCCTTCTTCATTTCATCCAGTTTTTTGCAGCCCGCGAGCAGGGACGCCGCCATTTTGTTGTTTGGATCGCGGCTGAGAATTCCCTCAAAAATGGCGCGCGCTTCGCCGTATTTGCCATTGGCCATCAATGCCTGTCCCTGCATCACGCGATCGCGGTCTTTGTTGTCGGTATACAAAGCCACGCGTGAGTATTGCTCATTCGCTTTGGCAATGTCGTTGGTCAGGAGGTACGACTCGGCCAACATTCGGCGTGCTTCGGGATCGTCTTTTTTGACAAGGCCTTGCTCAAGGCTCCAGATGGCGTCCTGGTAACGAAGTTCATTGTATGACTGTTTTCCGGAACGGATATACTGTGAGGCACATCCCCCGAGGAACAGGGTGGCCATTGCAAGGGCCACAAGGGGATTGAATGTCATTCGATTCATAGGTGTGCGTGGAGGTGGATCGTTAAAAATGGAATCAGAAATAGCGTGGTGAACGCGCTTTTAGTTTGGCATCGCGCCCGAAGTCGTAGCCCAGCATAATTTCATGCGAGCCGTTACTGTAGTTGTTGATTGCCGTCAGGGTGTAGTCATACGCGTAGCCCAGACGGAACTGCGGGGTGATGTTCCATTCCGCCATTGCAACCATCGCATCACCTGAGCGCCAGCCTGCGCCCAGCCAGAATTTCTCGAAAAACAGCACGTTGCAGTTCAGGTCCACCTGAAGCGGGGCAGCATTTTCATACTTCACGAGGAATGAAGGCTTGATGGCCAGCACGGGGTTCACTTCGTACACCATTCCTGCATTCAGGTAATAGTGGTTTTCGAAGAACCGGTTGATGGACGAATTTTCGGGAAGGATGTTATTGTCAGAAGAGAACAGCGTAGGTATGCTGAGTCCGGCAAACCAGTTGCGCTCGTAGTAGTACAATCCAAAACCGCCTTTGAATGCAAGTTCGTTGCTGATGTTGTTGGCGTATACCGCATCATCGGTGTCCCAGATTACCACATCAGAGAGGTTGGCGGAGTAATTGGCGCCTGCCAAACGCAAACCGGCCGAGAGATAACCGCGCGACAGTGCGAGCTTGTATGCTGCATTCAGCGCAAATTCCTGCTGACGGGTTACACCGAGCTGGTCATTGGAGGCTGTAAGTCCGATTCCGAGTTTGTTGCCTGCAATTGGACCGTCGATGCAAAACGTCTGCGTGGTTGGCGCATTGTCGAACTGTACCCACTGACTCCGGTGAAGCACGCTTGCACTCCAGTAGGGGTGGGTGCCGGTGTACGCAGGATTCAGTACCAGCCCGTTGAACATGTACTGACTGATCATAAGTTCCTGCTGCGCCTGCACCAGTCCGGTAGCAGCGGCGAGAACGATCAGAAGAACTATCTTTTTCATAGATGGGATGTGCGATAGGTTGGTGATTGGGTTTAGCGGCGGAGATCTACATAGGTGTTGAATTCACGGCCGCCTGCTACGAATACCACGAAATAGGTTCCGTCGGTCAGGGCTTCGCCGCTCTTGCTTTCACCGCCCCACTCATTGTTGTAGCGCGCTTTTTCATACACGATGTTGCCCCAGCGGTTGAACACCTTGAACTCATTGTTCGGGAATGCTTCAAGGCCGAGAATGACATACGTATCATTGTCGCCGTCGCCGTTGGGCGAAAGACCGGTTGGCAGCGAGATGTCAAACGGCTCGTTGAGTATGATCACGGTATCTGCCGCGCATCCGTTGGCGTCCGTCACGGTGAGGGTGTAAGTACCCGGTGCGAGATTAATTCCACCCTCGTTCTGATCAAGCGCATCAATGTTCCAGTCGTACGTGTACTCGGGAGTACCGCCCTGCACATCGGTGGAGATGGCTCCGTCAGTCTCTCCGGGTCCGCTCATGTTAAAGCCGTTTCCGTAAATCAGAATGTCAGCGTTGATGGTGAGGGTATCGGGTTGGCTGATGATGACTGATGTCGATCCGGTGCATCCGTCAGCATCGCTCCAGTTGAGCGTGTAAATACCCGCAGCTAATTCGTCGAGTTGGTCTTCTCCGGGAAATGACAAGCCGTTCAGGGTCCAGGAGTATTGGATGGGCGCAGCGGCATTGTCAATCGTGACATCAATGGAGCCGTTGCTTTCTCCGAAGCAGGCCGGATTGGTGCTGTCAAAGGATACTGTAATCTCATCGCTGCTTTGCACCTGAAACGCCAGGGTTACACTGCAACCAAATGCGTCTGTCACGGTCACTGTATAATTTCCCGTAGCCAGACCGGATTGAGATAATTCATCCTGTACCACTCCGTTACCGGTCCATTCCAGGTCGAATGGACCGGTACCTGAAATGATGGTTATGTCAATCGCTCCGTTATCCTGTGCACAGGTGGTATTTGTAACTATGCCGCTTACATCGAGTAGTTCAGGGCTCGCAATGGTCTCGCAGATTTCTTCAGTGGAGCATCCGTTGCTGTCCGTGACCGTCACACAGTACTCGCCATCACCTTGCGGTGTGATGCAACTGTCACCTGATTCATCGGACCAGATGAACGTATAGCTTCCGGAACCCCCGCCAGCCAACGCACAGAGCGTGATTTCACCGGTTCCGCAGTCGAAGTCTGTCTGAATGACCGCGCTTACTGCTGTAGGTTCAATGAGTGTGAAGGTATCTGTTTCGGTGCAGCCGCGTGAGTCGGTTACTTCTACCTCATACGCGCCTGCACAGAGGTTCTCTTGCGTATCGCCGCCGGGAAGCACCGGGTTGGTCCACTGAATGGTGTAGGGTCCGTCATCGCCGGTTGCCGTCACTGCGATGCTACCATCACATGATCCGAGGCAGGATACATTGAAGCCTCCGTTATACTGAGAGAGGGTCGCATTCACGTTGATTGGGGAGGGAGACGTCAGGTTAAACTGGTTCAGTTGCTGGCAGCCATTGGCATCCGTCACGAGCACTTCAGCAAGTCCGTCACAGAGGTCAGTCTGATCTTCACCGGGCACGAGCTCCCCTGTTCCAAGCTCCCAGAGGAAGGTGTAAGGCGCCACGCCACCGGTTACGGTGAGGTCAATGGCTCCGTCGCATACGCCGAAGCAGGAAACGTTGTATCCGAGATACTCCAGCAGTATGGCTTCTGCTGCCAGCGGCTCTTCGGGTTGGGTAATGGTGAAGCAGGCGTCGGTTTCACAGCCGTTCTGATCCACCACCTGCACACAGTATTCGCCGGCACCGAGGTTGGTGATGAGGGCTTCGCTGCCGATCGCATTGCCATTGCTGTCAGTCCAGGTGATGGTGTATTCAGGAGATCCGCCGGTGATATTCGCCTGAAGTGATCCTGTAGTATCACCAAAGCACTGAAGGGTGAACACTTGTCCGGGGTCTGCAATAAGGGCCTCGATAGCGACCTCAAGGGGTATCACAGGGTTGATTGTACAGATTCCAGCAGCAGTGCAGCCATTGGCATCAGTGACGGTAACATCGTAGATACCTTCGTCCAAGCCATCCAATGTGGGGCCTGTATATGGTCCACCCGGCCCGGTTGTGACGTAGGTATAGTCAGGAGTACCACCTTCTGCGTTGAGTGTTGCGCTGCCGCCAGCGGACCCATCACAAGCGGGCTGAACCACATTGCCCACAGAGATCGTCAAGGGGGCGGGCTCACTGATGCACCATGTGAATTCTTCGTTACACTGATTATTGTCCGTTACCACCAGCGTATAACAGCCCGGAGCAAGGTTGGTCAATGTAGCGGCATCAGGCGCATTGTTTCCGATGTTGCCTTGTGTCCAGTCGAAATCAATGTAGGTGCCGCTGCCTCCGGCCAGGTTAGGCGTAATGCTTCCGTCGCTCAATCCGTTGCATGATACATCTTCCACAATGGCATTGTCAGCTATGGGTTCGGGCTCGAGCATAGTGATGGTGGTGGTTGCCAGACAGCCATTGCTGTCAAATACATCTACGCAATACACACCACCGCTGAGGCCAGTAAGGATATTGGAGTTGGGATCATTTGGTGCCACGTCAGTGCATCCGCTCCAGTCGTATTCGTAACAGAAAGGAGCGAACGCATCGCAGTCAGGAGTTCCTCCCGCGACAAATACGCTGATTTGTCCGTCCTGAGCGCCAGGGCATGAGATGTTGAAGCCACCATTGTATTGGGTGACTTCCACAGAAATGGTCATAATTTGAGGAGCATTCAGACACACCTCTTCTGTGGCGGTGCATCCGTTTTCATCGGTCACGGTCACTACATAGCATCCGTCGAAGAGATTGCTGAGGTCTTCATTCGCAGAACCTGCGAAGAAACTCGAAGGAAGCGGCGCCCATGAGATGGTGAGGTTACCTGTTCCACCAGAAACCTCGATATCAATGCTGCCGGAATTCTGTCCAAAGCATACCGGAGTGATTACTTCCACTACATCAATTTCAATTGGCGCAGGCTCTGTAATCAGGTATTGGAATTCCTCCTGACACTCATTTGTTTGAATAAGCACGCTATAGCTTCCGGGACAAAGGCCTGTCTGATCCTCTGTGGATGGCAGCGGGCCATCAGGTCCGGTCCAGGTATACGTGTACACATCCACAGGGCTTACATCCAGTAAAATGCTTCCGTTGCAGGCATTTGCACAATTGATTTGAGTCACCGTAGCATTTGCTGTAAATGCATCGTTTGTGCCCACATTGATGGTGATTTCTTCGGTACAACCGAACGGATCTGTAATCAATAGGGTGTAGGCTCCGGAAACGAGTCCGGTGAGGTCTTCGCTGAAGGAACTGAATCCGTTTGGTCCTGACCACTCATAGAAGTAGGGGCCGCCATGCCCGCCGGTGGTGGTGAGAATAGTAATAGCTCCGAGCGTATTCTCGGGCTCATTGCAAGGGTTAGGTGTAGTTTCAGAGGTGATCTGAATCGGAGCAACACATGAAAGGGTTACTTCTTCCGCAATGACGCAGTTATTGCCATCCGTTACGGTCAGCGTGTAATCTCCGCAAGGCGCATCGAGCAAGTCCTCATCTCCTGAGGTGAATGTGCCCGGACCGTCCCACACAATAGTGTAAGGAAGAGTTCCGCCTTCGATGGTGACGTCCACGGCGCCGTCTGATTCACCCGGACAGCTCACATTAAAGCCGCCGGGGTAGGTGAGAATGAAGTCAATGTTGAGCGAAACCGGATCGATGGGATCGTTGATTTCAATTTCTACAGAGCCCTCATTGCTGCATCCGTTCACGTCCTCAACGCTCACGTTGTAAATTCCGCTTCCCAGGTTCAGGGCAATCGGCCCTTGAAGGTTTGGATCATGACTCCAGGTGTAGAGGTACGGTGAGCAGCCTCCATTGGCGTCTACTTCAGCGGAGCCGGTTTCGACACCGGTACAAAGCAGATCCACCACACCAAGGACGTCAATGGTCAGTGCTGCCGGCTGTTCAAGTGTGAATGAGTCGGTGATCACGCAGCCTTCTGAATCGGTCACTGTAACGGTATATACGCCTGCGCCTAATCCGGAAATATCCTGCGTATCTGCAGTAAAACCATTCGGGCCGGTCCATTCATAGGTATAGATGCCGGAACCCCCGGTTATTTCAATGTTCACTGAACCATCTGTGGCTCCGAAACACGAAATCGGGAAGCAGGTGAAATCCGACAACTCTTCGGACGCAAACTGAAGGGTGTTTTCTTCCGCAATGGTCGCACAACCACTGGCCACGCAACCTGCGCCGTCAGTAACGGTGACGCAATATTGGCCGGGCGACAGGCCATCCGGGTCTTCCTGATCGCTGGTAAAGCCATTCGGACCAGTCCATTCAAAAGTGAGTGGCTCAACGGCATCGAAAATGCTCAGTTCAATGGATCCGGTATTTCCAATCGCACAGTTGTCGTTCTGAGCATCCAGTGAGATGGTGATTGACGATACTTCAATGGTCACACTTGCCTCTCCCAGGCAGGATTCGATTTGCGAGGTAAGGGTATAGGTCGTGGTTTCAGTGGGACAGGCTTCCGTCACCAGCGATTCAGGCTCAGCGATGCCATCCAGCGGCGACCAGACGAATGAAGACGTGCCGTCAATAATGGCTGTTCCAGAAAGCGTGACGCATTGTCCGGCACAAATGTTAACCGGATCCGCAACCAGAGCCACTTCAAGTTGATCCACCACGCTGAAATTCGTGGAGTCCAGCAATATCAGATTGTCGCAAAGCGGATTGCCCACGTAGATGGTGATTATTTCTTCTCCTTCTGTTATCCCGTCATCGATGGTATTGACAGGTATTGAAATGCACTGCTCATTGCCCGGAATATTTATAATGTTCGGATTCTGAGCAGTTCCCGTTCCGATCTGAGAATAATCAGCTCCGTTCACGGCTGTGCCGCCAAACCAATAGGCTACTTCAACCGGGTCAGGGGTGATCAATTCACGGCAGAAGCTGATTGTTCCGTTATTACAGCCTTCGATCATGTAATCAATGCCGCCTGCAGTAGCAGTAAGCACAATCACCGGGTTGGATTCAATGCGGCGCACAAACACCCCGGAATCATACAGGCGGTCACTGCCGTCAGCGATAATCAGTTTGAGGTGATACACTTCGCAGGGTACGAGGTTGCCGATGGCCGCCACCAGATCCACCGTCAATCCGTCGTACTGAATGAACTGCCCGGGTGGTGTGATGTTGTTGTCAAAATACTGGGTGTTTACCAGGTGGTTCACGCTATTGATTGCTACCGCCTGAGAGGTGCCGGGAAGCAACGCGATGTTCACATCCGTACCTATGTTGGTTCCGGAAATGTAAAAGCCAAACACGTCGTTGAACGGCGAGTTTACCCATTCCAGATATTCTTCGGAGGCGAACGTGTAGCCGAAAGTCAGTGAGTCACCCTGCGGAATGATGTCGAATTCGATCATCGTCGCATCAAACGTGGTGCGGTCCTGCGCTGCGTTGAGCAGCGGGCTGCCCGGAAAATTATTGTCGAACAGGTTACAGTTTGCGCAGGTGCCGTTGGGTAAAATCTGAGGCAAACCCGACGAGTTATTGGGGCCGATGGCATTCACTGCCCGGCCCGTGGTAAGGAGAAGCCCCTGGTTAGTGCCGATTTCCGTATTGTTTGAGGTGTAGTAGCCAAAGGAGTTCGGCGCGGCAGTGACCTGCACGTTGAGGATCTGTACACCTTCACCGACGAGGTTCTGCACCATTTGGTCCGGCGACATGGCCGTGTCCACGTTGAGCTGGGCGAATCCTGAAACACTCAGGAGCATCGCTGCCAGGATGGAAAGAAAGCGTTGTTGAAACAGCATGTAAGTGGATCGTTCTGCGTTATTCTTCGATGAAAAAATTATTGACCTGTGCGTGCATTGCGACAGCGTTGCATGAAGGTCTCAGGCCCGCCATTGGTCATTTCATTCACCTGTTGAAAGCCTTTGGTGACAAGTAAATTCCTTATGCTTTGCCATTCATTCGCGCCGGCTGTAAGGTTGCCCTTGAGGCCAATGACCAGCACATGAGCAGGGACACACGCTTCGCGGATCTCATAGCGCGCATGATTTTGCAGCGACTGATGAAGCTCAGCATAGGTGGTGGTATTCAGCGCCGGTAATTCGATATACCACTTCGGGGAAGAAGATGAACTGCTCTGTGCGGTTTGTGCGCTGAGGGACGCGCCCAGAAATAACAAACTTGCGATCAGGCCAGTCAGATAAAATGATTTCATGAGAAATTAAGGGTTCAGTTTCTGCGTCAGGACAGCCTATGTCCATGGAGTCAAGGCAAATATCGCAAAGAACGAGTGAACTCTGTGAGGGTTTCGTGATTTTCTTCTCTTAATTCAGACTTTGGGTCGCCAGTTCGTAGAGCAAGATTCCCGCTGCCACACTTACATTCAATGAAGAAGTTGTGCCGGTCATCGGAATGACGACCAGTTCATCAGCCAAGCGGAGGATGTCATTTGAAATTCCGGTGTCTTCTGCGCCCAGCACCACACACATCGGACCTGTGAGCTTCGCGTTCCGGAGTGGCACCGCACCCTTTTCGGTACAGGCTGCAACCCGCAACCCCGACTGCTGCATCCTTCGGATGGTTTCGGAAAGGTTTTTCTCACGGCACACCGGAATGCTGAGAAGTGCTCCGGCGGAGGTTTTAATGGCCTCGGAATTGATCTGCGCTGCGCCTTTTTCGGGGATCACCACGGCATGCGCCCCGAAGCACTCTGCAGAGCGGCATATCGCTCCGAAATTCCGCACATCCGTGATGTGATCCAGGATCACAATCCGCGGATCTCGTCCCTGTTCGAAACACTGCTGGATGATCTCATCCAACCGCCCGAATGAAATCTGAGAAAGAAAAGCGATCACACCCTGATGATTCGCGCGGCTGAGCTGATTGAGCTTCTCCGCGGGAACCAACTGAAAGGGAATATCCGCGTGGTGCAAGGCGGTGCGAAGTTCTTTCGATAATTCACCCTGAAGGCCTTTTTGCACCAGGACTTTATCGAGCTCTTTGCCTGACTCAATGGCCTCAAGCACCGCCCTGAAACCGATGATCATGCCCTGAGCGGGACGTTTGGAGTGAAATGGACGGTGCACGAGTCAGGAATTGCGGCCGCGAAGGTAAACCAGGAAGGATTCAATCAATCACTGAACACACGCCCCTGACGCCAGGCTGTTACCATTTGTTCCCACACCTGGCGGTACTGCGGATCGCGCTGCAGAATAAACACATTGTCACTCAGCGCAGAAGTGTTTTTCCGAAACACAAAACTCAGGGAGGCCGGATTGCCTTCTTCCCCGTATATCCACGTTTCTTCGTTGTTTGTCCGGCGGATTTTCGCGGGATTTCCGAATACGAGATGAATCATCCCTCTGTCGGTTTTCCAGCCTTCGGTATAACTGGAGAAATAGCGGTTGGTTTCTTCCACCCGGGTGTAAAAAGTGCGGATCAGATCCCGGGCGCGGTCTTTTGATCCTGCGCATTCAAGCCAGAAATTGTCCACCAGTGGCTTGGCAAATGACGCCTTGCTGAACTCGTCGAATTCTGCCTTGGACGTGATATAGCGCAGTGGACCGGTGAGTTGATCGATTCCTTTTATTTCAGGAAAAAACGGGCTGGAAGGAGACAGGAAAAGGCCTTGCTTTCCTTCCGTATCAGTACTGATAAACACCGGAAATCCGGGCATGACGAACGAATAGGAGGTGCCTGTTACGTCGAATGCACTTCTTTGCAGGTTAGCCGTCGACGGTATTTCCGGTGCATTTTGCGAAAAAGGCGGAGGCGGTAACTTCGCGTTTTCCTTGAACTGGCTGATCCAGATTTTCTCCGTTCCGGGCTGTCCGAAAAGCACCTCTGATTCAAGAATGACAGAATCGCCTTCTGAAAGAAATGCAGAAAACACAGGCTGGCCGTGGGATGCTTTCCTCACCAGCATGTGCTGCGGATGAAGCGGGGAGCTTTTCTCCGCCGAAAGGAAATACTCCTGAATGGTCCCCCGGTTGAGGTCCCGGAATGTCAACGCGAGTTTCCAGCTTCCCCTCGGCAATTTGAATCGGTGCGTGCCGTACAGATAGCCCGCAGATTCAGTTTCCCGCATGTCGTTGTCGTGAAAATGAAGGCTGTCGGAGAGTGCGCCCTGCTCATTGCGCACCTGAAGATCAATACGTACCCTCGCCTCCTGACCGCCCTCTCCGCGCCTTGCATAGAGCAGCTCGGATGATTTTACACGGTAATGCAGCACGGTGGAATCGGCGTGAAAATGGTAAAGCCGGAATTCAGGATGGAGGTAAACACTTTCGAAATCGTACAGTGCGGTGTAAGTGCCTTGCGCAGAAGGAAGGCTTGAGATGCAGCCTGCACCAAGGATGACCATAGATGCGGCAAAAGGGAGGTAGTTCAGTATTCTCATTCTGTGCTTGCCTCCTCTTGTTCATCGGATTGCGCGCGTTCCAGCAGCTTCTCGTTGATGGCCTTGATGCCCGTCTTGGCCGCAAAACCCTTCATGTTTTCCAGTCGGCGGACCACATTGCCCGGACCGTTGGAGAGTTTTTTCATCGCATCTTCATAAGACTCAATGGCACCGTTCATTTTCTTGCCCACATCAAGCAGGTCATTCGTAAATCCCACAAACTTGTCATAGAGTTTTCCTGCCTCTTCCGCAATCTGATCTGCATGAAGTGAGCGTTTTTCCTGCCTCCAGATATTCTCTACCGTGCGCAATGTGGCGAGCAAAGTGGTAGGTGAAACGATTACAATGCGCCGCTCCCACGCAAAACTGAACAATTCCGGATCAGCCTGAAGAGCTGCTGAAAAAGCAGCTTCCATAGGCATGAAAAGCATAATGAAGTCAGGTGATCGAAGGTTTTCTGCGGTGTGGTAATTTTTTTCCCCCAATCCTTTGATGTGGTTCTTCACGCTGTCCAGATGCTGACGGAGAAAGAGCGCCTTTCCGCTGTCGTCATCTGCACTTATCAGATTGGTGTAGGCAAGAAGCGATACCTTGGAATCCACAATGAGGTGTTTTCCGTCGGGAAGGAATATCACCACATCCGGCCGGATACGGGCGCCTTCGGCGTTTTCGGCGGTGTGTTGGATTTTGTATTCCACGCCTTCCCTGAGGCCGCTGCGCTCGAGGATTTTCTCCAGAATCAATTCGCCCCAGTTGCCTTGCGCTTTGTTGTCACCGCGCAGCGCAGTGGTGAGATTTTCTGCGTCTTCACTCAGTTTTTTATTCAGGGAAACAAGGTCTTCAATTTCTTTTTTCAAACGAATACGCTCGCCTTTTTCTTCATCGTAGGTTTTCTCCACACGCTGCTCAAACTCCTTGATGCGATCGCGCAGAGGAGTGAGAATCTGGTCAATCTGATCTTTGTTTTGCTTTGAGAATTTCTCAGAGTTTTTCTCGAGAATAGCCTGCGCCATCACCTGAAATTCGCGCTGAAATTCCTCCCGGATTCGGGTGATTTCCTGCGCATTTTCAACCAGTTTTAATTCGAGTGACTGATTGGCTTGTTGGGAGGCCGAAAGCCGGGCTATGAGTTTTTCCTTTTCTGTGCGTTCCTGCGCCAGTGCGGATTCCCCGCGGTTCAACCGCTCGCGCAGCTCAGCGAGCACCGGATTGCCTGCGAGATCTGCGGCATCGGTTTGCGGTTTGCGTGAGAGCATATAGAAATAGACGACCAGTCCGCCGGCAATGATTCCAATAATCAAAAAGAGAATTTCCATTTCACAAATTTAGTGCTTACGCATCACGCCGGCACTGTATTGCGGAGATTCAGAACAAACTGCTGAATCCGAAACTTAACCGCGCATTACGAAGCAGCAGCGGATTGTCGAATTGCCGGGCGAGGCCGTAGTTGAATGAGAAAATTCCTGCCTTCGTATCGAAGAATACGCCTGCTCCGAAACCGCGCGGGGTGTCAGTCACAAATCCGGAAAGACGCTGTGCTTCATACCACGATTGATCAAAATAGGCATACAGTGCTGAGTTTTTATCCAGGATGAAGCGGTACTCCAGTGTGCCCGTGGCCCATGAACGGGCAAATATTCCTTCTTCATCAACACCCCGTATTGTCTTGAGCCCACCGATGCGGAACAATTCATTTTCGGAAAGTCCGTCGGCAAAAAGCGCGGCTCCTTTGCCTCCAATGCGCAGGGTTTGCCGCCTGAACACAGGAATAAACCAATCAGCAGTTCCGTGAATGCGGTACGTATCGGTGCGCAATGTCACGGGCTCATCGTCCGCAAGCGCCTGCCGCGTGGCACTGCGACGCCCTGTGGCCAGCTCGATATCGGCCGACCAGCCTTTGCGCGGATTGAAGCGGTAGTCCAGGCGCATGAGTTGAAGTCCCAAACCATATAAGGTGCCGGATACATCCGCAAAATCACCGGTCCTGATGCTGCGCGACAGGCGACTGGTGGAGTTGCTTTCGGCAAATGCCCGCATCTGGCCATAGCCCCGCAGGTCAAATACGAGGGCAAGCTGTCCGCGGAACGAGCTGAATGTGCTGTCACGCCGATAGATTTTTACCCATGCCTCCGTTCCGAAAGGCGTGCCCAGCAGATAAGGCAATCTCGTCCTGGCGTGTAATTCCTGGGTCTGACTTTGCAACCGGCGCCAGTTGAAGTAAATCTCTTCTCCGCCCTGAAAGGCATTCAGCAACCGGATTTCCAGATCACCCGTGAGGGTGGTACGCCCGCCATCTTCGGGCTGAATTCCGATAATTCCGTTAAAGGTATGCGCCGGTTTTCGCGAAAGCACGAGGTACAGATCTGCTTCATCGCCCCTGAACCGGATTTCGGGAGTTTGCCGCACAGTTACGAACGGAATCTCACTCAGCCTGGACTTCATTGCCTGCATTTCCTCCTCGCTGTAAGGGAGCCCGGGTCGCCAGCCGAGGAAGCGCCTGATGTAAGAAACCGGCATTTTATCATCGCTGCGCACCATCAGACTGTCGAGTTTCACCGCCGCTCCGGTGCGGATGCGGTAGGTAAGGTGCCATACCGAGTCCGTTTGGTCAATGCGCTCCAGACTCAGCCGCGCAAACGGATATCCGTTGTTTTCAAGTTGGGTGAGGATGGGGTCTACCCGCTTTTCTACCGCCCCCTCCCGGAACACGGCAAGGTCGCGCCTGCGGGGCGCAAAATCCCGAAGCCTGGGCATCGCAGAGTCGGGAAGAATGGTCAGCGAACCGATGATGTGCTTCTTTCCGGTTTCTGTCCGGGCAAGGAGTTGTCCGGGCTTCCGCAAGGTGTCATACCGCGCTTCCAGGTAGCCTTTTGATTGGGCCTCTGCAAGTCTGCGTGCAAGCGCAGCCTCGGCGAGTGGCAGACTGGCGAAGCGCTCCCGGATGGTGTCGTTTCCTTGTCCGGTCAGTACCAGCTCCGTCTGGGCATATCCCCGCGCTGTGAAGGCCAGAGCAGTCAGAAGAAGCAAGGCAAGTCGGAACGGCATGGGAAAATCGGCCTGAGTTTTTGTGTGGTGTTAGACACCTGTTGGAAACTTTAACAACAGGGTCAGGGTTAAGCCAGTTACCTTTGAATTTAGTTGAATGGAATCCCGCATGAAAATCCGTACTCTGTTTTTCGTGATTGCTGTGATGTGCAGTCTTGTGTGTACCTCCTGTCGCCGCCACAAACAGTCCTGTGCAGCCTACGACAAAATGCCTGTTGAGCAGGTGAAGTAACCCGCATTCTCCTTTTTTATTTCCAGTGTAACTCGATGTGTATGTCGGGGTGGATGCTTTTAGCCACAGGACAGGTAATGGCCGCGTTTTTCAACAGCGCCAGTTGCTTTTCGTCAAAGGTGTCAGCCTGAAAGTCAAAAGCCAGGCGTATTGCCGCCACCCTGCGCGGATCGGAAGCCATCACCTTTTCAATTCCCACCTGTATTTTTTTAAGCGGAATCTCCTTTTCCCGGGCGGTAATGCCCATCATGGTCATCATGCATGCGGCAAGGGAAGTGCAGAGCAGATCAGTGGGAGAGAAGGCCTCACCGCGTCCTTTGTTGTCGGGCGGCGCGTCCGTAATCAGGGTGTTTCCGCTGCGCAGGTGTGTGGCTTCGCAGCGCAATTCGCCGAGGTATTCCACGGTCATGCCGGGCTTTATCATAGAATGAATTGTTTTCGGTCAAAGCTACTCCATCAGCGCATACGATGCGCAGACCACCGCGCGTTCGAACCCCGGGAGGGGAATCAGGGTTTTATGTGTAATTTTGATACTTGAATGACAAAGGCTCTGACATACCTCATTGGACTTGTGCTTCTGGCTGCGATTCCGAAATCATCGGATGCGCAGAATGAGCTGTATGAGGAGCCGGTTATTGTATACAGTCATCAGCTATTCGGCGGACTGAACCTCAATACAGCGGGCTACGGGCTCAATTTCACATACGGAAAGAACCGTGGAGCCTATCATATCCGGCTCATCTCTCTTGATATGATGTTTGTGAAGCATGAAAAGGAGACCAAAAGTTTCTTTCAGGATCCCAACGCACGCAGTTATTTCTACGGCAAGGTGAATAACTTCTACACCATTCGCCCGGGTTT
Organism: Flavobacteriales bacterium; assembly: GCA_046336655.1. Lineage (GTDB taxonomy): Bacteria > Bacteroidota > Bacteroidia > Flavobacteriales_D > Sanyastnellaceae > CANGTU01. The sequence goes on along the minus strand of JBKDGH010000181.1, from coordinate 944 downwards.
CGGACACAAGCACATCCTCACCGAAAAGCTTCGCCGCAACGGTGTTCAGGTCGGATACAGCTGGATGATTGGTCCGTCCATCGGCCTTACCAAGCCGGTCTACCTGGAGATTCTCTACCGCGACCCCGGATTCGTCAACAGCTTTTATATTGAGGTGGAGAAATTCGATCCTGAAAAGCACGAGAACAATATCTACGGGAGGGCTTCCGGATTGCGTGGATTCAGCGAAATCAAAATTCATCCCGGTGGTTTTGCACGCTTTTCATGGCTGTTCGAGTACAGCGGCAGAAAGGACGGAATCAAAGGTCTTGAGGCGGGAGCTCAGGTGGAAGTATTTCCCCAAAGAATCGAAATCATGTCCGATCAGATTCTTGAAGAGAGGTTCGATGGCGCCAGGAATCACCGCATTTTCGCATCACTGTACATCCATTTTGTCTTCGGTAAAAAGTATAACAAATCATGAGTGAAACGATTGAGGCGGAAGCACAGCCGGCGCGAGTTCCCAAACCGAAATGGCTGAGGGTGAAGTTGCCCACCGGAGAGAACTACAGGATGGTTCGCAATGTGGTGGACAATCATAAGCTTCATACAATCTGTGAGAGCGGCAATTGTCCGAATATGGGTGAATGCTGGGGAGAGGGCACAGCCACCTTCATGATTCTCGGAAATATCTGCACGCGCTCTTGCGGATTTTGCGCGGTAGCCACGGGCAAGCCCCTGGAAGCTGATCCGTTTGAGCCCGCCCGCGTGGCACGGAGCATTCAACTCATGAAAGTGAAGCATGCTGTAATCACTTCGGTTGACCGCGATGACCTCGCCGACGGCGGTTCTGAAATCTGGTATCAGACGGTGGAGGCTGTGCGCCGCATATCTCCCGGTACCACCATGGACACCCTCATTCCTGACTGTGCAGGTAAATGGGAATACCTGCAGCGGATTATCGA